>NZ_JAVIWI010000001.1:2018158-2690878 GCF_034314085.1 Undibacterium sp. 5I1
TTCGCTACCACGGCGACGCCATCGGGTATCTGCACCACATCAATCACGCCGGGCATGCTACGCGCTTTGGTCGCGTCATAGCTCTTGACCGTGCCACCAATCACCGGGCACTGCTCTAAGGATGCGTACACCATATCAGGCAAGACAACATCAATCCCATATTGGATTTTGCCGTTCACTTTATTCGGTGTATCTAAGCGTTTAGTCGCTTTGCCGATGATCTTAAAATCTTTAGGATCACGCAACACGACATCTTTAGGAACCGGTAATTTGGATGCCGCTTCAGCCAGTTCGCCATAGCTGGCTTGCTTACCGTCAGGACCTTTGACCATACCATTGCTGGTGCTTAACTTGGCGGCATCAACGCCCCATTTATTCGCTGCGGCAGATACCAGCATCATACGGACCTGGGCACCGCCTATGCGCAATTTTTCCCATGCGTCACGTACTGAGGTAGAGCCGCCGGTGATTTGTGCACCGAGCAAACTATTGGTGTAAGCAGCGTTGGGAGGAGCAATTTCTACCTTGATATTTTTCAGCTCAACATCCAGCTCTTCTGCAATCAACATCGGCATCGAGGTGTACACGCCCTGCCCCATTTCAGAACGGGCGGAGATCAAGGTAATCGTATTGTCGTCAGCGATGTGTACCCATGCATTCGGGGTATATAAAGTACCCGCTGCCTGAGCGTCACTTACACCGACGATACTTGGTAAGCTGATGCCAAGCATCAAGCCACCACCAGCTAAAGCGGAAGTTTTAAGGAAACTGCGTCTAGTAGTTGTCATGGCGCGCCCCTTAAGCTGTTTTACGCATTTCGGCAGCGGCAGACTTAATCGCAGCACGAATACGGTTATAGGTTCCACAGCGGCAGATGTTACCGCTCATGGCGTTGTCGATATCGGTATCGCTGGGGTTTTTATTCGAGGCCAGCAAAGCAGCGGCGCTCATCAGTTGGCCCGATTGGCAGTAGCCACATTGCGGCACGTCGTGCGCGATCCAGGCTTTTTGTAATACGTGGGAATTGTCCGCAGAGAGTGATTCGATGGTAGCAATTTTTTTACCTTTGACCGACGATACCGGCGTCTGGCAAGAGCGGACGGGCACGCCATCCAGATGCACAGTGCAAGCGCCGCAAAGCGCCATGCCACAGCCAAATTTCGTCCCGGTCAAACCAAGTTCATCACGGATTACCCACAACAACGGGGTATCCACTTCCGAACTGGACGATACTGCTTTGCCATTTATATTGAAACCGATAGCCATCTTTATCTCCTGATTTTATTGTGACAATTTGGAACACCGAGGTACACACTACGTGCTGCTGGGGCATGTTACGCAAAAGTTATGCCATTCCAGTAATGTTTTGGTGGTGCTCTAAAAATACGGGCGACTCTGCACCAGTGAATGACAGCACCATTTTGCTAGTAAATCACTCAGTAATTACGCGTAAAAATGAAGATACTCCCCCTATTTTTTATAAAAAACGGCCTATAGACCATATAATACTTGGACAATTAAATATACTTACCCTCAGTATAAATAAATATTAAATATTTTAAAAGTTTGCCAAAGTGTACTGATGTAGGGACCAGCAAGCGGATGCGAAAATAAATCAGTAGTGTTACATTAGGAATCTTGTAAAAACCCTTAATCGAGATGCAGCGCTAGGCAGAGTTGCCACCTCGACGTAGCAATACGTCGGTATTGCGAGGCTTTACAACAACGCGATGCGCTCGATTAAGGGGTTTTTAGAAGTTTCCATTACAACGATTAAAAAAAGCATACAGACCCATCCTCTATACGGAGTCCAGAAATGCGCCAGATCATGGAGCGAGGCAACGACGGTGCGCAAGCGACACCGCTATCACCCAGCCAATCCGACAGATTTATCTCTGCCGGAACCCATCCCGAATTATTAGCCGCGTCGCACTTGCGCTCCGCCGCTTATGGTGTAGAGCGTAAAGCCGCACCTGACTTCAGCAGTTTAAGCAATAAAGAACTGGCGCTGCTGATGGAACAAAATCATGCTTTGCACACCTATGCGCTACCAGTGATGGAAACGCTCTACGAGCAGATTATTGATACCCACAGCATGGTCTTGCTGACAGATGCTAACGGCCACATCTTGCATGCGTTTGGCGACCAAGATTTTTTACAAAAAGCAGATCAGGTAGCGATACGCCCGGGAGTGATGTGGGCAGAGCATAGCAAAGGTACCAACGCAATCGGCACCGCATTGGTTGAGGCCGCGCCTACTTTAATCCACGGCAGCGATCATTATCTGCAAGCCAATCATTTTCTGACATGTTCTGCCGCGCCGATTTTTGACTATCAGGGCAAAGTGTTAGGAGTACTTGACGTCACTGGCGACTACCGCAGCTTTCACAAACATACGATGGCCTTAGTCCGTATGTCGGCCCAGATGATAGAGAACCAGTTGTTCTCCGCCACATTTGAAGACGCTATCACCCTGCACTTCCATGCACGACCTGAGTTTATCGGCACCTTAATGGAAGGCATCGCCTGCTTTACACCAGACGGACGTTTCTTATCGGCAAATCGTAGTGCTTTATTCCAGCTTGGATTGCCATTAGCGTCCTTGACTGCACATAGCTTTAGCTCGCTGTTTGGGGTCGCCTTGTCATCGCTGCTTGATCATTACCGCAACGCGACGGCACAATTTTTATCGCTCTCATTACCGGGCGGAGTGCGGGTATCAGCACGCGCGGAACTTAAGCTGAAAAATAGCTTCTCACAATACGCGCAAGGACAAGAACAAGAACGACAAGACTACCAAAAGGCTTCAGAAAACCATCATCCAGCAGCGAATTACAGTTCACAAAATAGCCCCTCAAATAGCTCAAAACTAAAAGCCCTAAACACGGGCGATCCGCTGATCGCTAATTTAATCAATAAAATCAGCAAAGTCGCCGAGCACGATATCAGCTTGCTGATCACGGGCGAAACAGGTACGGGCAAAGAGCTGTTGGCTCAGGCAATACATCAAGATTCATCCCGACGACAAGCTGCATTCATCGCAGTTAATTGCGCCTCGATTCCAGAGACCTTAATTGAATCAGAATTATTTGGTTACGAAGATGGCGCATTCACCGGCGCACGAAAAAAAGGTAACATCGGCAAGATCCAGCAAGCGCATGGCGGCACTTTATTTTTAGATGAAATCGGTGATATGCCCCTAAGTATGCAAGCTCGATTACTCCGGGTATTGCAAGAGCGCAGCGTGATGCCGCTGGGTGGAAATAAATCTATTCATGTCGATGTAAAACTGATCTGTGCAACCCACCGTAATCTGCGCGAGCTGATTGCCAAAGGTGAATTCCGCGAGGATTTGTACTACCGGCTGAATGGTCTGGTTTTAAAACTGCCCGCTTTGCGCGAACGTTCTGATATGACGGTGCTAGCTCAAAGAATGCTGGCCGAAGAAAATCGGTCGCGCCATAAAAACGGCAAACCCCACCAAATTTCTAGCGATGTCATGCAGTTATTTAAGCACCACCGCTGGCCCGGCAATTTACGCCAACTCAACAACCTCTTACGCACGGCGATGTTGATGGCTGGCGAAAACAATGAAATTTGTCGTGAACATTTACCAGAGGATTTTTTAGAGGAAATCACGACGCTGACCGAGTACCAACCGACACTAGATCAGTCCGTCACCCATGTAAGCCATGTCACACCTGACATCAATCAAGCAGTCTTTAACGATTTATCCTCTGCTAACGCCATCCAATCAGTGCAGCCCATCAGTAAGAGTAAGTTACAGGATTTAGAAATTCAGGCCATACAAACTGCATTGCAAATTCATGGCGGTAATGTCTCTGCTGCTGCCCGTGCTTTGGGCGTGTCGCGCAATACGATTTACCGAAAGCGCTAAAGCAGGGGATAGTCTGATTTGTGCTTCGCTAGGATCTGACTAATCTTCAATCAAAGCGAAGCGCGGCGTCTTAATACCATCCACTTCTATGGTTTCAAAAAACACGTCTTTAGCACGAGTCCAAATGCTACCATTATGCGAACGGTACACAATCACTGGTGTCAAATCCGACTCTTGCGTTGCCTCATACAATAATTCGTACACGCCACCTTTGTAATGGCGGTAGCGCTGTACTGGTTTGTCTTGTATTTTATCCGGCACAAGCATGCTGGATTTTGGCTCTGGTGCTGCGGTCTGTTTTTTTAAGAAGGCACCGACTTTAGCCGCACTGAGTTTATTGATTTCTTGTAGCAAGCGGGGATCAACGCTGCGCATGTCGTACTGTTTACCCAAATGGGCAGCAATGCGCAACAGCAAAGCCGAGGCGACTTCGGCATCGGCCTCTGCCCTGTGCGCCGCACCAGCAAAGCGGATACCCAAAGATGATGCCAGACGACCGAGTGAATAACTATCCAATCCAGGGAAAACCCGGCGCGCTAATTTGACCGAACACACGACCCCATCGTAACTAGGCCATAGACCTAAACGATCACTTTCTGCCTGCAAAAATTTCTCATCAAAACTAGCGTTATGGGCGGCTAAAGTATCGTTACCAATAAACTCGACCAGCTCAGGAATCACCTCCGATGCTGGTGGTGCTTTGTTGACCATTGCTTGGGTAATGCCAGTCAGTTCAGTAATAAAAGAGGAGATGCGGACATTACAATTGATCAGCGATACATAACGATCCACCACCTGATCGCCAACGATCCGCAGCGCCGCAACTTCGGTCACGCGACCGCCTTGTTCCGGGCTCATGCCTGAGGTTTCAAAGTCAATCATGACGATAGGTTTTTCAAACATGTTTGTGTTCTCTAATCTTTGTAATCTGTGTAATATAAGTGAACCGAGCGTGAACTAAGTGTTAACTTAAGCGTGAACATCTTAGTGAACGAATACACTCACTAAGGCAGCTATTGTAAACGCTAGCAGAGGCGAAATACCAGTCAGCACATATCCGCTCTACAGCTTGGAATTAACTAATAACAATCTGAAATTGTCGAAAATATTTTTAAGCGTCATCCCTCTTTTTTGTCCGGCTTTTTTTAACCGAGAATGTCTATTGGAACAGCGACAATAGAAATTCTCGGTTTAATACTATAAAAATATGAAAAAGCGTCTGCTACAAAGATTCACCTTAGCTCCTACTGACTTACTACGCGATCTGGTGTATCGCCGTTTGTGGACGTCGATACTGATCAGCTCGCTTGGTGCACAAGTGACGATGCTGGCGCTGCCTTTGACGGCTGCGATTTTATTGCATGCCACGCCGACTCAAATGGGTATTTTGACTTTTATGGAAACCTTGCCATTTGTGTTTTTATCGCTGCCATCAGGGGTGTGGCTAGACAGAGTGCGCAAATTACCCGTGTACGTCGTCGGTGAAATCTTGGTAGCGATTGCGGTCGCCAGTGTCCCGCTGGTCTGGTGGTTAGGTTCCATCAATATGATGTGGTTGTATGTAGTCGGCTTTATTATTGGCGCAGTCAATACAACATCAGGTACCGCCGCACAAATCGTTTTGACCCAGATTGTCCCCAGAGAGCGGCTGGTAGAAGCATTTGCAAAAAATGCGCTGGCAAACTCCGGTGCAGAGATCGCGGGGCCAGCCGCTGCCGGTAGCTTGATTAATCTGATGGGGGCACCACTGGCACTGATGACGGATGCCTTATTACTGCTCAGCTCCGCCACCATTTTACGTGGGATTAAAGTCAATGAAGTCAGACCTAGTATTGAGGGCGCGCATTTTTGGAATGACCTTAAAGCAGGTATTCAGTTTGTCTGGAATAAACCTCTATTAGTCTCACTCGCAGCGACCGTCGGTGGCTGGCAACTTTGCTACAACGCGGCACTGGTCGTACAAATTTTATTTGCTACCCGCACTTTAGGCTTATCGGAACAAGCTGTTGGTCTCAGTTATATGGGCATGGGGATCGGTACTGTTATCGCCAGTATTTATGGTCATCGTATTAGCCGTAGCATAGGCCCCGGCCCTTGCATGGTGCTCGGTATCAGTATCTGTGGGTTTGGCTGGTCTTTGCTGGCAATAGCACCAATTGATCACTGGGGCGTGATTGCTTTCACGATCATGCTGGTGTGCTTCTCTATTGGTGGCGTGCTGATTTTTATTAATTTTTTGGCGTTGCGGCAAGCAGTTACTCCAGAACCGCTACTCGGCAGAATGACGTCCACGATGCGCTGGCTGATTTTGCTACCTGCTGGCCCCGGTGCATTAATCGGCGGCTGGATGGGCGAGCACCTTGGCTTGCGCTACTCACTCGGCTTTGCGGGTGTCGCCGCCCTGCTGCTGGCCTTGGTGGCATGGCGCAATCCAGTCATCCGTGGCATCACAGTGTTGCCAAATTTAAACAAGCATGAAATTTGAGCGAAATTACCGGGATGTCGCCATATAATGCCCGATTAGCACTTCTGCCCCAATCGGGCTGGAATAGGTAAGTTCTAAAAATTCTCTGACAGAGACAGCGCAAGCCAAAAAACTCGCTGCACATCTATCGGATTTTTGAATTTCCCAATAAACGAGCTAGGACACACAATGTCTTCCAGTTCATGTTGCGTAATTTTTTGCGTAGTTTTTATTAGATTGACACCAAGGTAAAACAATGCCAAACGACACCTCTGCTCAACCCGCCTTTAAGCCCTACATTCCCGCATCAGCCCAACTTCCAGAAATGACCATCCGCGCCCTAATCATGGGTGTGGTACTGGGCATTATCTTTGGTGCGTCATCTTTGTATCTGGTGTTAAAAGTTGGCCTTACGGTCAGCGCTTCGATTCCAGTGTCGGTGATCGCGATTACCTTGTTCCGCGTATTCCAAAAAATGGGTGGCAAAGATTCCACTATTCTGGAAAACAATATCACCCAAACTGCTGGCTCTGCAGGTGAATCCATCGCCTTTGGTCTTGGCGTGACGATGCCAGCGATTTTGATTCTGGGCTTTGATCTGGAAATCTGGCGTGTGATGTTAGTTGGTGTATTGGGTGGTTTGCTCGGTATTTTATTGATGATACCGATGCGTCGCACCTTGATTGTCGACCAACATTTAGAACTCAAATATCCCGAAGGTACTGCTTGCGCAGAAGTATTAAAAGCCGCAGCTAATCAAAGCTCGCGTGATGCAGCAGGTGAAGGCGACAATCCCAATGCTTTTGCAGAAGCCAGCAAACGCGCCAAGATTATTTTTGCGGGTTTTGGTGTTGGCCTGATTTATAAGATCGTCAACGTCGCTTTGCGCGGTTGGAAAGATACGCCAGAAGTCGCGTTCGGTGCACCGTTAAAAGCAGGATCAATCGGCGCAGAAATTTCGCCGGAATTACTCGGCGTTGGTTATGTTATTGGCCCACGTATCGCATCAACCATGGCTGCTGGCGGCGTCATGTCCTATCTCTTGCTGATCCCGATGATCAAGTTCTTCGGTGATGCATTGACTGTGCCGGTCAGCCCGGGTACGACCCTAATTAGCGCAATGAGTCCTGGCGCTATCCGCAGTTCTTACATCTTGTATATTGGTGCTGGTGCAGTTGCCGCGGGTGGCTTAATCAGTTTGATGCGAGCCATGCCAACAATCTGGCGCAGCCTGTCCAAAGGTATTGCGGGAATGCGCAACACCACTAATGCAGTCAAATCCACTTTGCGCACTGAGCAAGATATTCCGATGAAATGGGTCGTCATTGGCTCGCTGGCGATTATTGCCATCATCACCGCGGCAACGCCTTTGCACATGAATATCCTCGGTGCGATTTTGATTTTGGTGTTTGGCTTTTTATTCGCGACGGTATCATCCCGTTTAACGGGTGAAATTGGTTCATCCTCCAACCCGATCTCCGGCATGACCGTGGCGACCTTGCTATTTACCTGCCTGATCTTTTTATTGATGGGCTGGACTGGCGGACAATATTATGTGACGGCGTTATCGGTCGGCGCGATTGTCTGTATCGCATCGAGTAACGCTGGCTCAACTTCACAAGATTTAAAAACCGGATATCTGGTCGGTGCAACACCACGCTTGCAGCAGTTTGCGATTTTGGCTGGAGCACTGACTTCTGCTTTGGTTTTGGGTCCGATCTTACTTAAACTCAATGAGAGCGCAACTACCTATGTACCCGCAGCGCAGGTCGCGCCAAATCTGGTCACCGATGTCAGCAAACTGACGGATACAGCGCAACTCACCGGCACGCAAGCTGAGGCAGATAAAGCAACTTATAAAGTCTGGCAAAAAAGCGACACTGTCGGCGGCCCAGCTGGCAAGTATCTGGTAGACAATGCTGGCAAGGTTGTCTATATGGTTGATCCAGGTATTAACGGCACTTACAAAGAATTACCGGATGGCACCAAGGTCGCCAAGTTTGATGCGCCAAAAGCGGTATTAATGTCCTACATCATCAAAGGTATTTTGGATCAAAAATTACCTTGGACTCTGGTGATCTTCGGCGTGATGATTGCCGTGATTTTAGAAATGGCTGGCATCCCTTCCCTAGCGTTTGCGGTTGGTGTGTATTTGCCTTTATCCTCCTCGGCGCCCTTATTTATCGGCGGAATGATTCGCTGGCTAGTAGATCGTCGCAATAGCAAACTAGATCGCTACAAAACAATGACGGATGAGGAGAAGCAAGCAGCGGGCGATAGCAGTTCTGGTGTCTTATTGTCCTCAGGCTACATTGCTGGCGGTGCATTGGCCGGTATCTTCATCGCTTTCAGCGCTGGTATTCTGACCAATTTTGATAAGTCCATCGGTGACTGGGCAACGGCACATAATCCTTTCTACGAGGGTATCAACTCAAACGCCTTGTCGATGATTCCTTATGTGTTAATCGTATTGCTGCTGTATTTTGTCGCCAGGGAAAAGAAAACTAGCTAACTTTTTTTAATGCGCTAGACGCTTAGGCGTAGATATCTAACTAAACAGCCTAACTAAGCAGCAATATAAAAATTAAAAAGAGCTTAAGCGCGAAAAGCGTTTAAGCTCTTTTTACTTCTACAGCCCCGGAGGCGACATGAATGAGGACAATCTCAGCAGAAATCTATTTACCGTCGCGACTTACTATATCCCGACCGACGCTTGCATAGTCCAGGGTTGTCTGGTGGCTGCGGGCATCCCCGCCGTGATCGCTGACGACAATCTGGTGCAGACCGATACGCTCCTAACCGCGGCATTGGGTGGCGTACGGATTCTGGTGCCAGAATCTTATTTGCAGCAATCACAAGAAGTCATCGCCGCCTTCAACCGCGGTGACTATCAGCTTGATGATAATGTCGATGTCGGTGAGCTTGAGTAAACGACTCTTAATATACTCGTATCTAGTATATTAAGAGTGTCCATATAATCATTGGACAATGAGGCATTTTTAAAAAATAAAATGGGGAGTATATTCAATTGAGCCAATTGAGCCGATCTCATATTGATCACAATGATGACAATAGTGCGACCGTCGTCCTGATTACCGGCTTTGACGCCTTCGATCAGCAAAGCATCAATCCCTCATGGGAGGTAGTCAAAGCACTGGCCGATTGGTGCTGCCAAGGAGCTAACATCAAGACGCAATTGCTACCCTGCGTATTCGGTAAGGCGATTACGATGTTAGAACAAGCCATTACCGCGGTCAACCCAGCGATCGTCCTCTGCGTCGGTCAGGCCGGCGGGAGAAGCGGTATCTCGATTGAGCGCGTCGCCATCAACATCGACGATGCGCGGATTGCCGACAATGCAGGCGAGCAGCCGATCGATCATCCGGTCGTCAACGGCGCCCCAGCGGCCTATTTTTCTAACTTACCGATCAAAGCCATCGTGCATCAGCTTCGCGCTGCGGGTATTCCCGCCGCTGTCTCAAATACTGCGGGGACCTTTGTTTGCAACCATCTATTTTATGGCTTGATGCATCATCTGGCGACGCGGGCGCTTGTCATCGAAGCGCAAACCACTGAGCCCAAAACGATGCGAGGTGGCTTTATCCATATCCCTTACCTGCCCGAGCAGGTGGCACAAGCTGGTACACAACCAGCAGGTGCACCCAGCATGGCGCTGGCGACGGTGGTGAGAGGATTACAGATCGCGATACAAACTAGCCTTAGCCTGGAAAAAGACATCATAGAAACTGGCGGACATCTAAACTAAATGACAACAAAATCGCTATACAATCAATCCATAAATAAACCAAGCTGCCATAGCTGAAAACAATGAGCCAGCACAAGAATGGTATGATGCGGGGCAATGTCAAAACAAATCGGAACAAATCAAACTGGTTCAAAACCAGTCAGCGCAGACGACAACAGCAAGCTATCCATCAATCTATTTGAATTTTTCGCTTAGTGCCACAAGCTTAGTAGCAAAATCGCACTCACTTGTTTCAACCGAATATTCAACAATAGCAACATCTAACCCAACACGAGATTGCATGACAGACTACTATTTTGTTCTGGGGATCACGCCAAATGCGACTTTAGCGGAGGTAAAAAAAGCCTTCCGGCTGAAGGCGGCAGAGTTTCATCCAGATCGCAACAGCTCTGCCCTTGCGCCGCAAAAATTTCATGAATGCAAAGAGGCCTATGATGTCTTATCGGACGACGCAGCGCGTGCCGCTTACGACGAAAACCGGCGCCGCAATTTGCTAGACGATCCGCTGCAAACCGCCAGCGAGATTTGGAAGAATTATTTATCAGGAGTACTGCAGTGAAATTATCCCAATATTTTCAAGATATCCAGTCTGTGTATGTGGCAGAACTGGAAGATTTAACCAGCGATTCTGAAGGCAAAGATGTTCTGCGCCATCGTCTCAAAGAGAAGCGTGATCAGGTGCCGTTTTTGTTGCCGATGATGAAGAGCAATCCAGAAATGGTCGCAGTCGCTTTCCATAATGCATTTAAATATCTGAATCCCTTAAAAGTTGAGTCACTGATTTCTAAACCGATCAGTCAATTACCGCACTGGAAAGATCTGTCCAAAGACGTACGTTTAGAGCCCTGGGCGGAATCCCTCAGCAAAACCGTGCTCGGACATGCAGACGGTGACCAATTCATGGTGATTGCTGCCGCACTGGAATATCTGAATAAGAGCAAAGACTCTCGCGCAGTCAGCCCGTCTAACGCTTCTGACGAAGAGCAAGATGAAGATGCTGAACATCAAGACGGCGGCGTCCATGATGTCCATGGCGTACGCAATGATATGGATGACGGCGACAGCGAAGATGGCTACGATTTAGAAGAAGCTGGCGCAGACTTTTTGGCCGAACAAGGTTTTGATCGCAAGGATTAATCAAGATGGATGATAAAAAAACGTACTACCCCGCGCTGATACAAGCGCAAAGCCTAATCAAAGTCGGCGACATCGTCGGTGCTGAATCTGCTTTGGCAACACTGGCAGAAACTGAGGGCGACAAAGCGCTGGTAGCTGCGCTGGATGATTTTCCTGCTAAAGATTTGCTGGCGATTATCCGCGAATATGATGCGTCGAAAGAGTCGCTGGTCAACTTGCTGGTCACACCAGAACAGTTCGCACAAGCAGTAGTGCTGGAGCGTCGTTATGGCGATCAAACCCATGAGCAATTGCGCAGCATGGTCAACTCCGTCATCTTCCGCGAAGGTGGCGATCCGGCAGAGTTCTTGTATGAAATTGCTGAAGTCGACGGCGGCTACGACGCGCTAGTAGATTATCTGTACGACAGAGCAGAAATGGTCGAGCATTTTTACCGCTATGCCACCTTTGATTTATTCCACTACGGCGACGATTCTAAAGTTCAGGCACTCGATGATGACCTGATGCATATCAGCCGCGACGACGAGCCACGCGGCTCTTCATCTGACATGGCTAATCTGGTCGATCATGACTGGATGGAAGTCACGTATTTATTACGTTATCAGTTACCAGAAATTTTCCGCGAAGTAATGATGAAATTACGTGCCCGCTACAAAGCCAGTCTGCAATTAGCCGCAGATGAATTGGCCGAGAGCGAGGAAGAAGATGAGCTCGATAAGCCGAACAATGATGACGGCGATGATAAAGATGATGGCGAAGAGTCCGCGCTGTAAAGCGACTTAAACCTCGGGTCTGTTATCCATTAATCGGGAATGCGATTTAAGGGTTAACAGTTGAAACAGTTAAAAGTTAACAGTTAACAGATCCTAGCTCTTACCTATCTCAATTAAAGAATTTGACTCGCCCTATGTCCGACAACAGCTTTCAGCTTGCCACGCTAGATAACCGTCCTTACTTTGAAAGTGCCTTACGCTTTGGCGTAAAAAACGGCCTCATCACCGCCGCTAAAATTAGCGCCATTGAGGCTGAGGCACCGAAAGGCATGGTACAGATGGCAGAGGTCTTTGGCAGCAAATATCTGCGTCCAGAAATCGATATGGCGCAAAAACGTATCGTCAATCTGGTCAGTTTATATCTGAAGCAAAGCACACAAGGTGACCTGACTTTAGCCGCCAAGATGATTAGCGATAATACGTTTCTAACGCTATCACGCGGTGGCTCCGGTTTGCTTAAAGCGCTATTCGTCATGCCCGAATATGCGTTGTTAGGTCGTGAAGAAAAAGGACGGGTAGAAGATTTTTTAGAAGTCTGGTCACGTAAAGACAATGACGTCGATTATCTCAATATCTTGGAACAGCGCAAAACCAATGCGACAGAAATCGCTGCGGCATTCTGGTTTGGAGAACAACTAGGGTTGTCGCGCGCTACCCTGCAAGAACAAGATGCGGATGCAGCGTCCGTGGTACGTACCGCCATGCTGTTACGTATGCTCGGCAAAACCGAAGAAAGCTTAGTCAACCAAGTTGAGTTCGCCAAACTGATCGATGCTGTGCGTAAAAAAGGTAAAATCAGCAAACGCACTAAAGACATATTTGAACCCATTCCTACCGAATACCAGGCCATTGCGGATCGTATTCAGCAAGAAATCAGCAACCACGATTTACCTCAAATTCTGAACGCTAGTCTGGCGCTTGATGTCGTCGTATTCGAGCTAAAAGATCGCTATTTCATCCGCGACTATGAGCTAGAAGACACCTCAGAATACGATGCGCTGGTATCTAAAGAATGGACCAAACTGACCAAAGGCAAAACAGATGTGTACGCCCTGCTCACGGTATTTTTCTGTCTGTCTGCAGGCGCTGCACCTAAGACTGTACTGACCGAAGCTAATGCAAAAACACTGGTCAAAAAAATCCGCAAGGATGGTTTTCATCCAGAGCTGGCAATCGAGTTCATCAAAACCGCCGCCCCCCATGAAAAGCAAGACAGTCTGCTAGAAGAATGGAATGATTTTGTGCAAGAAGCCGATGCGTATTTGCTGGACGATTGGGATAGTAGTTTTAGTGGAGCTTTACGGTTTTTAGATACGCATTGCGATATCGAGAAATCGAAGAAGTGAGTGAGCTAAATCTATTTAGGTATGGACTGTCGAGTTGAATACATTTTCAATATAAAATGGGTTTCGATATTGAATAAAGCAAGGAATCGAACGTGATGAAACGAAAATCCACTGATGACAAAATTGGTTTTATATTAGTTTTTTTATTCTTATTAGTTATCGGCTGGACTGTCGGAATTTCAAGTATTTTTTATCTTATTTACTTATTAATTTATGGGGCAATCGTCCTGTTCCTTTGGAATCTAGAATCACGTTTGGGGCGAACAATTGCAATCGTATTAATGCCAGCAATATTGTTCGCATCTCGACGGAAAAATCTAAATAGTTTATTGAACCTTAATCTCTAAAAAATTTTCTAAGCATTAAAAATTCATCACCGGTTTATTCAGGATATCCATGAATCCTCAACTTAACGCCATCATGATTTACGCAAGACAACCTCAAAAAACTGCTGATTTCTATCAACAGTTTTTTGGTTTTAGTTCAAAACCTGAGTCAGAGGGATTGGTAGAATTAGTTAGTGCAGACGGATCAACAATAATCTTCATACATCAGGTTGCAAAAAGTTTGAAATTGGGGCAAGCTGGTGTGAAACTCGTTTTTTCTGTAACAGATGTTGAGACCTTCAAAGCGCAAAGCTTAGAACGCGGACTTGCCTTTAGCAGCACGCATCAAGCCAATGGCTATCAGTTCGCTAATGCAAAAGATCCAGACAATAACTCGGTATCGATATCGAGTCGGGCATATCGTTCTATTGCATAGATATGCTGTGTGATTTTGACGACGTTCAACATCTGACTTCTGCATGCACATCCCAAAAAACGAGTTCTTGCCAATGCTAAACCGCATTCATCACGCTGCAATCATTTGTTCTGACTACGAAGTCTCTAAGCGCTTCTATAGTGAGTATCTGGGGCTGAAGATTATTGCCGAACATTTTCGTGTTGAACGTAACTCGTACAAACTGGATTTACAATTGCCTGATGGCTCCCAGATTGAGTTGTTCTCGTTCCCTAGTGTACCGCCTCGTCCGTCGTATCCTGAAGCACAGGGGCTGCGCCATCTGGCATTTGAAGTAAGAGATATTGATCACTGCAAGCGCCACCTGAAATCACTAGGCATCGCAGTCGAAGCAATTCGTACTGATGAATATACGGGCAAGCGTTTTGTTTTCTTTGCTGATCCAGATGGATTGCCTTTGGAGTTATATGAGGTCTAAATTCTTCACTCAGCTTACCAAGAGTCTGACTTTTCTAATGGCTTGTGGCTATAAACGCCAAGAGTGCCGATAATTATCTCAGTGCATCTTAGAAGATAAATCTAAGGATCATCAACATGAATAAATTTGGAAATCTCGTTGCGTCAACATTCATGTTTATCTTTGGACTCGCCAGTCTCTGGGTGGCAATCAAAGCATTACTCAAGGGATCAATTAGCATGGCGAGTGGAAGCAAGGATGTCTTGTTTTCGACTAATCCTATCGGATTTTTATTCGTCGTCGCATTTTGGATTACCTTCGGTTTATTTCTGATCTGGGTATCAAGCCGTAAAGAGGTCGATCCTTTTCAGCCAGATGACAGCAGCGATGCAAACGGTAAGCGAGCGGACTATCTACCCGAGCCTCTGCTGCTATATAAGTCACACGCTTGGGCGATCGGCATTATTGTTCTGATGACGCTATTCATGTTACCCCTAGGATATTTCTCTCTGGCGTTGTCCCAAAGCTTGGGTGCAGGCTTTGGCTTGCTCTTGATGTTGCCTTGGTTAGCCTGGTATTTATCAACGATCTGGCGCTGCATAAGAGACATTCGATGGCAAGGTCCGGCCTTAAAAATAGACCATGTGGGAATCAAAATCTATACAGAGAACGGGCACCTAATTCCGTGGCACGATCTTGTTGGCATCCGTTTAACCGCCTCTAGCAGCAATACTTATTTGGTCGTTCAATATAGGAATCTGGACACAGCCCGTCATCGTATCGCGCCATATAGCTTGTTCAGGTCGATCATGAGTCGCATTTTTTATCGTGGCTTTGAGGCTGGGATAAAATTAACGTCCCTCAAATTCAAACGCGCTAAAGTCATGCTGACAGCGCAAGCGTTTCTTCAATATTCGAAGCGGAGTTTTTAATCGGGAACTTCTAAAAACTCTTTAATTATGATTAGTCTAATTATTCTGGGTTCTTGAGCCATTTTCGTCTTGGAAGCCGCAGAATAACTGGAATATTAAAATTGAAAAAGTCAACAATGGCGCTATACAGGATTGTGGATTGCTTACACTCTCGCTCAGGATTAAGTGGAGTTTTATTCTGCTCAAAACAGGGCAGTTGGGCGTTGGCAGCTAGGCAAGTGTGTTGACGTTGCCGCCGATAGCGGGATTCGCAATGCTTAAGCTTGGCGGAGTGATGGTGCGATTCTCTGCTCCTAGAGCGATGGTCAAATCCTTGGTGATGCTATTATTTTCTTTAGAACGACTGGTTGTAGGGAGAGGCGTTTGCTGACTTGCATTGACGCTGTTTACCTGATCAATACGCGCCCTAACCTGACTAATTTTGCTAGACAGCGATTGAATTTGCACTTTGCCTTCTATCGTTTTGGACGACGCGCAATTTACACAATCAGATAGCTGTTGCTGATACCTGGCAAGCTGCGCCTGAAGACTGGCAAGCGCCGAAGCGGCATTGCCAGGATTAGCTGCACTGTTCCCGCCAATGATTGCAGAGGATGTTATCGCCTGTACCATGCTTCACTTTCGTCCTTGCTAATATCAATTGCACCTCGTATTTAGCTAAGTCGAACGAATAGCGGAAACCTTACATGAAATACAGATTTTGACGGTCCAATAAAAATGGAAATTTCCAACTACTACTTATTCGCTAACGACAACACATTATCACTACCGCCCGCGCCGAATACTTGCGCTTTCAGATGAGCTAATTGATCACGTACCTGGGCCGCTTTTTCAAACTCCAGATTTTTGGCGTGATCGAGCATGAGTTTTTCCAAGCGCTTTATTTCTCTGCTAATTTGCTTCTCACTCATGACTTCATAGCGCGCATGCTCTTGTGCAGCTTCTAGCTCTTGCTTGGCTTCTTGTTGGCTGTAGACGCCATCAATTAAATCTTTAATCTGTTTTTTAATGCCGATAGGCGTGATGTTATTCGCCAAATTAAACGCAACTTGTTTAGTGCGCCGACGTTCAGTCTCATCAATGGCGCGACGCATAGAGTCGGTAATTTTATCGCCGTATAAAATTGCCATCCCGTTTAAGTTACGTGCAGCACGGCCTATGGTTTGAATCAGGCTACGCTCCGACCGCAGGAAGCCTTCTTTATCAGCATCCAAGATCGCCACCAAAGACACTTCTGGGATATCCAGACCTTCTCGTAAAAGGTTAATGCCGACCAACACATCGAAGGTACCCAAACGTAGATCACGGATAATTTCTACCCGCTCTACCGTATCAATATCGCTGTGTAAATAACGTACTTTGATGCCGTTGTCCGCCAAAAAATCGGTCAATTGCTCGGACATTCGCTTCGTCAATGTCGTGACCAAGACACGCTCATTTTTCTGTACACGAATCGTAATCTCGTTCATCAGATCATCGACTTGCGTTAATGCCGGACGCACTTCAATTAGCGGATCGACCAAGCCTGTCGGTCGTACTACTTGTTCAACAACTTGATCGGCATGCTGTTTTTCATATTCTGCCGGGGTAGCTGACACAAAAATCGTCTGCCGCATTTTGCTCTCAAATTCTACAAACTTGAGCGGACGATTATCTAGCGCGGACGGCAGCCGGAAACCATAATCAACCAGATTTGTTTTTCGTGCTCTGTCGCCGTTATACATGCCGTTTAACTGTCCGGTCAGTACATGTGACTCATCTAAAAACATGAGCGCGTCTGCGGGCAAATAATCCACCAGTGTCGGCGGTGGATCACCGGCTTTAGCGCCACTTAAATGGCGTGAATAGTTTTCAATGCCTTTAGTAAAACCGATCTCGGACATCATCTCTAAATCAAAACGTGTACGTTGTTCTATCCGCTGCTCTTCAATCAGCTTATTCTCTTTGCGGAAAAATTCTAAGCGTTCACGCAGCTCGATTTTGATTGTTTCTACTGCGCGTAATACGGTTTCGCGCGGGGTCACGTAATGCGAACTTGGATAGACAGTAAAGCGTGGAATTTTTTGTTTTACGCGGCCGGTCAGCGGATCAAATAATTGGAGATTTTCGATCTCATCATCAAACATTTCTACCCGTACTGCTAGTTCAGCATGTTCTGCCGGGAAGATATCAATCGTATCGCCACGCACCCGGAATGTGCCGCGGCCGAAATCAATTTCGTTCCTGGTGTATTGCATCTGAATCAGGCGTGCGATCAAATCCCGCTGGCTGACTTTGTCCTTTGTGCGTAAGGTCAAAATCATCTTGTGGTATTCGCTAGGATTACCGATACCGTAAATCGCAGAGACGGTCGCGACAATAATCACATCACGCCGCTCCATCAGTGACTTGGTGCAAGACAAGCGCATTTGCTCAATATGCTCGTTGATCGCAGAATCTTTTTCGATAAATAAATCACGCTGTGGGACATACGCTTCTGGCTGATAATAATCGTAGTAGCTGACGAAATATTCCACGGCATTACGCGGAAAAAATTCGCGGAACTCGCTGTACAACTGCGCTGCCAAAGTTTTATTAGGTGCAAAAACAATCGCAGGCCGGCCGCTTTGCGCGATTACGTTTGCCATCGTATAAGTTTTGCCAGAACCGGTTACCCCAAGCAAAGTCTGGAAAAACAAACCGTCGTTAATCCCCTCCAGCAACTTGGCAATCGCAGCCGGTTGATCGCCCGCCGGAGGAAAAGGCTGAAATAGCTCAAACTGAGAATCCGGAAAAGTGACGAACTTGCCTTCCGGCGGATTATTAGTATTGCTATTATTTTCAGCAGAAATTATCGATGCTACAGGCATGACGCACTTACCTTTGTTAGAATGGGGTGATTGAAATTTCAAGCATGTCCAGATTGTCACCAATTGGCATTATTCCAACCTCTCTGTCAGAAATTTGACAGCTAATTTTTCATATTATCACGATGAACGCACCTGCCTCCGCCTCCCTGTTCTCTGCCATAGAAATGGCACCACGCGATCCTATCCTCGGCATCACAGAGGGCTTTAACGCGGATAAAAATCCCGCTAAAGTCAATCTTGGTGTCGGCGTTTATTACGATGATAATGGCAAAGTGCCATTGTTGGAATGCGTCAAAAAAGCCGAAGCTATTTTGATGGAAAAATTCGCGCCACGCACTTACTTGCCGATTGAAGGCTTAGCTGCTTATGATAAAGCAGTACAAGAATTAGTGTTCGGTGCAGACAGTGCCGTTGTTGTAGAAAAGCGTGTCATCACGGCGCAAGCAATTGGTGGCACTGGTGCATTGAAATTGGGTGCCGACTTTTTAAAACGCTTCGCGCCGGATTCGCAAGTATGGATCAGCGATCCAAGCTGGGAAAACCATCGCGCTTTATTTGAATCTGCTGGCTTTGTGGTCAATTCCTACCCCTACTACGACGCAGTGACTAAAGGCGTGAACTTTGCAGGCATGCTAGAGGCACTGAAGGCCATGCCAGCAGGCGCGATCGTGTTGCTGCACGCGTGCTGCCACAATCCGACTGGCGCCGATCTGAGCGATGCACAATGGACGGAAGTCATCGCAGTCGTCACCGAACGCAAGCTGGTACCCTTCCTGGATATGGCTTACCAAGGTTTTGGCGATGGCATAGAAGCCGATGGCAAAGTAGTACGCCGCTTTGCGGAAACTGGATGCGCTCTGTTCGTCTCCAATTCATTCTCTAAATCCTTCTCCTTGTACGGCGAGCGCGTTGGCGCACTGAGTATTGCCGCCTCCAGTGCAGAAGAAGCTGCGCGCATCATGTCTCAATTAAAGCGTGTAATCCGTACTAACTATTCCAATCCACCAACTCATGGCGGCCAAGTAGTTGCGACCGTATTGTCAACACCAGAACTGCGCCAATTGTGGGAAGAAGAACTGGCAGGCATGCGGGTACGCATCCGCGAAATGCGCTCTGCCTTTGTTGCAGAGTTAAAAGCAAAAGCTCCAGCGTATAACTTTGACTTTGTGACCCAGCAACGCGGCATGTTTTCTTACTCTGGCTTAACGAAAGAGCAAGTAGAAAAGCTGCGTGATAACAATTCTATCTACGCTGTCGATACCGGTCGTATTTGTGTTGCAGCTTTAAACAAGCGCAATATCGATGTCGTCATTGACGCAATTGCTCAGGTTTTATAGACGTTTCAGGGTAGAAAAATTTTGACAGAACAGGCAAAGACGCATATAATCTTTGTCTCTGTTCCCTGATAGCTCAGTTGGTAGAGCGACGGACTGTTAATCCGCAGGTCCCTGGTTCGAGTCCAGGTCGGGGAGCCACAGAATTCCTAGCATGTTGCAAGTGCAGTAAAAAGTTTAACGAAGATCATCATTTCTTCTATTCCCTGATAGCTCAGTTGGTAGAGCGACGGACTGTTAATCCGCAGGTCCCTGGTTCGAGTCCAGGTCGGGGAGCCAAATAATTAAGGGGTCGCATGCAAATGCGACCCCTTTTGTTTTTCGCTCAAATGTTATTCCGATGCATTTGTTGGGAAATAATCGGTCAGTCTCTTTTTAAATCTGGCGCATAAATTGTCCTGTCCAAGCTAATCCAAGTTTCTAAAGAACAAAAGCCCGACATCAATCGGGCTTTCATTTTCAAGCATCCAATACATCAGCAAATACATCAGCAAATCAATCCGCGATCACACCATCATTAAGTAAGCTTTCTACGGCTTAACGAAACGCAAAGTAAAGCGGTCGCTCTCACCGATCTCTTTGTATTTCTGACGATTATTTTCTTTATCAGCGTAGGTCGGCGGCAGTGTCCAAACACCTTTCGCATAATCCTTTGTATCTTTAGGATTAGCATTCACTTCACTCTTCCCCACCAATTTAAATCCTGCTTGCTGGGCTAATGCGATGACATACTCTTCTGGCAAATAGCCGGTATCAATTAATTTTGCGTCTAAAGTTTTACCAGCAGCCGCGCGATGATCAACCACACCTAACACACCGCCCGGTTTAAGCACGTCGAACATCGCCTTGAAGGTAGGGACTTCTGTATGATCTCCGACCCAGTTATGCACGTTTCTAAAGGTCAGCACGTAGTCAGCTGAGTTTGCCGGTCCAAATTGCGGTGCGGCTGGATCAAAATTAATTGTCCTTGCTTTGCTGTAGCGCTCAGGATCTGCAAGAAATTTTTTATTTTGTGCGTCTGCTGTTCTGTTCTGATATGCAGCGCTGCTAGCAGACACTTTATTGCCGTCAATATTGGCGGCAATGTAATGGCCCTTCTCTTTTAAAAAAGGTGCCAGTATCTCGCCATACCAAGCTGATCCGCCCGGAGTAATTTCGATCACCGTCGCATTAGCTTGAACACCAAAAAATTCCAAGGTCTGTTTTGGGTGGCGATATTGATCTCGCGCGCGATTTTCGTCAGAACGCCAAACACCTTTGATAACGGTGTCTAAGCCGGAATCAACTACGTTAGTTTGTGCTACAACGGGGTTGAGCACGCCGCAAAGCAGAGCACTAACGGTCAGAAATAAACGTGATTTATTGATTAAATGAGATTGGGGGAAGTTCATGAATTATTCCTAGCATTTTTAAATGAGCATTAGCACTGCCTGGCTCCACTTAGGTTCAACAAGGAGATGGGTCAGAGCTATCTATTTGAAACAGTAGACCAAGCATTGTCACAACAATTCTGCATACATTGAATATATTTTTATGGTACGTCATTCTCTACAGAAGAATATACTCATCATAGTATATTTTAACTGTCCATATATTAACTGGACAGTAAGCCAATTTAAGAAAATATAATGGGGAGTATATTCAAGCAATGTTTGCAGTATCAAGCTAAAACAAAAATTCCTCTTGCATTACCTGCCCCAATTATCTGCCCCATTAAGTCAGAATAAGCATGCCACATAAAATTAAAGCCAGACATGATTGAAATCTTGAAATTTCAATCATGTCTGGCTTAAAAGGTGACGCTAAGGTGCTTCGTTCACCAGCACCAGCATCAAATCAGCGCTTTAACAAATTGAGCACTGCATGCAGTTCTTCGCGAATCTGTAATAAATTAACCGGGATTGTTACTTCCATTTCATTCAGCTCATCTTTGATCGTTGCATGCAAATTCAATTTATTTCTTGCACCATTAATCGTAAAACCCTGCTCATATAAAAGTTCGCGGATACGGCGTATCAACAAGACTTCGTGATGCTGGTAATAACGGCGATTGCCACGTCGTTTTACCGGTTTTAATTGAGTAAACTCCTGCTCCCAATAACGTAATACATGTGGTTTGACACCACACAATTCACTGACTTCACCGATAGTAAAATAGCGTTTCGCTGGTATCGGCGGCAACACAAAAGCATCGATCTTGATTTCGCTCATAAAGGAATTCAGGCAGCATGTGCAAGGGGTTGACTACCTGCAGCGTCGACCATTCCTTTAAGTTTTTGGCTAGCATGGAATGTCACAACACGACGCGCGGTAATAGGAATTTCTTCACCAGTTTTCGGGTTACGGCCAGGACGCTGGGGTTTATCTCGCAATTGAAAATTACCAAAGCCAGATAATTTTACCGCCTCGCCTCTTTCTAACGCATCACGAATCTCGTCAAAAAAAGTTTCCACCATATCTTTGGCTTCACGTTTATTCAAACCAACTTGTTCAAACAAGAGTTCTGCTAACTCTGCTTTGGTCAAGGTAGGTAAGTCTCGTTCCGCTTGTGAACGTGCTTTTGCTTCACGCATCGCCCGGTTCAAATCTGCATCAAGAACTGATTGCAGTTCGGCGGAAGTCACTTCATTCATTCTTTTTTAATCCTACTTGCTGAAAATCAAAGCGATCATCTTAAGCAGCTATGCAAAATGAGATCGCGATAATTTTTATTTATTTAGACGCACTGTCAGGTACATTGCGGCGGAGTTATCTCAACGTAATCTTGCTGAGAATTTACTTGCAGCTGCAGCCAGTAAAGATGCCATTGCAGCTTCTACCTTATCATCTTGCAGCGTACTTTGAGTATCTTGCAAGCTAAAGCGGAATGCAAGACTTTTCTCGTCAGACTCCAGTCCCTTACCACGATATTCATCAAATAAAACAACGGCTTGCAAGATTTTACATGTTTCGTTTGACTTCGCCTCAGCAAAGAAAACATCGAGTAAATCTTGAGCAGAAATTGTTTGTTTTACTAATAAAGCAAGATCACGAGTGACCGCTTGAAATTTTGAAATTTCTTGATAAATCGGTAGCGTAATGGATTGCAGACTTTGCGTATCTACTTCAAAAACGACTGGCGCTAAAGGTAAATCATATTTTTGCTGCAAACGTGGATGTAACTCGCCAACGATGCCCACTACTTTGCCATCACACTCAATACTAGCAGAGCGCCCTGGGTGCAAAGCTGGATGTTCAACTTTACTAAAGCGCAAAGTTTTAGGTGCAAACAAGGCTTCCAAGTCCGCTTTAATATCAAAGAAATCGACATTGCGTGTTGCCTGACCCCACTGTTCTTCAACTACGGGACCATATGCAAGTGCGGACAGACGCTTCGGCTGATCATAACCAGCAATCGTCAGAGGACCGTCTGGAATGGCCGCATTGCGCAGATAGATCGCACCAATTTCAAAAATGCGCACACGGTTCATCTTGCGATTTAAATTGTAGCGCGCATTAGCAACCAAACTAGCGATCAAACTGCTGCGCATCGCGCTCATATGACTGGCAATTGGATTCAGTAATTTAATCGGGGCGTCATTACCTACAAAATCTTTTTCCCAAGCCTCTTCTACAAAACTATAGTTGACGACTTCTTGGTAATCCATGTCTGCAATTTGACGACGGACTGTAAATAAAGAACGCTGATTTTCTGGCACAATGCGCATCGCGTTTGCTGCGATGGGAGGTAACGCAGGAATATTTTCAAAACCATAAACCCGGACGACTTCTTCAATCAAGTCCTCTTCGATTTCAATATCAAAACGATAGGATGGTGGCGTTACCAGGAATTCTCCCGGAGTTTGCTTAAACGCCAATCCCAAACGGGTAAATATATCGGCGATCTGCGCATCGTTCAATGCAACACCAATCACTTTAACCGCACGCGCCGTACGCAAAAGCACCGCAGGGCGCTTTGGTAAATTAACGATCAGGTCAGTGACTGGGCCGACTTTGACTTGCGTGCTACCACCACAAATTTCTACGATCAAGGCAGTAATACGTTCAATATGCTCGACTGTCGTCGCGTAGTCCACGCCGCGCTCAAAGCGATGTGCCGCATCTGTAGAAAAATTATAACGGCGCGCCCTACCCTGTATCGCTTGCGGCCACCAGAATGCTGCTTCCAGATAAATATTCTGCGTTTCGAGCGTTACGGCAGTAGAGTCACCACCCATGATGCCGGCCAAAGATTCGATCTCTTTGTCATCTGCAATGACGCCTATCCATTCATCTACTGCAACGGTATTGCCATTCAATAGTTTTAATGACTCCCCCGTTTTGCCCCAACGCACATCCAGACCACCGTGGATTTTATCCAAATCAAATACATGGGTTGGACGTCCAAGTTCTAACATCACATAATTAGAAATATCGACTAAGGCAGAGATTGGCCGCTGACCGCTGCGCTCAAGACGCTGCTTCATCCAGTCTGGTGTCGGAGCTTTGGCGTTAACACCGCGAATAACCCGACCACTGAAACGTCCACACAAATCAGGCGCAGATATTTTAACGGGTAAAGTTTCTTGCAGAGTGACTGCTACCGAATGAATTTCAGGCAGCGTTAACACGGTACCGGTTAATGCCGACACTTCACGCGCAACACCCAATACGGACAGGCAGTCTGCCTTATTCGGGGTCAACTTGATCGTGAATTTAAGATCATTTAATTGATAGTAATCCCGGAAATTTTGTCCGACCGGCGCGTCTACAGGCAAATCCAATAAACCGCCCTGATCGTCTGATAATTTTAATTCACGGGCAGAGCACAACATGCCTTGCGATTCAACACCACGCAATTTACCAACTTTGATCTCGAACGGTTTGCCATCGGCACCCGGCGGCAATACCGCACCCGCCATAGCACACGGCACTTTCATACCAACACGCACATTCGGTGCACCACACACAATATTGAGCAGAGTACCGGTGCCAACATCTACCTGACAAACGTTGAGGCGATCAGCATCAGGATGCTTGGAAATCTCACGAATTTCTGCAACGACTACATTACTAAAAGGCGGTGCGACAGCTTCTACTTCTTCTACTTCTAATCCAGACATCGTGAGTAAGTGTGACAACTCATCCGAAGTCATCTTCGGATCAACCATAGTGCGTAGCCAGTTTTCAGAAAATTGCATAATTCAGCCGTGTAAATATTCAATCATTAATACGATTTTTTACCAAAACCGCATAGGAAATTTGATGAGGAGATATAAGTTAAAAATCAAACGATCGTCATCGATTTCAACTTAATTAAACTGCTTCAGGAAGCGCAAATCTCCCTCATAAAATAAGCGCAAATCATTGATGCCATAGCGCAGCATTGCCAAGCGTTCCAGGCCGGAACCAAAGGCAAAACCGATGTATTTTTCTGGATCCATTCCCATATTTTTGATCACAGTTGGATGCACCTGACCGGATCCGGACACCTCCAGCCAGCGACCTTTTAATGGACCACTACCGAAGGCAATATCGATCTCCGCGGATGGCTCCGTAAATGGGAAGTAAGAAGGACGAAAGCGTACTTGCAAATCATCGGTCTCAAAAAAAGCTTTGACGAAATTTAAATAAACGCCTTTTAAGTCAGCAAAGCTGATGTTTTCATCAATCCATAAACCTTCAACTTGATGAAACATCGGCGAGTGCGTTGCATCACTATCTACGCGGTAAGTTCGGCCAGGAGCAATCACTTTGATCGGCGCTTGATTCATACGTGCATAGCGCACCTGCATAGGACTGGTATGTGTACGCAGTAGCAAGGGCTTTCCGGTACTGTCGTTACCGTCAATATAAAAAGTATCTTGCATCGACCGTGCAGGATGATTCTCTGGGCTGTTCAATGCGGTGAAATTAGTCCAGTCATTTTCGATCTCAGGACCGTCCGCCACATCAAAACCGATAGAGTGGAAAATTTCCTCAACTCGGTGCCAGGTACGCATTACCGGATGAATACCGCCCATACCACGGCCACGGCCGGGCAAACTAACGTCAATCGCCTCGGCATTCAAACGACTCTGCATTTGTGCATTAGATAAGGCATCACGCCTTTCTGCGAGCAGCGCTTCAATTTGTTCTTTTACCGCGTTGATAATCGCGCCTTGCACTTTGCGCTCGTCTGGTCCTAGCTTGCCGAGGCTCTTCATTTGCTCAGTAATCTGTCCGGTCTTTCCAAGATAAAGTGCCTTGGCATTTTCCAGTGCAGCAGCGTCTTGGGCGGCAGTAAAATCTGCGCGCGCTTGAGTTACGAGAGGATCTAAGGGATTCATGCGATTATTCCCGAAAGGGAAGTTGAAAATTGAACACTAAAAATAAAACGGGGCACAGGATTCAACCTCTGCCCCGCTCATATTGCGGCATTGCTCAACCAGAAACTAGCGAGCAAACCGCACCTAACAATTACGCTGCCAGGTTGGCCTTAACTTGATTAACAATCGCAGCAAATGCTGGCTTGTCAGTCACTGCCATATCGGCCAAAACCTTACGGTCCAGTTCGATAGAGGCTTTTTTCAGACCATTCATGAACACGCTGTATGTCAGACCGTGTTGACGACTAGCTGCATTGATACGCGTAATCCACAAAGCGCGGAATACACGCTTCTTATTACGACGGTCACGGTATGCATATTGACCAGCACGCATAACTGCTTGCTTGGCAACACGATATACCTTGCTACGACGACCGCGATAGCCCTTGGCTAAATCGAGAACTTTCTTATGACGGGCACGAGCTGTAACCCCACGTTTTACTCTAGGCATAGTAACTCCTTAAATAGTGAGTAGAGGTTAAGCTGTTGGCATCATGCGCATGACTGATGTTACGTCTGCTGCATTAACGTTCGTGATACCGCGCAATTGGCGTTTATTCTTGGTAGTTTTCTTAGTCAAAATATGACGTTTGAAAGCGTGACCACATTTAATAGTTCCACCCGGACGCACGCGAAAGCGCTTCTTGGCAGAGCTTTTTGTTTTCATTTTAGGCATAAAACACCTGTCTGTTTAGGACAGTTCCTTTTTAACATGATTGTAGGTGGCAACGATTACGATGCACTTGGATGCCTACTCTCACTTGTTGGAGCATGAAATCGAGTCCATACTCATCGCAAAAAACGCCGATTTGCATCAACGATTTTCACAAATCTTATTTCTTCTTCTTTGGCGCAAGAATCATGATCATCTGACGACCTTCCATCTTTGGAAACTGCTCAACTTGGCCATACGGTTCCAAATCCACCTTTAGGCGTTCCAGCATACGCATGCCAATCTCTTGGTGAGCCATCTCACGACCACGGAACCGTAAGGTGATTTTGGTCTTATCGCCATCATCCAAAAACTTCGTCAAATTACGCAATTTGATGTTGTAATCACCATCATCAGTGCCAGGACGGAATTTGACTTCCTTCACCAGAATGACTTTTTGCTTTAACTTGGCTTCATGCGCCTTCTTTTGCTCTTGATACTTAAATTTGCCGTAGTCCATCAATCGGCAAACTGGAGGTTGTGCAGTAGGCGCAATCTCCACTAAATCAACATTAGCCTCTTCGGCAAAACGAAAGGCTTCACTTAGTTTAACGATGCCCAGTGGCTCGTTCTCAACGCCAGATAAGCGCACTTCTGGCGCCGTAATTTCACCGTTGATGCGATGTGACTTGTCAGTAGCTATTGCAGTTTCCTTCAAAAATTCAATAATTTGGCTGTGCTCTTTCGCACAACAATCCTGATTAAGACTTCATTAAGATGTCATTTTTAAGACGATCTAAAAACGCTTCTTGGGACATGACTCCCAAATCCAGATTGCCACGCGTACGCACAGCCACTGTGTTTGCATCCCTCTCTTTATCACCGATCACGATGATATAGGGTAATTTCTGCATTGAATGCTCACGTATTTTATAGGTTATTTTCTCATTACGCAAATCCGTGTGCACTCTAAACCCTTGTTTCTTCAGGTTTTCTGCGACGGATTTAGTATATTCAGCCTGGGATTCCGAGATATTTAACACTGCAATTTGTACCGGAGCCAGCCATAAAGGCATAGCGCCAGCGTGATTTTCAATCAAAATACCGATAAAACGCTCCATCGAGCCAACAATCGCCCGATGCAACATCACAGGAATTTTGCGCGAATTATCATCCGATACATATTCAGCATCCAAGCGACCAGGCATAGAAAAATCGACCTGCATAGTGCCAACCTGCCATGCGCGCCCTAAACTATCTTTTAAGTGGTACTCAATCTTAGGACCATAAAATGCGCCCTCGCCTGGCAACTCTTCCCAAGCAACGTCGCATTGACGCAAAGCTGCGCGTAAAGCTTCTTCGGCTGTGTCCCAAACCTGATCAGAACCAATACGATTGTCAGGACGCAAAGCGATCTTGATGAAAATATGCTCAAAGCCGAAGTCTGCGTATACCTTCATTGCCTGAGCATGGAAAGCTGCAACTTCAGGCAAAATTTGCTCTTCAGTACAAAAAATATGTCCGTCATCTTGAGTAAAGCCGCGTACTCGCATGATGCCATGCAGAGCACCTGAAGGCTCGTTGCGGTGGCACTGACCAAACTCGCCGTAACGTAAAGGCAGCTCACGATAACTGCGCATATTTGCGTTAAAGATCTGAACATGTCCAGGACAGTTCATTGGCTTTAATGCGTAGTTCCGGTTTTCAGATTCAGTGGAGAACATATTTTCACGGTAATTCTCCCAATGCCCTGTGCGCTCCCACAGAGTGCGATCCAGAATTTGCGGCGCCTTTACTTCTTGGTAGCCACAATCTTGATATACCTTGCGCATGTATTGCTCGACCTGCTGCCAAATACTCCATCCTTTTGGATGCCAGAAAACTAGGCCAGGCGCTTCATCTTGAAAGTGGAATAAATCTAATGATTTACCCAACTTACGATGATCGCGCTTTTCAGCTTCTTCCAGCATATGCAAGTAGGCCTCTTGCTCCTCTTTTTTTGCAAATGCAGTTCCATATACGCGTTGCAACATTTCGTTCTTAGAATCGCCACGCCAGTAGGCGCCAGCCAGCTTCATCAGTTTAAAAACTTTCAGCTTGCCGGTTGAAGGCACGTGCGGACCACGACACAAGTCGGTGAAGTTGCCTTCTGTGTAAAGTGATACATCTTGGTCAGCGGGAATCGATTCTATGATTTCTGCTTTGTACGCCTCACCGATTGATTTAAAGTAAGCCACTGCCTCGTCGCGTGGCAATACCTTGCGAGTTACTGGCTCATCTTTTTTCGCCAACTCCTGCATTTTCTTTTCGATTGCGGCCATATCATCTGGTGTAAATGGGCGCTTATAAGAGAAGTCATAATAAAAGCCATTTTCGATCACAGGGCCAATAGTGACTTGCGCATCAGGAAACAACTCTTTCACTGCGTATGCCAGCAAATGTGCTGTCGAATGACGGATCACATCAAGACCATCAGCATCTTTGTCGGTCACGATCGCCAGATCAGCATCAGAGGAAATCAGGTAAGACGTATCTACCAATTTACCATCTACTTTGCCAGCCAAAGCAGCTTTAGCTAAGCCTGCGCCAATACTAGCGGCAACTTGAGCCACAGTAACAGGTGAGTCGAAATGACGCTGCGAACCATCGGGAAGTCGAACTGAAACCATTTTAAGTCTCCATGTCAGCAATATTTGCCGAGTACTTACAACGTTCAAAAGAAATTACAGAAAATACAGACGAAAAAAAACGCGAGCTAGCCGCGTTTTTTTCAATAATTACAAACGAAAAAGACCCTCGACTAACGTCGCTCACAAATTGCTGTGATCGTAGTTCGCGGTGTCATAACCATGATGCCTTTCTCGCTCTTACCTATATTGCAACACAATGTGCCACATAATTAAATCTGGTGGGCGGTGCAGAATTCGAATCTGCGACCCCTTGGATGTCGACCAAGTATTCTAACCAGCTGAACTAACCGCCCGAAGAGCCGAGACTATAGCAAACCGCGCCGAAAACGTAAACATCTTTTACTTATTTTTATGGTGCTGTCAGCGCTTGCGAAACACGGCGCGCAATGTTATTCAGTCATTTACGCTGATTTTAAGCAAATAAGCCCGCATCCCGCTAAACTGACGAAAGACTTTAATAACCCATATTTTCACAATTCCTACCACTCATGCCAGAAAAAATAGCCGTCTCTAACAGCGAACATCTACACGCTCACCGTCATGGTGATGCCGAACATCGACATTTTTTTGAAAACCGTAGTCAAAAAATTCTGGCATGGGCACTGGTGCTGACACTAGGCTTTGCCGGCGTTGAAGTTGGTTTTGGATTTTGGTCTAACTCGCTGGCGTTGATATCTGACGCTGGCCACATGGTGACCGATGCTGCCGCGTTAGGACTTGCTTTACTGGCACAGATGATTGCAAAACGACCACCAACCGCTAAAAATTCGTTCGGCTTTGGCCGCGCAGAAGCGCTCGCCGCGTTTGTCAATGGCTTAATCATGTTGGCAGTAGTTTTATGGATTGCTTTTGAAGCTACTCAACGGCTTTCACATCCGGAAGCAGTGCAAGGCGGCACCGTCATCTTGGTTGCAAGCATTGGCCTGGCGATTAATCTCATCGTCGCATGGGTGTTATCGCATGACAAAGAAAACCTGAACACCAAGGCAGCACTGATCCACGTGATGGGAGACTTGCTGGGATCAATTGCAGCAATCGTATCTGGTGCAGTGATTTACTACACAGGATGGATGCAAATTGATCCACTGCTATCGATTTTTGTGTCGCTATTAATTTTAAAATCAACGTTTAGTGTGCTGCGTGAGTCTTATCATTTTTTAATGGAAGGCGTCCCGCGCCATATCGACTATATTCAAATCGGTGAAGACTTAGAAACAATTGCCGGCGTTTTGTCCGTGCATGACTTACATGTATGGGAAATGTCGCCCGGTTACCCTGCATTAATAGGGCATTTAGAAATTGATGATCTGACGGCATGGCCGCGCATCTTACAAAGCGTAAAAAATATGCTTTTAGAGAAACATAAAATCGATCACATCACCTTACAAGCAGAAGTGCCTGGCATGGCCGAGGATGAAATAGCTGGTAATTATGCGCAAGACCTAAAAGCAATCAGGAAATTCTAAAGATTCTTTAATCAAGACGACCCCTGATACAGAGTTTCTAAAAGACCACAGAAGCAACGTCCAATAAGAATAAGGCTCCTCGCATGATTTCATGCCAGGAGCCGCACTTTGATTGGACGTCCTAGTTTAATTCCGTCGTACCTCTAACACTCCGCTCACCTCTCGTATCACCATCAAGGCTTTTTGCAGTTGCGCTGTGCCGGTGATTTCTGCGGTAAACGACATCCGCGCCTGCGACTTCGCGCTTTGCGTGTTGACACCGATCACATTGATTTTTTCTCGGGAAAATACTTCTGAGATATCGCGTAACAATCCTTGTCTGTCTTGTGCCAGCACAAAAATATCCACCGGATAAACCGTCTCTTTACCATGTTCGCCCCAAGTGGTTTGCAATACACGTTCAGGCGCTTTAGTCCGCATTTCTGCAAAATTTTTGCAGTTAAGACGGTGAATAGAAACCCCTTTGCCACGTGTGACGAAACCGATAATGCCATCTGGTGGCGCAGGTTTGCAGCAACGTGCTAGCTGCGTCATCAGACCTTCGGTACCGACAACCAATACGCCGGACTTAGCACCTTGGGTCACGCTGGACGCGCGGCTTTTATTGGTGATATCAATTTCGTCCGGATCGACGACCTCGACGGTTTCGCGCAAACTATTTTCTATCTGGCGCAGACTGAACTCATCTTTACCGACCGACAAAAATAATTCTTCTACATTGGCAAACCCCAACTTGCGCGCCAATTCATCCAGATTGACGGCGGTTTTTCCTTCGCGCTGCAAGGTTTTTTCAACAAGCGCTCGACCATTAGAAAGCGTTTCTTGCTGATCAATCACATTGAACCAAGCGCGAATTTTGCTGCGGGTACGGGTGCTCGCTGAATATTCTATGTTGAGCCAATCGCGCGACGGTCCGGTCTGGGACGAGCCTACTTTGAGCGTAATGATCTCTACCGTCTGACCATTTTTTAGCGGCGTATTTAGTGGCACCATGACGTTATCGACGCGCGCACCACGGCAACGATGTCCGACATCGGTATGCAAATGGTAAGCAAAATCGACCGGGGTAGAGCCACTCGGCAATTCAATCACGCGCGCTTGCGGTGTCAGAACATAGATACGATCATCCAATGTCGCAGCCTTAATTTTTTCTACCCACTCACGCTGCAATTCTTCCTGCCCCACCACCACATCGGCGACCTCGGATTTCCATGCTAATAGTTGTCTGAGCCAGGCAATTTTTTCATCGTATTCTTGTGCAGAAAAATTGGACCCACCAGATTCTTTATAGCGCCAGTGCGCTGCTACGCCATACTCAGCAAACTGATGCATGGCGCGAGTGCGTATTTGCACTTCCAGCGGGCGGCCATCTTCCACCACCACCACGGTATGCAATGATTGATAGCCATTTTGTTTTGGCCGAGAAATATAATCGTCAAACTCATTAGGCAGCGGAGTCCACGCGTTATGGACCAAGCCCAAAACGGTGTAGCAATCTTTAACATCATCAACCACCACACGGAAAGCACGCACGTCGTATAGCTCATCAAAATTGACGTCCTTGCCCTTCATCTTTTTAAAAATACTGTAGATGTGTTTAGGTCGTCCAGAGACCTCTGCTTTGATGTCGGCTGCTTTTAATTCTGCATTCAGACGACTAATCGCAGAGACCACAAAACTCTCGCGCTCCAGCCGTTTTTCTTCCAGCATTTTGGCGATACGTTTGTATTGCGCAGGCTCCATAAAACGGAAGGATAAATCTTCTAACTCCCATTTCAATTGCCAAACACCCAGCCGGTTTGCCAGCGGCGCATACAAATCCATGGTCTCGCTAGCGTATTGCTGCGATACGGCATCGTCACGTTTGCAATCAGCGAAATAACGCAAGGTCGTCACGCGTGAAGCCAGACGAACCAGCACAACACGCATATCGGTCGCCATCGCTAGCACCATCTTGCGCAAGGTTTCCATTTGCGTGGCGGTTTTTTCCGCAGAGTCCTTGCCGCGACCAACATCATGTTGGGTCAAGGCCGCCTCGCGCAGGCGCATCAGACGGCGAATACCAGAGACCAGATCGCCGATCTCTTTACCAAAACGAGTTTCAATTTGTGCGGCGGCAGCAGGACTTAGTTCCGGCAATTCAAACAATAAACCGGCAATCCGGGTATCTACATCGGTACGCAACATCACCAATGTAGAAACGACGCCCTGCACAAATTGCAGCGCATTTTGACCTGTGACCACATTACGATTTACGTATAAAGGAGTGACGAATTCAAGCGCTGCCATGACGCGGGCAGATTCGCTCTCCGACAATCCTTCTAACAATTGCGACTGCAATTGAGATTCTGACGGCGCTGCTAATGCTGATGTCGATACCATAATGTCTATTTGTTTTTACTTATTTTTGTGCCGCAGTAACGACTACTTCAATCAACCAATCTGGATTTGCCAGTGCTGCTTGTACCGTCGCCCTTGGCGGTGCATTGCCCTCGGCAACCCATGCGTCCCATGCCTGATTCATACCGCCAATTTGAGTAATATCGGATAAAAAAATCTGACACATCAGAATGTGCGATTTGTCGCTTCCGGCCTCCGCTAGCAGACGGTCAACATGCCCTAATACTTCCATAGTTTGGCCGATAATATCTTGGCTGGTATCTTCAGGAATCTGACCGGCTAAATAAACCGTTTTATTAAAAATAGCGGTTTCGGACAAGCGTTGCCCGACATGGAAACGTTGTAAGCTCATTGCAATCCTGCTGATTGATCACTCATTATAGAAACCTCTATGACTAACCGATGAGGCATAGTTTTATGCCAGAAAAAACTCTCTGGCAATCGCAATTTGTTCCGGCTGCACAAATGTCGGAGCATGACCAACGCCAGGGATTTCTACCACGGCGGCACGCGGGCCACGCTGCGTCATTTCTTGTGCGGTCTGCTCGCTGAGCAAATCTGACTCAGAGCCTCTGACGACCAGAGTCTGGCACTTTATCGCATCATAGGCCGCCCACAACATGCCCTGCCCTGCCAAAGCGATTTCCGGTGTCGTGGCTTTAATCGGCGCTGCCAAACCCAAATCATAATGACGTATCCATTGACCGTCTTGATTTTGCTTCAAGACATCAGTCGCCAGCTTATGCCATTGCGCATCAGTATGTGGGCCGAAGGAAATGGAAACCTGCTTGATGTACGCAGCAGCCTCTTCAAATGTATTGAAACGTACATCCTGGCCTATGTAGTCTCCAATGCGCACCAGTGCCGCGGGATTGAGTACTGGACCAACGTCGTTCAAGATCAGTTTTCTGATAGGACTCTCCGGCATTGCTGCTAAACCCATGCCAATCAATCCACCCATCGAGGTGCCAAACCAATCTACCGTTTCAACATCCAGCCTTGCAACCAGGGTCACCATATCGCTGACATATTGAGGTACTTGATAAAACTGGGGGTTGCGCAACCAATCCGACTGACCCCGCCCGACAACGTCAGGGCAAACGACGCGATAAGTATCCGACATCACTTCCGCCAAGGCGTCGAAATCGTCCGCTACCCGGCTGAGGCCATGCACACAAACCAGCACGCGGGGATTGAGAGGATCGCCCCATTGTTTATAGGACATGCGATGTAATCCGGCAGGGGAAACACATTGAACGGATTTGCGTAGTGCAATCATGGGCGAGCCTTATCTGATTGATCGTTGGGATGAAGCAATTTGACATTTTACGATGCTTGAACTGCGGCTACTGTTCGTTTTCGTACTTATTTTAAACAAATGTCTAATATGGCTTAGGACGAAAACGATTACTCGCAGTGACATTACAATTAATTTATATACTGGATATAAGTATATTTAAGTGTCCATACATTTATTGGTTTACAACCGATATTTTAAAAAAATAGTGGGGAGTATATTCATTAAGCGTAATATGCTGATAAAAAATAGTGCTACGATCAAACCACTTCTGTACGACTAAGCACGTTTGGGCGATGCTGGCGAAATGTCTGGCACCTCCCAAAAAGCGATTTTGCTTTCATTTTGCATGACTAGCAACTACATTGACTTATTGTCATCCATATTCAAAGGAAATGTTATGCGTAGCACCATCCAATTAATCAGTTTATCGCTCTGCGCCTTATCCTTAGTCAGCAATGCGCATGCCGCCGGAAAATCCAAAGCTGGGTTGTGGGAAGTGACCATACAATCCGACGCGATGAAAAATATGCCGGCCATTCCACCAGAACAACTAGAAAAACTGAAACAGATGGGAATCAAAATCCCCAATATAAAAAACGGTGGAATGACGACGCAGATGTGTATAACAAAGGAAATGGCAGACCGCGATCAACCGCCAGTCAACTTCAAAGATCAATCCGGTTGTCAGTCAAAAAATATTCAAAAAAATGGCAATACCTGGTCTATGGATTTGGTCTGCGATAAACCAGAGATGAAAGGTAGCGGCAAAGTTACAGGCACTTATCTTGGCGACGATAGCGTCCAGTCAGTTTTTGATTTTAAAGGAATCGCTAACGATAAACCCATCAATATGCATAGCGAAACCAAGAGCAAATGGTTATCCGCAGACTGCGGCGATGTTAAGCCATTAGACCTGCCAAAAAACAAGTAACAAAGGGAGTATCTTAAACAGGTCTTCTATTGTCCAATTAAAATATGGACAACATCGTTGAATATTAATATACATACCACCAGTATATAATTTCCAATAATCAATGGTGCAATAAAAATGCCAGCAGAAGTGCTGGCATTTTTATCATGTACTGAGTTTGTATGGCAACGTTGACTAGCGACTTTACCGAACCGAAAAATCACTAAATCATGCAAACCAGTTCTGATTAAGCAAGCGCACTGACATCCAACGACGCTTCGGTTTTTGCAATCACTTCTTCCTTAGTCACGCCGCTGGCTAATTCGATCAACTTCAAACCGCTTGGTGTGACATCAATCACGCCCAGATCAGTGATGATGCGGTTGACGACGCCTACACCGGTCAGTGGCAAATTGCATTTTTTCAGGATTTTATGCGCATCGCCTTTGGCGACATGCTCCATCAACACCACCACATGACCAACACCGGCTACCAGATCCATCGCGCCGCCCATGCCTTTGACCATTTTGCCGGGGATCATCCAATTGGCCAGATCGCCGGTTTCACTGACTTGCATTGCGCCTAAAATCGCCAGATTGATTTTGCCGCCGCGTATCATCGCAAACGAGTCGGCAGAACTAAAAATCGACGAACCTGGCAAGGTCGTTACGGTTTGTTTACCTGCGTTAATCATGTCGGGATCAACTTCGTCCTCCGTCGGAAAAGGGCCAATACCCAGCAAACCATTTTCTGACTGCAGCCATACTTCCATGCCTTGCGGCACATGATTGGCAACCAGTGTCGGCAAGCCTATGCCCAGATTGACGTAATAACCATCTTGTAATTCTTTTGCTGCACGAGCAGCCATCTCATCACGAGTCCATGCCATGTTGCTCTCCTTATTCTGCTGGGCGAACAGTGCGCTGTTCTATACGTTTTTCCGGGGTCGCATTGACAACGATGCGTTGGACAAATATGCCTGGCGTATGGACATCATCGGGATCAATCTCACCGATTTCGACCAGGACTTCCACTTCAACCACGGTGATTTTTCCTGCCATCGCCACATTGGGATTGAAGTTGCGTGCCGTTTTGCGATAGACCAAATTGCCTGATTTATCTGCCTTGTAGGCCTTGACCAGTGATACGTCGGCAACTAAAGAACGCTCCATGACATATTGTGCGCCATCAAACTCACGGATTTCTTTGCCGTCAGCGACGATGGTGCCGACGCCCGTCTTGGTGAAAAATGCAGGAATGCCAGCGCCGCCCGCCCGCAGTTTTTCGGCCAGAGTACCTTGTGGTGTAAATTCTAATTCCAACTCACCGGCCAGATATTGGCGTTCAAATTCTTTGTTCTCACCGACATAAGAGGCGATCATTTTTTTGATCTGGCGCGTGGTCAATAACTGTCCTAAACCAAAGCCATCCACACCGGCGTTGTTGGAGATTGCCGTCAAATTCTGTACGCCGGAATCGCGCAAGGCAGCAATCAGCGCCTCGGGGATACCGCACAGACCAAAACCGCCTACTGCCACGGTTTGTCCGTCTTTGACGATATCTGCCAAGGCACTGGCAGCGTCAGGATAAACTTTGTTCATGTTGTCCCTTTCTTATATTAAAACTCTTGTTGAAACTCTTATTGAAATACAGCGTCCGACACGATACTGGCGTGAGTTTTTTGCTACCCGCGCTTTATACTGAAGTTTTGTTTTATCGCCAAGCATATGATGCTACTCTATACAGCGCAATACCGTAAAAATACCTGACAAATACCGAATAATTAGTCAGCTTAAGTTATCGCAAATTACCCCAAATAAGCAGCTCAAACTCCATGACCGAAGCGCAGCTCATTAATTTTGAAACGATTTTTCAGTACGCGCCGGTCGGACTATGCGTCTCACAAAATCGCATTATCCGCGCTTGCAATGATGATCTGGCGCAGATGTTTGGCTACCAAAAAGAACAATTACTGGGACAATCATTTTTAATCTTATACCCGTCGCCAGATGAGTTTGAACGTACCGGTGCGCGTATCACGCCAATCATGAATGCCAAAGGCTATTACTCAGACGAGCGCATCATGAAACGAGCCAATCAAGAATTATTCTGGTGCCATGTCTCAGGCAGGGGGTTGCATAAAGAAGATGCTCACGCAGAGGGAATCTGGACATTTGAAGATCTGAGTTCTAAACGCTCAGTCACAGCAGAATTAACGCCGCGCGAGAGAGAAATCGCCGCCCTGCTGGTGGAAGGCAAAACTAGCAAGCTGATTGCGCGGCAAATTGGGCTTAGTCCAAGAACGGTGGAGATGCACAGAGCAAAGCTGATGCGTAAATTTACGGCGGCGACATCCAGCGAACTAGTACATAAATTATTACGAATCGTCAGCTGAGTTGCTTATCCCTGGAGACAGATTACAACTCAGCTTCATATGTGTTGAAGTAGTCAGCTGACTATTAGATTCGGGTTTATTCAACTTTCATTTATACCGCCTTCACACGTCGTGCTGGCTTATTTGCCGACTTCACTGCGGTTTTCAGCTCAGTCAGTTTTTCCTTAATCGATTCTGGCAGTACGGTGGACTTTTGCGTTTGCGCATCGACCCACACTACCTTGGCTCCACCTTCTGCATATAGCGTATAACCATCGCTGACACTGCGCATTTCTTGGATGGTTTCAAAACTGCTACGGCCTGCACCGCCGATGTAGGTACAGACTTCAACCTGGTCAGGATATTTTAAGGGTTTTTTAAATGTGCAGTGAGCATTGATGATGACCGGGCCGTTGCCGTTTTCATCGGGCAAACAACCCAGCATCGTCAGCCACTCCAGCCTGGCCTGCTCCATATAGCGAAAGTACACAGTATTATTGACATGTCCCAATGCATCCATATCGCCCCAGCGAATTGGAATTGTCACGGTGTACACCAACTTTTTATCAAGTACTTTCTCGCCTATCATTGCGCGCTCATTCCATCGTCTGCCGTTACTATCGCTCCATTCAAAAAGCGTGATTCTTCTGCGGCCAGCAACAGCAACAAACCGTCCAAATCTTCTGGCATACCGACCCGTTTTCTTGGCAGCATATCAATCAGCTTTTGACCCTGTTCACTTTTAAAATGATCCTGGTTAATTTCGGTCTCAATATAGCCTGGGCAAATCGCATTCACGTTAATGCCAAACTTGCCCCACTCGACCGCCATGGACTTAGTCATGTGTACCACTGCGGCTTTACTGACGCAATAAATACCGATTTGTGGCAATACACGCAGACCTGCGACAGAGGCAATATTAATAATCCGGTGCTGCTTTTTAGGATCGCCCTTGTAGCGGGCAATCATGCGCTTGGCCGTCTCTTGTGCAACGAAAAAAGCACCGCGCTGATTGGTGTCCATTACGTAGGCATAATCTTCCGGCGTGACGTCGATCAAACGCTGTGTGGTTGAAACACCCGAATTATTGATCAAGATATCGATAGGACCGGCCTCGGTTTCCGCATGAGCAATCGCTGATTTGATACTGGCATAGTCGGTGACGTCCAATGTCACGACATGGGCAGCGCCGCCTTCGGCTTCGATTTCTGCGCGTAACTCTTTCAGGCGATCAATCCGGCGCGAAGCCAGCACGACTTGTGCCCCGGCTTGTGCCAGAATTTTTGCAAAACGAGCGCCAAGACCACTGGAGGCGCCTGTCACCAGAGCGATTTTTCCTTCGAAATTAACTTCAATACCCATCAGATTCTCCGACTAAAATTTTGCTGAAAGTGCTACGTGGTTTGTGCATTTTTTAGATACGCCAAGACTTATGCAAAACTATTCAACTAGTACCGCGGCAAACACAAGCTTGCCGGAACAGTTTTGCGTAAATCCTGGAAGCATATCATTTTGAATGTGCCGCTATGATGACATAGACAATATGCTTGTGTTTTAAAACTTCCATTTTATCGATCAAAATCATGAAAGTGCTGCATCTTATTTGACCCTCTGCGATAATCCTAGAAACGGCAGTTGGACGAGTCTGAGTGTACATTTTTTCGGTTTCCCAGCAAGGCGAGACGAGGCACAACCTTCACGTTGCAACGAGGAGCAACGCGGTTAGGGAGCCGAAAAAGTGTGCGATCAGATTCGTAGCGCTGTCATCACAACGGTGACAGTGGATAGAATTGAATAATTCAATTGAATCAAATACTTATTTACACTGACAAGCGGTCGACTGCCGTTTCTAGGATAATCTATGCACAACAAAAATAAGCAATTCATGGTTTTAGGAGAATTGCCGGAGCAAGACTGAATTTATTTACCAATCCGTTGGTAAGCGCACTGGTAAGCGTATTTACAACCGCATTGACAACGATTAATTAGAAGAATTGCTCAGCTTGCGCATTACATCCCTAAGCTATACCATACCGACAACAAATAAGCACGTTCGTTCGTAAATTTTCTGAAAGCGATTATAGCCATGACACAAAGTCTAATAGAGCAGTTCGGTCCGCGCGATGCGATGGAATATGACGTCGTTATTGTCGGCGGCGGCCCTGCCGGATTGTCCGCTGCGATCAAGCTCAAACAACTCGCAGCAGAAAAAGGCAACGAAGTCTCGGTCTGTGTTCTGGAAAAAGGTGGCGAGCCCGGCGCGCATATCTTGTCTGGCGCAGTGATGGACCCAAAAGCTTTAACGGAACTCTTCCCCAACTGGAAAGAAATAGGCGCGCCGCTGAATACCGAAGTGACTGAAGATCGCGTCCTGGTATTGACGGAGAAAAAGGCGTTTAAAACGCCAAACTGGATGTTGCCTGCCTGTTTCGAGAATCATGGTAATTACATCGTCTCTTTAGCCAATGTCACCCGTTGGCTGGCTCAGCAAGCTGAGGCCTTGGGTGTGGAAGTATTCCCAGGTTTTGCCGCTGCCGAAGTTTTGTACAACGACGATGGTTCGGTCAAAGGCGTAGCTACCGGCAATATGGGTGTTGATCGCCACGGTGAAGCGTCTCCAGCATTCCAGTTAGGCATGGAACTGCATGCTAAATACACGCTGTTTGCAGAAGGTGCGCGCGGTCATTTGGGCAAACAAGTCATGGCTAAATATGACTTAAATAAAGGTAAAGATCCGCAATCCTACGGCATCGGGATTAAAGAGTTATGGGAAATCGATCCTAAGCAACATAAACCTGGTCTGGTCGTCCACACTACGGGTTGGCCGCTGATGGATCAATATAGTGGCTCGTTCTTGTACCACCTCGAAAATAACCAAGTTGCGGTAGGCTATGTTGTCGGTTTGGCCTATGAAAATCCATACCTGTCGCCTTACGAAGAATTTCAGCGCTTTAAAACGCATCCGGCAATTTGTGGTTTCTTTGAAGGCGGTAAGCGCATATCTTATGGTGCACGAGCAATCACCGCGGGCGGTTTACAATCCCTGCCTAAGCTGGTGTTCCCAGGCGGCGCCTTGATCGGTTGCGATGCCGGCTTTTTGAATATGAGTCGCATTAAAGGTAGTCACGCAGCGATCAAAACCGGCATGCTGGCAGCGATTGCCGCATTTGATGCATTGGGAGCGCAACGTCAGCATGATGAATTAACGGCTTACTCCACCGCCTTTGAACAGTCCTGGCTACATGAAGAACTGCACACAGCACGTAACGTCAAACCTTTGCTGAAAAAAGGCACTTACGGTTCACCGCTGGTCTGGCTGGATCAAATGGTACTGCGAGGTAAAGCACCATGGACTTTGCATCACTCCAAAGCCGATCATGAATGTCTGCGCCCTGCGTCTGAGTTCGAGCCGATTGTGTATCCAAAGCCAGATGGCAAACTCACCTTTGATCGCTTATCGTCGGTGTTTATCTCCAACACCAACCATGCAGAAGATCAGCCGATTCATCTGACGTTGAAAGATGCGAGCGTGCCAGTTGGCATCAACTTAGCCAAATATGCAGGACCAGAAGCCCGCTACTGCCCGGCTGGCGTATATGAGTTTGTCAAAACTGATCAGGGTGCAGATCGCTTGCAAATCAATGCGCAAAACTGCGTACATTGCAAAACTTGCGATATCAAAGATCCGACGCAAAATATCGTCTGGGTTACGCCTGAAGGTGGCGGCGGGCCAAACTATCCAAGCATGTAATACTGGACTTACGCAAAGAAAGCAAAAAGCCACGAATCATCGTGGCTTTTTTATTCGCTATCGATATCAAAGTAAATCAGCAGGCTTGGGCAACTTAAACGTAAATTGCGTACCTGATTGTGAGGACTGAGAAGAACTGGCAACCTCGATACGTCCGCCATATACATGGGCAATAGATTGCGATAATGCGAGACCAAGGCCAACCCCTGGTGTTTCTTCCGCGCGGGTGCTGGTACCGCGATAAAACCGCTCAAACAAGTGCGGTAATTCTTCGCGGTTAATCCCTGGCCCTGTGTCGGATACACTGATACTGACCATTCCTCCCTCGTCTGCAAGCGTCACCACCACATTCCCGCCATGGCGAGAAAACTTCACCGCGTTGTCTAGTAAATTGGCGATCACCAAGCTGGCAGAACCACGCGCTACTCGTGCCATGACTTCTGGCGAAGGCGCAATCACAATCCGTATTGCACGCTCCGATGCAATCGCCTCCATACGGCTTACCGCCTCATCCACTAATTGATTGAGGCAAACGACTTCCGAGGTATTATGCTCTTGACCGGCGTCGATCCGCGCCAGGGTTAATAATTCTTCTACCAGCAAACTCAAACGCTCTACTTCTTCCATACAAGAATGCAGCGCCTGAATATAATCGGCAGGTTCGCGCGGTCGTCGCAAGGTGACTTCCAGCTCCATTCTTAAGCGGGATAAAGGCGAACGTAATTCATGTGAAGCATCAGCAGTAAATCGTCGCTGCACCTCAAAACTTTGTTGTAATCGATCCAGCATTTCGTTCAAGGTATCGACCAGGCGCCCGATCTCATCAGAGGTACCGGGATGTGGCAGTCTTTCGGCGAAATTTGCTTCGCCGATGTGGTGCGCCTCTCGCACAATATTATCAATCGCGTTAAATACACGGCGGGTCAGCAACACACCTGCAACGCCAACGGCGACGATCAGGGTCAGCGCCATGATGATAAATAAGATGCTGGCGGAGTCGACTACATGACTGGTGTCATCGAGCGAGCCAGCGACCTGTATCGCCATTAAACGGTTATCGACCCGGATCGGCATAGAGACCATGCGCACTGGCTCCTCACCAAATTTGGGTAAGGTTTCAAACACCGTGTCGCCTTCGGCTAAACGCGATAACAACTCGGAGGGCGCCGGCAATTTTGCCGCCCCAAGGTTGACGCTGCGTGCCAATACCTGTCCGTTAGCATCAATGATTTGTACTAAGCGATCTAAGCGCATTAAGGACGGCGGCGCGGGGCCGGCGGTCGTGTCGTGTACTTTGACCGGGCCTTTTTCAGCCAGCATAGAAATCTCAGTTTCTGCCAGCGCCAGCAATGCTGCGTCTAACTGACCGTGGACCGCGCGGGACAAACTCAGATGTGCAGCAAAGGCGGCGACCGTTAATACGGTGATGATGACAGCCAAATGTACCAGCACCAATCGGGTTCTGAAGTTGAGCAGACTGGTGGTAGTTTTTGGTGACATCTTGTGTGGATCAGCGTTAAAAAATGAATGACGATGGGGCGAAGTTCGCTAAGCTAGGTTGGCGCGCCGGCCTTGATACAAAAGCCCCGACCACGTATGGTTTGTATCAAAGGCGTGTCGCTATTGCTATCTACTTTTTTGCGCAAATTACTGATGTGTGCATCAATCAGATTATCCAGCGAAATGGTGTCAGCTTTCCATACTTGTTCCGCCAAACGCGCGCGACTGATTACCTCGCCCGGATGCCGCAACAAGATTTCTAAGATGGCATATTCCTTGGGCGTTAAGTCTAATAAAACATTTGCCCGCATGACGCGGTGGCTGACTGGATCCAGTGTCAAATCATACGCAGCCAAAATCAAGGGACGACTGATTTCAGAACGTCGTAACAGGGCTCGAACACGCGCCAGTAATTCTTCAAATGCAAAGGGCTTGGTCAGGTAATCATCAGCACCGGTGTTGAGGCCAGTAATCCTGTCAGCTAAAGCGTCGCGCGCTGTCAGCATCATGATAGGTGTCTGGCTGCCGCGCGCCCGCAGATCGCGGCATAGATCTATGCCGTCTTTACCTGGCAGCATCCAGTCTAAAATAATCAGGTCATAGTCGGTGATGAAGGCTTCTTCCTCGCCCTCTTCCGCCGTATGAGCGATGTCGATAATAAAGCCCTCTTCCTGAAAGCCTCGGGCCAACAGGCGCGCTGCTTTGCGGTCGTCTTCAACTAATAATATTCGCATTGGGTGCAGCCATTTTCTGTTGTGGTCTTATTGCTTGTATTAAATTTTGAGCATTCAGCATTCAGCATTCAGCGTCATTTTACTCGTGACTGATAATCGTGACTGATAATCGTGACTGATAATCGTGACTGATAATCGTGACTGATAATCGTGACTGATAATCGTCACTAATGCTCGTGCCTAATACTGGCGCTGCATCTAAATAGAAATTCAGCGTATGTCTGGAAGGCGGCCTAACCGAAGTCAATACATCTATCAATACGTATGCTGGAAATACTTGGGAGACGAGCACCACGCTTTAAGTCCTACTAGCAGGTACTTGATAATGATTGATCGTTGTTAGATGATAGAGCCAAAATATATACTCCCATTCTGTATATACGGAGTGTCCATAGAATGATTGGACAATAGGGCATTTTTTGAAAAATAAATGGGGAGTATATTTTAATCAGGCTACGACAGAAACCCTGAGATGTGACTTTACAGTGAACCGAAATCCAGCTTTTCCCCAATTAATCTGCCGCGCGATAATCCGCTAATCTCAACAAGTATTAAAGCGATATGGATTAAAGCGATGTGTTTTAAAGGAACAGCGCCCTGTACAGACTCTTGCATCTGTCGGGGCTGTCCGTCCCCGCTGGTAGCAAAACGATTTTGACCTGCAGATTTTTCTCCAGCGCGCTGAGGCTGGCAATTTGCTCAAGGCTGGCTGCGGCAGTTTCAATCGCTAATAGTATCGGACGCTCCCAATGATGGCAGCGTACCGCGGCGATCTGCGTTAGCAAGCGCTGCTGCGCCTGGACATCAAAATGTGCTGCGTGCAAATGGAATACCGCCATATCGCAAGACGCCATCAATGCATGGTGTTCAAGATGCTGCTGCCGGTCTTGGTCCTGATATAGATGAATCAAGGTGGTGTGATAAGCGCAGTAAGTCGTTTCCAGCTTAGCCGCCAGACTGCCGGCGCAAATTGAATGCAATGCCGCGCCAGCTTTGAGCTCGATCGCATTCCAGCCAAGCTCGGCATCGGACTGCTGAGAAACCAGCAGTACATTTCTGCCTGCATCTGCCCGCTGTTGTGCAATCGCCTTCGCCAGCGCAGCGCTTGCGCGCATTGAATGCAGTGAGGGGTCAGCCACCATAGTCAAAATCATCTAAGTCCTATCCATGCTGAAAATACAGATGGAGGCCAGTCAACATTCTATCGATCGCAATCACCGCCAGAATCAAACCTAACAAGGTCTGAAAGCCATTAGCGACTAATGCAAATCTACGATAGTTTTGTACATTTTTTAGCGCGATAAGAAGAATGGTCAGCACCAGCATGGCGGCGGCCAAAGCAGCCACAATTTGCCGCGTATGTTCTGGCTGTATCGCGCTTAATAACAAGACTGTCATCATGGCGGTCGGGCTAAAAAGCCGTAGCAAAGACCAGCGCTTCTCATCGAACGGATGGGGGGTTTGATTAATTTGGTGATTAATTTGGTGATTAGCTTGGTGATCAGCTACGTGATTAATTTGCTGATTGGTACGCGGAGACACTTTCATCGTCTTAGAAAAAAATACCATACCCAGCGCAGCCAGTAACAAAATCAATCCAGCACTCACTTGCAGGCTCGCCGTATTGGCTACCGATATTGGAATCCAATATCGAAACGATTGCCCGAATAAGGAGAGTAAAAGCAATATCAACAACAAGCCAGTACACGCGACGAGAATCTGGCGATTGCTGGGTGAAGGCGCTAGTTCTGAGCTCACTCCTGTCGTCATTAGCAAATCGGACTGAGACTTTACGATCAACTTAGGCGACATGCTTAACATGGGATTCAGTACCAAAAGTAGCACAATAAAAAATGAGAAGGTAAATGACATAGCGGCGCTAAAAGATTACTTAATCACCAAAAACTTCGCTGTATAAATCTTGTATTTCTTGTGCTGTTTGCTGATCCGCACATTCGCTGATTGCTAGTCCTTCTTGGTAGGCTTGATGCAACACTGCATCAGCGTGTATCGGCCGGGCAAAGAATTCTGCACAGGGAATGCCGGCGACAAATTGCCTGACAGCGTCTAAGCAGGCGAATGTGGGATAGGTGGAACGGTAAGTGATGACAACGAGAATACGAAGACTGGGATTGAGTTCACGTGCGGTGGCAATTCTTGCGGTGAGTTTGTCTTCGCTAAAGCAATTTGAATCTACAGCATCAAGCATACCTACATTAAATTGATCGGAGTCCAAGGCAATGATCACCAAACCTGCAGCGATCAGTGCCGATCTGCTGCCAAGAGAATCACGAGCCTCAGTATCAATTACGATGTCTTGAAAGCGACAACCTAAATTTTCCAACTCTGGCTGCATGCCTTTGCCACTGATAGCACGCGCCATTACGGCAGGACTGATACCACTGGCATTGCGTTCAGCGCACCAACCTATAGAAGATTGTTTGGGGTCGTTATCAAGCAACAAAACTCTGCGCCCGGTCTGGGTACGTAAGGCCGCAAGACTATCTGCCAGCATTGATTTTTCGGTGCCGCCAGTCTGGTTTGCAATCGTAATTATCATAGTTTATTTTCTTGTACTGACTCTGTTTTAATCGGTTAGGACTTACGCAAAATTGTTCCAGCAAGGCGCAGCGACGACGACATTACTTTAGTACGGCTAGGAGCTGTAACGTAGCTGTAAGGCAGCTGGGGCGGTTTTGCGTAAGTCCTATGGTGTTCAATGAACCAGTTCTGCACTTTGTTCTGAAGCCAGCTCAGCAGAACATTTAGGACAAAATGTCGTCTCGGTGATTAACTGTAATTGCAATTCACTCTGTGATATTTTCGGTGAGTTAAAATTTAATACGCTGGGACTAGGTATCGCCATTACTTGCTCCAAGACTTTTGCTAACTGGAGTTTTCCCTTATTAGACATGGGTGTCATCGGTAAGCGCACGCTGTCTTCCATGCCCCACAACATGGATAAAGCAGCTTTGACCGGCGCTGGATTTGGTTCCGAAAATAGGACTTTAATTAATGGTAATAATTGACTAAATAAGGCTAAGGCTTCTCGCGTTTTTGAGTGCCGTATTAAGTGCAATAAATGGACAAATAAATCTGGGCGTATGTGTGCGGATGCAGAAATAGCGCCCTGCGCGCCCATGGCAAATACATCAAACATCAATGCGTCGTCACCGCATAAAACATTGAGTCCGCTCTGGCTAAGTAGTGCGCTGGTTTGATCTAATTGACCGCCGCAATCTTTAATTGCGACAAACTTAGGATTAACGGCAAGCGCGGCGACCGTTTCTACATCAATATTTACGCCAGTTCTGGAGGGAATGTTATATAAAATAATGGGACGCCCACTCGCTGCGGCCAAGGCTTCAAAATGCAAGCGAATACCTTCTTGCGATGGACGAACATAAGCAGGTGCAGAAATCAGGTAAGCGGCTGGCGCAGTACCAAAACGTTTCAAGCGCTCTACCATCGCATGCGTACCGCTGCCACTTAAACCTAATGCGACAGGACAATTGGCAGGAACCGCTTCTTGAATCGCAGCGAGCAATCGCGCTTGTTCTGTATCATCAAGGGTCGCGGCCTCACCGGTAGTGCCACAAACAACCAGACCTTTGACGCCTGCATCAGTCATTTGCAGAGCAAGTTGTTGAGCGGCTCTCAAATCAATTTTTTGTTGTCGGAATGGCGTGACCAAAGGCACCCAAATACCATCAAAAGTAGTCATGATCAGCTTCTTATATAAGGACAAATGGTTTGACTTCTCAAAATTTGTAACGCTCTTCGCGCTGATGAAACTTAAGCAAACTTGAGCGAACGTAAAATTTAGCGGGCAGGCGCTGGAGAAATTGGGGTGATTTTGCCGAACTCTGCACTAGGCAAGGCAGTCATCACGGCATGGATAATAGTTTCAACCGCTGGCTTAGCCAGGCACAACCAAACGATCATACGACTCGCATGATCGACAGGCTGCATGCGGATATAAGTCACCATCTTGCCGCAACGATTCAAAATCAAATGTCTTAACTCAGTGGCACAATCGCTTTCTACCGTAATGCGCATCATAAAATCTGGCGTAACAGCTTGACGTTGAATGCGATAAGAAACTTTGGGAAGCAAAGTGACTGTCGGCGACGCGTATTTTTGTCTTGCCAGAGAAGAGTTACTATTGTTATTGACGTCAGATACTGTTGTGCTCATCGAGGTCAATGCAGAGACCAGAGAAAAACGCGGAGAACTGCTAATAGAAGTAATGCGATTCATGGAGATTTGCACGGGTTGTTGTGGTGATTCCAAGATAGCACCGGCGCAGTAAAGATTCTCTAAAAAGGTCCGCTGAAGATATAAACATTACATAAAAATGACTTATCGGCTTTTTACTCCGCCAACAAAAAAGCCACTTTTTTCAAAGTGGCTGACTTGGTCTTCAGTTATGCGTTTAATCTATCTGATCAATTTCTTTTGTGATTTTTAGATACTCACCAATTTTCAGAGAGTACTTTTTGTAGCCAGAAACTACCGATCACTGTTTTTACATCCGTAATTTTTCCTGTTTTTACCCAATCGAGTAACTCGGGCAAAGTGGCATGGAAAGTTTCTAAAAACTCCTCTTCATCCAACTGCGATTCGCCTGCAATCAGGCCACGTGCAAGAAAAATATCCAGGTGTTCGTCCGAATAGGCAATTGCGTTATGAATGGTGCATAGGTAGCGCCATTCGGTCGCTGTATAGCCTGTCTCTTCGCGTAATTCACGCTGGGCGCACACTAAAGCATCCTCATTTGGATCGATCTTACCAGCAGGGAATTCAATAAAGACTTGATTCAACGGATAACGAAACTGGCGTTCCATTAGTACAGTACCGTCGTCAAATACAGGCAAGATAACGACTGCGCCGGGATGTTTGATGTACTCGCGTGTCACATGCTTACCGTCGGGTAAGCTCACCGTATCTTTTTCTACTTTAAGAAAACTACCGGAGTAGGCCAACTCACCGCTGACTTTAGTTTCTGCCAAATGTGGATTTGTCGCTGCATCCAAAGTCAATTTATCCATGTTGTTTTCTCAAATACCGATAAACAAATCCAGGGAAAGCGAGAACCAAGAATAAACATGCCGTGATTGAGTAGAACTCCCACGTTTGTGTAAATCGATTACCCGCTTGAGCTTCTAATAAACTAGCTAAGCTACCGATCACAAAGTAGAGAACAATCAGTTCTAGCAAACGACACCAGAGAGGTTTAACAAGCCAGGTTTTCACAGAGATAAAAGAAAACAAACGCTCATTAAAAAAAGGCAAATTGGCGGCGATTATGGATAAAATAATCACTAGCCAACTTGAGGCGGATACATCCACTTTAGATTCCTACCAAGTACATCAGGAGGCCAGTGTCTTGATGATCGCATTACTGCATGCTGCCATCAATGCCCCAGGCATCAAACCCATGGCTAATACCGCGATACCATTAATACTTAAGACAATACGCATATCGGTGCTTGCGATGATAGGACTATTATCTGCAGGCTGATCAAAGTACATCAATTTGACAATGCGTATGTAGTAGAAGGCACCAATCAGGGAGAACAAGACAGCTGCCACAGCCAACCATACGTGCCCTGTAGCCAGAACAGCTTTAAGTACGGACAACTTAGCGTAGAAACCCATCATTGGAGGAATACCTGCCAAAGAGAACATCAACAGTAACATCACTAATGCAAACCAAGGACTACGTTTATTCAAACCCTTTAAATCATCGAGATTTTCCGCCTCAAAACCTGAGCGCGACAACAACATGATGACGCCGAATGTACCTAAAGTAGTTAATACATAGGTAATGCTATAAAACATCGAAGCACTGTAGGCTTCAGCCGCAAAACTCGTATTGCCATCGACTACACCTGACAACAGACCAAGCAACATAAAACCCATTTGTGAAATAGTCGAGTAAGCAAGCATACGTTTCAGATTAGTCTGTGCAATCGCAGTGATATTACCGACAGCCATCGACATCACTGCCAATACGATCAACATTTGCTGCCAATCCACCGCCATTGGGAACAGGCCTTCAACCAACAAACGGAAACATATTGCAAACGCAGCCAACTTAGGTGCACCACCCAGTAATAAAGTTACAACCGTTGGGGAGCCTTGATATACATCGGGCACCCACATATGGAAAGGAACCGCACCCAATTTGAAGGCCAAACCAGCAACCAGAAAGACAATACCAAATACCAAAATCAACTTATTTGCCGCTGGTGAAGCAGCAGCTTTAGCAACTTCGGACAAATCCAAAGAACCTGTAGCCCCATACAACATAGAAATACCATACAAAAGGAAGCCAGAAGCTAATGCGCCGAGAATGAAGTATTTCATCGCGGCTTCAGTAGAAATTGTATGATCGCGACGCAAAGCAACTAGGGCATACAAAGACAAAGACATGAGTTCTAGACCGAGGTAAATCACCAGAAAATTATTCCCAGAGATCATTACCATTTGTCCCAATAGAGAGAACAAGGCCAGTACATAAAACTCACCTCCCAATTTTCCGTTTGTCATGCCACGATCAGAAGCATATTGACGTCCGTAAATTAAAGTCAAACCAACTGCAATGTATGAAAATATTTTAAGAAGATTCGACATCGGGTCCGATACGAACATCTTATTACTAAAATAAATTGAGCCGTCACCACTAGGGTTGATCAAAGTCAAAACGCCGCATATGACCAAACTCAATATGCTCAACACATATGTCACATTGCGCTTATCGTCTGCAAGAAACATGTCAATCAGCAAAATAACGCAGATTGCTGAGAGCAAGAAAATTTCAGGATAAAGTGGTATCAGGTTCATATAGTTTCGTTTGTACTAGGTACTAGCATTGATCTGGATCTAAGCAGGCTGCAAAAACGTCAGCCTGCTTTCAGTCTTTTAATTTATATTGAATGCTCAATCAAGGCGCTATTTTTGATGTTGCGACATGCTTCAATAAATCAGCCACAGAAACCTGCATTGCATCTGTAAAAGGTGCTGGATACAAACCCATCCAGATCACAGCAATCGCTAAAATACCGAGCATAAAAAATTCACGTTTATTGATGTCAGCTAATTTGGCAACGTGCTCGTGAACTATCGCTCCAAATACAACTCGTTTCACCATCCAAAGCGAATAGGCTGCGCCAAAAATCAATGCTGTCGCTGCTAACATTCCAATCCAGAAATTAAATTGAACAGCTCCCAAAATCACCATAAATTCGCCAACAAAACCTGAGGTTGCTGGCAAGCCGCAGTTCGCCATCGAAAACAAAACGAATAGTGCAGCAAACTTTGGCATAGTATTAACTACACCGCCGTAATCAACAATTTGACGTGAATGCACTCGGTCATACAAGACACCGATACACAAGAACATCGCAGCAGAAATAAATCCGTGAGAGATCATTTGAACAATGCCACCTTGTACTGACATGTTATTAAACATGAAGAAACCAAGAGTGACGAAACCCATGTGAGCGATCGATGAATAAGCTACCAATTTTTTCATGTCTGCTTGCACTAATGCCACCAGACCAATGTAGATCACAGCAATCAGAGACAAGGTAATCATAAAGCCAGACAAGTAATGACTAGCATCTGGCGCGATAGGTAAGGAAAAACGCAAGAATCCATAAGCGCCAAGCTTCAACATAATCGCAGCCAACACAACAGAACCACCAGTGGGTGCTTCTACGTGAGCATCTGGCAACCAGGTGTGTACCGGCCACATTGGCACTTTGACCGCAAATGCCATCAAGAAAGCCAGAAAAATCATGATTTGAGTTGACAATGGCAAAGGCAATTGATGCCAAGCCATGATATCGAATGTATTACCTGCTTTGAAGTACAGATAGATAATCGCAACAAGGGTTAGCAAAGAACCCATCAAGGTGTACAGAAAAAATTTGAAGGCTGCATATACACGATTCGGCCCACCCCAAACACCAACAATAATAAACATTGGTATCAAAGTCGCTTCAAAAAACACATAGAACAACAAACCATCAATAGCGCAGAACACACCTATCATCAAGCCTGAGAGAATCAAAAATGCCCCCATATATTGGGCAACTTGCTTTTCTACTACTTCCCACGCGGCTATCACAACAATCACCGTAACAAACGCTGTTAAGGGTACTAACCAGAGTGAAATACCGTCGATACCCAGGGCATAAAATACGTTAAACCGCTCTATCCAAGCGCTTTTTTCAATAAATTGCATTCCATGCGCAGTATTATCAAAGTGCTGGATCAAAGGAAGTGTCACCAACAAACTGGCAACTGAACCTACCAGCGAGATACTACGGGTCAAACCAGGATTTGTATCCCGACCAAATGCTAGGACAAAGAATCCAAAAGCGATTGGACACCAGATTGCCAGGCTTAATAAGTAAGAAGTTGACTGCATCATGAGTTCTTTTTATATGAATTGCTTATTTAGCGAGAGGAAACATAAATGGAAACATGAAGTAGGTCAAGAAACCTAACACCCCAAGTATCATTACAAACGCATAGTGGTACAAATAGCCAGTTTGGAACAAGCGTACGCCTCTAGACAACCAGCCAACAACTTTGGCGCTACCGTTTACGATCAGACCATCAATCAGGCCTTTATCACCAACGTTCCACAGGCCGTTTCCAAGCATACGTGCGCCGCCAGCAAAAACGATTTCGTTGAATCTGTCCATATAGTATTTATTGTCGAGCAAGTTATAGATAGCGTGCGCATGTTTCTTGATCGCCGTTGGAATTTCAGGCTTAAGCATATAAAAAACATAGGACGTAACAACACCTGCTAAGGCCAACCAAAATGGCAATGATGTGAGAGCATGAATAGCCATTGCTAGAGGACCATGAAATTCCTGGGTAAGCTCTTCCATTGCAAGGTGAGCTTCATCTACGAAAATAACGCCCTTGAAAAAATTACCGAACAACATTGGCTCTATCGCAAAGAAACCTATCACTACCGAAGGAATTGCGAGCAAGACTAGTGGCAGCCAAACTACCATCGGCGATTCGTGTGGCTTTTGCCCGGGAGCCAAGCCATGATGATGTTCGTCGTGATCATCGTGTGCGTCGGCATGATGGTCATCGTGCGCATCCTGATGACCATGCGCATGTCCAAAATTCTCTTTACCGTGGAATACCAAGAAGTACATACGGAAGGAATAAAATGCAGTAACAAATACGCCAGCCAGAACAGCAAATTGTGCGAAACCAGAACCAACGATATGACTCGCTTGCACCGCTTCGATAATGCTATCTTTTGAATAAAAACCTGAAAATAATGGAGTACCAATTAAAGCTAAAGAACCTAACAAAGATGTAATCCATGTAATCGGCATGTATTTACGCAAACCGCCCATGTTCCGAATATCTTGGTCATGATGCATACCGATAATCACGGAACCAGCAGCAAGGAATAATAAGGCTTTAAAGAACGCATGTGTCATTAAATGGAATACAGCAACCGAATACGCAGACGCACCCAAGGCCACGGTCATATAACCTAATTGCGACAAGGTTGAGTAAGCAACTACACGTTTAATATCATTTTGTATGATGCCTAAGAATCCCATGAACAGGGCAGTAATGGAACCTATCACCAGAATGAAAGACAATGCAGTGTCTGACAGTTCAAACAGAGGCGACATGCGCGCTACCATGAAGATACCTGCAGTAACCATCGTCGCCGCATGAATCAACGCAGAAATCGGTGTCGGGCCTTCCATTGAATCCGGCAGCCATACATGTAAAGGAAATTGTGCCGACTTGCCCATTGCACCAATGAACAAACAAATACAAGCAACCGTTATCAACATCCAGTTAGTGCCCGGTAATAAGAATCTAGCCAACTCTTCTTTTTTAGCGAAAACTTCTGCGTAGTTCATAGAACCAGCGTAAGCCAGCAGCAAACCAATGCCTAAAATGAAGCCAAAGTCACCTACACGATTGACTAAGAAAGCTTTCATATTTGCGTAGATAGCAGTTGGTTTTGTATACCAAAAGCCAATCAAAAGATAAGATACCAAGCCTACTGCTTCCCAACCGAAAAAGAGTTGTAGGAAGTTATTACTCATTACGAGCATTAACATCGAAAACGTGAATAATGATATGTAGGAAAAGAATCGGTTATAACCTTCATCGTCCTTCATATATCCAATGGTATAAATGTGCACCATCAACGACACAAAAGTCACAACACACATCATCATAGCGGTCAGACTATCCACTAGAAAACCGACTTCGAGTTTAAGTCCTGCTACTTGCATCCATTGATAGAGAGTTCCATTGTAAGAAGCGCCATCAATCACCGATGACAGCGTCATACAAGAGATAATGAAAGCTATCAATACTCCTAAAATAGTAACCGTGTGAGAAACCTTACGACCAACTAAGTTACCAAAAAATTTAGTGCCTAACAAACCTGCAATAGCAGAACCCGCCAAAGGCGCTAGAGGTACTGCTAGTAGTAAATGTGGGTTAAGTTGCCCCGCCATAATGACCCTTTGTGAGCTTATTGCTTTTTTAAACTGCCAGTGAATTTCATAATTTGCACTTATCTTAGAACATACAAATTAATAGAATTTACTTACCCCTTAAGTGCATCTAAATCTTCTACGTTGATAGTATCCAAATTACGGAACATTACTACCAGAATCGCCAGGCCAATTGCAGATTCAGCCGCAGCCACAGTCAAGATAAAGAATACAAAAATCTGTCCAGCCGCATCACCCAAATAATGTGAGAAAGCGATGAAATTCATGTTCACAGCTAAGAGCATTAGCTCAATTGCCATCAGCAAAACTATAATATTTTTGCGATTAAGAAAAATACCTACAATAGATATTGCAAACAGAATTGCTCCCAATATCAGGTAGTGCGTCAATGTCAAAGTCATTTCGCCTCCGTTTTCTCTGTAGCAATGGCGGCATTAAAACCATTACCTGCTCTATTCCTCGCACGCTCAGAATCAGCAACCATATTGACGATACGGATTCGGTCTTTACTTTTAACCTTGACGGCTTTGGATGGATCAAAATATTTACTGTCTTTACGACGACGCAAAGTTAATGCTACGGCTGCGACAATGGCTACTAATAATATTGCCGCTGCTACTTCAAAAGCAAAAGCGTACTCTGTAAAGATCGCTATGCCTAGCGCTTTGGTATTTCCTATATTCTCAGCAGATGCTGGAATGCGATTATCCGGACGCAAAAATCCACGCCATAACACCGCTGACATTTCTAATACAATCAATACACCAACACTAGCGGCTAAAGGAAAATGACTCCAAAATCCCTGGCGCAGCTTATCCATATTAATGTCAAGCATCATGACAACGAATAAAAACAGTACCATGACAGCACCAACATAAACCAATACTAAAACAATAGCTAAAAACTCTGCTTTCAGAAGTAACCAAATACCAGCAGCAGTAAAAAAGGCAAGTACTAAAAACAATGCTGCATGCACAGGACTACGTGCGGTAATCACTTGAACTGCGGCAAAAACCAATATCGCCGCAAATACATAAAATAAAATGGTTGTAAATTCCATATTGAGCTAAATCCTGGTTATCCCTGATTAACGATAAGCTGCATCAACACTACGTGCTGCTGCAATTTCAGTTTCGTAGCGATCACCTACGGCCAATAGCATTTCTTTAGTGAAGTACAGATCACCGCGTTTTTCGCCGTGATATTCAAGTACATGCGTTTCAACAATCGAATCAACTGGACAAGACTCTTCACAAAAACCACAAAAGATACATTTAGTCAGATCAATATCGTAACGAGTTGTCCTACGCGTACCATCTTCACGTAAATCTGACTCAATCGTAATTGCCATTGCAGGACAAACCGCCTCACATAATTTACAAGCAATACAACGTTCCTCACCATTTGGATACCGACGCAATGCATGTAAACCGCGAAAGCGTGGAGACTGAGGTGTTTTTTCTTCAGGAAACTGTACGGTAATCTTGCGGGCAAACATATAGCGTCCCGTGAGAGCTAAACCCTTAATCAATTCACGCAACATCAAGCTGCCGAAAAAGTCTTTAATTGCTTCCATTTTTTTGAGCCTCTTACTTCCAAATATTCCAGGATGTTTGCATCCATGCAGCCACGATAACTAGGTAGACTAAAGTCAATGGAATAAACACTTTCCAACCTAAACGCATGATTTGATCATAGCGGTAGCGTGGGAAAGAAGCGCGCGCCCATATAAACATCGATACAACAACAAACGTTTTCAAACCTAGCCATATCCAGCCTGGTAACCAGGTTAAAGGTGCGATTTCAACTGGGGAAGACCATCCCCCCAGAAACATAAGGGATGCCATTGCAGAAATTAAAATCATATTGGCGTATTCTGCCAAGAAGAACATCGCAAAAGACATACCTGAATATTCAACCATGTGACCAGCAACGATTTCAGACTCCCCTTCAACCACGTCGAAAGGATGTCGATTAGTTTCTGCAATACCCGAGATGACATACACGACGAATACTGGCAACAAAGGTAACCAATTCCATGAAAAGATATTCAATCCGTAACTTGCAGCAAAACCATGTGTTTGACTATTTACAATGTCGGTTAAATTCAGACTGCCAGATACCATCAGTACGATAACTAACACAAAACCCATTGCAATTTCATAAGAAACCATCTGCGCAGAGGCACGCATAGCGCCCAAGAAAGCATATTTGGAATTAGATGCCCAGCCTGCAATGATAATTCCGTAAACTTCCATTGATGTAATCGCCATAACCAAAAGCAAACCGGCGTTTACATTCGCCAACACAGTTTCTGGTCCGAATGGAATGACAGACCATGCAGCGAGTGCCGGCATAATTGTCATAATTGGCGCCAAAATGAACAGTACTTTATTCGCTTTAGCGGGAACAATAATTTCTTTTAAAAGCAATTTGAGGGCATCTGCAATTGGCTGTAATAAACCAGCGGGGCCAACTCGGTTAGGGCCAAGGCGAATGTGCATCCAGCCGATCATCTTACGTTCCCATAGGGTCAAGTAAGCAACGCACCCCATTACTGGCAAAGTAATGCACACAATTTTAACTAAGGTCCAAACCAGTGGCCAAAGAGCACCTAAATATTGTTGGCCATAGGCTTCTATGGTGAGCAGCAAACTCATTACGCACGCTCCACTGTAATAGCACCAAACATCGGCCCTAAAGACTTAGTAGCTATATGACCGGCAGCAATTCGCACGACGTTATCAGGCAAATTTTTACCCAACATAGCTGGCAAGGTAGCCGAACCTTGGCCTTGTGACACTTTGACGTAATCGCCTTCTTTTAAACTTAACTGAGCAAATTGTACTGAACTCAAAAATACTTCTGGTGCTTTTGCATCCACAGTTTTTTGCAAAGATTCTGATCTTCTTACTATCGCATCAGTACTATAAATTGCCACATCCGAGACTCGCTCCAAACCTGCGGATACTGATGACGAAAATACCGGAACTTGCGCACTGATGTTGTTCAACAGCGTAGATAATGCAGTTAAATTTTCACCCAACACAGAATCACGAACAGATTCTGAAGTTTCAAATTCGAAATTTGGCAAGTCTAATAAATTACCTAACACGCGCAAGACTTTCCAAGCTGGACGGGTATCACTTAGCGGCTTGACAACGCCATGAAAACTTTGAGGACGTCCCTCACAATTAACGAATGTACCAGCGGTTTCTGTAAATGGGGAAACAGGTAATAAGACGTCAGCATAATCAAGTCCATGCTTATAAGCCGATAAAGAAACAACCATTTCTGCTTGATCTAGAGCGAACTTTGCCTGTTGAGGATTAGCGCAATCAAGCTCAGGCTCAGCATGTAATAAAATATAAGCTTTTTTAGGTTGCGCAAATAGAGATTGAGCGTTGGTAGCAATGTTTGGTATTGCTCCAGCCAAATATCCACCAACCGTATTTGCTGCCTCCGTTAAATAACCAAAACCAGCATTAACATTTTGCGCTATCCATTGTGCCAAAACATGTAATTGACAAGCCTCAGGATGCTGGGCGGCCGCATTACCCAAAAACACTCCAGAGTTATTTTTCAACAGACTCTCTGCAATTGCTACTGCTACTGCAGATGCTTGTACATGCTCAAAACCGGAAGGTTTAGGAATCTCTTTTTTAGTCGCAATTACAACCGCTACTTCTGCTAAAAAACTCAACCAAGCTGATGGCGCAATAACAGCATTATTTGCCAAACTGATTAGTAACTCATCATCCGTTGCATGTAATACATTTAACTTTGCACCCATTTTTACCGCTTGGCGCAAACGTGCAGCTAACAATGGATGATCCTTACGCAGAAAAGAACCGATTACAAAAATATTTTTCAATTGAGAGAAGTCAACAATGGACATACCCAACCATGGTTTAACCTTGTCATCAATAGAAAAATCTGACTGACGTAAGCGGAAGTCGACATTATCTGAACCAAGGCCGCGAACTAAACGCTGTAACAACGTCAATTCTTCTAAAGTTGAATTAGCAGTAGCTGCTGCTGCAATCGCTACAGCACCATGCTCATGCTTGATATTCCGTAATCCATGTGCGACATACTCTAACGCAGTCTGCCAATCGGTTTCTTGCCACTGACCACCTTGTTTAATCATAGGTTTAGTCAAGCGCTCCGTGCTATTTAAACCTTCATAGGCAAAGCGATCTTTATCAGAAATCCAGCATTCGTTGACTGCTTCATTTTCCAGCGGAACAACCCGCATCACTTTGTTATTCTTTACCTGAATAATCAAGTTGGAGCCTAAACCATCATGTGCGCTAATCGATTTACGGCGAGACAGCTCCCAAGTTCGGGCAGAGAAGCGAAACGGTTTAGATGTTAACGCTCCTACCGGGCACAGATCAATCATGTTTCCGGACAATTCGGAGTCCACCGTCTTACCAACAAACGAAGTAATCTCTGCATGCTCACCACGACCAAGCATTCCTAGTTCCATTACGCCAGCGATTTCCTGGCCAAAACGAACACAACGGGTACAGTGAATACAGCGGCTCATTTCTTCCATAGAAATAAGCGGACCGACATTTTTATGAAAAACCACACGTTTTTCTTCGTCGTAGCGTGAACTACCTGCGCCATAACCTACAGCTAAATCTTGAAGTTGACACTCGCCGCCTTGGTCACAAATTGGACAATCAAGTGGATGGTTAATCAGGAGAAATTCCATTACTCCCTTTTGTGCCTTAATCGCTTTATCGCTATTGGAACGCACAATCATGCCAGCGGTCACCGGCGTAGCACAAGCTGGTAAAGGCTTAGGGGCTTTTTCTACTTCAACCAGACACATGCGGCAATTAGCCGCAATAGACAATTTTTTGTGATAGCAAAAGTGAGGAATGTAGGTGCCAAGTTTATTTGCAGCATCCATTACCATGCTGCCTTCTTGCACTTCGACTTTTTTGCCGTCTATTTCGATTTCAACCATGGTTTACTCTGAAGTACTCTATCTGAGCTGGCTTAAATGTAAGCAGGAACCAAGCAATGTTTATGCTCGATGTGATATTCAAATTCTTCGCGGAAATTCTTAATGAATGCGCGGACTGGCATCGCTGCAGCATCACCCAACGCGCAAATTGTTCGGCCTTGAATGTTGTCAGCGATCGAGTTCAGCATATCCAGATCATCTGGCCTGCCCTGCCCGTTCTCGATACGATGAACCATACGATACATCCAGCCTGTACCCTCGCGACAAGGAGTACATTGACCACAGGATTCTTCAAAATAGAAATAGGACAAACGTAATAAAGATTTAACCATGCAACGGGTTTCGTCCATCACGATCACGGCACCAGAACCCAACATTGAACCCGCCTTAGCAATGGAATCATAATCCAAGTCGGTAGACATCATTACGTCACCTGTAATTACTGGAGCCGATGATCCGCCAGGGATCACAGCCTTAATTTTCTTACCCCCACGCATACCGCCAGCGAGTTCTAACAAGGTAGCGAATGGCGTACCCAATGGAATTTCGTAATTACCGGGCCTTTCCACGTCGCCAGAAATTGAAAAAATCTTAGTGCCACCATTATTTGGCTTACCTAAAGCTGCATATTTCTCACCGCCCATTGCGAAAACAAACGGGACCGCGGCAAAAGTCTCCGTGTTGTTAATCGTAGTTGGCTTGCCATACAAACCAAAGCTAGCGGGGAATGGTGGCTTAAAGCGTGGTTGCCCCTTTTTGCCCTCCAAAGACTCTAGCAAGGCCGTTTCTTCACCACATATATATGCGCCATAACCATGGAAAGCATGTAACTGGAAAGAGAACTCAGATCCATGAATTTTATCGCCCAGCATTCCTGCCGCACGAGCCTCTTCGAGAGCCTCTTCAAAGCGATCATAATCAGCAAAAATTTCCCCATGGATATAGTTATAGCCGACAGTGATACCCATAGCATAAGCACCAATCGCCATACCCTCAATTAAAGAGTGCGGGTTATAACGAATTATGTCCCGATCTTTAAATGTACCCGGCTCACCCTCATCTGTATTACAAACCAAATACTTTTGCCCAGGATATTGACGTGGCATAAAGCTCCACTTCAAGCCAGTAGGGAAACCCGCACCGCCGCGACCACGCAACGATGATGCTTTTAGCTCAGCAATTACTTGCTCTGGTGGGATTTTCTCATCAAGAATACGCTTTAAAGATTGGTAGCCACCACGTGCCACATAATCTTGTAGATGCCAATTTTTGCCGTCTAAACCCGCAAGAATCAAAGGATTGATATGGCGATTATGCAGACTCGTCATTATTTACCCGTCTCTGTGAGTTCGGAAACCAGCGAGTCAATTTTTTCATTCGTCATAAAGCTGCACATGCGTTTATTATTTACCAGCATGACTGGCGCATCACCACAAGCTCCCATGCACTCACCCTCAACTAAAGTAAATAAGCCATCTGCACTAGACTCTTTATAGCCCAATCCAAGCTTAGCTTTTAAATGATTCGCAGCTCGTTCGCCACCAGACAGAGCGCAGGGCAAATTAGTACAAACTGAAATCTTGAATTTACCAACTGGCTTCGTGTTGTACATGTTATAAAACGTAGCAACCTCCTGAACAGCAACAGCAGGCATACCGATGTAGTCGGCTAAAGTCTGCATCACTGCAGGGGAAACCCAGCCAGTCTCGTCCTGCGCAATAGCCAATGCAGCCATAACAGCTGATTGACGCTGATCGGCAGGGAACTTTGCAAGTTCACGATCAATTTTTTTAAATGCCTGCTCTGATAACACCATAGCTTTTGCCTCTATTGTTGACACGCCGTGATTAAATAATCTAGCGGTCAATCTCACCAAACACAATATCTTGCGTACCGATAATCGTCACCGCATCAGCAATCATGTGACCTTTTGCCATCTCATCCAAACCCTGCAAATGCGCAAATCCAGGTGCTCGAATTTTTAGACGATAAGGCTTATTCGCACCATCAGACATCAAATAAATACCAAACTCACCCTTTGGATGCTCAACTGCGGCATAAGCCTCACCAGCAGGAACATGAAAACCTTCAGTAAATAATTTGAAGTGATGGATCAATTCTTCCATGTTGGACTTCATATTCACACGTGAAGGAGGCGCAACTTTATGATTTGCACTAATCACGGGGCCAGAATTATTACGCAGCCATTCAACGCATTGCTTGATAATGCGGTTTGATTGGCGCATTTCCTCAACGCGAACGAGGTAGCGATCATAACTATCCCCGTTAACACCGACAGGAATATCAAAATCTAACAAGTCGTAAACTTCATAGGGCTGTTTTTTACGGAGATCCCACTCAATACCAGAGCCACGCAACATTGGGCCAGTAAAACCCATCGCCTTAGCACGCTCAGGAGAGACAACTCCAATCCCTACCAACCGCTGCTTCCAAATTCGATTATCAGTCAACAAGGTTTCGTATTCATCAACATAGGTTGGGAAGCGATTAGTAAAATCTTCAATAAAATCGAGCAAAGATCCTTGGCGATTTTCATTCAACGCACGCATCGCCTTATCATTCTTCAGCTGTGAAGTAGTGAACTTTGGCATCTGCTCAGGTAAATCGCGATACACGCCACCAGGACGATAGTACGCAGCATGCAAACGAGCGCCGGAGACAGCCTCGTAGCAGTCCATCAAATCTTCGCGCTCACGGAAAGCATACAGAAATACGGCCATCGCACCAACGTCAAGCGCATGCGCACCTATCCACAATAAGTGATTTAGAAGACGAGTAATTTCGTCAAACATTACGCGAATATATTGGGCTCGTAATGGCACTTCCAAACCAAGCATTTTTTCTATCGCCATCACATAGGCATGCTCGTTGGCCATCATCGACACATAATCGAGTCGATCCATATATGGCACAGATTGCAAATAGGTTTTTTGCTCTGCCAACTTCTCAGTACCGCGATGCAACAATCCAATATGAGGGTCAGCTCGCTGAATTACCTCACCATCCAACTCAAGCACAAGACGTAACACACCATGCGCAGCAGGATGTTGCGGACCAAAATTTAATGTGTAATTTTTAATTTCAGCCATTATTTGATCCCATAGTGTTCTTCACGAATAATGCGCGGTATGTTCTCACGCGGATCTATCGTTACTGGCTGATAAACAACTCGCTTTTGCTCAGGGTCATAGCGCATTTCCACATAACCCGAGACTGGGAAATCTTTACGGAAAGGATGACCGATGAAACCATAGTCAGTAAGAATCCGACGCAAATCATTGTGGCCATCAAACAAAATACCAAAAAAGTCGAATGCTTCTCGCTCGTACCAATTAGCCGCATTCCACACATCTATCAGGGAAGGCACGACTGGCATCTCGTCATCTGCAGCAAATACTCTGACTCGCAAACGCCAGTTATGATGAACTGACAGCAAGTGCGAAACAATCGCAAAACGAGCACCGTCCCAAGCACCATCGCCGTATGTAGAGTAATCGACACCGCACAAATCAATCAACTCTTCGAACTGAGTAGACGCGTGATCGCGCAAATCTCTCATAACCTGCAAATACGCTGTCGGCGCTACGACTATCGTCAACTCCCCCAAAGCAAGGGTAGATCGCAACAGTCTGTCGCCCAACACATCTTTTACAGCAGTATCGAGGATTTCTAATTTTGTAGTCATAGTAAGTGCCGCCCTAAATCGCTTGATTCACTTGAATTGGCTGGATTAGCGCGCAATCGTATTGGTACGTTTAATCTTATTTTGCAACTGAATAATGCCGTACAAAAGAGCTTCAGCGGTCGGAGGGCAGCCGGGCACGTAAATATCCACAGGAACAATCCGGTCACAACCGCGAACTACTGAGTATGAATAATGATAATAACCACCGCCATTAGCACAAGAACCCATAGAGATAACCCAGCGCGGCTCTGCCATCTGATCATAAACCTTACGCAAAGCGGGAGCCATTTTATTACACAAAGTACCTGCCACAATCATGACATCGGATTGACGTGGAGATGGTCGGAAGACGACGCCAAAACGGTCAAGATCATAACGCGAAGCACCGGCATGCATCATCTCAACCGCGCAACACGCCAAACCAAATGTCATCGGCCACATTGAACCTGTGCGCGTCCAATTGATGAGCTTATCCGCCGTGGTCGTGACGAAACCTTCGCTTAATACACCTTCAATAGCCATAATCCATTACTCCCAATCGAGGGCGCCCTTTTTCCAGATGTACCAAAAGCCCACGGCAAACTCCAAAATAAATCCAAGCATAATCAGAAAACCCGACCAACCCAAATCGCGCATTGCTACGGCCCAAGGGAAGAAAAAAGCAGTTTCCAAATCAAACAAAATAAACAAAATAGCAACGAGGTAGTAGCGCACATCAAACTTCATGCGCGCATCTTCGAAGGCCTCAAAGCCACATTCATAGGGAGATGTTTTTTGACTATCTGGCTTGAAGGGGGCAAGTATGCGCCCTAAAATTTGCGGAACGATACCAACCGCAATACCAACCAGAATAAAGAGAAGAACAGGGAAATAATTTTCGAGGTTCACGTTAGGCTACCTGTATTTAAACGTCACATTAAAGCAAATCATACCAAAGCATAACAAACTAAAAATGACTAACTTCCTCGACCAAGTCAGCATGTAGATCTGACCGTATTTTATTGGTGCCGACGACGAGACTCGAACTCGTACAGCTTTCGCCACTACCCCCTCAAGATAGCGTGTCTACCAATTTCACCACGTCGGCTTAAGCCCAGCATTCTACTATACCAACTGCAATTGTTCAACGCACAATTGCAGTTATTCAATCTTTTTACGGTACAAAAACTGGCTTACTTAGGAATCTGATTTACCTGACCCGCAGTACTTGCAGGAGCAGCAACGACGGGAGCAGAAGCAGAGGCAGCAGCACTAGAAGCCGGAGCAGACTTGGATGCAGGCAAATTATCCATGACGCCACCTGACACTGAACGATTAGTGCCGATGTAAGCTAACGCCAAAGTCGCGCCAAAGAAAATCGCGGCAGCAAGACCTGTGGACTTAGATAAAAAATTAGAGGATCCAGTGGCGCCAAACAAGCTACCAGAGGCGCCGGAGCCAAATGATGCGCCCATATCTGCGCCCTTGCCGTGCTGCAAAAGAACCAGACCGATAATTGCCAGCGCAGACAAAACCTGGACAACCACTACCACTGTAAACAAAGTATGCATTCAAAACACCTAATTAAATTAATCGTAAAACAAAGAACAATCTCTCAACGCCCTAAAAAATTAGATGGCGTCGACAATTGCGAGAAAATCAGCCGCTTTCAAGGCAGCACCACCGATAAGACCGCCATCGATATCAGCCATCGCCAATAGCTCTTTTGCGTTATCGGGCTTCATACTTCCGCCATACAATATTTGCATGCCAGCAGCCAGGTCAACATCCTTAGCAATCAATTGCTGACGAAGCACTGCATGAACAACTTGCGCCATTTGCGGAGTCGCAGTTTTACCCGTCCCTATCGCCCAAACTGGCTCATAAGCAATCACAATATTTGCCAGTGCATCAACACCAATCAAATCCAATACCGCCTGCAATTGACTTGAAACAACCGCATTAGTTTGTCCCGACTCGCGCTGCTCCAAAGTCTCACCGACACAAACAATTGGATGCAAACCTGCGCTTAATGCCTGCAAAGCTTTTTGCGCTACCAGATCATTAGACTCATGATGATAGGCGCGACGCTCAGAATGCCCAACAATCACATAAGAACATCCGCAATCCACCAGCATTCCAGCAGATACTTCACCCGTATAAGCGCCCGAGCCGTGCACAGAAACATCTTGAGCGCCCAAGAAAATACCACTACCAGTCAAATCATCCGCGCATTGCGCCAAATATGGTGCGGGAGCACAGACCAGAACATCACAAGCCGCATTTGGGTTTAAACCCGCACGCAACTCTGATAAAAGTGCTTTATTGGCAGCAAAACTGCCGTTCATTTTCCAGTTACCAGCTATCAGTTTGCGTCGCATAGCAGCCCAAAATTTAATTAACCGTCTATTGTAGCCGCCTGAGCAAGAGGGGTCAAATTCGCGATGCCAAAAAAAGTGAATGCACTGCAATTCAAATAAATATTTGCGTCAATCAATTAACCAAAAGCATCGGCGATATCGCTTTGGAAGTCAAAAGACATAAATATACTCCCAGTTAGTATATTAAAGATGTCCAATGATTTACTGGGCAATAAGACTATTTACACAAAAAATAAGGGGAGTATATTTATGATCTATTCTTAATTCGTTTTTAGGGCATACGCAAAATATCCCAACAAGGCATAGCGACGCAGATAGTACTGTAAGTACAGCTAGGAGCCACAATATGGTTGGGGCGGTTTTGCGTAAGCCCAAATTTTGTTATTCACTAACCTGCAACATAATCTTACCCACATGCAAGCTGGACTCCATCAAACTGTGTGCCTGAGCAGCCTGTGCTAATGGAAAAATTTGATGTATCACGGGCTTTATTTTTCCAGATACGAGCAAAGGCCAGACATGCTCTTTCAGTTGCTGCGCAACCGCCCCTTTAAACGCAACTGAACGCGGCCTCAAAGTTGAACCGGTAATTGTCAATCTTCTGCGTAATACCTGCCCCAGATCCAGCTCTGCACGAGCACCACCCAGCAAAGCGATGATCGCAAGACGTCCATCATCCTCAAGGCAATTGATTTCACGCGGGATATAGTCTCCGGCAACCATATCCAAAATCACATTGACCCCTTTATTATCGGTAAGCGATTTGACGATTTCTACAAAATCCTCATTCCGATAATTGATACCACGCTCAGCCCCCAGGCTTTCGGTCGCACGACACTTATCATCCGAGCCAGCTGTAGCAAACACACGATGTCCAAGAGCCGCAGCGATTTGGATGGCGGTTACGCCGATACCCGAGGTACCGCCCTGCACTAGAAAAGTTTCTCCTTGAGTTAATCTGGCACGATCAAAAACATTACTCCAAACCGTAAAATAGGTTTCCGGCAACGAGGCCGCCTCCATTAAAGAGAGTCCTTCCGGCAAAAGCAGGCATTGCGGCGCCGGAGCTACACAATATTCTGCATAGCCACCACCCTGCACAAGGGCGCAGACCAAATCACCTTTTTTAAATCCAGAGTCGCCCAAATCACCGCCAACAATCTCGCCTGCGACTTCTAAGCCCGGCAAATCAGACGCCCCTGGAGGAACCGGATACTGACCAAGACGCTGAAAAACGTCCGGACGGTTAATACCTGCCGCATGCACCTTAATCAATACTTCGCCCGCTTTAGCCTCGGGAATTGGACGCTCACACAATTGCAAAACTTCTGGCTTACCGTACTGTGTAATTTCAATTGCACGCATGATTTTGTCCTGTTTAAAAAATACTATTGTACGGCGATAAAAAAACGCCTGCGCGTAAGCACAGGCGTTTTTGAGAGAAGCTAATTGCTATAGCAATGCATAGCAAATATTTAGGTAGTCAAGATTACTGAGGCTGAGCTTCAACTTCTGGAGCTGCTGCCTTCATTGACAATTTAAAGCGACCACGATCGTCAGTTTCTAATACTTTGACGCGTACTTGCTGGCCTTCTTTAAGGTAATCGGCAACTGCATTGACGCGCTCATTAGCGATCTGACTAATGTGCAACAAGCCATCCTTACCTGGCATGATCTGGACGATCGCACCAAAGTCCAACAACTTCAGTACTGTGCCATCATAAACTTTACCGACTTCAACTTCTGCAGTCAGCTCCTGAATACGACGTTTGGCTTCTTGACCGGCTGCTGCATCCACTGAAGCAATTGTCACTACGCCTTCATCGCTAATATCGATTTGGGTACCAGTTTCTTCAGTTAAAGCGCGGATCACAGCGCCGCCCTTACCGATGACATCACGGATTTTTTCTGGGTTAATTTTGACGGTAATCAGACGTGGTGCAAAGTCGGATAATTCTGCCTTGCCATGCGGTACAGCCTCTTGCATTTTGGCGAGAATATGTACGCGACCTTCCTTAGCTTGCGCCAAAGCGACTTGCATGATTTCTTTTGTAATGCCTTGGATTTTGATATCCATTTGCAAGGCAGTAATACCTTCAGCAGTACCGGCGACCTTAAAGTCCATATCGCCCAAATGATCTTCATCACCCAAAATGTCAGTCAAAACGGCAAACTTGTTACCATCTTTAATCAAGCCCATGGCGATACCGGCTACGTGAGCCTTCATCGGCACACCAGCATCCAGCAATGCTAAACAGCCACCGCAAACCGACGCCATTGAGGAAGATCCGTTGGATTCAGTAATTTCTGAAACCAAACGTACTGAGTAGCTAAAATCTTCAGGCGACGGTAACGCCGCTAACAAAGCACGTTTAGCCAAACGACCGTGACCGATTTCGCGGCGCTTAGGCGTACCAACGCGACCAGTTTCACCAGTAGCAAACGGGGGCATGTTGTAATGCAGCATGAAACGATCTGTGTATTCGCCCATCAACGCATCAATTTTTTGCTCATCACGTGCTGTACCCAAAGTCGCAATCACCAAAGCCTGCGTCTCACCACGAGTAAACAAAGCCGTACCATGCGTACGTGGCAACACGCCAGTACGAATCGTAATCGGGCGCACTGTGCGGGTATCACGACCGTCAATACGTGGCTCACCATCCAGAATTTGGGAGCGAACAATTTTCGATTCCAAATCAAACATGATATTGCCTACATCGGAAGAATCCGGTACCGATGTGCCTGACGCTGCGGCTTGCTCAGCCAATGCAGCACTGACTTTTGCACTTGCATCTTTAAGCAATTGCGTACGAGCTTGCTTTTCACGCGTTTGATAAGCAGCGCGCAATAAAGGCTCTGCTACTGCAGAAACAGCCGCGATTAGCGGCTCATTCTTTGGTGCTGGCGCCCATTCAACTTCTGGCTTGCCGCCATCGCGAACTAAATCATGAATTGCATCAATCACTGCCTTCATTTGCTCGTGACCGTACACTACGGCACCCAGCATAACTTCTTCAGATAATTGTTGCGCTTCAGACTCAACCATCAAAACTGCTTGCTCAGTACCGGCAACAACCAGATCCATAGCGGATGTTTTTAACTGAGTCGCGGTTGGATTCAATACATATTGACCATCGATATAACCCACGCGTGCGGCGCCGACTGGGCCACTGAATGGAATACCAGAAACGCAGATCGCGGCAGAAGCGCCGATCATCGCGGCGATATCGGGATCGATTTCAGGGTTGACGGATAAGACATGAATGATCACCTGCACTTCATTCAAATAGCCTTCTGGGAACAGAGGGCGAATTGGACGATCGATCAGACGGGATGTCAGTGTTTCTTTTTCAGATGGACGACCTTCACGCTTGAAAAAACCGCCTGGAATACGACCAGCAGCATAAGTTTTCTCAAGGTAATCAACCGTCAGAGGGAAAAAATCTTGACCTGGCTTAGCGTCTTTTTTTGCAACAACGGTTGCTAATACAACGGTATCTTCAATTGATACCAAGACTGCGCCAGAGGCTTGACGAGCGATCTCGCCTGTTTCCAACGTCACTTGATGTTGACCGTACTGGAAAGTTTTCGTAACTTTATTAAACACAATGTGTCCTTTCTATTTTGCCGACAGATTTTCAGGCGCTGTCGTCCACCTCACCGCGAGCGAATCTTGGATTCGCTTTCCTGCATTAAACAATTACAGACTCAATTACAAGATACTAATTACCAACCACCAACTACAAACCATAAACAGCAAAAAGCCTGCGACAGCGAACTGAGGCAGGCTTTCTGCTACAACATTTTTGCTATGTAATAAATATATAGCAATGAATTACTTACGCAAGCCGAGTTTTTCGATCAGTGAACGATAACGGTTCAAATCTTTACCTTTGAGGTAAGACAGCAGACTTTTACGACGGTTAACCATCATAATCAGACCACGACGTGAGTGGTGATCTTTAGCATGTGCTTTGAAGTGACCGTTTAAGTCATTGATGCGTGCAGTCAATAAAGCAACTTGCACTTCTGGGGAGCCGGTGTCATTTACACCGCGGGCATTGTCCGCAACGATGGCGGCTTTAGTACTTTTTTCAAAAGTCATGATTTTCCTTAACATGCGATGGCAAGAGAATGAACCCTTATCATCGTGATAACAATAATCTCACCAAAACGGTAAGACGCATGACTATAGCATGAATTCTTTACCCGATCAAAGTAGGTTTATGCCATCCGAACCTAAGCAATGACTGTATTAAAGCTAGATCACAGCTGAGGATTAAGCTTCTCTACTTTTGAATGCAATTTATTCAAAGCCGACAAATACGCTTTAGCTGAGGCAACCACAATATCAGGATCAGCCCCGACACCATTTACGATACGACCCGCTTTAGATAAACGCATCGTAACTTCTCCCTGAGATTGCGTACCAGTGGTGATCGCGTTCACCGAAAATAGTAATAACTCAGCGCCACTTTGCGTCGTCGATTCAATCGCATTCACAATCGCATCGACAGGACCGTTGCCGTGGCCGTTGCAAGTAACTTCTTTCGTATCAATTGAAAACACAATTTTTGCTGCTGGCCTTTCACCTGTCTCGGAATGCTGTGCCAAAGAAACAAACCGATAGTATTCGTTACCGTGTGCATGTTCTTCATCGGAGACCAAGGACATAATATCTTCGTCAAAGATTTCTGATTTACGATCTGCCAGCTCTTTAAATCGCGTAAATGCCGCATTCACATCCGCCTCTGACTCCAAGGCGATGCCGAGCTCCTCAAGACGTTGTTTGAATGCGTTTCTACCTGATAATTTACCCAGAACGATTTTATTTGCACTCCAGCCGACATCTTCAGCTCGCATAATTTCATAGGTATCACGCGCTTTCAACACACCATCTTGATGAATCCCAGAGGCATGCGCAAACGCATTCGCACCAACCACTGCCTTGTTTGGCTGCACTGCAAAGCCAGTAATTTGAGAGACCAATTTTGAAGTCGCAACGATCTGAGTCGTATCAATATTGCAGTCTAAATTGAAGTGATCACGGCGAGTCCGTACTGCCATCACGATTTCTTCTAGCGCAGTATTACCAGCACGCTCACCCAAACCATTGATCGTACATTCCACCTGCCGCGCCCCGCCGATCATCACACCAGCTAACGAATTTGCCACTGCCATACCCAGATCGTTGTGGCAATGAACTGACCATATCGCTTTATCCGAGTTAGGAATACGCTCGCGTAAATTTTTTAGCATCGTGCCGTACAGCTCTGGTACGCCATAACCTACCGTATCGGCAAAATTGATTGTGGTTGCGCCCTCAGCAATGACGGCCTCGATCACCCGGCATAAAAAGTCCATATCTGAACGACTACCATCTTCAGGACTAAATTCAACATCATCGGTAAACTGACGCGCAAATCGCACTGCTTGCTTCGCTTGCTCAAATACTTGGTCTGGTGTCATCCGCAGCTTCTTTTCCATATGCAATGGTGAGGTCGCAATGAAGGTGTGAATACGTTTTCTTTGGGCGGATTTTAGTGCTTCAGCTGCACGAGAAATATCCCGGTCATTGGCGCGCGATAATGAGCAGATAATCGGTTCTCTTACTGATGTGGCAATCGCCTGGATTGCCTCAAAATCTCCTTGCGATGCGGCAGCAAAACCGGCTTCGATCACGTCCACTTTTAAGCGTTCTAACTGACGTGCAATACGGATTTTTTCATCCTTGGTCATAGACGCACCGGGCGACTGCTCGCCGTCACGTAAGGTGGTATCAAATATGATTAATTTATCACTCATAATCTAATCCTGATTTTATAAAAATTGAAATATTGGCGTAGGTAATCGGTGTAAGTAACCAGCATGAGCAACATACTTTTGAAGTGTGCTTAATTGTGTACTCTATTGCGTGCTTTTAATTCTCTTCGTCGAAGATAACAAAGAGAAGTAGCCGGTTATAGCTAACGTAAATTGATAGCGCGATATCTGGTCGATATCTTAGGAGCCGCTAAAGTCACTAGAAAACCTGATGGGTTTTCATAAGACAATTCACTGGCAAATTGCTAAAAATTTAGGCATAAAATTCTTGAAAACGACTATAAGCGTGATTATCTCTAAGTGCAAGAATTTATAGCAGAATTAATCTAGAATTTTCTATGTTTTTGGATTATCGAAAAACAAAAAGCCGCGTCACATTTCTGCGACGCGGCTATATCCTTATTATCACACAGATTGCTATTTTTCTTCGTGTGGCTCCACCGTTGTTTGAACAATACTGATGGGGCGACCTTTGCGCCAGCGCCACAGTAAAACAACGTAACCAGACAAGCCATACAAGACAAATAATCCAAACAATACTTTAGGTGGGTCTTTAACCACAGCGACGTATCCAAGCACGATCAAAAGTGGTGCAACAAACGGAACCGAGCGACGAAAATTTACATCTTTAAAACTGTAAAAAGGAACATTCGTCACCATCGTCAATCCAGCAAATAACGTAATGCACCAAGTACTCCAACTAAGTTCACTACCTTTAAAATTCAGATCGGTCATAAGCAGCACAAATCCTGCGACCAACGCCGCCGCGGCCGGACTTGGCAAACCTTGAAAATAACGCTTATCAACTACAGCGATATTGGTATTAAAACGTGCTAATCGCAATGCGGCTCCAGCACAGTAGATAAAGGCAGCTAACCAGCCGAGTTTATCCATCCCGCGAAGCGACCATTCATACGCGACCAAAGCTGGTGCCGCGCCGAAAGAGATCATGTCAGACAAACTATCGTATTGAGCACCAAATTCACTTTGCGTATTTGTCATCCGCGCCACACGACCATCCAGACTATCCAGCACCATCGCTGCAAAAATAGCGAATGCCGATTGATCAAAGCGTTGGTTCATCGCCATCACGATCGCATAGAAGCCGCAAAACAAAGCTGCAGTAGTAAATGCATTCGGCAACAAATAAATTCCACGCCGACGTTTGGCAGGGAGCATCGGCACATTCTCGCTGAATGTGTTCGCTTGATTTTTACGTGCACCACGAGGAAAAAGCTTAAAACTACCTTTGGGCTTGCGTCGTTTGAAAGATGGCATGCGTGTAATGAATGAATTGAAAGTAAGGTGAAAGTATAACGTCTATTACACGGCAGTAAAAATCAATTCCATCACCTTTGTCTAACGCGGTATTGATAGAAAGACGTTATTGCTTTATCGGCAAACAGCCTGGCTTTGCTATTCGACCCTACCAAACTGTATGATTTACGTCGTGTATTCAATATGGAAATCTAAATAATCGCTATATATGATAAGCATAAATTAGCAAGATAGCGGTGTGCATGATTAACACATCATAAGCCCGTATAAATGACAGATTTTACGTAAACTTTACACTCACATAAATATATACTCCTGGTATGTATATATTTAGTGTCCATATATTAATTGGACGATATGTTATTTTTTATAAAAAATTCGGGGAGTATATTAAAATCAATAAGGGAATTTCAATAAAAAAGTCGCCCTGGCAGGCGACTTTTTTGTTTTCAACTTGCGCAGACTAAAAGTCAGCGCCAGAAGATAATCTGCAATTGTCCAGATTAATTTTTCGATTGATCGACTAATTTATTCTTAGCAATCCAAGGCATCATTGCGCGCAACTTAGCACCGACCTCTTCTATCTGATGCTCAGATGTCAAACGGCGACGGGAAATCAAAGTAGGTGCACCTGCTTTATTTTCCAGGATAAAACTCTTCGCATATTCGCCAGTTTGAATATCTTTGAGGCATTGACGCATTGCATCTTTGGTCGCGGACGTGACGACTTTAGGGCCGGTCACATATTCGCCATATTCTGCATTGTTCGAGATCGAGTAATTCATGTTGGCGATACCGCCTTCATAGATCAGATCGACGATCAATTTTAATTCGTGCAGACATTCAAAATACGCCATTTCTGGTGCATAACCAGCTTCGACCAAGGTCTCGAAACCAGCTTTGATCAGTTCAACTGCGCCACCGCACAATACTGCTTGTTCGCCGAACAAATCGGTCTCAGTTTCTTCACGGAAGTTAGTTTCGATGATACCGGCACGACCACCACCGTTGGCCATCGCATAGGACAAAGCGATATCACGTGCAGAGCCTGACTTGTCTTGATATACAGCGATCAAGTGAGGCACGCCACCACCTTGAGAATAAGTGCCGCGAACTGTGTGGCCCGGCGCTTTTGGGGCGATCATGATTACGTCCAGATCGGCGCGTGGTACGACTTGGCCGTAATGAACATTAAAGCCATGTGCGAACGCTAATACAGCACCTTGCTTGGCATGTGGCGCTACGTTTTCAGCATACACTTGGGCGATGTTTTCATCTGGCAACAAGATCATGATGACGTCAGCTGCTTTCACTGCATCATTCACTTCCGCTACATTCAGACCGGCATTTTTTGCCTTGTCCCATGACGCGCCACCTTTGCGCAGAGCAACGGTAACTTTGCAGCCAGAATCATTCAAATTTTGTGCGTGGGCATGACCTTGGGAACCGTAACCAATGATAGTAACGTTTTTGCCTTTGATGAGGGACAAATCGCAATCTTTATCGTAGAAAACTTTCATTTTTATTCCTTCGTAATTTAATTAGTTTAATAATTTTGTAAATAGAATTTTAGAACTTGATATTGTCTTTAATTGGCGTGTGTAATGACTACCAATAATTCCGACTAAAAATCTTTAATTGTTTGTTTAGACTTTGAGAATACGCTCGCCGCGACCGATGCCAGAACCACCAGTACGCACAGTTTCTAAAATCGCTGTGCGGTCAATGGAATCGATAAAGGCATCCAGCTTGCCTTTATTACCGGTCAGTTCGATGGTGTAAGTTTTTTCGGTGACATCAATGATACGTCCACGGAAAATATCCGCTGTACGCTTCATCTCCTCACGCTCTTTACCAACGGCCCTGACTTTGATCAACATCAGCTCACGCTCGATATGCGCACCCTCGGTCAGATCCACCACCTTCACGACTTCAATCAGACGATTTAAGTGCTTGGTGATTTGCTCGATGATGTCATCCGAACCCGAGGTCACAATGGTCATGCGTGATAGCGTGGCATCTTCGGTCGGCGCTACCGTTAAGGTTTCGATGTTATAACCACGAGCAGAAAATAAACCAACCACACGTGACAAAGCACCCGCTTCGTTTTCCAGCAAAACAGAAATGATATGTCTCATGTTATAAATCCTCCGAGCCGAGCAGCATTTCAGTCAAACCAGCGCCCGCCTTGACCATAGGCCAGACGTTTTCGGTTTGATCTGTGATGAAGTTCATAAACACCAGACGATCTTTCATTGCGAAGGCATCTTTTAAAGCGCCATCAATATCAGCTGGGTTTTCGATCTTCATGCCAACATGGCCGTAGGCCTCTACTAACTTGGTAAAGTCCGGCAAAGAGTCCATGTACGACTCGGAATAACGTGAACCATAATCAATTTGCTGCCACTGCCTGACCATGCCAAGGAAACGGTTATTCAGCAAAATAATTTTTGGCGTCAAATGATATTGCTTGCAAGTAGCGAGCTCTTGAATACACATTTGTATAGACGCTTCGCCTGTAATACAGGCGACAGTCGCACCGGGATTGGCCATCTGAACACCCATCGCATAAGGCAAGCCCACGCCCATCGTGCCCAAGCCGCCAGAATTAATCCAGCGACGTGGTTTGTCAAAGCCGTAATACTGCGCCGCCCACATTTGATGCTGACCAACGTCAGAGGTGACGAAGGCGTCGCCCTTGGTGATTTCCCAAACTTTCTGAACAACTGACTGAGGTTTGATCACTTCGGTCGATGTCGGGAACTTCAGACAATCGCGTTTGCGCCATTCATTGACTTGCTTCCACCAGTCTGCCAGAGCTTTGGGATTAGATTTGGTTTCAGCGACACTCAATTGCGACAAAAATTCTTGCAATACGTCTTTAACATTACCAACGATAGGAATATCAACTTTTACCCGCTTAGAAATCGACGATGGATCAATATCGATATGAATAATTTTGCGCGGACTAGACGCAAAATGTTTGGGGTTACCGATAACGCGGTCATCAAAACGTGCGCCAATCGCAATCAACACGTCGCAGTGCTGCATTGCCATGTTAGCTTCGTAAGTACCGTGCATGCCGAGCATACCGACAAATTTATCGCTAGAGGCTGGATATGCGCCTAATCCCATCAAGGTGTTAGTGCATGGAAAGCCTAATTGATCGACCAGTTTATTCAACTCTGGCGACGCATTCGCCAGAATCACACCGCCACCGGTATAAATCATCGGGCGCTCTGCTTGCAGCAATAGTTGCACCGCCTTACGGATCTGACCAGAATGACCTTTATCCACAGGCTTGTAAGAGCGCATTTCAATTTCTTTTGGGTAAAAATAGGTAGTCTTGTGCATGCTGATATCTTTAGGGATGTCAACTAACACAGGACCGGGACGACCCGTTGTAGCGATAAAAAAAGCCTTTTTAATGGTCGTCGCTAAATCTCTGACGTCTTTCACCAAAAAGTTATGCTTGACGCAAGGACGTGTAATACCGACGGTATCGCATTCCTGGAAAGCATCCTGACCAATGGCGTGGCTTGGGACTTGGCCGGAAATGATCACCATCGGGATCGAATCCATGTAAGCGGTTGCCAGGCCAGTTACCGCATTGGTAACGCCAGGGCCAGATGTCACTAGCGCAACACCCACTTTTTGTGAGGATCGGGAATAAGCATCGGCTGCGTGTATCGCGGCCTGCTCATGACGAACAAGAATATGTTGAAACTTGTCCTGATTAAAAATTGCATCGTAGATATAGAGTACAGCACCGCCCGGATATCCGAACACATGCTCAACACCCTCTTCGGCCAGACATTTAACTAAGATCTCTGCGCCGGTTATTTCTGTATTTGTATCTGAACTCATTTACGTTTCCTTTCAAGGTCCATAGGAGATTGATCGGATGTTCTTTCCTGACGAAATTACGAAGCGAGGCGGTCTGCTGATATTCCTTTTTGTGCGGTCACATTACCCTTGGTACATCCGTTGAATATATTTCCAGATAAGGCTTAGAACACTCGTCCAATCAGTATTTTGGGCTTTGCTAAGACAACTTCTCACGCTTGTGGCATGGGTTAGAACAAACTGCTTCATTAGAGCGAACCTGCAGAGGACAGCATTGTGAGCCGATTCCAGCAAGTATTTATTGCCTCGAGATTTCAAGGCGGATTCATACGGTACTGTGTTGCACCATTTTGGTCAAGACAAATTCCACCTTTTAAAGCACAAAATCCCTTCCAAATCAGGTACTTTGTACAAAAAACGGGACATAGAAAAGGAATTTTGCTAGCATGGGCGCACTTTTAAAGGGAAAGACAATCACGTAACTCGTGCGCCAACCCAATAGCTGCAAAAAAATATGCAAGAATAGCTTTTTGCGACAGATAAACAAAATTACTAAGTTATTGATTAGCTACGCCAACAGATGGCCACAGACAAAGAATTATCCAATTTCCTTGAAGGCGTAGAACGTCGCGCTTTCAAACATGCCGTCTATACCGTACGCAACCAAGAGTCTGCGTTGGATATTGTGCAAGAATCCATGATCAAGCTTTCTGAAAAATATGGCGATAAGCCTGCGGCAGAATTGCCGATGCTATTTCAGAGAATTTTGCAAAACACGATTCTAGATTTTTTTCGTAGAGAAAAAGTGCGCAATACTTGGGTTAGCTTATTTTCAAGTATCACTCCAAACAATAATCAAGGCGATGATAATTTTGATTTATTGGAAAGTTATGCCGCAGAAGATGGCACAGAAGCATCGGAATCAAGCGCGGACAAGATAGAACGTGAACAAGTTCTGAATATTATCGATGAGGAAGTACAAAAACTTCCAGCGCGTCAACGGGAAGCCTTCCTCATGCGTTATTGGGAAGACATGGACGTAGCAGAGACTGCCGCCGCAATGGGCTGCTCAGAAGGCAGCGTAAAAACGCATTGTTCCCGCGCGACACATGCGCTCGCAGTATCGCTTAAGGCAAAAGGAATAACATTATGAATTACTCACGAGAAGCGCAAGACCTCGACTTTGCCTACAAAGTACGGCATGCATTAAACGAATCCGCTGAAAACATTCCCGCACCGGCGCTGGACAGGCTCGCTAATGCGCGCAAAATTGCAATGTCACGCAAAAAGCAAGCTTCGCCAAGTGCGGTTTTTGCATTTGGTGGCGTTTTAGCTGGCAATGCGGGGTTTTCTTTCCAAGGACCACAATCTTGGCTAGGTAAGCTGGGCGTTATCTTGCCTTTGCTGGTACTGGTTATGGGCTTGACAGGCATTTACGAATACGAGCAACAAAGAAGAATTAGCGATTTAGCAGAAATTGATGCGGCAGTTTTAGTCGATGAATTGCCACCTGATGCTTACCTTGATACTGGCTTTAGCGCTTATTTGAATAAAGCGGAGGAATAGGCGTGCGCTTATCCACTTTGTTCGTGGTCAACAGAACTGAAGTCCTTGCCTTAATCATGGCAGTGGTAGCGTCGGTAACTTACGTCATGTCAGCTACCGCTGCTGACGTGAAGCCAACTGTCGCGCAAAAAGCTACCTCGTTACCAGCGACGCCATTGACTAGACCAAGCTGGCAGGAATTAAGTGCGACACAAAAAATCGCACTTGCCCCACTCGCGCCTGAATGGCAACGGATGAGTGAGCAAAATAAAAAGAAATGGCTAGAAATTGCAAATAAATATGCAGTAATGAAGCCAGACGAGCAAGTTCGGGTGCAAGAACGTATGCGCGCCTGGGTTAAATTAACGCCTGAACAACGCATGCAAGCACGAGAAAATTTTGCTCGTACAACTCAAATAAACTCAGAAAAAAAATCTGAGCAGTGGCAGCAGTATCAAAAATTAAGTGAAGAAGAAAAGAAAAAACTCGCAAGTGAAGCGGTGAAGAAAAAAAGCGTAACAAATCTTCCCTCAGAAGCTCAACGCAAAGCAGTACCTCTGGCTCCTATCAAAGGTGCACCTAAGGCAGCGTTGGCAGCACAAGCAAACAAGCCGGTGGCTGTGATTGCACCCCAATCAGCAAGTTTGCCAGCAAGCGTGTTGCCTGCACCAAACACGTCGGTATATCAAACTCCGGCAAAGTAACAAGTGGCTACAACAAATACTGTTATCCCTCCTCCGGTAACACCAGCCTTAAAACGTCGGCTTATTTGCATGGTTTATGAAGCGATGCTTTTGTTCGGTGTCATTTTTACGGCAGGCATGATATTCGACGTCTGGACCCAGAGCAGGCATGCACTGACCCTTCGCCACGCTCGTGAGGCCTGGCTCTTCGCCATACTCGGAATATATTTTGTGTTTTTTTGGTGCCGGAGTGGTCAAACTTTGGCAATGAAAACGTGGAATATCAAACTAATTGATGGCGAGAGACAAAAATTACCCATCATTAAAGCAGTAGTTCGCTACTGCCTGGCATGGATGTGGTTTATTCCAGGCCTGGCGATTGCCTACCAATTCGAATTAAAAGGCTGGCTCGCTATTGTGGCCGTCACCGCAAACATTATCCTTTGGGCGCTAACATACAAGCTTGATAAAGATGGTCAATTTTTGCATGATAAATTAGCGAAAACTCGCTTGGTCCACGCGGAAGTTAAATTAAGCAATGACACCAGATTCGTAGATTAAGACTGATTCCAACGCCAACTACAATCCAGTCAAATATTCATTTATAGCGAATAATTTTATGTTTCACTATAAACACAACGAATTCTCTTGGGAAAATCCCTATCCAATTTTTGTGCTTTGCCAGTTCAATGTTATTCTATTGAAAAAATAATTCTAGAGAGTCGGCATGCAACACAAAACGCCTCGTCGTACCAGGGAACGTATACTGGACTTATCACTTCGCCTATTTAACGAATTTGGCGAACCCAATATCACAACCACTGTTATTGCTGAAGAGATGCATATCTCTCCTGGCAATCTTTACTATCACTTCCGTAATAAAGACGATATTGTTAATTCTATCTTCACTCAATTTGAAGAAGAAATTAATAAAAAACTCGCGTTCCCGGAAGGTCGTAAAGCGAACATTCAAGATATCTGGACTTATCTGCATCTGACCTTTGAATTGGTCTGGCGCTATCGCTTTTTTTATCGTGATTTAAACGATCTGCTGTCCAGAAATCGCAATCTGGAACTGCATTTTAAACAAATTCTGTCGCACAAAATCAAAGTCGCCACCGAGCTTTGCTATGGCCTGCGTACCGATGGTGAGTTTGAAGGCAACGACATCGAGATTGACGCCCTTGCGACCAACATGGTGGTGGTCGCCACGTATTGGTTGTCCTACGAATACGTCCGCAATCCTCGCAAATACACCGAGCTACAAACCATGTCCGAATCCCTGGCGCGTGGCTGCTATCAGGTGATCGTGCTAATCAGCCCTTACTTGCGCGGCGAAACTAAAAACGTCTTCGAAAAACTATCGCAAGAATATCTGAAAAAAATTAACCCATAAAATTAACCAGTAAGCTCAACACCCGCGCTTCAGGAATCCCATGTCCACCATAAAATCGCTTTGCGTTTACTGCGGCTCATCCATCGGTGACGACGACGCCTACGCGCAAGGCGCCCGCCAGCTCGCTGCTGAAATGGTATCGAACAGCATCTCCCTCGTCTATGGCGGTGGCAATGTTGGTTTGATGGGCGTGATCGCGGATGAAGTCTTGCGGCTCGGTGGTCAAGTAACTGGAGTTATCCCGCAAGCCCTGATGGATAAAGAAGTTGGCCATACAGGTTTAAGCCAGTTACACATCGTAAAAAATATGCATGAACGCAAAGCAATGATGGCGGAATTGTCAGACGGGTTTATCGCCATGCCGGGCGGTGTCGGCACTTTGGAAGAACTATTTGAAATGTTCACCTGGTCGCAACTAGGTTTCCATCAAAAACCTTTGGGCTTATTGAATATCGCTGGTTTTTACAATAGCCTGCTCGATTTTCTGCAGCACACCGTCAATGCCAAGTTTTTAAAAGCGGAACATCTGGCGCTGCTACATCAGCAAGAAAATCCCGCCAAACTGATTTTAGACCTGCAGCAAGCCAAGCCTTTGACATTGCATAAATGGGTCCGGCAAGCGGATATTTAAACTAAATTAAGCAAAATCCGCACTGATACAGCTAATAAAATTTCATTCACGCAAACTATTTTTCTGTACTGCTTTTAACAAGCGCAGTCCATTAAATACCACAATCAAACTCGCCCCCATATCGGCAAATACAGCCATCCATAGCGTTGCCATTCCCATCATCGCCATTATAAAAAATACGATTTTAATGCCCAGCGCAATCGCGATATTTTGTTTGAGAATGGCAGAAGTCCGGCGACTCAGACGGATAAATTGAGGAATTTTTCTGAGGTCATCATCCATCAAAGCGACATCGGCAGTTTCCAGAGCAGTGTCACTTCCGGCAGCGCCCATAGCGAAGCCAATAGTGGCTTGCGCCAGCGCCGGAGCATCGTTAATACCGTCACCCACCATACCCACAGTACGATAATCGGCGATCTCTTGTTTGATCGCTGCTAGTTTGTCTTCTGGCAGCAAATTGCCGCGTGCATCATCGATGCCGGTCTGGCGTGCGATTGACTTAGCGGTCAATGTGTTATCGCCAGTTAGCATCACGGTGCGGATGCCGAGTTGATGTAATTCCGCAATCGCAGCGCGACTGGTATCACGCACTGCATCAGCAACGGCAAACAGTGCGATGACGTGCGTATCATTACTTAACATGACGACGCTCTTACCTTCCGCTTCCAGGCGATTCAGCGCGGTCTCGATTTCTGGATTGCAGGTACCCAATTCTTCGATCAGACAATGATTCCCAAGATAGTGATATTGCGCAGCAATGCGACCTTTGGTACCGCGACCGGTCAGCGCTTCAAAATCGGTGACCTCACCCGTCAACACATCGCCACTTTTTTCTCGCCAATATGCATGAATTGCAAGCGACATCGGATGATCAGAGCGTGCCGCTAACTGGGCGGCAAGGCGCAAGCCATCTTGCTGTGTGCCGGACAACATCACCACATCGGTGACTTGCGGTTTGCCCTGTGTGATCGTGCCCGTTTTATCTAGCGCAATTGACTTGAGATAACGCCCCTCCTCCAGATAGCGCCCTCCTTTGATCAAGATACCGGCCTTGGCAGCAGCCGACAATCCGCTGACCACAGTGACGGGGGTAGAAACTACCAAGGCACAAGGGCAGGCAATCACCAGCAGCACCAGTGCTTTATAAAACCAGATCATCCAAGGCAAACCCATCGCCAATGGCGGCACGATGGCGATCGCTAATGCAATCAAAAATACGCAAGGCGTATAGATCTTCGCAAAACGATCCACAAAACCTTGAGTTGGCGCTTTACTAGCTTGCGCCTCTTCCACTGCATGAATAATGCGCGACATGGTGGAATCATTTTGTAATGCCGTCACCGTGTAGTCAAAAGAACCCGTCTGATTAATCGTCCCGGCAAATACTTTATCGCCTGGCACTTTTTCTACTGGCATGCTCTCGCCTGTGATCGGAGCCTGATTGACGGTTGATTGTCCTTTGCTAATCAAACCATCCAACGGTATCCGCTCACCAGGCGCAACCCGGATGCTAGCGCCAAGCTGTGCATTCGCCGCCGCGATGACTTCCCATTTGCCATCTGCTTGTAATACTGTCGCCTGTTCAGGCGTCATCGCCATCAAGCCGCGGATCGCATTACGCGCGCGGTCCAGTGATAGAGCCTCGATCATTTCCGCCAGGGTAAATAAGACCATCACCATCGCCGCCTCCGGCCATTGCTGCAGAATGACAGCACCAGTCACCGCGATGGACATCAAGGCATTGATATTGAGATTCGCATTTTTTAAAGCAATCCAACCTTTTTTGTATGTCCCTAAACCGCTTAAACTAATCGCAAATAAGGACAACACAATCACTGGCCAACTATTCTCAGACCCACTGATAAAAGCAATCACTTCTGCGATGACCGCAGCTAGTCCAGCGACGCCAATCAGCATCCATTTTTTACGAACAGAGCCAGATTGATTATTAGATGTTTGCTGCGTATCGCGGTTGACAGATGCGTCTTCGCTCATCAACACCGCATCCATCCCAATTGCCTTCAATGCAGATTGCACCTGAGTCAGTTGATCTGCCAGATGAATCACCGTCAACTTACGTTGCATCAAATTGAAGTGCAGTTTGCTGATACCTTCCATGTTCGCAAACTTATTGCGTATCAATGCCTCCTCAGTCGGGCAATCCATATTTTCAATAGAGAATAAAGACTTTACGCTGCCAGCAGCCGTGATCATTTCAGCCTTATCAGCGAGTAAATCCATCCCCGATTTGTGATTGCCCGTTGAATGATCGTGACCGCAACTATGACCATGTTGATGCTTATCGTGAGAATGAGCTTGATGAGTCTGCTCGTGATCGCTCTTTTGGCTATGAGCGTGGCGATGCGGATGATGGTCGTGCGGCATGTTGTTTCCTAAAAAAGCGTATATTGCACATTAGAGACCCTGTAGCAGGTATAGAGTCAAGCGTAATATGGAAATAAAGGCATTTTATGGCGAAGGATCTAATGAATAGAGATCAGAACCCTGCATCCAGCGGTGGTTTAAAAATCGGTGAACTGGCGAAACGCACAGGCTGTCTGGTAGAGACCGTGCGCTACTACGAAAAAGAAAAATTGTTACCACCGCCAGCACGCTCGGATGGCAATTTCAGGCTGTATGACGATGGACATGTAGAACGACTGCAATTTATCCGCAACTGCCGCTCGCTAGATATGACGCTAGAAGAGATACGTCGCTTGCTAAAGTTCCGCGACGCGCCGCAAGAAAATTGCGCCGAAGTGAATACGCTGCTGGATGAACATATCCATCATGTAGCACACAGAATCGCTGAACTCAGCAATTTGCAAACGCAGCTAAGTGAGCTACGCAGCCTATGTCAGCACGTACAAGCGAGCAGTGATTGCGGGATATTGCAGAGTCTGGCAAGTGCAGATGGCGGGGCACCAGCGAATCTGGGTACGCATCATGGTGGCTGCCATTAATTGAATTGAGGTGATCGTGTTACCGCAATTAAGCTGCTACGTTAATCGTTTCTGGTTGCACTAAAATCGTTGGAATAGAAGTGGCTTTTTGTTGAAGCGCGAGATTTTCAATGAGTTTCTTCATACTGGGCATCTCTTTGTCATATTGGACACAAATATACTCTATGTCTTGGAGAAGAATAGGTAACCGCTTTGCAACATCACGAATGCCGCCTATAAATCCGTGTGAGCCAGCGATTCGCCATTCAAGCTCATCCAAATGATGTCGTACTTGGACATAGGAGAGTAAGCTCCAGACGTTTTTCAATTCATCAGGTGTTTGCCCCCACAAAACCCCTTTTCCAGTCACTATGTGCAAGGTTCGTATTTTTGCGTCCATAAGTATGCAATATAGCGCCTTTGAGGTTGGTGAATTTTCACCAACGTATATAACCCTATCCGCATTGTTTTGCTCGAGCCAATAGCGCTTAATAACCACACCATAACCACCAAAGCCAAAATGCTGGGTTGACAACACCCTCCCCTCTGGAATTTCAGTAAAACATAGCATAGGAATTTTCCCCGAAATAGCACCTACACCACACATAAGCACGTTTTTTTCATTATCGGAAAGGTCATTAAATGATATTCCAAGACTGTTAAGCTTCCGCTCAATCCTTGGATAAATTTCATTAATGAAAAAATTAGTTAGATCACTATTGTCTATAATTGGTCGTAAAATTACATCGTGGTCAGTCAGTAGCAGACCTTGGGTTAGTGCCTGTTCTAAGAAGACAAGTTCACGTGTGCTATGGAGAAATTGCAATACGCTAGAATATGGATCTGTTGTCATTTTCTATTCACGCTGGGGAAGATGTGTAGAGTCTAAACTTGCACTTTCCTGTTAGCAAATAACAGGTATATTTTTAGCCAATAGCAGTAGCCTACTCATCATATGGTGGCGCACTTTCAGTAGCGTTTAAGAAAGTGTCGTTTAGTATGCAAGACAACAAATCTGGAGATAGCTGCTGCATCTTTTTTTTCCCAAATAATCCATTAAAAGGGCTTAATCGACGTAAAGTGACAAGACCACGCGCGGTGATTTGGATGTAATCTGTTATCCAAAATCTTGGGCAAGCAATTTCGCTTTTACTTATAAATATACCAAGCGAAGAGTCCAGATTTTCTAGGAATTTTTTTACTTCCGGCATCAGTTCGCAATGTCGAATACGTACCTTTGAAAATACCGCGTTTTCTCCTTGCTGCGCTGCTCGATAAACATATCCACCGGCCACCCGATGCATGCCGTTAGTAACCACCACCGCACCTCCAATTGCAGTAAACCTCGCGCCACCCATACAATTTTCAGCATATTGCGAGAAAAGATTATCTCTCCATTCTCCATCGAAATAATTAAACACTCCAGATGACCAACCTTGACACGTCAATCCTGATTTTTCGCGCGTTGGGTATAAAATCTCTCGCCACGTTTGACCGGTTTCAAAAAAATTATGATGGCTTAAAGCACAAATATTCTTTAGCGGCAAATCTAAAAAATATGATTTCGAAGGCAAGCAAAAGAAACATTCGAAAATAGTTAAAATCGGCCTATCGAGCTGCGGTTGTCTGTCTAAAAGCCTACATTTCGAGCTCAGAGCTTGATCGCGAAGAGATTTGAGAATACCAGACACTGAGCTTTCTTTTGACATCGTTGTTGTACCTCTATTATTTCATCAATAACAATCTGTGATTTATTAGCCAACATACGTGGAAAACATCAACTACGCGCAACCGCTACTGGCTGCTTTTTACAACAAGAAAACTCGATTCAATAAGACAGTCGTTCTCAGTTCAAACCAGAACCAACACTGATTATTTACAAACAACGACTGTTCCGTTCCTCAAAACCGCCCCTCAAAAATCTATTTCTTCAATTGCGACAAATCACGCACAGCGCCACGATCTGCTGAGGTCGTGAGTGCTGCATAAGCTTGCAATGCTTGCGATACATAACGATCACGATTGACTGGCAACCATGCTGCATCGCCTTTGGCTTCCATCGCAGCGCGACGCGAGGCCAGTGCGGCATCGCTGATACGCAGATTGATGCGACGCTCAGGAATGTCGATATCAATCATGTCGCCCTCTTCCACCAGACCAATCGCACCACCTTCTGCTGCTTCTGGCGAGGCATGACCAATTACCAGACCTGAGGAGCCGCCGGAAAACCGGCCATCGGTGAATAAGGCGCAGACCTTGCCCAGACCTTTTGATTTGATGTATGACGTGGGGTACAGCATCTCTTGCATGCCTGGGCCGCCTTTTGGACCTTCGTAACGGATGATGACAACATCGCCTTCATGTACCGTATCGCCCATGATGGCGTCCACCGCCGCGTCCTGGCTTTCAAACACCCGCGCTTTGCCGCTGAACTTGAGGATACTTTCATCCACGCCTGCGGTCTTTACGATACAACCTTTTTCAGCCAGATTGCCGTACAAAACAGCGAGGCCGCCATCTTGCGAATACGCGTGGGCTTTATCGCGAATACAACCTGTGCTACGGTCGGTGTCCAATGACGCGAAGCGTTCAGATTGCGAGAACGCTGTTTGTGTCGGCACACCACCGGGAGCCGCGCGGAATAACTGATGCACCGCCGGATCTTGGGTGCAGATGATGTCGTTATTGGCAATCGCATCGCCCATGGTTTTGCTGTGGATGGTTGGTAAGCTGGTATCGAGCAAACCGCCACGCGCCAGCTCACCGAGGATACCGATAATGCCACCGGCACGATGCACATCTTCGATATGGTACTTATCCGTCATCGGTGCAACTTTGCACAGACACGGAACTTTGCGCGAGATACGGTCGATGTCTGCCATGCTAAATTCAACACCGGCCTCATGTGCAGCAGCCAGCAAATGCAATACCGTGTTAGTCGAACCTCCCATCGAAACATCGAGTGCCATCGCGTTTTCAAACGCAGCTTTGGTCGCGATATTGCGTGGCAGTACAGAGGCATCGTCTTGCTCGTAATAGCGTTTGGCGATATCGACAATCAGACGACCTGCACGCAAGAATAATTCTTTGCGATCAGAGTGGGTGGCGAGGATCGTGCCGTTGCCCGGCAGTGCCAAGCCCAAAGCTTCTGTCAGACAGTTCATGGAATTGGCGGTGAACATGCCAGAGCAAGAACCGCAGGTCGGGCAAGCAGAGCGCTCAATCTCGGCTACATCGGCATCACTCACGCTACTGTCGCCCGCTTTGATCATGGCATCGACCAGATCAAGCTTGATGATTTTTTGTGTCCCATTAACGACTTTGATCACCTTGCCGGCTTCCATCGGGCCACCGGAGACAAACACCACCGGAATATTGACCCGCATCGCCGCCATCAACATACCGGGTGTGATTTTGTCGCAGTTCGAAATACACACCATCGCGTCGGCGCAATGTGCATTCACCATGTACTCGACAGAATCCGCGATCAGATCACGCGATGGCAGCGAGTACAGCATTCCTCCGTGCCCCATTGCGATACCGTCGTCCACTGCAATCGTGTTGAACTCTTTTGCTACGCCACCCGCAGCCTCGATCTCACGCGCGACCAGTTGCCCCAGGTCTTTTAAATGCACATGACCCGGCACAAACTGGGTAAAAGAATTCACCACGGCGATGATAGGTTTATCGAAATCGCCGTCCTTCATGCCAGTAGCGCGCCACAGTGCGCGGGCGCCAGCCATGTTGCGGCCGTGAGTTGTAGTGCGTGAACGATATTGCGGCATGATGTATCTCCCAAAAATAATATGCCTAGCGTGCGCTTTGCCTATCTTTATGTCAAATAGGGGTTTTAGGCGATATTAGGTCGAATCAGATATCAATTAGATTGGAAAATCTCATTTCAAAACACTAGATCCCCAAAAAATGGTTCCGTAATGTCAGCCAAAATAATATCTGATGAGCACTAACTCTACGAACTAAATCCACAAATAACCTCAATACCAGTCTTGCGCTATGCTGTTTGCTTCCAAAGTAATCGCAACAGGAATTCGACGTGCAAACACTGACTATTTTTTATGACGGCGCATGCCCTTTATGCCTTGCAGAGATTGTGCTGCTACGGTCTAAAAATCAACGCGACTTGCTCCGGTTTGTCGATATCGCTGATCAGCATTATCAGTCTGATCGCTACCAGATTAGTTGTGAGCAAGCGATGGCGCAGATACATGGGCGGCTGGAAGGCGATGGCAAAGATACTGTGACACTTATCGGTGTGGACGTATTTGCGGCAGCCTACCAACGCACGGACTTAAAACTACTGGCGTGGATTTACACACGCCCTTGGTTGCGCCCTATACTCGTTCTCTCTTATCGTTTTTTTGCAAAATACCGTCATACCATCTCTCGTTTATTCGGGCCGGCAATGTTATCGTGGGCAAAAAAACGTACCCAAACGAAAGTAACTGACTGATATGGCAAACTCCAACTCCTCGTCAACACCTGCTCTGAATGTCTTCGGACAGCCCCTCGTTCCATGCTCATTTGATCCGCTGACAGGTTTTTTCCGTGACGGCTGCTGCAAGACCAATGAGGAAGATGTCGGTACACACATTGTTTGCGCGATCATGACGGCAACGTTTTTAGCGTTCAGTAAAAGCCGTGGAAATGATTTAAGTACGCCACGACTGGAATGGAATTTCCCTGGTCTGCAACCTGGCGATCAATGGTGCCTATGTGCCAATCGCTGGCTGGAAGCATTGGCTGAAGGCGTTGCGCCACTGGTTGTTTTAGAAAGCACTAACGCCAATATGCTCAAGCTAGTCGAGTTAGAAGTCCTGCAACAATTTGATAGCCGGATCGGGCTGGAATAATGACCGTCTGGACGCAGATTCTGAGCCGTTCGTAGCGACAACCTTCGTTGTCTTCATGCATCAGAATTTTGTACGCTGTCCTCACTCGCTTTATTCATTCGTTTTCAACTTCAATCCACTATCGCTCAGATCAACCACAACATGGCTTTTTCTCTCGACAATCTGTTAGTCATCGGCATCTCTTCCCGCGCACTGTTTGATCTGGAAGTAGAAGAAGCCATCTTCCAAAACGAGGGGTTGGCGGTTTATCGCCAGCACCAACTCGCGCATGAAAATACGATACTTAAGCCCGGAGCCGGTTTTGCGCTGGTCAAAGCGCTGCTACATCTGAATACTCTGACGCCGAGTCATAGACTGGTCGAGGTTGTCATCATGTCGCGTAATTCTTCAGAGACCTCATTGCGGATTTTTAATTCCATTAAACACTATGGGTTAGATATCTCGCGTGCCGCCTTGGTCGGCGGAGCGTCCTTATCGCCGTATTTGCAGGCATTCAATCTCAGCTTGTTTTTGTCCTTGCATGAGGATGATGTGCAGGCAGCGATTAATTCGGGAGTCGCAGCAGCCTTGCTGTATCGCATGCCAGATAACCCGCAACAAGAACTGGATCAGATCCGTATAGCCTTCGATGGCGACGCCGTGATTTTCTCGGATGAGTCTGAACGAATTTTTCAGGAACAAGGCATCGAGGCATTTGAGCAACACGAACGCGACAATGCCAGCAAACCCTTACCGGAAGGCCCGTTTGCCCGCCTGCTGGTCGCCCTATCCTACTTGCAAAATAATTTTAAAACGCCCGATGGTAGAGCCTTTCCTCTACGCACTGCGCTAGTAACAGCGCGCTCATCACCAGCCCATGAACGCGTCATCCGTACCCTACGCGCCTGGAACATCGCCATCGACGAAACCTTCTTTATGGGTGGCGTGCATAAATCAGCCGTACTCGCTGCGTTTAAGCCACATATGTTTTTTGATGATCAACCGGGACATTGCGAGCGCGCCTCCAGCGTCGTTGCGACCGGGCGCGTGCCGATCAAACAATAGGTCAGCGTTTGGGGAGCTGCGTCATCGCTGAATAAGTCTTCCGCAAAATTGCGACTGCAGCATTGCAACGCCTTGCCGGAATAATTTTGCATCCGTGCCACGAAAAGGAATTACATATACTCCCCAACTATTTTTAAAAAAATAGGCTTATTGTCCAATTAATATATGGACACTTATTTATACATAGTGGGAGTATCAAAAATATCAGAGATAAATTCGCGTGCATTGAGTCAAGTCAGATCTCTAATTCAATCCCAATAATTCGAACAGCGGAGCAACTATCGCGTCCGGTTTTGCAAGCTGATACTCAGGCCAACATAGCGATGAGCCGTATTTTTCAAGAGTTGGGCACCTTGCCCATCCTAGTGTTTGTTCAGAACCCCACAAATATGACGTGCACATTTCAAACGTTGCGCTGACGCTACAAATATTAGCAAAACAAAAATTGCCTTCAATGACTTGTTAGGCATAAGATCAAACTGCAATCACAACAACATCTAATCTCAATGTCCGTGGTCTTGATCATGATGCTGATTAAGGATAATTCTGCATTCACTGTTAGCGTCAAAAACGACGCGATAGCACCGTATTCCTGCTCCATTCGGCATTCGTTCTCCGTTACTTCAATTCGCTATCCTGCGTCGTTACTCCACCATCTTGATGGGAAAAAATATGAATTTTTTCGCTAATATGAAAATCGGTAAGCGTCTTGGTTTAGGATTTGCGCTGATCTTGCTATTTATGATGGTCTTATTAGTCATCAGTATCTGGCAGATATCTAAGGTCGCCACCACCACAGAAAATATTTTAAAAACGCCACTCACCAAAGAGCGTGTCGTCTCTGACTGGTATAGGACAATCCGCACCAGCGTGATTCGCACAACCGCAATTGCAAAAAGCACGGACAGCAATCTAAGCGCGTTTTTTGCCAATGATGCAACCGCAGCCAGCAAAGTATCTACCGAGTTACAAAAAACCTTGGAAGGTTTATTAAGCTCGGATGAAGAGAAAAAATTATTTAACGAACTGAGTATCACGCGCAAAAAATACATCATCGCGCGCGATGCCATTGCCAAAGCAAAAGTAGATGGGCAAGTGGATGAAGCTAATCAAATGTTAGAAAAAGACTTCACTCCTGCCGCAAAAAGTTATCTGGATTTATTACAGCAACTACTCGATATGCAACGCACAACGATCAATCAGATGGCAGACAGTGTTCAGCAAATTGAGGATCAAAGTCGTAATATTTTAATCAGCTTGGGTAGCGTTTTATTTGTCCTTGGATGGTTGCTTGCCTGGCGTCTTGCGGTCGGCATTACTAGACCACTCAGTCAGGCGGTGGATATTGCCGAGACCATAGCCTCGGGTGATCTGACCTCACACATTGAGTCCGGCGCACGTGATGAGACGGGTCAGTTACTCAGATCACTTCAGGCGATGAACGATAACTTACTCAAAATTGTAAGTCAGGTCAGAGCAGGTACTGACACCATTGCCAATGCCTCGGCAGAAATCGCCACTGGCAACCTCGACTTATCCAACCGCACTGAACAACAGGCAGGATCATTAGAAGAAACGGCCTCAACAATAGAAGAACTCACAGCAACCGTCAGACACAACGCGGAGAGTGCGCGTCAGGCAAATCAGTTAGCCGTATCTGCATCTGATATTGCAGTACAGGGCGGCATGGTGGTTGATCAAGTCGTTGAGCGCATGGGCTCGATTAACGAATCTTCCAAAAAAATTGTGGACATCATCAGCGTGATTGATAGCATCGCTTTCCAGACCAATATTCTGGCGCTGAACGCTGCGGTAGAAGCGGCTCGTGCAGGTGAGCAAGGACGCGGCTTTGCGGTGGTTGCCTCCGAGGTGCGTAATCTGGCACAAAGAAGCGCAAGTGCCGCCAAAGAGATTAAAACCTTGATTGATGATTCGGTAGAAAAAGTCGATAACGGTAGCAAGCTGGTAGAAAAAGCTGGTGCTACCATGGTAGAAATTGTCGCCAGCGTCAAACGCGTAGTGACGATCGTGGGCGAGATTACCTTAGCAGGACAAGAGCAAAGTTCTGGCATCCAGCAAGTGAATGATGCGATAGTCCAGATGGATGAAGCTACTCAGCAAAATGCGGCCTTAGTAGAACAGGCAGCAGCAGCGGCGCAATCACTGCAAGATCAGGCGGCTAATCTGGCCAACGTCGTACATCAATTCAAACTCAATGATAATCAACAATTGAGGCTAATCAATTGAATCTTTCTGTCGCTGAATTAGTCACTGCATACGTGTACGGGAATGACAAAAATTCGACGAAAATTCGACGAAAAGGCGACAAAAAAGCGACAAAAAATGCAAACGAATAGATCAATAAAAAAAGCCGGGCATCTACAAAAGATGTCCGGCTTTTTTATTTTGGGAGCGACCTGATTTAAATAACTCGCCTCAAGTTTTTACACCATCCAGCATACTAAATTAACGCTGCGCTACCGCATCCACCACGCACAAGGCTGTCATATTCACGATACGGCGTACCGTCGCTGATGGCGTCAGAATATGGACTGGCCTAGCGCAACCCAACAAAATCGGACCGATCGCAATGTTGTTACCAGCGGTAGTTTTGAGCAAGTTATAAGAAATATTGGCTGCATCAATATTTGGCATCACCAGCAAATTAGCATCACCACTGAGCGTCGTATTTGGCATCATTTTTTTACGATAGGCTGAGTCCAACGCGGTATCGCCATGCATCTCGCCATCGATTTCCAGATCTGGCGCATCACGCTGAATGATCGCTAATGCCGCCCGCATTTTTTGTGCGGATTCGCTATTGCTAGAACCAAAATTAGAATGCGATAACAGAGCAGCTTTTGGTAATAATCCAAAACGACGCATTTCTTCTGCCGCCAGAATAGTAATCTCTGCGATTTGCTCTGCAGTTGGATTTTCATTCACATGCGTATCCACCAAAACCACCTGACGGTCTGGCAAAATTAGGCAGTTCATCGCCGCATTTACTTTGACGCCTTCCCGTTTGCCTAATACCTCGTTGATATATTTCAGGTGCAAATTAGTGGTGCCAAATGTGCCGCAAATCATGCCATCGGCATCGCCCTTGTGGATCATCATTGCGCCGATCAAGCTGTGGCGGCGACGCATTTCTAACTTAGCATATTGCTCGGTCACGCCTTTGCGGCAAGTGATCTCATGATACGACTGCCAGTAGTCGCGGTAACGTGGATCAAACTCAGGATTGATGACTTCAAAATCGACGCCGGCTTTTAAACGCAGACCAAATTTTTCGATACGCTGATCCAGAATATTCGGGCGTCCAACCAAAATCGGCTTAGCCAATTTTTCATCCACAATCACTTGCACCGCGCGCAGTACACGCTCTTCTTCGCCTTCGGCATAGACAATACGTTTGCGCTCGTCCGGTGCTTTTTTCGCCACCTGGAATAGCGGCTTCATAAAGGTACCGCTGTGGTACACAAACTGCTGCAACTTGTCGGCATAAGCCTGCATGTCTTTGATCGGACGCGCTGCCACGCCAGACTCTTCTGCCGCCTTGGCAACCGCAGGTGCGATCTTGATCATCAAGCGCGGATCAAACGGTTTAGGGATCAGATACTCTGGACCAAACGATAAATTGCTGATGCCGTAAGCAGAAGCGACGACGTCAGATTGCTCTGCCTGCGCCAGCTCTGCAATGGCATGGACGACCGCGATTTCCATCTCACGCGTAATCGTCGTTGCGCCGCAATCTAAGGCACCGCGGAAGATGTATGGGAAGCACAACACGTTGTTAACTTGATTGGGGAAATCAGAACGCCCAGTTGCCATAATGGCGTCATCACGGACGGCTTTCACTTCCTCAGGCAAAATCTCTGGCGTTGGATTTGCCAGAGCAAAAATCAACGGTCTGTCCGCCATCGCTTTAACCATGTCTTGCTTGAGCACTCCAGCGGCAGACAAACCGAGGAAAATATCGGCACCAGGAATCACTTCTTTCAAACTACGGGCGCTGGTTTCTTGCGCGAAGCGTTCTTTGTCCGGGTCCATCAATTCGGCACGGCCTTTGTAGACGACACCAGCCAGATCCGTGACAAAAATATTTTCTAACGGGAAGCCAAGATCAACGATCAGATCCAGACAAGCCAGCGCCGCAGCCCCTGCGCCAGAAACTACCAGTTTACAGTTTTTGATATCTTTACCGACGACTTTCAGACCATTTAAAATCGCCGCGCCAACAATGATCGCGGTACCGTGCTGATCATCATGGAAGACCGGAATCTTCATGCGGTCACGCAATTTACGCTCGATATAAAAACATTCCGGCGCTTTGATATCTTCTAGATTAATCCCGCCAAAGGTCGGCTCCAGCGAGGCGATGATATCGACTAATTTGTCAGGATCAAGCTCATTGATTTCGATATCGAAGACATCAATACCGGCAAATTTTTTGAACAGAACGCCCTTCCCTTCCATCACTGGCTTGGATGCCAGCGGTCCAATATTGCCTAAACCCAAGACGGCAGTACCGTTTGTGATCACGCCAACCAGATTACCGCGGGCCGTGTATTTAAAGGCATTGGCTGGGTCAGCGACGATTTCTTCACAGGGCGAGGCAACACCTGGAGAGTAGGCCAACGCCAGATCGCGCTGATTTGTCAATTGTTTAGTGGGAGTAACGCTGATTTTGCCCGGGGTTGGAAACTCATGGTATTCCAGCGCAGCCTGGCGCAATTGTTGACGCATTAGTTCTTTTTGATCTACTGACGAATCCATGCTTTGTTGCCTCTCTTATTGTTTATTTACTGCAATCTGTCGGTTGGTCTGTGATTTTAGCAGAGGGAATACTCTAACTTTATACGTATTTGTACGACTCTCATGACTTTTACGCATAACTTAATGCGTTTTTTTATGCTGAGCTAGTAAAAATCTAGGGAGGCCAGTTGAATTTCAAGCGGGATTTAAAGCTAGGCTCAATCCTGGATTTCATTCAAATCATAGCTAAAATAAAAGTAAACCCAAAACACTATAGCAATTAACTATCAAATAGAAAGAAACAATCAATTTCCCAAATTGATTAATATTTTCTATCATTCGTTTCAGATTGATAGCAATCAAAAGCAAACCAGCCTTGATCGCGGAAATATCCGAACAGACATCGGAAGAAACAGCCGAAGAAACAGCCGAAGCAACATCCATTGCAATTTACATTCGTAGTATCGATTTTCATCCAGGAGAGCCAAATGAGTAATGTAGCCAACCCATCCGTCACCATCCAAAACCTCGAAGCCGCATTTGCAGGCGAGTCGATGGCCCATATTAAATATCGCTATTTCGCTAAACTGGCACGCGCTGCTGGTGCAGAAGATATCGCACTTGCATTTGAAACCACTGCAGAGCAAGAGATCATGCACGCATTTGGTCACCTTGATTTGCTGTACCCTAAAGATCAATTGACGCCAGAAAAATCCTTAGAAATCGCCATCGAAGGCGAAACCTATGAATATACTGAGATGTATCCAAAATTCCGCCACTTAGCGATAGAAGAAGGCAATCACGCTGCCGTTGCGGAATACGACGAACAAATCGCAGAATCCAAAGTCCACGCAGAACAATTCAAGCGGACTTTAGAAATTGCGGCAAAACGTTTCGCCGCATTGGCTAAGGTAGAGGAACGCCATGCCAATCACTATCGCGCCGTATTAGCAGCAGCCCAAGCTTAATTTTATCGTCGCCATATTGATCTATATAGTGATCTATAACGTCATCTATTTACCTTTTTAAGAATTGAGAATTGTATGAAAACATATCAATGTGTTGTTTGCGGTTTTATCTATGATGAGTCAGTAGGTATGCCAGAAGATGGCATCGCTGCCGGCACCCTTTGGGACGACATCCCAGCCGACTGGGAATGCCCGGATTGTGGCGTCGCCAAGGCTGACTTCGACATGGTAGCGATCTAAGATGAATCCTATCGTCATCATCGGTACCGGCTTAGCTGGCTACAGCGTGGCTCGTGAATTCCGCAAGCTGGACAAAACAACGCCTCTGCTAATCATCACAGCCGATGATGGCGGTTTTTATTCCAAACCTATGCTGTCCAACGCGTTTGCGCAAAACAAGCAAGCCAGGGATTTGATCAGCCAGAGTGCGGAACAAATGGCGGCGCAAGTCAGCGCCACTTTGCTGACTAAAATGACGGTCGATCATATCGATACAGCAGCAAAAACAGTCGTCACTAAAGCCGGTAAATTTGAGTACAGTCAGCTCGTCATCGCATTAGGTGCTCAGGCAATCCGCTTGCCAATTGCGGGCAATGCCGCCCACCAAGTACTGTCGGTCAACAACATTACTGACTACACCGCATTGCGGGACAAAATGACCAGTAAAGGCGAGAAAGCCAGCGTCGTGATTTTGGGTGCAGGTTTAATCGGCTGTGAATTTGCCGATGATTTGGCCAGTGCGGGGCATGCCGTCACTCTGGTTGACCCCAATGTGTTGCCGTTAGCAGCACTAGCACCGCAAGCAATTTCAGAAGGTTTACAAACGGCATTACTGCAACGCGGTATCCGTTTAGAACTAGGGACTACCGCCAGTAGCGTGGATGCCTTAGTAACTAATATGGCGGAGAGCGATGCCTTGCAAGTTAGCCTGGCAAATGGCAAGCAAATTCAGGCAGATATTGTCTTATCCGCAGTCGGACTACGCCCGGACTTGCGTCTGGCAAGCGCCTCTAATATCAACACCGATCGCGGGATTTTGATTGATGTGTATGGATTGACCAGCGCTGACAACGTATTTGCACTAGGCGATTGTGCTCAGTACAGCATGGGCAACGGGGTACAGCAAGTATTGCCCTATATTGCGCCCATCATGACAGCCGCCCGCGCGATTGCCCGCAGCCTGACCGGTGAGTCGACCAGCATCGACCTGAAACCAGCGCCAGTGATCGTCAAAACTCCGAGCTACCCCGTTGCACTAATTCCACCTGCACCGCATGCAGTTGCAAATGGACGCTGGGAAACGGAGAAAGAAGAAGCTACGACGATTAGCCGTTTCTACGATTCCGGCAACCGACTCTCTGGCTTCGGCGTTGCGCCGCAAGACAATAAGCTGAGAACGCGTTTGCTGGCAGAACTGGCTGCTGTGAATGCGCCTGCGGTATAAAGTGTTTGATTGAGTATTTAATTGTCTGTTTAGCTTAAAGCGAAGGACTGAGGCGACAAAGGATCATCCCTTTAAGAGTCACCTCGTAAAAAATCCCCGATACGTCGGGGATTTTTTTGGTCGATACACTTGTTTTATGCAAGTCTCAAAGTATCTTCATTCAACCTAGAAAGGGCAGTTGGACGAGTCTGAGTGTGCATTTTTTCGGTTTCCCAGCAAGGCGAGACGAGGCGCAAGCTTCACCTTGCAACGAGGAGCAACGCCGCTGGGGAGCCGAAAATGTGGGCAATCAGATTCGTAGCGTTCTCGCCAAAACGGTGATGGTGAAAACACTGACATGATTCAATTGAATCAAATACTTAATTACACTGATGAGCGGTCAACTGCCGTTTCTAGGTTCAATATACTCCCCTTTATTTTTATCAAAAATATCTTAAAGACCAGCATTCCTATGGACGATTAAAATATACCTACCCCCAGTATTATTTAAAGACTGAGTATTCTTCAAACTTATTGTCCGCAGTTATTACCAAAAATTTCAGAAGCTACACTGTTAATGTCGAAGATTATTGCCAAACATCTACGTCGCATATCGATTTATTAGCCTCCACTTTTGCCACCGTTTTTGCAACAGCGTTGGCTAACAAGGAACTTACTTTCAAATAGCTACTCCTAGCTGCGCCTGATGTATGATTCAAAGTCGCTGCATTTGCGTCGTAGCCATCCGAAAAAAACCACAATCCATCGCAAGGAGACCATCATGCAAATCAATACCTACCTCAGCTTTAATGGCAATTGTGAAACCGCTTTCCAATTTTATGAACAGCATTTAGGCGGCAAAATAGGGATGATCCACCGGTATGGCGAATCACCGATGGCAGATCAGTGTCCGCCATCCGCTGCCCAGCTAATCATGCATATGCGGATGGAATTAAATGGTCAAACCTTGATGGGCTCGGATTCGATGTCAGACCACGCTTATGAGGGTATTAAGGGCGTTAATTTATCGATCGGTGTTGATGATGTGGCTGAGGCTGAGCGACTGTTTGCTGCGCTATCGATCAATGCACAAAAAATCATCATGCCTTTGGATAAAACATTTTGGGCGGCGCGCTTTGGCATGCTGATAGATCAGTTTGGCGTGCCTTGGATGGTCAACTGCGAATAAGTATTTTGTGGCGACGGACACCATAGCGCCACTGCATAGTCTATTTTCCTTAGCTATTTTTTAGCTGTTTTTATTTAAGCTTTCTTCTTATTTTTATTTCCTTTGTTAGGACGAATTACATGCGTAAGTTTGCTTCTCTGCCTGGTTTTTCTAATGTTGCTGGTCTTTATCTTTCTCTAGGCGTCCTTAGTATTTCCTTGAGTACAGCGTTGCTGGTAAGTCCTAATGCCTTTGCTAATCAAGCAGAGAAGGAAGCAAATTTAACGACAGCGACCAGTCCAACATCCAATAAAGTAGGGAAGCAACTTAATACTCTTGCAGAAAATTACTATAACCAGGCAGCAGGTTTTGAGCCCTTGTCAGCAACCTTCAATGGCGATAACCGTTTTGATGATCAATTGCCGATGACGCTAGTGCCAGCGGTCAGAGCACGTCAATTAGCGATGGTGAAAAAAGTAGCGCAAGAGTTGGTACGCATACCTCGCGCTGCGCTCAGCGCGGCAGATCAGGTGACTTATGATTGTCTCGATTATGAAGTGCAATCATTGTTAGCGATGGCAGGTTTTAATGATCGCTTAATGCCGATCAATCAGATGGACAGCATCCCTGTGACACTGGCTAATTTTGCGGGTGGACAAAGCTCGCAACCGCTACAAACGCCAGCCCAATATGAGCTCTTTTTGAAGCGTGTTTCTCATTTACCAGCGTGGATAGATCAGGCGATCTTGAATATGCGTGAAGGGATCAAAAAAGGCATTGTCTTACCGCGTGCGCTGGTCGTTTCTACCCTGCCCCAGTTAAAAGTCCTGGTCACAGAATCGGCCGAAAATCATCCTTATTACGCACCGGTTAAAAACTTCCCCGCCAGTTTTAGTGATGTCGATAAAACGCGGCTGACGGCGGCGTATCGCGCCATGATTACGCAGAAAATTTTGCCGTCGCTGAGCAAGCTCAATACTTTCATGCAAACGGATTACCTCGCTGCCAGCCGCAGCAGTTCTGGACTGGGCGTTTTGCCGAACGGCGCCAAATGGTATCAGGCCTTGGTGCGCGATCAGACCACCACGAATCTCGATCCAGAAACGATTCATGCGATCGGTTTGAAAGAAGTCGCCAGAATTCAAAATGAATTTGTTTTACTGGGACCAAAACTCGGTTATAGCGGCGATCCAAAAGGTTTGCCAGGATGGATTGCGACGCAAAACGAATATCGCCCGTTTAAGACCGAGGCAGATGTATTAGCGGGATATCGCCGTATTGATGCCGTGATCAGAACCAAGCTGCCGCAGCTGTTTGGCCGAATCCCAAAATCGCCGCTGGATATTCGCCCTGAACCAGAGATCAGCCGTTTGACCGCATCCGATCATTACTCAGCGCCTGCAATTGATGGTTCGCGCCCAGGTGTTTTTTGGGCTGTGATTAACGATCCTAAAGAATATCCGACCACAGAAATGACCACCTTGTTTTTACATGAAGGCCAGCCTGGACACCATTTCCACTTGGCGTTGATGCAAGAATTGGATATTCCTAAATTCCGCAAATTTGGCGGCAATAACGCCTACACTGAGGGTTGGGCGCTGTATGCCGAAACCTTGGGTAAAGAGATGGGCTTATATGAAGACCCAAATGCCTATCTGGGACATTTGACCGATGAGTTGTTACGGGCATCACGTCTAGTCGTCGATACAGGCTTGCATGCAAAAGGTTGGACAAGGGAAGAAACAATTAAATACCTTCAGGCAACATTGGGGTATGATGAGGCATCAGCCTTAAATGCTACGGAACGATATATGGCATGGCCGGGTCAGGCGCTTGGCTATAAAATTGGTTCACTTAAAATAATGGAACTCAGGCAGCGCGCTATGAGTAAGCTGGGGACAAAATTTAATTTACGCAGTTTTCATGATGCCATTTTGAGTGACGGCACCTTGCCATTAGCTTTATTAGAAGCCAAGATGGATAGATGGATCGCGGAGCAACAAAAGATATAGAATAATTTACAATATTCGTGATAACTTATAGCCGATGACGACAATGTGTATGTTGCACAGCAGCTTGTTGGCTATGAGTTTGCATATTTGCTGATATTAAAATTAAAGCTCTTATGCTAAGGCTCTTGTAACACTACTGTCGTATTGAATCAGAATTGGAATCAGGTCCGGCACTGCCGGTGTGTATTTATACCAATGCCAATATGAAATCTGCCATGGATAAAACGGAAGCCCTCAACAGTATCGTCGCCGAGGCCAATCGCGGAGAATTAATTTTCTCTACTAACGTGACTGCCTCTCTCAAAATTCAGCAAGTGCTGGATACGCCTGATTGTAGTGTCGATACTGCGGCCAAGTTGGTCATGAACGAGCCTCTGCTAGCGGCACGCGTAGTGGCAATCGCCAATTCAGCCGCGTATAGCCGGGGCACAGAAATTACTAATGTACGTTCTGCAATTGCCCGGCTAGGCTTTAGAACATTACGTTCTATCGTTGCCAGTTTAGTGGTACGCCAACTTGCTGGCACCAGCAAAGACCCTATGTTACGGGCGATGGCAAACCAGTTGTGGGAACACACTGCGCAAGTCGCTGCTCTGTCGCAAGTCATCGCACGACGCATTACCAAACTTGACCCTGACACCGCGATGTTTGCCGGGATAGTGCATGAGGTTGGTGGTTTTTATATGTTGTCACGCGCCGAAGAATTCCCCTGCCTGCTCGACAACCAACTACAACCGCCATTAACAGATCTACCTGCTTTCGCGGACACCATTATCGAAAGCACGGAAGAGACGCCAGAAACAATTATTGGACGCGTCGTCTTAAAGAATCTGCTGCTGCCGCAACCTGTACTCGATGCAGTAGAGGCATTATGGTATGGATTACGCGCCATGCCGCCAGAGACCCTGGGAGATACGCTGCTGCTGGCGAACGAACTGGCATCCGTCCATTCGCCATTAGAAATACGTTTCGACAGTGCTGCCATCCAATATGCATCAGAGATTGACTTCGTCGTCGGTGACGGCACTCTCAATAGCATTCTGGAAGAATCTGATGAAGAAGTACGGTCACTGACTGCGGCGCTGTTAGTTTAATAATCTACGCAATTACTGTACACGGAAGCACACGAGATTTTTATAGCGCGAAAATAAAGCAAAGTCAGACAAGTAAGGTAAAGCACAAAAAAAAGACCTCCGGCATAGTGAAATGTCGGAGGTCTTTTTTTATCAACCTAAATCAACCTAAATCAAGCTAAATCAAACTTGATCAGGCTTTGTCAGCGGACATCAACTTCAGTCAATTTTTATTTCACGACATAGGTACCGACACAGACCATCGTCTCGCCCTCACCTTTTTCGCAATACGATTTTTTCAATTCATAATCTTTTGTATTAGGATTAGTGAACTTGTAAGGACCATACCAGCCCTTTTGTTTTTCTTTAACGACATTAATCATGCCTTGGATGAAAGCGTTACCGTCAACGTCTTTTAAGCCAACCAGATTTTTGCCGACCATTTTAGGGTTTGCACCTTGCGCCAGACAGTTACCTTTAAAGTCGTAGACAAAAATATACAAGTCACGGTCTTTAAATGCGCCATTCGGATGATCAGTAAAAGTGGCATAGGCTTTTTCAGTTCCGCCAGATTTAATCAGTGCAACAGCTTGCTTGACCATAGCCTCTGCTTCCGGCTCCGATCCTCGTTCAGCTGCTGCAAAGGCGCTGGTAACTAACAAAGCGCTCAATGTCACACTGCATGAGATTCCGGCCATGTATTTTGATATTGTTGCCATTTGTACTCCCCCGTTATTGTTTAAGAAGTTTCAGTATGGATACATATTTGCCGCGTCTCAAGTAATTGATTGTTAAATACGGTCAATTTAAAAACGCCGACAGTAACAACATTACCACCAATATAGGCGCGTTTGTCATCAACTCATAATTGCCAATTTGATCTGGTCTAACGAAGTAGGGTCTTCTATGGTCGTTAAATCACCCGCATCGCGCCCCTCACAAATTGCCTGAATCGAGCGACGTAATAATTTGCCCGATCGTGTTTTTGGTAAAACCGTCACAAAATGGACACGCGCTGGCCTGGCGATGCCGCCCAAATGTTTGTCAACTACTGCAATCACCTCAGCTTCCAGTACCCGTCTGGATTCTTGTGAGCTCGCAATCTCAGGATTTTTTAAAATCGCAAATGCAATAGCGACCTGTCCCTTTAATTTATCTTCCACGCCAACTACAGCCACTTCGGATATTTGTGGATGACTAGAAATACTTTCTTCAATTTCACGAGTTCCCAAACGGTGACCAGCAACATTAATTACATCATCAGTACGTCCCAAAATAAAGTAATAACCGTCAGCGTCTTTAATGCCCCAATCGAATGTGGAATATAACTGCGCTTGTGGAAAATTACTCCAATAAGTCTGCACAAATCGCTGATCATCACCGTAGATCGTCTGCATGCAACCTGGCGGCAAGGGGCCTTTGATCGCAACAACCCCTTTTTCACCAGCGCCGCACTCTTCTCCTGTTGATTCATTGATGATTTTTACGTCATAACCATACATAGCGACACCGGGGCTGCCGAGCCGGGTCTCTTTGTATTCGATACCACGCGCAACGGACAAAATTGGCCAGCCAGTTTCTGTCTGCCAGTAATTATCAATAATGGGCACCCCAAGCTCTGTCGCAATCCAGCTTGAGGTTGTCTCATCTAAAGGTTCGCCCGCCAGATATAAAGCTTTGAGCGAAGACAAGTCATATTTTTTCATCAGCTCTGACGGATATTTTTTCAAAACCCGCACAGCCGTGGGTGCCGAGAACATCCGCGACACTTTATATTTTTCGACGATGCTCCACCATACGCCAGCATCAGGACGTATTGGCGTACCCTCATACATAATCGTAGCCATACCAGCGATCAGAGGGCCGTACACGATGTAGGAGTGTCCGACGACCCAGCCGATATCTGACGTGGCGAAGTAAGTTTCACCTGGATGACTGCAAAAAATATGCTTCATCGACGATGCTAATGCAACGGCATAACCGCCCACATCGCGCTGCACGCCTTTGGGTTTTCCGGTAGTACCTGAGGTGTACAGCACGTATGAAATGTCGTTTGATTCCAGCCAGGTAATTGGCACATTTGCCGAAGCATGCGGCTCCAGATACTGCCGTCGTAAAGAGGCGTAATCAGCATCGCGTCCAGTAACGAGTTGCATTTTTTCCAGACCGCGATCAACTAGCAAAACCTGGCTTGGCTTGTGAGTCGCCATCACAATGGCATCATCCAGTAGCGGCTTATATGGCACAGACTTACCGCCACGCATCCCTGCATCTGCTGAGACGATCAGCACGGGCTTGCAGTCATCAATCCGCGTTGCCAGACTTTTAGATGCAAAGCCACCAAATACGACAGAATGAATCGCGCCGATACGCGCACAAGCCAGCATCGCAAAGGCAGCCTCAGCGATCATCGGCATATAGATCAATACTTGCTGACCTTTGCGCACGCCCAACGACAACATGATGGCTGCCATGCGCTGCACTTCTGTATGCAGCTCCGCAAAGGTATAGGTTTTTTCTGTATTAGTTTCTGTCGAAATCGCAATCAGTGCGGGCTTGTCCCCCTGCGTTTCTAGCCAGCGATCTACGGCGTTGTAACAGAGATTAGTCTTGCCACCGACGAACCATTTTGTGAACGGTGGACGGGAATCATCCAACGCTTGTGAATACGGCTCTTCCCAATGGATCAGCTCTGCCTCCTTATGCCAAAACGCCTGCGTATCGTTGATCGATTTTTGGTAAAAGTCTGCAAAGTTCATATTGTCTCCATTGGGATTATTGCTGTGCCTCGCGCATTTTTGATTTTTTATTATTGGCGTTAATTTTTATTTCTTTAGCAGTTGGAACGGCTTCAAAGCTCAGAACGAGTCGCCTGGTACACGTACCCAACCTTCCATCAAAATACGTGCACTGCGGCTCATGATGGCCTTTTTCACAGCCCATTCTCCATTGACCTGCGTAGCTTCCGCACCGACGCGTAAAGTGCCTGAAGGATGGCCGAAGCGAACCGCTGTCCGATCGCCACCGCCAGCGGCAAGATTGACTAGCGTGCCGGGAATAGCGGCGGCAGTACCAATTGCCACTGCTGCGGTACCCATCATCGCGTGATGTAATTTGCCCATCGACATCGCACGTACTAACAAATCGATCTCGGCCGCCGCGACTTGTTTGCCGCTAGATGACACATAATCAGCAGGTTGAGCAACGAAGGCGACCTTCGGCGTATGCTGCCGGTTCGCCGCTTCATCAACCTGCTTGATGAGTCCCATGCGGACTGCGCCGTAGGCACGTATAGTTTCGAATTTCGCCAGTGCGACAGGATCGTTATTGATCGCATCTTGCAACTCAGTTCCTGTATATCCGATGGATTCTGCGTTCACAAAGATAGTCGGAATACCGGCATTGATCATCGTCACTTTGAGTATGCCAACGCCAGGCACATCCAGGTCATCAACCAAATTCCCGGTCGGGAACATAGAGCCACCAGCACCGTCTTCATCCGCTGCCGGGTCCATAAATTCTAGCTGTACTTCTGCTGCAGGAAAGGTCACACCGTCAAGTTCAAAATCGCCGGTCTCTTGCACTTCGCCATTGGTAATCGGTACATGTGCGATGATGGTTTTGGCGATATTCGCTTGCCAAATTCGGATCACAGCAACACCGTTTTGTGGAATGCGACTTGCGTCCACCAATCCTGCACTAATCGCAAAGGAACCAACCGCCGCAGACAGATTGCCACAGTTGCCGCTCCAGTCAACAAAGGCTTTATCGATCGCGACCTGACCGAACAGGTAATCCACATCATGATCCGCCTTGGTACTTTTGGACAGGATGACTGTCTTGCTGGTACTCGATGTCGCACCTCCCATACCGTCAATCTGCTTGCCATAAGGATCAGGGCTACCGATGACGCGTAAGAGCAAAGCATCACGCGCTGCACCAGAGACTTGCGCTACTACTGGCAAATCCTGCAAGCGAAAAAAGACACCCTTGCTGGTTCCACCGCGAATGTAGGTCGCGGGGATTTTGATTTGTGGAACGTGGGTCATGCTAATTCCTATTGATCTTTGCGACATTTAATACGGAAGGGTGCGCATGGCATACCCTAAGCTTCTTAGATCGCCTTTGTTGATTCTAGAAAGTCCTGAGCAAAACGCTGCAATACACCGCCCGCTTCGTAAATCGATACTTCTTCCGCTGTATCCAGACGACAAGTCATCGGCACTTCAATACGTTCGCCATTTTTACGGTTGATCACCAATGTCAAGGTGGCACGAGGTGTACGCTGACCAATGACATCGAAGGTTTCAGTGCCATCAATTTGCAAAGTCAGGCGATTGACACCCGGTTTAAATTCCAGTGGCAATACACCCATCCCAACCAGATTAGTACGATGAATACGTTCGAAACCCTCTGCCGCAATTGCCTCTACACCCGCCAGACGCACGCCTTTTGCCGCCCAGTCACGTGAGGAACCTTGTCCATAATCCGCCCCTGCGACGATGATCAGTGGCTGCTTACGCTCCATGTAGGTTTCTATCGCTTCCCACATGCGGGTGACTTTGCCTTCTGGTTCAATGCGTGCCAATGAGCCGGCTTTGACTTTGCCGTCTTCCAATACCATTTCGTTCTTCAATGTCGGGTTCGCAAATGTGGCGCGCTGTGCTGTCAAATGATCGCCGCGATGCGTTGCGTAGGAATTGAAATCCTCTTCCGGCAAACCCATTTTTGCGAGATAAGCGCCAGCAGCGCTGTCCAGCATAATGGCATTCGATGGTGATAAATGATCGGTCGTAATGTTGTCCCCCAATACGGCCAATGCACGCATCGCCTTCATCGTGCGAGGTGCTGCGAGCGCGCCTTCCCAATACGGCGGACGGCGGATATAGGTGGTTTGTGGACGCCAGTCATACAGCGGAGTAAGCTTTTCACCATTGTCGGCCTGAATCGCAAACATGGGCTCATAGACTTTACGGAATTGTTCAGGCTTGACGCTGGATTTGACGATGGAATCAATTTCTTCATCGGTGGGCCAAATATCTTTCAGGCGAATTTCTTTGCCATCGACCACAGTCAACACATCTTTTTCAATATCAAAACGTACGGTACCGGCAATTGCATATGCCACCACTAAAGGAGGTGAAGCAAGGAAGGCTTGCTTTGCATATGGATGGATACGTCCATCAAAATTACGGTTACCCGACAACACCGCAGTCGCATATAAATCACGGTCAATAATCTCTTGCTGAATGACAGGATCCAGAGCACCGGACATACCATTACAAGAAGTACAGGCATAGGCCACAACGCCAAATCCAAGTTTCTCCAAATCACCCATCAAGCCCGCTTCTTCCAGATACAAAGTCACTGCTTTAGAACCCGGTGCGAGTGAGGATTTGACCCAAGGCTTACGCGTCAAACCAAGCCTGTTAGCGTTGCGCGCCAGCAAAGCAGCTGCGATCACATTACGTGGGTTACTGGTATTGGTGCAACTGGTAATTGCAGCGATGATGACTGCGCCATCCGGCATCTGTCCTGGTACATCATCCCATTTACCTGCGATACCTTTGCTTGCCAGATCAGCAGTGGCAACACGTGCATGCGGGTTGGACGGGCCGGCCATATTACGTACTACGGAAGACAGATCAAATTTCAGTACCCGCTCATACTCAGCTGTCTTCAAGCTATCTGCCCACAAGCCAGTGTGCTTGGCATACGTCTCCACCAGTTTGACTTGTTCATCTTCACGTCCAGTCAATTTCAGATAGTCGATCGTTTGTTGGTCGATAGAAAACATCGCTGCGGTCGCGCCATATTCCGGTGCCATATTGGAAATCGTTGCACGGTCGCCAAGGGTTAATGCAGCAGCGCCTTCGCCATAAAATTCGAGATACGCGCCAACCACTTTTTGTTTACGCAAAAACTCGGTCATGGCCAGAACGACGTCGGTCGCCGTAATATTCGGTTGTGGACGACCAGACAGTTCTACGCCGATAATATCTGGCAAACGCATCCACGAGGCACGACCCAACATCACGTTTTCTGCCTCTAAGCCACCAACACCAATCGCCAGTACACCCAAGGCATCCACATGTGGTGTGTGACTGTCAGTACCGACTAGAGTATCGGGGAAAGCCACGCCATCTTTGATCTGAATCACCGGAGACATACGCTCCAGATTGATCTGATGCATGATGCCATTACCCGGCGGGATCACATCGACATTCTTGAACGCTTTTTTAGTCCAGTTGATGAAGTCGAAACGATCTTCATTACGACGGTCTTCAATCGCACGATTTTTATTGAACGCATCGGGATCAAAACCGCCACACTCCACTGCCAGCGAATGATCGACAATCAACTGTACAGGCACCACAGGATTGACCTGAGCCGGATCACCACCTTGGTCCGCAATCGCATCACGCAAACCGGCCAAATCAACCAGCGCAGTTTGTCCGAGAATGTCGTGACACACCACACGTGCCGGGAACCACGGAAAATCCAGATCACGCTTACGTTCAATGAATTGCTTCAATGAGTCGGTCAGTGTCGCCGGATCGCAACGACGTACCAGATTCTCGGCAAGAACACGAGATGTGTATGGCAACTTATCATACGCACCAGGCGCAATCGCATCGACTGCGGCACGCGTATCGAAGTAATCCAGCGTAGTGCCTGGGAGTTGTTTGCGGAATTGAGTATTCATCATTCAGTCAGTCTAAAATAATCGAATCGCAGCAGCCAAGAAAGTGGCAGGTATGTCATGTGCATCCACCAATTTCTTGTTTGCTAGCTAGCGAAAAAGCTGTTTACTTACGGTCTTTCAGCGCCACAAATTGCAAATCTTCAGGACCAACATAATTCGCGCTTGGACGAATGATCTTGTTATCGATACGCTGTTCAATGATGTGTGCTGCCCAGCCGGAAGTGCGCGCAATGACGAACAACGGTGTGAACATGGCAGTTGGCACGCCCATCATGTGATAAGACACGGCAGAGAACCAGTCCAGATTCGGGAACATTTTTTTGATATCCCACATTACTGTTTCTAAGCGTTCAGCAATATCAAACATTTTGGTAGAGCCTGCCTCAACCGACAACTGACGTGCGACTTCTTTGATGACTTTGTTACGGGGATCAGACACGGTATAGACCGGATGTCCAAAACCAATCACCACTTCTTTATTTTCTACCCGCTTTTTGATGTCCGCTTCTGCTTCATCCGGATTGTCGTAACGCTTCTGAATTTCAAATGCAACTTCATTAGCACCACCGTGTTTTGGTCCGCGCAAAGCACCAATGCCGCCGGTGATAGCGGAGTGGATATCAGAGCCTGTACCAGCGATCACGCGGCAGGTAAATGTGGACGCGTTGAACTCGTGTTCTGCATATAAAATCAGCGACGTATGCATGGCTTTTTCCCATGATGCGCTTGGCTTTTTACCGTGCAACAGATGCAGGAAATGTCCACCAATAGAATCATCATCCGTCTCGACGTCTATCCGTTTGCCGTTGTGACTAAAGTGGTACCAGTACAGTAGCATGGAGCCAAGAGACGCCATTAACTGGTCAGCGATATCACGCGCGCCTGGCGTATTGTGATCATCTTTTTCTGGCAAGGTGCAACCTAAAACCGAGACACCCGTGCGCATGACATCCATCGGATGGGCAGACGCTGGCAGAGCTTCTAGCGCTGCTTTCATATTAGCGGGCAAACCGCGCAAGGATTTCAGCTTGTTTTTATAGGCTTTAAGCTCAGCGATATTAGGCAATTTGCCGTGCACCAGCAGATGCGCAATTTCTTCAAACTCGCAGGCATCTGCAACGTCCAGAATGTCGTAGCCGCGATAGTGCAAATCGTTACCAGTTTTGCCGACGCTGCACAGAGCAGTGTTACCGGCAGCAACACCAGATAAGGCAACGGATTTTTTTGGTTTGAAAGGAACGGCTTCAGTCATCGTGTTCTCCACAGTTAAATATGAATATACTCCCAATCAGTATAACTAGACTGTCCAATGATTCTATGGACAATTAGCCTATTTATCAAAAAATAATGGGGAGTATATTGTTTTAATACAATTAATCACTTAGTTCTTGGCCTGGATTTACAGGCATATACAAAAAATTAAGCACAACTTATTTTGCTTTTTGCTGCATAAACAAGGCATCCAGCTTTTGCTCAAAATCATAGTAGTTAATACGCTCATACAATTCCATGCGGGTTTGCATGGTATCGACCACATTTTTTTGTGTGCCGTCACGACGGATCGCGGTGTAGACACTTTCGGCTGCCTTGTTCATCGCGCGAAAAGCGGACAACGGGTATAGCACCAAGCCCACATCGGCAGCGGCTAATTCTTCCACTGTGTACAACGGTGTAGAACCAAATTCTGTGATGTTCGCCAAGACCGGCACTTTGACTGCCGCGGCAAATTGCTTGTACATCGCCAGCTCTGTAATCGCCTCAGGGAAAATCATGTCTGCACCCGCTTCTACGCAGGCAATGGCACGTTCCATCGCAGCTTCCAGCCCTTCCACTGCCAGCGCATCAGTACGCGCCATGATGACAAAACTCTCATCAGTACGCGCATCCACTGCTGCTTTGATGCGGTCTACCATCTCTTGCTTGCTGACAATTTCTTTATTCGGACGATGACCACAACGCTTGGCGCCGACCTGATCTTCGATATGCATCGCTGCAGCGCCAAACTTAATCATCGACTTGACCGTGCGCGCCACGTTAAAAGCTGAAGAGCCAAAACCAGTATCCACGTCCACCAGCAAAGGCAGATCGCAGACATCGGTAATCCGGCGGACATCCGTCAAAACGTCGTCCAAGTTGGAGATGCCCAAATCTGGCAGCCCCAACGATCCCGCAGCGACACCGCCACCCGATAGATAAATCGCCTTAAAACCTGCTCGTTTCGCTAACAAAGCATGGTTAGCATTGATCGCGCCGACCACTTGTAGCGGCGATTCTTCTTGCATCGCCTGACGAAAACGGGCTCCAGCGGAGAGTTGATTCATGATGTGACCTTTCAAAAAATTATGCAGTATTTCGTTTTACCAATACGGTTTTACTAGCCTTGCCTTTGCAATCAATATGCCAGTCACATTAGTTCATGCACGATTTTTATCAAGCACCATACAAATCAATGACTTAAAGTTAAATCATCAGATAGTAATTTCCTGCAAAAAGCAAATTTGTTTCAAATCAATGTTTCAACTGAACCATAAGGAGTAAAATGAAACGCCACTTGAAACATCTTTTGAAACATTGCATGAAACACACATTGCAACATACCCAGTAATATCACTCACAGAATCTGGCTCATCATGCGCTCACCTCCACCAATTGCACGTGACAGCGGCGACAAACCCGTTATCTGGACGGTTTCTATCTCGCGCTTGTTCGATCTATTCCGCGACATCATGGTCGAATACGATGGCAGCGCGACCATCGAACCATTACATCTCGGATTTGAAGAAGCCGCCCAACATATCCGCCAGCGCCTGCTCACGGAACGTTGCGATGCAGTAATTGCTGCCGGATCGAATGGCGCCTATCTCAAAAATCGTCTACCGATTCCCGTCGTCATTGCCAAAGCCAGCGGCTTTGATGTCATGCAAGCCTTAGCGCGTGCGCGCAAAGTTTCTGCCGAGATCGGCTTGATCACCTATCAAGAAACGATGCCAGAACTGGTCGAATTCAAAAATACGTTTGGTTTTAAGCTGGAGCAACGCACTTATGTCACCGAGGAAGATGCGCGGGCACAAATTAGCGAACTGAAGGCAAATGGCATCAAAGCCATCGTCGGCGCAGGCCTGATCACGGATTTGGCGCAAGAAGCGGGTTTGACCGGCATCTTTATGTACTCAGCCGAGTCTATCCGCCAATCCTTCGAAGACGCCTTAGAAATCGCCCGATTAACCCGTCTAGAATCTGCCCGAGGCAGGCATCATCCGGCGGCAGAATCCTTACGTGCACGCCACAATCTCTCGGATCTGCGCGGCGAGTCTGCTGCAATGCTAGCAACCCGCCAGTCCATTATGCTTTTCGCCCGCTCCCCGGCAACCGTCTTACTGCAAGGCGAAACCGGCACTGGTAAAGAACTCGCCGCACAGGCGATGCATAAAGAAAGCCCCAGAGCACGCCACCCTTTTGTCGCCGTCAATTGCGGCGCGATTGCAGAATCTTTATTAGAGTCAGAATTGTTTGGCTACGAAGACGGCGCTTTTACCGGATCGCGACGCGGTGGTCATGCAGGCTTATTTGAGGCAGCCCATCGCGGCAGCTTGTTTTTGGATGAAATAGGCGAAATGCCTTTGAGTCTGCAAACCAGATTGCTGCGCGTTTTGGAGGAACGCGAAGTGGTCCGGGTTGGTGGCATACGCCCGATTCCGGTGGACGTCCGGATTATCAGTGCCACTCATTGCGATCTGGATGCCAGGATAAAAGAGGGTCGATTCCGCTCCGACTTGTTTTACCGTCTGGCTGTGCTGCGCCTGCAGTTGCCAAGCTTACGGGATCGTAAGGACGATCTGGTGCCATTGGCAGAATGGTGCCTGAAACAGGCGCTTGCGAACCTTGGCAAACGCCCACACGCCAATCTTCATGCAGAAATATTAACTTGCAGCAATTTATTGGCGCGCCATGACTGGCCAGGTAATGTCAGAGAACTACGTAATATGATGGAAAGACTCGCCTTGTTTTTAGCTGCAGAACCTTTACAAGCGTTAACGCCAAGTCTGCTGATGAAGGTAGCTCCCGAGCTTGCATCGGGGCTTACACCTGAGCTTGTACAGGAACTTAGTCCGGGGCTTGTGTATGGTGAGATTAGCAAAGTAATTAGCAACCGAGTTGCTACGGAAGCAGCATTAGCAAATCTATCAGAAGATACGTCAGACATTCTGCAGGCAAATTTAAACGGCGCATCCTTAGAAAAAGTCATGCAACATTTTGAGAATAATCGTGAAGCCGTTGCGCATTATTTAGGGATCAGCAGAACGACCTTATGGCGTAGGTTAAAGAATGCAAAGATTGTGTCTTAACCCAGATTTCCCATCAGACCGCTACCGCTGCGCATAAACACAAATGGCATGCGGTGTGCAGGGCAATAACACCACTGCGATATCAGTGCAAACGCTACAGAGACAATTACACCTTTGGCGAACTGCCCGGCGTTGTTCTAATGGAAAATCTGGGTTGATGTTGCCAAATCAGGTGTTACTTCGCATGCCCCTTCGGGTAAAATGCCTGTAACAAAAAACAAATAAATAAGTACTTAAGTTAAGAAAGTAATGCGCATGACATCAATCACAAAAAAATTACTGATCGTGGATGACAGCAAAGTATCCCGTATGGTGATCAAAGCCCACATTCTGGCCAAGCATGCAGATTGGATTATTGTCGAGGCAGCAACGGGTGAAGAGGCCATCCTCACTGCTGATAAAGAATTACCTGATTTTTGTACGATGGATGTCAACATGCCCGGCATGCTAGGCACCGACGCCGCAGAGAAAATTCTGGGTCAACATCCTTCCATGCGTATCGTGATTTTTTCAGCCAATATTCAAGAAACCTTACAAACCCGCGCACAAGCTTTGGGCGCTGTTTTTGTCGCCAAGCCAGTGACAGAAAAATCGATCGCAAACGCACTGACTCATTTTCTAGGCAGCTAAGTTAAATCCTTATGAATACTTTAACTGAACTTCATCTCGACGCACTTAGCGAAGTATTTAATGTCGGCGCCGGCAGAGCCGCAGCCAGCCTGAGCGAAATCGTCGGCGATGAAGTAAGGTTATCCGTACCCAAAGTCGAGGTCAGAAAATCGACCGAGATTGATGCCTCCATCATGGCGATTGCAGGCAATCGCTTTGGCGCAGTGACGCAGCAATTTACAGGGCCATTTGACGCTGAAGCGGTGTTGATCTTTACAGAAGATCATGCGCTGGAAATTGTGCGCGACATGATGGGCTCGCAAATGAGCATAGAAGAATTGGCAGAGTTTGAACAAGAAGCCATGTGCGAGCTAGGCAACATCATACTCAATGCGTGTTTATCTGCCGTCGCAGACATGCTCGATATCTCGTTCAACAGCTCGTTGCCACACTATGCGATTGCCTCGACTGAGGATCTGTTTAAGCGCATTGCTCAGACTACGGAACATCCCTATATTCTGGTATTGCATATCGATCTGGCGATAGAAAAACGCCATTCCGAAGGCCACCTGGTTTTCTTGCTGAGTTCTGCATCATTAAAAAATCTCGTTGATCAAATTGACCGTTTTTTAGGTAACATCTGATGACTGAATCCGCAGGGGAACCGGTCAACAGTTCCCAGCAGCTTCTTGTAAAAAAAGCTGACCAAATTTTTAACACGATTAACATGGGCTTGATTCTTGTCAACGCCGATGAACAAGTGTTGATGTGGAATGACTGGATGGTCAAGCACAGCGATGTCAGTACCGACCAAGCAATCACAAAAAAACTCGCTGAAGTGTTTAATGAAAGCCCGAGCGCGGCTTTTTTAACCTCGCTCCGCAATACCTTAAATTACGGCTTGCCTGTCGTATTATCGAACGCTCTGCATCGCTCGCCGCTGGCCTTATATGATCCCAGCGAACTGAGTGACGACCGTGTACGTATGCACCAATCTATTTCGATCACACCGTTATTTTCTGATGATGAAGAACGCTGTTGCCTAATCCAGATTACCGACTCCAGCGCCTCCATCAAGCGCGAAAAAATGTTGCGCTCACACTCAGAGATATTGAAGAAAGAAGCTAGTACCGACAGCCTTACCGGCATCTACAACCGGCGCTTTTTTGACGAGCATTTTGCAATTGCGATGGCGCATTCTCGTCGCCAAAAATTACCCTTATCGATCTTTATGTTGGATATTGATTTCTTTAAAGAGTACAACGATTTTTACGGTCATATCGCGGGTGACAAAGCGCTTATCAAAGTCGCAAAAACATTAAAGACACAGCTCTTGCGTGCGACCGATATCGTGGCACGTTATGGCGGTGAAGAATTCGTTCTGATGATGCCGAATATGCCAGAACAAGGTGCGATGCAATTTGCGGAGAAAATCCGTGCTGCGATTTTTGATATCGCCATTCCACATACCAAATCCCGGATTTGTCAGCAAATCAGTATCAGTATCGGCGTCAGCACGTATTTGAGTGATAAAGATATTTCACTCCATAATTTGCTGGAAGCTGCCGATGCAGCGCTGTATAAAGCCAAACAAAGTGGTCGTAATCAAAGCCATTATTTAGCATTAGAGCACGAACAAAATCCAGCTCCGACCGACACTAAAGATGTGTAGTGCTTATTGAACAAAATTGAATAAAATTGAGCCGAGTTAAGAAAAATAGCTTAGTGCAGATGTAATTATCTTGCTCTTTTTCTCCGATCTCTTTTGCATTACTTTACGCTTCGCTGTTGCTCTTTAATGTTGTTCACCACTTGTTTCTTCTGGGTGTTCGATCAATTTATTGAATATACTCCCCAATTTATTTTACAAATATGACTGATAGTCCAATGAATATATGGACGACTAAAATATACCCACTACCAGTATTATTATTTCAACTTTATTCAAGGAAACACATCATGCGCTTTTTATCTTCTTTTTTACCCTCACGCCGCTTGTTCCATGCCGCTGTCGCTGCGACTTTATTATCCGCATCTGGCTTAGCATTGGCGCAGCAGGTATTGCGGGTTTCTGCGATCCCTGATGAAGCACCGACAGAGTTACAACGCAAGTTCAAACCACTGGGCGCGTATCTGGAGAAGAAATTGGGCATGAAAGTTGAATTCACGCCAGTGACTGATTACGCCGCTTCGGTTGAGGGTTTGATCAATAACAAACTGGATATGGTCTGGTTCGGCGGTTTTACCTTTGTGCAAGCCAATGCCCGCAGCAAAGGTCAGGTCGTTCCGCTGGTACAGCGCGAAGAAGATGAAAAGTTTAAATCCGTTTTCATCACTACCAATCCCGCTATCACTAAGCTAGAAGATTTGAAGGGCAAGACCTTCACCTTCGGTTCAGAATCCTCCACCTCTGGTCATTTAATGCCGCGCTCGTATTTGCTGGCTGCCAAAATTAATCCTGATACCGATTTAAAGCGTATCGCTTTTTCTGGCGCGCATGATGCAACGGTGGCTGCGGTGTCTGGTGGCAAGGTAGATGCAGGCGCCTTGAACATTTCGGTCTGGGAAAAACTGGTCTCACAAAACAAAGTGGATACCAAACAAGTGCGAGTGTTCTTCACGACACCAGGCTATTTTGATTACAACTGGTCGGTACGCGCCGATATGCCTGCGGAATTGCGCAAAAAAATCAGCGATGCATTTTTATCTTTAGACCCAGCCAATCCACAAGATAAAGAAATTTTAGATTTGCAACGTGCGACTCGTTTTATTCCTACTAAAGCAGAGAACTATAAAGCGATCGAAGCTGCTGCACATAACGCTGGCTTGCTGAAATAAATTTGCATGTCAGACTCAAAAGTAACTGGCCTCATGGAGAACGGTGCCAACGTGAGCTCAGTCAGCGTGCAATTGGATGGTGTGCATGTAGGCCATCCTGCGTCCAGTAATCGTTCGGGCAAAAACGCAGGTGCGCCAGAATGGGCGTTGAATAATCTGACGCTGCATCTAAAGCAAGGCGAGCAAGTCGCGATTATCGGCCCGTCTGGTGCAGGTAAAACGACTTTGCTACACACCCTGGCTTGCGCCTTGCGACCCGAGTTGGGTCAGATTCAATTGCTAGGTCAACAGCCGTGGACCTTGTCACATCGCGCACGACACAACTTACGTAGCCAACTTTTTTTAGCGCCGCAAACCCCACCACTACCGGCAAGACAACGCGTGATTACCAGCGTGCTGGCGGGTTGTCTGCCGCAATGGTCGCTGTGGAAATCCTTGCGTAGTCTGCTCAAACCGACCGACCCGCTCGCTGCCTGGCAGGCTTTATCACGTTTTGATTTGCAAGATAAATTATATGCACGCGTGGACCGCTTATCTGGTGGAGAACGTCAGCGCTGCGCTTTAGCACGGCTCATTTTGTCTGATGCAAAACTGCTGTTGATTGACGAGCCGCTGTCTGCGCTTGATCCAAGACTGGCAATCCAAACACTGCAAACTCTGCAACAAGAAGCAACCCAACGGCAAGCCACGATGGTATGCAGCCTGCATCAGGTTGAATTGGCACGTCAGTATTTCAAACGGATTATCGGCTTGCGCGACGGCAAAGTTTTTTTTGATAGTGAACATGTGACAGATGAGATGATTGCCGCGTTATATCAAAATGCAAGCGCTGATCTGCTAGAACCGGGTATGGCGAGTATGGTCGGCAATCCAAATCCGTCAGATGCAATGCAAGCCGACATTGATGCACTGGCTAATTGTGCCGTTGATCAGCGCTGCTTTTAATAATCGTGCGCATGTTACTGACCTCCATGCCATCTGGCTCCACAATAACAACTGATCCCGCCTGGCGCGGTCGCATCACTCTGTTTGTCCTCGGATTGATACTCTTGTGGCCGATGCTGGTGATGACGGAATTCAAACCGTGGGAACTGATGGACGCGCAAAGTCTGAATGCGACCTGGCGTTTTCTAATCGCGTTTTTCCCGCCAGCGCATTCCACAGAATTTCTGCTTATCGTCGCAACCGCAACTTGGCAAACAATCGCGATGGCAAGCGCGGGCATGGCGCTCGCCATGATCGCAGCGATCCCTCTGACACTGATCATTAATGAGCACCTGTCCATCTCACGCATAGGATTGCGGCGTATGAGCTGGCCTGCGATGCTTATCCGCCAGACCATACGCTGGGTACTCGTGCTGTTGCGTAGTGTGCCGGAGCTGGTGTGGGCCTTGTTATTTGTCCGCATTGTCGGCTTGGGACCGACCGCGGGTGTGCTGGCAATTGCCCTCACCTATGCGGGCATGCTAGGAAAAGTGTATGCCGAAATTTTAGAAACCAGCGATCCGCTGGCAACCGATACCTTGCTGCAAAATGGATGCAGCCGACTCACCGCCTTCTTCTATGGCGCTTTGCCTAACGCTGCGGCAGAGCTGACTTCGTACACGATTTATCGATGGGAATGTGCGATCCGCGGCTCGGTCGTGATGGGTTTTGTAGGCGCGGGGGGCTTAGGGCAGCGCATGGATGAGTCGCTCAAAATGTTATCTGGCGCAGAAGTGTCGACCATGTTGCTGGTGTTTGTGGTGCTGGTCGCGATCGCCGATAGCGTCAGTAAATTATTCAGAAAAGGACTGGCGACATGAGTCACCCTGATCTGGATGTGAATGCGAATGTGAATATAAATATGAATGCGGCCAAGCCAGCAGTCAATTTACCCAAAGCACCACAGATGATGCGCCCTGTCACCGCCGTCACATTATTACTTTTATTAGCATTGGTGATTGCCAGTTTTATCAGCTTGCCGTCCAAATGGAATGAATTATTTACCGCAGACGCTGGTAGCAAAACAATCGAATTTCTGCAAGGATTTGCACCGCCTGATCTCTCCACCGGCATGCTGCACAAAGTCGGCATTGCTACGTTTGAGACCTTGGCGATGTCGGCTTTAGGCACCTTGATTGCGGCAATCTTAGGACTACTTTTGGCGCTGCCCGCCAGCGGACGCTTTGGCGTCATCGCCATGAGCACGACCCGCTTGTTTCTGAATGTCGCCCGTGCCATACCGGAACTGGTGTGGGCATCCATCATGCTGATCGCCGCAGGTTTGGGGTCATTCGCCGGTACGATTGCCTTGGCCGCACATACCACCGGCGTGCTAGGACGATTATTTGCAGAGAGTTTAGAAAATACGTCGCCGCATGCAGAATCCACTTTACGCATCAACGGCGCCACCGCGATCAACGCATTTTTGTATGCCAAGCTACCGCAAGCCTTGCCGCAAATGCTGTCATACACCTTATACCGCTGGGAAAACAATATCCGCGCTGCCGCCATTTTGGGCGTAGTCGGCGCTGGCGGTTTGGGGCAAATGCTGAAGTATTTTTTGTCCTTATTCCAAATGCAAAGCGCTGCCACAGTGATCATTGCAATGCTGATGTTAGTTGCGATGGTTGACTGGCTTAGCTTTGCTCTACGACGCTGGCTGATGCATTAATTCGCCAGACTATTCACTCAAGCAGCTCCACATACTCCATCCATGTATATATTGACTGTCCATATATTCTTTGGACAATAAGCTATTTTCTATAAAAATAATGGGGAGTATATGAAAATCCCTATAAAAACATACTAACAACGCAGTTAATCCCCAGCCCGCCTGTAGTCAACCAAAGGAACAACACAGCAGCAAGCAATAAAGGTTTGATGCCAGCTTTACGAATCGCCGAAACATGTGTGGTCAAACCTAATGCGGCCATCGCCATGGCTAAGATCACGGTATCAATATCAATCGCGACAGATACGACGGCATGCGGTAAAAAAGCCAGGGAATTTATACCAGCGACAACAACAAAGATTAGTGCGAACCAAGGAACGACGATCTTGCCTGGCTTGTTGCTGATCATTTGATCGGCAAGATCCTTGTCATGCGATGCAGCTTTGCTACGGGATAGATACGCCGACAAGATGATTAAAAACGGTGCCAGCATCATTACTCTGACCATCTTGGCGATCACAGCGGTGTTTGCAGCGTCTTCACTAATCGCATGGGCTGCAGCAACGACTTGGGCAACCTCGTGCACGGTGGAGCCAGTAAAAATACCATACGCAGTTGGGCTGACCTTCAACCAATGCAGTTGAGCATTCAGGTGATACAGCGCTGGATATAGAAAGATTGCTACAGTGCCGAACACCACTACAGTTGATACGGCGACCATCACTTGCTCTGCCTTGGCTTTAATTACAGGCTCCGCCGCCATCACTGCCGCAGCGCCACAGATAGAACTACCGGCGCCAATCAGCATGGCAGTTTTTTGATCCAGCTTAAAGACCTTAGTACCGAGAAACCACGCAAGGCAAAAAGTGCTGGTCAAAACCGCAGCATCAATCACGACTCCGCTGATACCTACCCGGGCAATGTCTTGAAACGTCAGACGCAAGCCATATAAAATAATCCCGAGCCGGAGTAAATTTTGTTTACTGAAAGTGACGCCAGCACCGCTAGTCACCGCGATACGTGGATAAATCGTGTTACCAACCAGCATACCCAGCACAATCGCCAGCGTCAGCGCGCCAATACCGTTGGCTTGCAGGAGGGTGATTTTGCCCATCGCTATCGCAATACTGGCGATCAAAAGCGACAATGCGATGCCAGGCAAATAATGGGGTATTTTCGTGAAAAACGTATTTAAACGAAATGCATTTGAACTCAATAAGTTTGAACTAAAGCTGGCTGAATTAGTGGCGAAGCCGGAAGCAGAATTAGTGGCGAAGCCGGAACCAGATTCTGTATCCGTCTTTATATCGTTGGTCTGCCTTAAAGCGGCTGTCGAAGTCATGTCCATCTCCTTGGGTCTATCTAGATCAGATTGGATCTAATTGGAATATGGCTTCACTTTAGCAGTCGATTAAATACCAGTAAAACGAATAATTTATGTATTTATTAGCTGTTTTTTGGGTTGATTATTTGAATAGATGAAATCCTGAGCCGTTGTTTGATTCACCGACGCCGGCGGATGACTGCTAAAGGCATGCGGAGATGGTAATGCCGACGCAGTAATACCTCGGCATTGCGAGTCTTTAGGAATTTACGATAAAGCGACGCGATACGTCCGAGTATGTTTTTTGAAATCCTCTTTCAGACGTCCAATAAAAATGCGACTGCTGGCATGATTTCACGCTAGCAGCCGCATTTTTATTGGACTTTAGTTTTGGGAATTTCTAAAAACTTCTTACTCTATTTCATTTGCTTCTGATAATTCAGCCATTGTGTTTCAGCTGCACTCAAAGGCTTTTGTAGCATGCGCTCGGGCACTTCCCATAAGACGACTTTTGGAGGACTTTGCTGGAAAGTTTTCCCGCCTAAGTAAGCCAGAGCAGATCCTTCGAAATTACCTCCTTCTTTTGCAAAACTAGCGACGGGTGCACCTAGATAATGACCTAAAAATGGGACGAAATTCGCATTTCTGGAGAATGAGGTACCGATCAAGGCCACTGTCGGTAATCCGGTATCACCGAACAAATCATCGCTGGTGTTGGAGCTTGCGCCAGAGTCTGGTGCAGCGCTGGCGACAATCGTCGTCAACTGGGTCTGTTCCGGCTTCGGACGCAAAATAGCAGGTAAGCCTTGCAAATTGGATACCCGTAACAAATCACCATCTCGCGCTATTGTTGTGCTGTGTAATGCTGCCTTGTCAGGAGCTACAGTTGGCATCGCTTGCATTTTTTCTGCTTGCAAATAACTTGCGATAGCGGCAGCAGCGGCATTTGCGCCGTTTTCATTCCAGTGCGAATCAGTACGGTAATAACGTTCACCCGGAGTCGCGGCCAACACTGGCTCCAGATTAATTGTATTAATTTTTGATTGTTTGAGTAAGGCAACCCAGTTATCAATGCGTCCTGCAAAACTGGCGGGTCTGTGCAAACCGCACAAATGCGCTTGCTCTATGCGTGACTTGTCTGGCACAACGGCGATCACTAATTGTATGCCGCGCCCAGCCAGATTTTTCGCCAAAGCTTTGACAATATTGGCACGAGCTATTGCCGAGTTATTAGGATCTGGGAAAGTTTCTAGTTCATCGCTAAGAAAAAACCAGTCTTTGCAACCAGTGCTGACTGCTGTACCAGTATCACCGGCGATGGTCCAGGTAACAGCGCGCTCTATTTGGCTGAATGGCTTACTGAGTAAAAAATGCTCATTCAATTGCGCTGAAAACCGACGGGTAGATTCGCCACCGAATAATTGCTGTGGCTCAGTAATGCCTGTCCATGCGGTTTCAGGCACATCCCGCAAAGAGGCAATCGTCACGCCAAAACCAGCAACCAATACAATCACAAATGCGATTGCTGGTAAGAAACCGATGATGTTGGCACGGCTGGTTTTTGATGTATTTGGAGTAAATTCGCTCATGGTGATATTCCTTAAAACTGGAAGTACAGGAAAGGAATGGCTTTTTGCCCTGCCAACACAATGACGCCATAGACAAAAGTGAGTATCGGCCAGACTGCGCGCCACACACCACTCCAACCCACAGTAGCTAAGCCACCACGCTTGGCAAAACTGCTAGCGGGATAAATCACGCACAACAAACCAATCGCAAAAATCAACAGCAAGCTAGGTCGCAAGGCCAGTCTGACCGCATCACCCATGGCGAAGCCATTAGCTCCGATTTGTCCAGCCAGCATGCCTAGGGCGGCATCAAAACTGCTAGAGCGAAACACCGTCCAAGCCAGCATCACCACCAACAAGGTCAAAGTGCGTGATGCGGCATTGGGCATGGAATAACCACGCATCGTAAACGCGCGGTCACAGCACAATGCAGAACCTTGAATAATCCCCCAGATCAGAAAATTCCAGTTATCACCACCATGCCACAAGCCGCCAATCGCCATCGTCAGCATCAGGTTGACATAGGTGCGGATTGCCCCACCGCGATTGCCACCAAGAGCTATATATAAATAGTCGCGTAGCCATGACGACAATGTCATATGCCAGCGTCGCCAAAAATCTTGAATTGACACTGCCAGATAAGGATTATTAAAATTTTCCTGAAAACGGAAACCGAGCATCAAGCCTAAACCAATCGCCATCGCACTGTAGCCGGCAAAATCAAAATACAGTTGCAAGGTATAAGCAGCGCAGCCGGCCCAGGCATCCATAAAGGATGGTTGATGCAAGCCAAAAGCGATTGATACAAACGGTGATAAGGTATCGGCAATTAACACTTTCATCGAAAAGCCGACCATAAAACGACGCACGCCAGCAGCAAACTCTTCTGACGAAAAAACCCGCTCACGCAGCTCTTTGTCGATGACTTTATAGCGCACTATCGGCCCTGCAATCAGATGGCCAAACATCGCCATATACGCACTAAAAGAAATGATGCTGTACTGCGCCGGGACAGTCTTACGACGGACATCGACCACATAAGAAATCGCGTGCAATACCGTGAATGACAAGCCAATCGGCAACATCACGTTGACCCACGGAATGGTGGGCAAGTCATGTCCGGTAAAAAAAGTATTCAGGGATTGCACCACCATATTGGTATATTTATACCAGACCAAAGATGCCAGATTGAGGACGATGGTGGTCGCCATGATTCTGGTCTTAACGCGTTCATTCTGAGCTTTGTCGATCAAGATTGCGGCGCCCCATGCGAGAACGGTCAAGGCGATGATCAACAACAAAAATTTAGGTGTCCACCAGGCATAAAATAACCAGCTACCGACCAACAAGGTGTGGTTGCGAAAACGCTGTGGTGTAATTAAATAAAACGCAAAGAAAATAGGTAGGAAGAGAGTTAAAAACTCAAGGGACGCGAATACCATAACTGCTTCCGCTTAAGAGTTATTATCGCGTACAAAAAACGCTATTCGCCCTACTTTGAGCGGCAGTACAAATACGCTGTATCGCTCGCCAGCCTGCAGTTGTGACATGTCTAGCGCAGCGCCGACGGACTTACCATCGCAACTGGCCTGTACCGAGAGTTTTACAGGATTGATTAAACGACGTTGTACAGTCGCTGGTTTAACTGCTTCTAAAATTGCCGTATTTTTCGCGCCGCCAGATAAGGCCGCACTTGCGCATTTTTCATCCAGATTAGACAACGATAAGGACGAGCGCATTGCGTTGAAATCGGTTGGTGATTCTCTGACGATCATGCTCTTGGCGGATGCATCTTTACCGACCACCGCAATCGTAATGAACTCACCAGGTTTAGCAGTAACTTCCACCGGTACTTTGTGACTACCGATTTGTACCGTCGCAGTTAATTTACTGCCCGCTTTGACAGGATAAAAACGGGAAACACGTGCATCACCCTGATTGCCCAAGGCAATTTTGGCCGCGCCATTGACTACGCTGGCTTTATCGTCACTTGCATTCAAAAAGCGCACAAAGGATGAATCTTCACTGGGACCGGTTTCATACAATTGCGTATCGGCATAGGCCGCAAGTGGATTGATGGCAGCCAGCGTTGCGAGCGAGGAAATGCATGCGGCGAAAAGTTTTTTCATAATATTGGGCAGAGTAAAGAGAACGAATTACCTACGAATTCAAAGTCAGGATTAGTGTGTAAGCGCAGTTCCGACGATTGCCCTTCTACAAGGCAATCGTCAACAGCATTCACCGCTAACAACTAATTAATGCTTGATGGTTGCCAACACAGCTGGGGCAGCAATCGCATTACCAATCGCAGCACCCCAAGATTGGTAGCCCGAAGTCGTGAAATGCTGACCATCAATCGTGCTCCACTCACCTTGCTTGGACATTTTTTGAGAATCGATATAAGTACATGGTGCGACGATATCAGCAAGATAGGTAGACATCTCTTTAGCGCGGGCATAAGTCTTGTTAAATGGGCCGCCTTCGGTACCCCAGGCTGGACCTACCCAAACGCAGCTAACGCCGTTATTTTTGATACCTTTAGTCAAGCGAGATACTTGCTGCCAGATCCAGGTTTTTGGTAATTCTGGCTGGGTGTAAGCTGCCATCGTGTCAGCATTGACAACAACGACTAGATTCGGCTTGTAGGTTTTAATCAATTCATTAAAAGGACGTGTCGCAGCGTCAGGACCAGTTTTAACTTCGACCGGACCGTCTTTAATACGTACGGCACCACCGCATGAGGACTGAGTTTTAACCATCCACTCACCGGCAGCTACACCGCAGGCACCGTACGAATATACGACCGCACCTTTGCTCATTAAATCGTCGTGCAAAGTGGTAATCAGATAATCCGGTGTGGACATATGGCTGTCACCAATAATCAACACAGTTAAACCAGCAAGAAGTGCGCTCATAATTGATCCTTTTTAATGAATGAGATGAAGCTTGAATTATAAATTTGATGCACTCTTTAATTACAAATTTCTTAGAAGAATTACTTGAAATCATCAAAATAGTCTTTGATGTGACACAAATTTACAAAACACAGGTGAGCAGACGATTCCACACGGAAACAAATTGTAATTATAGTATCGAAAAAATCACAAACCATAACGCGACGAATCATTTTGATTCACTTAAAACTTATTTGCCTAATTCAATTTTTTAGTGCGTCTACATTCATCACCGGCTCAATCAAAAATCAATACATCAGGACTTGCGCAAAATTGTCTCCACAAGGCTTGGTGACGACGACAGTACCTTAGGGCAGACAAGATGCCGCAGCGCAGCCAAGGCGATTTTTGTGTAAGCCCCATTCAATGAGAAAGTTGAACCAAAGAAGCGTTTTCCACAATTTATATGGCTTAGATAACTAAATCCCTTATAATGAAGCAGTTATAACAAGCGGCGGCAGAATTTCCTCTTGCCGCCGATTTCATTTATGGCTATCAAACATTTCCTGCAGTTCTCTGATTTCACACTGGCTGAATTCAATTATGTGATGGAGCGCGCGCGCATTATTAAGCGCAAGTTCAAGCTCTATGACCCTTACCATCCGCTGCTAGATCGCACCTTAGTCATGGTGTTTGAGAAAAATTCTACGCGTACTCGTTTATCGTTTGAAGCTGGCATGCACCAGCTTGGCGGCGCTGCGATTTATCTTAATACGCGTGACAGCCAACTCGGTCGTGGCGAACCGGTCGAGGATGCTGGTCAAGTCATGTCACGCATGTGCGACATCATTATGATCCGCACCTTTGAACAAGAGATGATAGAGCGCTTTGCGGCCAATTCGCGCGTACCTGTCATCAACGGACTGACCAATCAACATCATCCCTGCCAGGTATTTGCCGATGTATTTACCTACATCGAACATCGTGGATCTATCGAGGGTAAAACCGTGGCGTGGATAGGCGACGCGAATAACATGCTGTATTCATGGTTGCAAGCAGCACAGATTTTCAATTTCCATCTCAACATTTCTACCCCAAAAGGCTATGAACTGGATTTGGCGCAAGTCACAGTGGATAGTCAGTTTTATACTGTATTTGATCGTCCATCAGATGCTTGCGAAGGCGTTGATCTGGTCAACACCGATGTGTGGACTAGCATGGGTTACGAAGAAGAAAATCAGGCACGCCTGAAAGCATTTGATGGCTGGATCGTAGACGAAGCCAAAATGGCTCGCGCCAAACCTGATGCCTTATTCATGCATTGTCTGCCGGCACATCGTGGTGAAGAAGTCTCAGCAGGTGTCATCGACGGCCCACAATCAGTCGTCTGGGATGAAGCAGAAAATCGTCTGCATATACAAAAGGCCTTGCTGGAATATCTGGTCGTTGGAACAATTACCGAGGCAGTCTAATCGCCCAGCCGACATGAAGATCAGTTAAACCTCACTGGATTTTCAAACATTGAAGCAAGTAAAGTTAGTCAAATTCAACATCGTAATAAAGTACACAGAGAGCACATCATGAGCGATATCAAAAAAGTAGTGTTGGCCTATTCCGGCGGCCTGGATACCTCAGTCATTCTGAAATGGCTGCAAGATAATTATCAATGCGAAGTCATCACCTTTACGGCCGATCTTGGTCAAGGTGAAGAGCTGGAACCAGCGCGTCAAAAAGCGATCAAATTTGGCATCAAGCCTGAGAATATTTATATCGATGATGTCCGTGAAGAATTCGTACGTGATTTCGTTTTCCCGATGTTTCGCGCCAACACGATTTATGAGGGTGAATACTTGCTGGGTACATCGATCGCCCGTCCGCTAATTGCTAAACGTCTGATTGATATTGCCAAGGCAACAGGTGCCGATGCGATCTCACACGGCGCGACCGGCAAAGGCAATGATCAGGTACGCTTTGAACTAGGTGCATACGCGTTGATGCCGGGCGTAAAAATCATCGCGCCATGGCGTGAATGGGATTTATTGTCGCGTGAAAAATTGATGAAATATGCGGAAGATGCCGGCATTGAAATCGATCAAAAGCATAAGAATGGCGGCGCACCCTACTCCATGGATGCCAACCTGCTGCACATCAGTTTTGAAGGTCGCCATCTGGAAAACCCTAGTGCCGAAGCAGAAGAAAGTATGTGGCGCTGGACTGTTAGCCCGGAAGCGGCTCCCGATCAGGCCGAGTATCTGGATATTGAATTTGAGCATGGCGATATCGTCGCGCTCAATGGCGTGCGTATGTCACCTGCAACCGTATTAACCGAGTTAAACCGCTTGGGTGGCAAGCACGGCATTGGCCGTCTGGACTTAGTAGAAAACCGTTATGTCGGCATGAAATCACGTGGCTGCTACGAAACACCAGGCGGTACCATTATGTTGCGCGCGCATCGCGCAATTGAATCCATCACATTAGATCGTGAAGTCGCACATCTGAAAGATGATCTAATGCCACGTTACGCCAGCATGATCTACAACGGTTACTGGTGGGCACCAGAGCGTGTCGCACTGCAAACACTGATTGATCACACACAGCAAACAGTCAATGGCTGGGTACGCCTGAAGCTGTATAAAGGCAACGTGATCACCGTGTCACGCGACTCCAAAACAGATTCTCTGTTCGACATGACTATTGCGACTTTTGATGAAGATGGCGGCGCCTACAATCAGGCAGATGCAGGTGGATTTATCAAACTCAATGCATTACGTATGCGGATCGCCGCGAATGCGCGCGCAAAACGCGGTCAATAAAAGTCTTTTTTAAACCCGCAAATCTAACAGCTCGTGATTTCTATACGGGCTGTTTTTTTAGGGCTTTCCACTGAATTTATCTTCAAATAACTCTTAGCACTTATAGGTCATAGCCATGACAACTCAATTCGATCAAGTCAGTGTCGTTAAAAAAGCGAATATCTATTTCGACGGCAAATGTGTTTCACATACCGTTTTATTCGCCGATGGCAGCAAAAAAACGATAGGCGTTATCTTCCCATCCAGTCTGGTGTTTAACACAGGCGCACCAGAACTAATGGAAGTCACCGCTGGCAAATGCCGCATCCGCTTAGCGGGCGAAGATCAGTGGAACGAGTATCAGGGCGGACAAGAATTCAGCGTACCTGGCAACTCCAGCTTTGCAATTGAAGTGACCGAGACATTGGATTACGTTTGTCACTTTGAGTAAACGATTAATAGAATAAATGGGGGAGTATAGGAAGAAACATATGTTAATGTCCAGACTTTCTATGGACGATTAAAAATACACCCCTGTAGTATATTTTAAGGACAGAGCGCAAACGGTCCGTAATATATGAAATTTGTAAGAACAGATGGTGAACCTAGGTCACATGAACTCAGCTAGGCAAACACGGGCTCAATCTCAAGATTAACACCAAATTTTAACGCAACATCATGTTGAATCTGCTTCGCTAATTGACGTACATCCTCCCCTGTAGCGCCGCCGCGATTGACCAATACCAAGGCTTGTTTCTCATACACCCCGGCTCGTCCCAGTGATCGCCCTTTCCAACCAGCCTGTTCGATCAGCCAACCCGCAGCTAATTTAAATTGCCCATCCGGCTGCGCGTAACTGACCAAGTCTGTATAGCTTTCTAATAAGCGCTTACGCAGATCCGCGCTCACAATCGGGTTTTTAAAAAAACTACCTGCATTCCCGATCACTGCAGGGTCAGGTAATTTATTTTGTCGAATAGCGATAATGGCGTTGCTAATATCCACGGCTAGCGGCGCATGAATATGTTGATCAGTTAAAAACTTCGCTACGTCGGCATAGTTGATATGTGCTTGCCATTGTTTTGGTAAGGCAAACGTAACATCCAAAATAAGCAGTCGGTCTTTATACTGATGCTTAAAAATGCTGTCTCTGTAAGCAAATTTACATGCCTCTTTATCCAGCACGATAATCTCGCCGGTAACAAAATCAAACGCACTCAGACTATAGAAATAATCCTGCATTTCTACGCCATAAGCACCGATATTCTGAATCGGTGCAGCGCCTACCGTACCTGGAATTAACGAGAGATTTTCTAAACCGCCATAACCTTCTGCCAATGTCCACAGAACAAACGCGTGCCAGTTCTCGCCTGCTTCGGCTTGTAAGTACACATACTCAGCGTCCTCCGCTAACTTATGCTTTCCCATCAAACTCATTTGTATTACTAGTGCATCAAGCCGATCGGATAGTACGAGATTGCTACCACCGCCTAAAATCAGACGCGGTAGAGTAGACAAAGTAGGATCTGCATGCAAGCTAAGCAATTGTTCGCGCGTTTGAAGTTGCAAAAAAGACCTGGCCTTAGCTGCAATCCCGAAGGTATTGAGCTTTTGCAGCGGATAATCGTGTTGAAGAGGAAGTTTGTTTGCCATAAGCGCAGAATTATAGCCTTTGGCCTGTCGTACCTGCCTGCATTTGCTAAAATGATGCACGTTAATTTTTTCACTAAGGAAGCATCATGCCCTCATTTGATACCGTCTCTGAAGCCAACATGGAAGAAGTCAAGAATGCGGTGACGCAATCGAACAAAGTCATCACTAACCGCTTCGACCTTAAAGGCACTAGCGCCAAAATCGAACTGAAAGACAAAGAACGCGAAATCATTATTTTTGGCGACTCTGATTTCCATCTTGAACAAATCATGATTGAAGTAACGCAAACTTTAGGCAAACGTAAAGTCGATGTGCGCTTCCTTGACATGGGTAAGATCGATAAAATTGGCGGCGACAAAGTCAAACAAGTCATCAAAGTTAAAAATGGCATTGAGACAGAAGACGCAAAAAAAATCGTTAAGGCACTCAAAGAAAGTAAGCTCAAAGTACAAGCGACAATTCAGGGGGATGCAGTACGGGTCACTGGTGCCAAGCGTGATGATTTGCAAGAGGCGATGGCGCTGCTGCGTAAGGATATTAAAGATTTGCCGCTGGAATTTAATAACTTCCGCGATTAATTATTAGCAATGAGTTTTAAATATAGTTTTCAGGAACTGCTTTAAACTCGCTGCGCCTCTTTGCTTTTACAATCATTTTTTAGCTGCAAACCACCTATGAAAATTTCCTCGCGTTTGCTCTGCTTACCACTGTTGTGCTGTGTATTATCGTCAGCATTGGCAGCGGAAATTGGCGTAGTTGGTTTGTTCCCAGGTAAAGCCGTGCTAGTGGTAGAAGGCAATCAACCGAAAACGTATTCCGTCGGCAGTACCATCACCAACGGCATCAAATTAATTGCGGCAGATAATGAGACTGCCACGATTGACGTCAATGGCAAACGCCAGGTATTAGCGATCGGGCAGTATGTACACAGGGCGGCGGCCAGCACCAGTAACAACGTCGTATTGCAGGCAGATTCTCTCGGGCATTTCACCGCTAAAGGCCAGATCAACGGTGGCAGTAGCTTAAATATGTTAGTGGATACTGGCGCCAGTCTGATTTCCATTCCTGCGGCAGATGCGGTACGACTTGGTATCAACTACAAAGCTGGCCAATTAGGCCGTGCTAACACGGCTAATGGCATTGTGACAGTCTATAAAATCAGACTAGATTCGGTCAAAATTGGCGACCTAGAATTACAGCAGGTAGATGCATCTGTGCTTGAGGGTGGTCTTACATTTACTCTGCTCGGCATGTCATTTTTAAACCGTGTAGAAATGCGGCGTGAAGGCGATCAAATGACTTTGACCAAACGCTTTTAGAATAAACCCAGATTTATTTGGAAACGTGAAAAAGGCTGAAGAGTAATTGACTCATCAGCCTTTTTCATCTTTAAGCTTAGGATTTTTTCTTAGCTTGCTCTTATCCCTGCTGCTTAAGACGACGTTGCTTCACCGCCTCGGCCAAGCCTTCTAATACCTTGATGCTGTCATCCCAGGCAATGCATCCATCGGTTACGGACTGGCCATATAACAACTCTTTACCGGGTATCAGGTCCTGCCGTCCTGCAACCAGATGTGATTCCACCATAACACCGACAATACGATTGTCACCGGCAGCGATCTGGCTGGCAATATCAGCGCAGACCGGAATCTGATTGGCTGGATTTTTTGAGCTGTTCGCATGTGATGCGTCGATCATCAACCTAGATGCCAAACCATTGCTGGCGATATCTTTGCATGCGGCATCAACACTGGCGGCATCAAAATTAGGGGCTTTACCACCGCGTAAAATGATGTGGCAATCTTCATTGCCATTAGTGGACACTATGGCGGAGTGACCACCCTTTGTGACGGATAAAAAATGATGCGGATGCGAGGCAGCTTTAATCGCATCGACTGCAATCTTCACATTGCCATCAGTACCGTTTTTAAAGCCGACAGGACAAGATAAGCCAGAGGCTAATTCCCGATGGATTTGCGACTCCGTAGTACGTGCGCCAATCGCGCCCCAGCTAATCAAGTCCGCAATATATTGCGGACTAATCACATCCAGATATTCGGTTCCGGCAGGCAAGCCAAGCTCATTAATATTTAATAGTAATTCACGAGCAATGCGCAAACCATCATTAATACGGAAACTATTATCCATATACGGATCGTTGATCAAACCTTTCCAGCCGACCGTAGTACGTGGTTTTTCGAAATACACGCGCATCACAATCTCTAATTCACCGGCAAAGCGCTCACGCTCCTCGACTAGCTTGTGCGCATACTCCATCGCAGCTTTGGTATCGTGAATCGAGCATGGACCAATGACAACCATGACGCGATCGTCTTGTGCGTGCAAAATACGATGCAAGGCAGTACGTGCATTGGCAGCGGTATCCGCGGCTTTTTCTGAACAGCCAAACTCACGGATCAAGTGCGAGGGTGGGATCAACTCCTTCATTTCCCGTATACGTAGATCGTCAGTGCGTAGCATGGTGTAGCTCCCTGTTAGTGTTCAATAAGTGTTCAATAAATGCTCAACAAACGTTCAATAAAAATTCAAAAACTGATTCATCAAAATGATCAAAAAAAACCGCCATCGCTGGCAGTTTTTTAGAAATTTGGTTGGCTCTTTTTCTTCGTGCGCTTACCGTTTTTCCACCGCCTTTGGCTGGGAATAGCTAAAATAAAAGAAGAAAAAGAATTGTGTGAGTTTCATTTAATTAGTGGCTTTTTATTTATTTCTAAAGACTGACTATAATTATTTCAACAATATTTATGGCTTCAAAAAATAAGACGACACTCATATTGCATTAAAAACTGGCATTTGGCAAGCGCCTGCATTATGAAATTATGTACACGCATTTTGAGACCACGATAAGACCCGGCGATATGATTTATTTTTTCCAAAGTGCAGGTGGTTCTGGTGGAACATTCGACTGATTAGGATAAACATTCATAATTGGCTCTTTTCTCTGCGCAAGTAACTGCGGCGTATATCGACTCATCCAGGTACGTAATTCATTTAGATTAGCCGCGATATCAGTACGATTAGGGCTGAGTTTATTTGCGCGCTCTAACAACGTTAGTGCCTTTTCATTATCGCCCTGGGCAGCGTAAGCGACGGCTTGATTATTTAAAGCGGAGGCATCGAATGGATTACTTTTTGCCGCCTCTGCAAATTTTTTCACTGCGTTATTGTTGTCCCCTTGCGCCAAATAAGCCCGCCCCTCTTTTTGAGGATCATCTGCGAGTGCAATTGCCGGCACTATCATCAGCATCGACATCAATAATATAAATTTTGAAAGCATCACGGTTTAATTCCCCAGATAATAAGGTTTAGGCGCTACCGGAGGAAAGACAATTGGCTTTCTTTGTGGCTCAAAGTTATAACGCAAATAAATGGCGCCAGAACCATCGGTAAAGTCACCGGAGTTGTCTATAGAAAAACGTCCGCCGACAAAAAACTGCGGTGCAATTTGATACTCTAATCCGCCTAATAATTTGTACTGTATGCCACTATGCGATTGTCCGGGATAGGTCGTTGCGATATTCAGCGTTGGATTAGCGGCAGCAAATGCCTCTAGTTCAGACTGATCTGCTTTTGAGTTAGGGTAGTAGAGACTACTTTCTTCAGTAAAGTGTTGAATACCAATTGAAGCACCAATCTGATAAGCAAGATTTCCTTTACGTCCGCTCAGGTCTATTGGCACACCAAGCGCAATATAATTTTTTGGGCTGAAGTAACCACCTTGTCCGTAGCTGAAATAACGTAAATTCTTTTTATAAAAAAACGACGTCATATTCAAACCGGTAGTCGCTACCATATCGCGACTACGCAAGAAGCGCCAATAGGCGCCACCGCCAAGATCAAAGGTACTGTTCGAGGCGACGTTTTTCCCATTGACTGCTGCATAGCCACCACTGGCATACAGACCGCCATCGTCAACATCATAAGAAGTGTCGAGATGGACACCCGTCTTTGTCACACCACCCCACGTCAGTCCATACAAACTATCGGTAGTCCCTGCATATGACAAGTAACTATCCGTCACAGAACGGCGTGCGACTTCTACGCCAAAGTTAATCTCATCAACTCTGCTAGACCAACGTAAGCCTCCGACCACATTACGGACCGAGAAACCAATTGGACTAGAACCGATATCTACTTTTAATCCGTTTAATTCATAACTCAGACTGAGGGCAACCCCGTTCGATTTTTCGTTCAATTCTGCAATATTTGACAATCCTGATTGCTGGGCGACGCTCGTGAAAGATTGTTTGGCAAACTTAGCTCGCTCGTTGATCTGAATATTTTTTCCAAACTGGCCAGCGACATTAGTATCATTAAGATTCAAGGTTCCAGCATCAAGCGACACCGGAATAATTTTTAGGCCAAACTGTCCCTGCCCTAAAGAATTTAACTGCAGATCTATGGGAGTTTCCAGATCTTTCAATTGTGATAGACCTACTTCGCCGCTGCGGGCCCTCGCTGCAAAACCGATTGACAGCTGTGAGCGGTTTAAGGCATTGAGGGCATCGATCTCACCAATTAGCGATGCCTCTTCTTCAGTGACAGGAGCTTTCGTTAGCGAGGATCGTGATACCGGAGCAGCACTCATAGTTGCAGTTGTTGATGGCAACTGAGTACGGGATACTGGTACAGCCGCGGTGGACACATTATTCATACTTGAGGGACCACCACCAGCGAGAACGCGGTTGGGGTTGGTCAAAGTTGTAGACGCCGTAATGCCTGGACTTGGGTTTGTATTAGGCAACGTGCGAGGAATCAAGGCGTTAGAGGCAGGCGGCAAACCAGTTGAAGCTTTAGATTGCGCTGTTTGAGGCGTATTGGATGCGGTGTTCGCTGCATTCACTAGTGCAACGGCAGGAGTAGTTTGAATTGCGTTTGATACAGTTGAAGCCGGAACAGCGCCAGTAAGTTTGGTATTAGGCGCGACTTCTCTCAATGCGGGTCTCGGCACAGGAGCATCAGCAACACGTGCTTTTTTTTCTGCGAATGGATTAAGGGAAAAATTATTGATATCAGTCTCTGGCGCTTGCTCAACCAGCCTGAGTCCATTAGCTCCCATACCTACCATGGTTTGCTGCGATTGCTCTAAAGCCAATGCTTGCTTAAAATAAGATAGTGCTTTGCTGTTCCGTCCTTGAGCTAGTGCTACTCGCCCAGCCAATGCAATAAAGCGGGGATTATCTGGCTGCAACTTCATCAAAGCGGATAAATGGTTCTCTGCAATAGGAAAGTCTTTGACTTCTATTGCCGCGTAGACTAAGCCTTGACGTACCTCAATATTATCCGGTTCAGTTTGTAATACCCGGGTATACAACTCTTTGGCAGAGTCCATTTCTCCAGCAGCGACAAACATTCTGGCGAGAGCTAACAATAAAAGACTGTCCTCAGGGTCTGCAATCAAGTAAGGTTGGATGTAACTATACGCACTAGCCAGTTCACCTGTCTCACGTGCCTTTTCAGCCGATCTTAAAGCAATCACACGTTGAAGATTTTTAAAAGAAGTCGCTTCAGCTTCTGGCAATTTGGGTACTGCTGCAATCTTTTTAATCACCGGCTCCAACTCAGCATCCTGATTGGTACGCAACAATACATCTGCATATTGCAACAGCAAACCACTGGACGGCTGCGACATCTTCTGTACTGCTTGCCGTATTAACGTAAGACCACGCTCCGGATCGCCGTTTTTGATGTAAAGATCCGCAATTGCTCCTACAAATTCGGGCTCACTACCCGCTGCAACTTCAACAAGGGATAAAGTATTTTTAGCTTGCGGTATATCACCTTGCTTAAGCAATAAGTTAATACGATCTAGCTGAACATAAATCCACATCCGTTTTTGTAAAACAAACATTTCTGGCTTACGTGATTTAGCAGGAATTCTTTCCATAGTAACCAAACCCTCCCACCACAATTGTTGCTGCGCGCTCAACAAGGCGCTCACATATAAGGCATCGGGCTGAGGATTATCAACATTAGTTAACGGATCAAGCAAAGAACGCGCTTGCCCTGGCATGTCATGTTTTAAGTAAAGCTGCGCTAAAGCGAGGCGCATCCAGACATTATCCGGCGCTATCAAAATAGCATCCTCCATAGCTAATTGAGCACCAGCCAGATCACCAGCTGTTTCTGCCAATTTTGCTTTCTCCAAATAGTCGTTTGCTTTTATATCAGACAAGCTAGCAAGCTGTGCCGGCGACATATAACTGCTTAAAGCATCTAAATCCTTAATCCGCTTTTGCAACATCAGTACATTGATCAATCCACTGAGTGCTTTTAAATTATTCTTATCAAGATTAAATACTTGGCGATAGTTGGCCTCAGCAGAGGGCAAATCATTTTCTGCAAGCAATGCATCGCCCAATTGCAAAATTCCGACTGGTTCTTTACCATTCAGCTTCACTGCTTCTCGTAAAAAAGCAATTCCCTTGGCGCTATCACTATTCTCGAATGCATTTCTAGATTCTTCAATTAAAGCCCAATACGATGCACTCTCATAAGCTTGCTGCCATTGGTTTTTATTTTTCTTGGACGACAAGTCGATAGCTTTTTTAATTAAAGTACGAGCTTCAATAGACTCTTCTTGCTGCATCTTCACTAAACCCATTCCTCCTGTTGCAGTCGGATCTTTGGGATGAACCTTGAGAATTTTTTGAAATTCAGCTTCTGCAGTTTTGATGTCGCCATCTTCTAATGCCTTGAAACCAGCAGTCTGGATTTTTAGCAGAGGATCCTCAACGGCGATCTTTGGTTTAACAGCCGTCCGTCTCTCTGCAACAACTACGTTTACCGGAGGTTTATTTAAATTAGTCAGACGATCTTGTATCGCCTTATCGTTTGGATGTTTTGCTAAGTAGCCTTGAAAGTATTTAGCATTGCCATCCCGAGTATTCATCCAAGTCAAAGCCTGACGCCATGAGTCGCTAGCTTGTTTTGCAACATCTGCTTTACTGCTAAGCGCCTCTAACATCGACAGGCCATCACGACGCGTTGACTCACGATAGGTCAGCACTTGTGCCAATGCCAAAGCGTACTTATTGTTACCCAGATTTTCCTTATTTAGTTTTTCTATACCGCGTTTTGCTTCGTTATACCCCGCTAAAGTACCAGCTAAAGTTTGATAGTATTCAAGCGCTGCATCACCTTTCAGCTTACTAGGATCGCCCATAAGCTTATAAGTCTCTACTGCAGCCTCGGGATCCCCTTGCTGCGCAAGACGCCGAGCATCGTCTAATTGACCTTTACCACTCCCAACACCGCGGCGCACTGCCTCTTCTACAACACGAACTTGCGCGCTACTTCCTTGGAATTGTTTGAGTTTAGCTAGGTAGATTTTAGCAAGTTCTGAGTTACCGCTCTGGGCTTCAATCACACCTAGCGCCCCTAACGCCTCAATGCTATTAGGATCAATTTTTAATAATTTGCGCCACGCGTCAGCAGCATTATCATCACGTCCCCTTTGTGACCAATATTGTGCTTGCTCTATCAGTTTTTGATTTAAAGAGGAATCGGCGAATGCAAGATCACTCTCGACAACCGTCATCAAAAGCGCCAGCACCATCGCTTTTTTCTTAAAAACCATTCATTTCCCCTATTAATCACGTTCTAATTGTAGAGAACCACTTAATGTCTACAAGATCCGCATCTATATTTAAAAATTTTAAAAAGTGATTATTGTCTTAGCAAGAGCTTATTTTTCGTACAAATGCAAATGTCTATGTATCTTCAACATAAAAACATTTGCATTCAGAATTTCGCGGTGATCCGGCTTAAATACGTGAGTAACGGCTGTAGCGACTAATCCACTTACATATCCATAATAGACTTGCAATATCCTTAATGACCTTCTTTGAGTGCCAATCTAGATGCTGCTTTTTTACGAAGGAAGCGGAACAAAATTGTCGCAACGATTAATGACGCTAACATCAGAAAAGCAATCAAGATCATTGGATGGTTGGATAAAAACCATTTCACCCGAGTCCAGAGAGGTAAACTACCGACATAATAGGTGTCGCCAATCTGTACGCTCTCTATTTTGTCCCCTTTAACAATAACTAAGTCACCTTGATACTTACTTCTGAGATCAGGCTTTGCCAAAGCTTTTGTTAAGCCTAACAGATTATCACCGTCGCCCGAGGTAAGTACGACAACACTGCGCCCGCCGGTAACTGGTGATTCAAACTGCATCATCGCACCAAACGCGCCCCCGCTACTTGCCAGCATCTCTCCGGCACGGCGTTGGATATTATCAATATCTCTGCCAGTCCAATTTGCTAGTAAGCGTAGAAAACCTGATGGCAATTGGAGCCTGTTACCTTTTTCATCAATAGACAAAGGCATGTATTTTGACCATTGCTTTAATAACGGAGTGTTGCCGTTTGTGCCAATCACAATAACATCTTTGCCACTCAATTTATCAGTGTCCGTTCCGGATATGAGCACATTATTGGTCACAGGATAGCCAGTAGATTCTCCCATACGCCCCATCAAATCAAGGAACACTTCTATCTCTTGTGGGCTAGGTCTCTCTGGCATGACGATAGCAGTTTCTGACAAGTCTGCCATTCTGGTAAAAGGGAAACCGCCGTTAGCTACGTGGGCTAAATTAGGCATTGCGGTGTAATGAGGCATACCTGAAAAATCAATCGTCGAATCAGGATCAATCGCTGAACTGATATTGTCCAGATACACGTCCTTACATGGACCCTGCTTTACATAATCATAAAAAAATTGGAATTGAAGCTGATTTTCAGCGCCGATCTGGAAAGTTGGAACCTGCACTTGCTCTTGTGCAACACGATTTCCTTCTTTAAAAAGAAGTAACACTGACTCTTTAATTTTCCCTTTATCAATTTGCGTCCCAGAGAGTGACAAAGAACGAATAAACTCACCGTTGATGCTGACGTTTAAAGTTGATTTATCCAGTGTCGGGCGAGGAGTAAAACGATACCGTAAATCAATTGGTACTCCATCTTTTTGCCAAGTAAACAAATCAGGCGCAACTCGCATGTTAATGCGAATCAAGTCTGGATATAAACCGTTAACCTGTAAATCTTTACGTATTGCCATCTCCCCAAACTTGACTGGGCGATCTGTTGGAAGCCAGTTTGGCGCATCATATGGCTTACGCTGATTTGCTTCTTCGAAGTTTTTAATCAAAGCCTTGTCTCCTGACAATGCTAACTGTCCCAAAGCCAGAGTCTCTGCAGCAATTTTCAATTCAGCGGCGTTTCTACCTAACACTAATAAAAGCTTTTTATTCAAATTAGCTGGGTTCGCAATAATAGCTAAAGTTGGGCCAGAAATTACCGGTAATGTAATTCCCGCAGGTGCCTCAGTTGAAGTAGCAAATACAACCGCATTACCCAAGGGCAATGATTGCGTTGAAATAGGAAATTTCGCACCACGATAAGACGCTAAATGACCAAACCAAGAGGCAACAATTCCAGCATTTCGTAATACATCAAGAGATGGTGCTGTTGAAAAAATGAAGGGGAGCTCTAATAATTTAGCGTCACGACTATCAAAAAAAGGAGCCGGGAGCAAGGCCAAATCATTTTGCAAAGCAATAGAGGCGACTGTTAATTCAAGGTTAGAAGTGTTTCCAATATTTGCCCACAAGCTCGAATGTGAGGGATCCTCGCAGTCTCTGGTGTAATGGCCAATCAATTTGAAACTTAATTTATTAAAGTCAGCAAAAACACGCGGATCGATGGCGTTTTCACGAACGACACCACTGGCAGTTTCTTTAGGTAAAGGAACAACGGTGATCAACTCATTGTTCACAGCTACTTTGATATGCGATAGGTCTGGCAACAGAGCGGGAGAATATGCCAAACCATATTTAAGCTTCGCTGCGGTAATGATTTCATCACTGCGAACCGTGAACGGATAAGAGCGTTCGCCCTCAACGCCACGTAACTCAACATCAGCAGCCGAACCCATTTGTTTTAAACTAATGTTGACGGTTCTCTGAGGCAAACTTGATTTAGAACTAATTTCAGTCTCGACAACAGTGCTGGCTGACTCACTAATTGTTGCGTCAGATTTAGTATGTTTTGTCTTTGCATCAACATTATCTTGCCCAAGTAAAAACAGACCAAAAAGTAAAGCTATCGCCGTAGTTCCTCGCTTGCGCATGAACTTGCCCTTAATTGTTTTCATCATCGGAGAGTTTTTCATTTTCTTGTTAAAAGGCATAGTTTTATTCCCTAGGTACTGGATGATACTTGAACCAAATCTCGAAAAACCGACATAGCTATGTATGGAAATTTCCTTCAGTCCATTCAAAGGATGATCAAAATCACGCTCCTTTGCCCAATTTAGCCAGACGTCTGCACGTCCAACCGTACAACTTACTAAATTAATTTCTTGTTCCAAAGTGAGCTTCTGAAATTGAACACTCAACAAACCCTGTTTGGAAAAAACTGCATTGGCTGGAAAAATGTGTTCCCCAGTCGTACCGTACAAAGAGACGTGAACCTCCTCATTTTTAGCAATGAAAACTTCTTCCGGTATTCGCAAGGACATACCACCAAGGGAGAAATCCTCGGTTTCACATACAAGAGAATGTCCGCCCGGCAATTGCAATATCGCACTTAACCTTGCCTTAACCCTATGCGTCTTACGCACTTGCTTAGACTCAGTAGCCACTGCCAAAGTGGCACCTAAAATAATCAAATTATAAAAAGTCCACAACATGTTCAAAATAACAGTATCTAGCTCATAAGAATTCCACCACAGTGCTCGCCCAATACCAATGATGAATCCAAGTATATTCAGGCCTAACATGACAAGATAAGGCTTAGAAATAACCCAGTCAAAGTGCTCCTCCTCGACCAAACCACCTTTTGCAGTCACATTGAAGGTACCCAGTTTAGGATTAATCAAAGCAACCAAAGTGGGGCGAAAAATATACCAAGCGAGAGTTGCTTCATACACTTCAGCCCAAAACGAATGACGATGCGCGCCCTGAATACGGGAGTTAGTCATATTGGCATGCAATAAATGGGGCAAGGAGTATGCAGCGATTGCAAGCGCGGAAGCCTTGATGAGATGAATTTCAAAAAACAAATACGCGATCGGCGCCAGCAAAAAAATCATGCGGGGTAAGCCGTAAAAAAAATGTAGCATTGCATTGCTATAACAAAGCCGCTGACCAAACGATAATCCTTTACCAAGCAAAGGATTGTCTGTGCGGAAAATTTGCGCCATCCCCCTGGCCCATCGGATACGCTGACCTACATGAGCGGACAAACTTTCGGTCGCTAAACCAGCCGCTTGTGGTAACGCTAAATAAGCCGTGTTGTATCCTAGTCTTTGCATTTTTAATGCGGTATGCGCATCTTCTGTAACCGTCTCAACAGCGATGCCACCAACCTCCATTAGACAGGAGCGGCGCAATACAGCACAAGAACCGCAGAAAAAAGTCGCATTCCAAAGGTCATTGCCATCTTGTATCAAGCCGTAAAATAATTCACCTTCATTGGGTACGTTGCGGAAGGTATTCAAATTACGTTCAAATGGATCAGGCGATAAAAAATGATGGGGAGTCTGAACCATTGCCAATTTTTCATCAGCCAAAAACCAGCCCATCGCATATTGTAAAAACGAGCGCGTGGGCATGTGATCACAATCAAAAATAGCGACGTACTCACCAGTCGTTCTTGCAAGTGCAGCGTTGATGTTGCCAGCTTTCGCATGCTTATTGTCAGAACGGGTAAAACACTTAACACCAACGGATTCGGCGAAGACTTGAAACTCAGGACGACGTCCATCGTCAAGGATGTAGATATTAAGTTTATCTTTAGGCCAATCAATACCTAATGCGGCCAGCACGGTAGGCTTTACCACACTCATATCTTCGTTATATGAAGGGATGAATAAATCAATAACTGGCCATAAATCAGTATCAACTGGCATCAATATTGGCTTACGCTTTAGTGGCCATGCGGTTTGTAGATATCCCAGCAATAATACTAGCCAAGCGTACACTTCTGCAGAAACCAAGACTAAAGCGAACGCCAAATCCAATATATTTTCAGCATCGATTGTGGAGTGAACACGCCAATAAATATAACGGCTGGTAGCACTCACCGAGAACATAATCATAACCAAGGACACCAAAGTACCTGAGTAGCGGCGTAAATAAGTCGCAGTCCCAAAAACCACTACAGAAAACAATATCTGATAAGGAAGTTCAAGCGGAATACTGATACTTGTCCAGTACAACATTGCGGCCACAACTAATGCGACAGCACGGGTAGATTTAAGCTCCCAGCCCTGCCAATTTACTAATCTGCGCCCCAACTCGTTTAGGCGGCCATATAGATATCGGGAATTGAGAATCGAACGCATCAGGTAACCAAATTGAAATGTGTTTGCAGCCAATTAGCAATCTGGTGCAAATCATGGGTGGCTGAACAATTCTTGGCGTAATACGCCACCGGGGACTGACAGGCAAGCGCCTCGCTAACGGCCTCATCTTTATGAATGCTAATAGGAACTAAATCGTCTCCCAAATTTTTTCTTAACATTTGATAAACATCTCGATGCAACTGCTTGGTCACATCCATTTGATTAATGATATAACAAGCACCAAAAAAATCTTCTCTGTCACCGCAATAGTAGTGCAGCAATGACTCAATCGATGGGATGGTAGAGTAGGAGGCAGCATCCGGCTTTAGCACAATCAGCGCGATGTTGGCACAATGCAAAACCTGTTGTAAATAGACTGTTGGACCTGGAGGTGTATCGATAAGCACTATGTGATCATCGGCCAGATTTAGAGATTTCAATTGCGACGATAACCATGTTGATTTAATTTTGACATGATGTTCAAGGCTACTTCTGTCAGTTTCGCTGACGATACCATAAGGCAAAAAATCAACCCCATAAGGGCTAGAGTACATAGCATCTCTCCAAGGCTGCCCCAATACACTTTGTCTAACAACGCCATTGGCGTCATCATATTGCATACCATAATGCAAACGTAATGCATTTTGAGGATCAAGATCAAGGATAGTGACTTTGCCACCAAAAGCGACAATCTCCGCAGCAAGGTTTGCCGTAACCGTGGTTTTTCCAACACCACCCTTAGGGGAGACGACGGCAATTACCCTCATGGTTTAAATATTTTTTTAAAAAATGAATTGACTGGTGACTCAGGTAATTTTTCCGGTTCAACTTTTTGCGCCAAGCGGTCAAATAAGGCATGTAATGAAGGCGCAGAACTATTATCCCGTGCGGCAATAGGCGCCGAAGCAGATGCTGCAATTGATATTGAGGGAGTCGACTGTGCACTTGAGACATTCATGCCGCTCACACCATTTGAATTGCCCCGAGGAGCCAGTGCTGGTATTTGTGGTTGTGTCTTTATTTGAGCAGTCGCAAGATTGTCTACAGATGTAACCGGTACTTTTGGAGCAAAACCTGCAAACGAACTACTACCCTCGTGAATCGACTGATTCACTGACTGAGGATTATAGGTTGTGTTATTGGCCAACATTGTCGGTGCTTTAACGACAGATTCCGCTCTCGCTATTGCATTCCTCATAGGATGAGCGGTGGCTGTTTTAGCACGTACATCTCTCAGCAAAGGCCAACGTTGTTTGGCTTGCTCGTTTAACTCATCACTATGAATCTCTTGATAGGAATCTACTTTTCCATCAATTTTCTTGAAGAGATTTTTAATATCATTTTCCATAATATAAGCCCCAACTTTGTTCTGCAGACAATGATCTGATCAGCGACGAGTGAAGTAAGCCTGCTCCTCAACTTGCTTTTTCAATTGAAACACAATCAAAAGACCATCATCCAATACGGCTCCACGTTGTGACAAACGCAAAGATTTATCAATACCCATTGATTCAAACCAATAAGAATAAACACCCTCTAACAAAGCAGGAGACCAATCCAAAGCTTGTTCACCAAAAGCTACTTTAAGAGGACTTGCGTTATGCTCGATCAATAGGCAGTCCGACTCGTCGCGCAATTGCACCCAACCCCAATCGAGGTCGGCCCAAACTTTGTTGATCCCAGATTCGAGAGTGAGCAAAGTTTCACCGCCATCAACCTTAAAACTAGCGGCCATTGTCAGCCCCAACTTATACATAAAAGTGCGCAAATCATTTACATCTCCCTGCGCAGAAAATTCAACAGAGAATGCGTTTAAAAATGCACGCCACTGAACAGAGCATTGCTGCTGTTCGTAATAATTAATATTGCTGACTGGTTTACTCACATCGAACCTTTACATACGTAATCGGATCATAACTACTGACCAGACTGGGCATTGTTAGTATGTTGAACTGTAGCATTTCAATAAGACTATCGTCCAGTAAATAGAGATAGACAAATGTTAAGTATTTATAACTTCCTATCGAAATATTTAACAATTCAATCCGGATTATTTAACATAGGCAGATAGGAACTAAGCAATCATTAGGCCATAATTGCATGTTTCCTCATAAAAAGTAATCGTTTATCAATAACCACTATTAACAAAGAATAGAGATTACTCTCTTGACCTGGCACTGCACTCTTGAAAATACGATTTTTACAATCAAACCTAATTTAATGCTGCAAGTTCATAAAAAATAAAGTATTTATCGTCTTGATTGTATCTCATACAACGTCTGCATTAAATCCACGACCAGCTCTTGAACGGCCTGTGCTGCCGGGCTATCAGGCTCAGATTGAAGGATAGGATACCCATATGCGAGTGCCTCTTCCAGTTGTGTACTTTCTGGGATAACGCAAGGTAGCATTCTGTCACCCAGCCGCTCAGAGAAAAGTGCGATTACGTCTTGCGCCAGTTGTTTCTTTGAGCCCTGATTCACCACGTAAGCAGACGGTTTGAATATAGTGGATCTGGCGTTATGGGAATCAATCAAGGATTCCATCTCTGGAATAGTGGCATACGAGGCAGCATCGGCCAGCAATACGACTAATAGAAAGTCCGCCGCATTTATTGCTTGAGTTAAGTAGATAGATGGACCAGGAGGTGTATCTAAAAAGACAAACGTATCTTTTGGCAAATTAGCGCGCAATAGCTGGTTGAGTAGCCAATCCTCATCTTGCTCCAGAACTTGTTCAAAAGCGATGCGCTGTTGCTCGCCTGCACTACCGTAGGGCACAAAATCGACCCCAAAAGTACTTGAGTAAGCGGCATCCCACAACCGGGAAGTAGCTCGGTTAGCAATTGTGCTAATTCCGCTAGTGTCTGACTGATCTCCCCCACCCATATGCCATTGCACAGCATTTTGTGGATCGAGATCAATCACCAGACTCGGGTAGTCGCGTTGTGCGATACCCGCACTCAGGTTGGCGGTGGTCGTCGTTTTACCCACGCCGCCTTTGGCAGAAACAATAGCGATAACAATCATGAGCCGTACCTTTGGGCAAGGCTAAACCAGTTTAGAATTTCATCTATCAACATCGTTAAGATCAAGCTGTGCCGCCCACAGTAAGACCATCAATACGCAAAGTAGGCTGGCCAACACCAACAGGCACGCTCTGCCCTTCTTTGCCGCAAACACCGATACCAGAATCCAGACGTAAATCATTACCAATCATTGACACACGATTTAAAACATCGGGGCCGTTACCGATCAAGGTTGCACCTTTTACCGGGTAGGTGACTTTGCCGTTTTCTATCATGTAGGCCTCGCTCGCAGAGAAAACGAACTTACCGTTCGTGATATCGACCTGTCCGCCACCAAAATTAACGGCGTAGATACCATTTTTAACGGATGCCAAAATCTCAGCAGGATCTTTGTCGCCAGCCAGCATGTAGGTATTAGTCATACGCGGCATTGGTAAATGAGCGAAAGATTCACGGCGGGCGTTGCCAGTGACTGGCATTTTCATCAAACGGGCGTTCATTGTGTCTTGGATGTAGCCTTTCAAAATGCCGTCTTCAATCAAAGTCGTGCATTGAGTCGGATTGCCCTCATCATCAATATTTAATGAGCCACGCCGATCCTGAATGGTACCGTCGTCCACTACAGTCACGCCTTTTGCCGCAACGCGCTCGCCGATACGACCTGAAAAGGTGCTAGAACCCTTGCGATTGAAGTCGCCCTCCAGTCCATGACCAATGGCCTCATGCAGCAAAATTCCAGGCCAGCCAGATGCGAGCACAACAGTCATAGGACCAGCAGGCGCTGGTCGTGCATCCAGATTCACCAATGCGGATTTGACTGCCTCGTCCGCATATTGATCAAGTAAAACATCGGAGAAATAACCGTAGTCATAACGACCGCCGCCACCGCTGGACGCCATCTCGCGGCGTCCATTTTGCTCTACGATCACGGTCAGGGAAACCCGTACCAGCGGTCGGATATCTGCAGCAATCACGCCATCGCTACGCGCGACTAACACGACGTCGTACTCACCGGACAAGCTAGCCATTACCTGCACCACACGCGGATCTTTAGCTCTGGCGATTTTTTCTAAGCGCTCTAGCAAAGTGACTTTTTGAGTTGCATCTAAAGACGCAAGCGGATCGTTTTGCAAATACAAACTACGGCCACCGACACCTTGCATACTGGAAGCGACTTTGATTTTGCCCGTGCCCTGGCGTGCAATCGTGCGGGTTGCGTTGACTGCATCTTGCAAAGCTTGCTCAGAAATCTCATCCGAATACGAGAATGCTGTTTTATCGCCAGAAATTGCCCGTACGCCTACGCCCTGATCTATAGAAAAACTACCGGTTTTGACGATGCCTTCTTCCAGGCTCCAGCCCTCGCTTTTGGTGAACTGAAAATATAGATCAGCGTAGTCAACCTTGTGGTTAAACATGGAACCAAGTACTTTAACCAGCTTGGATTCATCCAGACCGAACGGGGTCAATAAAATATCGCGGGCAATCGCCAGGTGGCGCAGATTGGGTTCAAATGGTGTCATAGTGTTCTATCAGTGTTTTTGAGTATTCTAAGTGTGCCAATTACAGAATAAGAATGGCGAATGAATAGATTGTAGAGCATGTCTGGCATATAAATAAATTTGCGCAAAGTATGGTTTTGTATCGATCGACGGATGGGACAAATTATCGGACAAGTTAGCAGAGAAATTAGCAGGCTAATTTTCTATGCTTTAAAGCAGGCAAGCTAGTCCTGACGGCGCTCAGATTGGCCCAATCTAACTCACCACCAACCACACCTTCACCTTCCGCTAGCACATCCACAATCTTGCCCCAAGGGTCGACCAACATGCTATGCCCCCACGTACGGCGACCATTAACATGCTGCCCACCTTGCGCCGAGGCTAGCACATAACATTGGTTTTCTATGGCTCTGGCACGCAGCAGGATTTCCCAATGCGCTTGTCCTGTCGTGAAAGTGAAAGCTGCCGGGACCACAATCAAAGCACAATCTCCCATGGATCGATACAGTTCTGGAAAGCGTAAATCGTAGCAAATCGATAAACCAATTTTGCCAAAACCAGCATCAAAACTCACTACATCATCGCCCGCCGTAATAGTGCGGGATTCTTCATAGGACTCTGTGGCTTTGGTAAAACCAAATAAATGAATTTTGTCGTAACGACTAACTAGCTCGCCTTGCGGGTTATATACCAAAGTCGTATTCAAGACTTTATCCGACTCTGTTGATACCAACGGCAAAGTACCACCGATAATCCAAACGCCCAGACTGCGTGCACTATCCGCTAAAAATTGTTGAATCACACCCGGCTGCTCAGCGTTGCCAATATGCTCGGCAATCTTAAATTTATCCACTTCATGCAATCCCATGATGGGCCAGTATTCCGGCATCAATATCAATCCGGCACCTGCATCGGCGGCCTGCTTTAGCAAGCGCTGCGCAGTCGCCAGATTCTCTTGTAAGACAGGCGTAGAGATCATTTGTATAGCGGCGATTTTCATTTATATCCTCTGAAAAAAACAGCAGGCTCAGTTGGCAAAACCAAGCTACAGATTACGAGGGATTTTAACATACTCCCCATAATTTTTAAAAAATATATCTTATTGTCCAATGATTACTTGGACAACTACAATATACCCATATCCAGTATATTTAATTACCTAGGTAGTGAACTTGCAATACTCAGTCAAAATCCTGATCAAACTAGAGCAAGCTTTACCGGTTCCGAAACTTCCGCCGCCAATCATCCAAGCAGTTTTCTAATACCTATTTAACTAATATCGCCTCAGCTTTAGGTAAGGTATTTTGTGCTTCTTTATGGTCCATCTTGGTGACTGTCGGTTCTTTCCAAGAGCCAGCCACCGAGTACTCGTACGTGAAGGCTCTCGCCAATGGTTCACGCAAAAATAGTTGTGCCAAAAATGTACCCAGACCAATCACAGGATTAACGGCTAAACCGTACACGACTGAAGCAGTGCCCGCATTAATTTCGGGAATCACTGCCACGTGCAGATTTTGCGACTCTTTCACAAGATCGGCGGTGCCGTCCATCAATACGGTTGCGTTCACGCTACGCATTTTTAAGTTTTCTGTTCTTGCCGTGCCCTGCTGAATTTGGGCTGTTCCCAAAATTGAATCAAACGCAAACCCATCTGAAAAGACATCCCGAAAATCCAACGTCAAACGTCGCGGCAAGGATTGCAAGCTCAACACGCCCAATAACTTCGCCGCACCTGGGTCCACTTTTAAAAACTGTCCTGCGGCCAGCTCCAACTGTACTTGGCCCGTCATACTTGGTACATCCAGGGCAAACGGCAAACCGTTCCATGTTACATCGCCCTGCAATTTGCCACGACCGCCACGCAACACGTTGGCAAAACCTAATCGATCTAATAATTTGCCTGCATCGCTAATATCTAAAACGTAATTTAAATTAGTTAAGCCTTCGCCAGCACGACTACTCCATTTGCCAGACCCCTTTAACTCTGCATCCTCGTTCTTAAGCGATATCTTTTGCATGCGCCATTCGCGCCCGGTCGATAACGGGAAATTATTAGCAATCAACTCCAGACGACCCAATTTTTTATTAAATAGCTCAAAATTATCCGCCACAATATCTAAACTTGGGATTTGGGTGCCGCTGCTTTTGCCTTCCAACAAATCAGTCACGTCTGAAGCTGCCGACTGTGGAATAGTCAACTTACTCAAGCGTGCCAGTACGTTGCCCAAGCCTTGCACATTTGCGGACTCGCTCCAGCTCAAATAACCCGAGGCTTGGCTGGAATCGATATTTGCCTGCCACAATCCCTTTTGATGCGTAGCACCCAACACGACGTTATCCAGCTTTTTTCCCATCACGTGTAGCTCGGCAGTACGCACTGCCAACACGCTCGGCTCTAAATAAGCAGACACATCAAAATCAGCTTGGGTATTTGTATTGCCAATAGCTCCGGGAACAATGTCGCCACTCTCGTTAGTGTTGACACCCTCTTTAGTAACGGCAAGCTTAGTGTTTGTATTAGCACCCAGGCTCATCAAACTACGCCATTCATCCACATGCAGAGATTTAAAATCGATATTTGCGTTCAGCCCGCTATCTGGCTCTGGCGCAGGAGCATTAACGCCAATCCCACCGCGCAAAACTTGCCAATTGGCATTATTCTCAACGGACTTTTGGCGTTGGTATTTGATGGCAATAACATTCCCTAAATTCAGCTTCAGCTCATCGCGTATTAGATTAGCATCATTAGAAAGCTGCGGCAGCATTTCAAAACGCAATGCCATATTCTCGTTAGCAAGTTTGCGTAAAGGCGCAGGGAAATTCAGCGCTAGTCCTTGCAGGGACGATTCAATCAAAATTTCTGGCTGACGTTTTTTGACGTTGATACTAGTCGTGTAATACGCAGAGCCTTGTATCTTGTCGACCAAACGCTCTTTGGCTAAGACCGGAAAGTTTTTACGTAAACCGTCGGCAGTCGCAAATCCATCTAGTTTGACACGGATACTGCCGTCTTTTTGAGAGCCCCCTGTGACCACCGCAGCGCCGCCTAATATTGTGCCTTTAAGCGTATTTAGCGCTACGCCTTTTTCATTAAATTCCAACTTGCCATTGACGCCACTGATCATGGGAATACTACTTTGCAGCAGCACGTCATTACCTGCAAACTGCAAGGCTCCCTGGACTTTGGAGTCGACCATATGACGCAAAGGTAGTTGCAATTTCAAGCCTAGTTGCGCCGTCGCGCTGGCCTTGCTGTCTTTGAGAAAATGTCCAAGCCAGCCGTCGACCGGACTGGCGTTCACATACTGCAACATGGTTTGCAAATTGCCATTGACTGTACCGTCAATATTCAAAATCCCATCATGCGACAACAGATCAGGAATTACCGCTTTCACTTTGCTTAAATCGGCACCATTGGTTTTTGCAGTCTCGCCACGGATCTCCATTTTGGCGCGGTCAAATATAAAGCTACCGTTAATACTATCAATCACTGGCCAAAGCGGATTCTTGCCATCTTCCGACAAATGTCCGGGAGCGAAATCGAGCTTACCGTTGACTATATTGCCTTTAACCCAAAATTCACCCTGATGATTTGGGCGCCCCTCATGTACAGCAAACGGGAAATGTGCCAGATCACCTTTAACCCGCAAAGTCACATCATCTGCGCGACCATCCAGCAAGGCTCCGATCAGCCAGTGACGCAAATCCTCTGGCGCATTGGCCGGGATAAAGCGATCGATTTGCTTAAGGTCAAAGCCCGAGAGTTTGCCCATCAGATCGACTTCACTGGACTGCGTAGCCGTAGCGGATCGATTAGCTTGATTAGGTGAAGATAGATGGTTCTGCCGCATCGACATAATGTATTTTCCAGACAAAGAACCCGTCATCTGGTCTTGCTGAAACTCCATCTGATTCAACTGTACGGCTAATTTATCTTGCGCTAAAAATTGCCAGCTCGCTTGCATTTGCAGCTTTTTAAACGGCATCAAAGGATCGACAAAATACCCCGACATTTGCAACGCCAGGTCTTGCGAATCAATCGTAAAGTTGCCGCCTTTATCGCTGGCATCTAAAGTGCCGGACAAATTATCAAAACCAGGAATCGCAGGCACCGCAGCTTTGGCAGACGTATTACCGCTTTTGGCTTCTGCCAAACGCGCAGATTGCGGCTGCATAGACAGGTTATTGAATTCACCAGTGACGCTGTAGGATGCAATGGCTGGATAACTACCCTGCCATTTCGCTCTAAAATTTTTGAGCTGTCCCTTGGGCGCAAAATCAATTAGCATGCGGCGCTGATCTGCCGGCAAAGGCAAATGTTCGGCGAAATTTGCTAAAGTTTGCAGATCTAATTGCTTAGCGTACAGCTCCACTTTTTCTGGCTGTCCGTTTTCACCGGGAGTAAAGTTTTCGGTAATACTGGTTGCTGGCAACAACTGTCCGTCCCGCGCCTTCATAGAAAAATTAATCAGCGCAATCTGATGTCCAGCCTGACCGAATAAACTAGGCAGATAGCGCACGCCTAAGGCCGCACGCTCACTCGCCACAATACGTCCACTGACTTGCTGCATATCCAGCACGGGCAAGTCTTTGCGAAAGGTTCCCAGGACATCGGTCAATTTAATATCTGCGGTCAAATCGGCAATCCGCCCATCGTCCCAACGCACCCAGGATCGGACTGAGCCAAAGGCTGTTTTAATATCCGCAGGCAAATCGATATACGCTTTCACGGTTGCCAAATCGGATTGGCTCACATCGGCATATAAGTCGCCAGTCCAGTTAGAGAAATCAGAAATTTTTCTGGTAAAAACCGGATGCTGAAAATCACCACGGATATCCAGGGGCGCTGCCAACGTTGCAGGCGGAACTGCCTTAAAAGCAAACTGGTGCCGCCGCCATTGGTTGGTCAAGATAAAATTAACGCCTGACAATTGCAACGCAGGGGCTTTGCGCTGCAAATCCGTCCAACTCACGCTGCCGTCACGGATCACAATTTCATGTTGCGCTAAGACCCAATCGAGGCCTTTACTTTTATCCGCATCCTCTTCCGAGGGTTTGGTATCGATCAAAAAACCTGCGACATAGAGCTTGCCGTCGGGCTGTTTTTCTATCGCCAGCGATGGGCGCATGACTTCTAATTTATCCAACCTTAACTCAGCGAAAATCACTGATGTCCACGACAGGCTGGCAGATACTTGCGGCAGCACAAGAGCCACTTTACCCTGCTGATCGTGGATGATGATATTGCCTAGCTCTAACACAGGATTAAGCTTATTCCAGGATGCATGCAAGGTCGTAATGCGTAGATCACGGCCTATGGTCTTACTGGCAATTTGCTCGATGTCGCCCTTATAGCGATCGACGTTGGGCAGTACGCCATAGCGCAGCACCAAAAACAAAGCGCAAAACAAGAAATAACAAATGACAAGCAGTTTAAAAGTTACCCGCAACAGGGCAAATAAAGCCAGACCGCATGCCCAGCCAAAAGAATTACAGGAACGCAACAATACACCGAAGGGGGAAGATCGGAGCTGTTGGGTTGGCAACGGCGCAGGCACATCAGTAGGCTGACCGATAGCCTGATGCGGATCGCTTGCAGGAGAAGGTGGCAAAGGCGGCGTATTTTTCATTACTTATAAGACTTACGCACAATTATTCCGGCAAGGTAAATCGAAGAAAACCACAAAACCGAGTGGCGAAACACTATTGAGAGCACAGTAAAGAAAGTAATGGGCACCAATCTGCGCAAACGGTTTTGCGTAAGCTCTACATTACACCAACGCATTTTCCAGAAAATATCGCCCGGCAATGACAAAAACTGATCTGCCAACACGCTGCTCTTTACATCAAAAACCAATATACTCCCCCACTAATTATAGAAAAATGTCTTATTGTCCAGGTTTTATATGGACGATTAAATATACTTATAGAGAGTATATTTTATTTATGCGTATTTCTGTACGCTAGCTCACTTATACAGACGATCGAAATTATCCTGAAAAATCTGCCTTCAAAATCCTACCGGCGCCTGTCATTTGCCTTAAAATCATTTCTCTACTTCACCAATACAAGCATATGAACAAGCTTACGGCAAACAATACCGATGTGTTTTTAGATGGCGGCTCAGATGGCCGTTCAGATGGCCGTTCAGATGATCTATCGGACCAACTCCCACATTGTTTGTCGCGCTTTGTAAGTCGCTGGCTGCAAGCGGACAGCAGCCGCATCACCATATTGCAAGAGACAGTTAGATTATCGTTGAGCCCAGTGATTTTTGCTCAGATTTTACAAAAAGAAATACAAGCAGGTGCCAGCTTGCACAAAGCGATGCGCCGCTTACGTAATCTGGTGATTTCTAGCCTGATTATCCGTGACTTGAATGGACAAGCCGATCTGGATGAAGTCGTCACAACAACGAGCAGTTTTGCCGATTTTGTCGTGCAACAGCATTTGACTGCCTTGATGCAAGAGGCTGTTGCCCTCTACGGCACGCCGATTGGAGAAGAATCCGGTGAGGCGCAAGAATTAATCGTGCTCGGTATGGGTAAGCTGGGGGGCGACGAACTGAATGTATCTTCCGATATCGACTTGATTTTTTGTTATGCCGAGAACGGCGATACCAATGCCAGTGCCGAGCAACGTGGCTTATCTAACCATGAATTTTTTAGCCGGCTTGGTAAAAAATTAATTGCAGCAATTTCTGAAGTCACCGAAGACGGTTTCAGCTTTAGAGTTGATATGGCCTTGCGCCCCAATGGCAACTCCGGTCCATTGGTCGCTAGTTTTGCGATGGTTGAAGAATATTTTATGGTGCAAGGCAGAGAATGGGAGCGTTACGCCTGGGTTAAAGCACGTGCGCTCACTGGCAAACCTTTGGATATTCTGGCGCTAGATAAAATTATTCGACCGTTTGTATATCGACGTTACCTGGATTATGGCGTGATCGATTCGCTGCGCTCGATGCACGCACAAATCCGTGCCGAGGTCATACGACAGGAAACCCGTCATCCAGAACGTAGCAACAACGTTAAACTGGGGCGAGGCGGCATACGGGAGATTGAATTTTTAAGCCAGGTATTTCAGTTAATACGGGGCGGACGAGAAGCCAGCTTGCGCGACCGGTCTACTCGCAACACGCTACGTACCCTTGCAGAGAAAAATATCCTAGAGTCTGCCGTCGTCGATCAATTGCTGACCTCGTACGATTTTTTGCGCAATCTGGAACATCGCTTGCAATATCTGGATGACGCGCAAACACATACATTCCCAGCCAAGGAAGAAGATCAGCTGATCATCGCGCAAATGATGGGCTATGGTTCTACCCGCGAATTACTCAATGAACTAAGCCTACACAGACAATTTGTTGCCGAACAATTTGATGCTATTTTCAAAGAGAAAAAATCGCTGAAAAAAACCGGTGATGATAGCGTGCTGGCAGCGACTTTATCTGGTGCAGATGGTGACGAAATGCTGGAAGTTTATCTCGTCTCATTACATTTCCATGATGTGCCAAGTGCAGTAAAAAGACTGATGAGTACGTGGCGAGCGCCGCGACTGCAATCGCTGTCCGATAATAATCGTAATAAATTAGTCGCCATCATCAATAGCGCCTTAGCACTGATTGCCAAACAAAGTAGCGGTCAGTTGGCAACGCTAAATCGTCTATTGGATTTTATTGAAGCGATCGCCAAAAGATCGGCCTATCTTGCGCTGCTGACCGAGTATCCGTATGCATTGGAGCGTGTCGTCAGGATGATGGGCGCGAGCGATTGGGCAGCTAAATTTTTAACCCGCCATCCAATATTACTTGACAGTGTTCTGGACGAAACAGCCCTACATCAAGATGTCGACTGGGACAATTTTAGTACCGAACTACAACAACAATTAGACCAGCACCAAGGCGATACTGAGCGCCAGATGGAAACCCTGCGTGAGATGCATCACGCCCTGCTATTCCGTTTGCTGGCACAAGATTTAGAGGGTAAAGCCAGCGTAGAACATTTGGCCGATGCCTTGTCGCAACTGGCGGATGTGATCGTGGCAGCGACGATACAAGCAGCCTGGCAAACGATTTCCACTCGCCACCGGGAGCAACCGCAATTTGCCGTCATCGCCTACGGTAAATTAGGTGGTAAAGAATTGAGTTATGCCTCCGATCTGGATGTCATTTTTTTATATGACGACGACGATCAAGACGCACCGGCCAATTACGCCAAACTGGCGCAGCGCTTTATTACCTGGATGACTTGCCACACACCTGCCGGAATTTTGTTTGATGTTGATATCGCCTTGCGACCAGATGGTGCTAGTGGTTTGCTGGTATCGTCGGTTGCCGCATTTGCCAAATATCAGGAAAAATCTGCATGGCTATGGGAACATCAGGCCTTAACGCGAGCACGATTTTGTGCCGGTGATGCGCGTATCGCAACGCAATTTGATCAGATTCGGGAGCAAGTTTTAAGACAAGTACGTAACCCGGACAAACTCAAAGAAGAAGTGATCAAGATGCGCAAAAAAATGCGCGATGCACATCCCAATCGCTCTAATTTATTCGACCTGAAGCAAGATGCAGGCGGCATGATAGATATTGAATTTATCGTACAATTTTTAGTCTTGAAGCATGCCCATACCTACCCGCAATTAACCGCGAATATCGGCAACATCGCGCTGCTTAAACTATGTGGAGAATTAGGCTTAATCGATGCTACTCTGGCAGATCAAAACGCCAACGCTTATCGACTGCTACGCAAGCTTCAACACAACCAGCGCCTGCAAGGAGAAGAGCAAGCCCGTGTTGCACCAGAACAGATTGCAAAGGAAGTTACCAGCACGCGCGCGCTTTGGCATGGCTTGCTGGAATAAAAGCGGAGTAAGGCAGGAAATAAAAAACGGCTGATAAGGATCATACTATCCCTATCAACCGTTTTTTTAACCACTTGCAAAACCCGATTAGCCAAATTAGCCGGACCAGATTTAATTTAGATTGAAAAATCAGGCTTGCGGTTTAATTGTTTCTAACCACTTACGAATACGTCCCGCATCAGCCAGCCGGGAATATTTACCTTTGGAGTCAAGAAATACCATCACAATCGCACGGCCCTCTATCATTGCCTGCATGACCAGACAACGACCCGCTTCGGAAATATAACCAGTCTTTTGTAAGCCGATTTCCCAGGTAGGATTTGCGACTAATTTATTCGAACTTGAATACTGTAAAGGACGTCCGCCTGGAGAAACAATATAGCTGGTGTCCGTTGAATATTGGCGAATTACTGGATGCTGGTAGGCCGCGTTAACCAAGCGCACCAAATCCTGAGCGCTGGCGACATTGTGGCTAGATAAGCCGGAAGAATCGACGTAATGCGTTTCGGTCATGCCTAATTCTTTTGCCTTGGCGTTCATCGCAGCGACAAATGCTGGCAAACCACCGACGTAGTTTCTACCCAGAGCAGAAGCGGCACGGTTTTCAGAACTCATCAAAGCGATATGCAATAGATCGGCACGGGATAATTTGGAGCCAATTTTCAGACGCGAGCTTGTCCCTTTTTCTTTGTCGAGATCATCGTTCGTGATTTCAATCTCTTCACTCATGTCTTGCTTGGCCTCGACCACAACCAAACTCGTCATCAATTTAGTGATCGATGCAATCGGCAACGAAACATTCGAGTTTTTTTCAAACAGGACTTTGGAACTGGCTTGGTCTACAACGAAGGCAACATTGGATTGCAAAGCCAAAGGATCTTGCGTGTGCTTAAGACCTGCGATATCACCCATTGTTGCTTTTTCAGCGACAACGGCTACGACCGGGACGCGTTGTGTGACCACACGCTTCTTGCCATTAACGATAATCGTGTGTGTCACAAATTTGCTTGCAGCAAGTTTCGTGACTACTTTTTTGTGCACGTGCTTCTTGTGGTGCACAACTTCGGCAAATACGGCTGATGCTGGTAGCATCGCAACGCAAAGAATAAGTGCCTTACGAGCAAATTTAAGCATCAATCGCTCCCAAATATAAATGTAGAAAATTTGATGCAGTGTAGCAAAATTGTGAAAATTCGCAAGAGAATTAAAGACTTATGCGCATTACTTGAACAAAAGTCTAGTGTCACGGATTAGTCATAATCAATTTTTCCCGACGTGGATCGGATAGTTTAAGCAATTGATAATTATCTCAAGCCGAAGCGATCTACAAAATTACCCCGGCAGGCGTAGCAACAAAGACAGCATCTTAGTCGAAGTAGGAGCTGCAACGCTACCGAGACGGTGGCAATGATGGCTTTAGCTAAGTTCTAATCTAAAAACTTAACGAAATCATCAACTGCATCACGTTCTGTGATCAAGGTATTTTCTATCTTGCTGTGATCCGCGTAGCCAAGCGACATGCCGCAAACCAGCATTTCGTTTTCTGGCAAGTTTAATACCTCTTGAATAATTTTATGATACTGAGTGAAGGCCGCCTGAGGGCAAGTATCAAGACCGCGCCCCCGTGCCGCCAGCATAATATTTTGCAAGAACATTCCATAATCTAGCCAGGAACCTTGCTCCATAACGCGATCAATCGTAAAAATCAAACCGACCGGAGCATCAAAAAATCCGTAATTGCGCCCGTGCTGCGCGTGGATGCCAGATTTATTTTCTCGACCGAGACCAAGTAACGCGTATAAATCCCAACCAACCTTACGACGGCGCTCCTGATAAGGCGTGATCCACTTGACTGGGTAGTAGTTATATTCTTGTTTATGCTCTTGCGCCTTCTCTACATCATTGTGTACCGCGAGTATGCTGGCTGACAACAATCGCAATTTATCCCCGGTTAAGACATACACTTTCCAAGGCTGAGTGTTACTGCCTGAAGGCGCACGGGCAGATACCGTTAAAATTTTGCGCAGCTCTTCCTGATCAACTGGCGTCGGTAAGAAAGACCGGATTGAACGTCGGGAAACAATAGCTTCATCAACATGTTGTTGGCTTGGGGAATTAATCATTATTACTCCGTGTATAGTTTTTAGGACTTATCAGAAATTGTCTCAGCAAAGCGTGGCGACGAAGGCCGTACATACAAGTACGACCAGGAGACGCGACACAGCTAAGGTTGTTTTGCGAGGGCTCTGCATTTTAAATTGCTATTGTTTTTAACAAATCCCTTACACGGTCTGGGATAACCACTGGCCTACGGGTAATCCGGTCAACATAAACATGAACAAAATGACCTTGTGCTGAGGCAGTGTCTTCATCGTTTTTAAAAATGCCTACCTCGTAACGGACACTAGAATTACCAAGTTTAGTGACGCTGACACCGGCGCTGACCACATCCGGAAAAGCTACTGAATCCAGGTAATTGCACTGAGTTTCAATTACTAATCCGATGAATGGACTTTTCTCGATATCAAGCACGCTGTTGACAATCAGAAATTGGTTTACGACGGTATCAAACCAACTGTAATACACCACATTATTTACATGTCCATAAGCATCATTATCCATCCAGCGGGTGCTGATGACATGAAAATGTTTAAATGCACTTCTCTGTTTTGCCTCTATTGCCATTTTGTCGCGCTCCACATGTGTGACTCATATTTAGGACTTACACAAAACTGCCCCAAAGCGTTACAGCACCTAGTCTTACTAAAGTACTACCCTCTTCGCTACGCCCTGCCGGGACAATTTTGCGTAAGTCCCAATCTTAATGAAATACCATTTCCTGTAAAAATAATACATGAAGCTACGGGATGATTTCATCCCCTGGTCACAATTAGCTTCGATAATCGCCGCAGATTAGAAAGAATTTGCTAATAATCGTTTATCCCTATTTCTAATCATGCCATTATTTTCAATAAAGACAATTTTGTTGCAATGCACAATTTTCTTGACTTCGCTCAATTAATCAATAAAATGCTTCATATTGCATCGCACAATATCAGCTATAAATAGTTTCAAAAATGCAACCCCTGTCATCAAATTGAACGATCCTTTTAGGAGAAATCTATGTTTTCTGCACCAGAACAATTTTCCGCTGCCACTAAAGCAAATTTCGATGCTCAACTTGCCATGATGACTGCGCTAACGACTAAAGCATTTGAAAGCGTAGAAAAATTTGTAGAACTAAATTTGACCGTTGTTAAAACCTCCATGGAAGAATCTACAGCAAATGCCAAGCAATTAATGGCAGCTAAAGACCCACAAGAATTCTTTACATTATCAGCTGCCCACGCACAACCGAATACAGAAAAAGCTTTGGCATATGGTCGTCATTTATCAACAATCGTTTCCAGCACACAAGCAGAATTTACGAAGGCAGCAGAATCGCAAATTGCAGAAACAAATCGCAAAGTCGTAGCGTTATTTGAAGAAGTCTCAAAAAATGCACCTGCTGGCACAGAAGGCATGGTGACTTTCGTTAAAACTGCCATCACTAATGCCAACGCTGGTTACGACCAACTAAGCAAAACGACCAAACAAGCTGTCGAAGCGATAGAAACAAATATGACAACGGCAGTAGCGCAAATCACCAAAGCAACAGAAAAAGCAACGCCTAAAGCAACCAAGAAATAAGTTTTAATTTGAATTTGAAAATTCAAATTAAATAAACACAAAAAAGCCCCGAGTGAAATCGGGGCTTTTTTGTGTTTATCGCTTTGTCATTTGAGTAATTTACTCACCCAAATAAGCCGCCTGAACTTTAGGATCATTCAGCATATCTTTAGCATTACCAGACATAGTAATAGCCCCCGAATCCATGACGTAGCCTCGATGCGCCGCTTGCAGTGCCAGCTTCGCATTTTGCTCTACCAATAAAATAGTTACCCCTTGAGCGGAAACATTTCTGACTACTTCAAAAATCTTTTCCACCATGATTGGGGACAAACCCATAGAAGGCTCATCAAGCAACAGTAAATCTGGATGACTCATCAAAGCACGTGCCATCGCCAACATTTGTTGCTCGCCACCAGACAAAGTACCTGCCAATTGCGCCGCACGTTCTTTCAAGCGAGGGAAAACCGCAAACCACTTTTCTATGTCTGCATTAATTCCCGCTTTGTCATTGCGAATAAATGCACCCATCATCAGGTTTTCTAAAATGCTCATACGCGTAAAAACACCGCGCCCCTCAGGTACCATAGCTAAATGGTTATTCACCAGTTCAAATGAAGTTACCCCTTTAATGGATTTGCCGTTATAGAGAATTTCGCCCTCTACTTTAGAGCTTGGTAGCGTACCGGTAATTGCTTTAAGCGTCGTTGTTTTACCGGCGCCGTTGGCACCAATCAAAGTAATTAACTCACCTTTGTTCACCTCAAGATCAATACCTTTGACCGCTTTGATACCGCCGTAAGCAACCTTGAGGTTGCTGATTTTCAATACGTTATCAACCATTAGTGAGAACCTCCCAAATACGCTTCAATCACTGCAGGATTTTTTTGTATGTCTGCAGGTACACCCTCGGCTATCGGTTTGCCGTAGTCCAGAACCGTAATACGGTCACACAAACCCATCATTAATTTGACATCATGTTCAATCAGCAAAATAGTTTTACCCTCTGCTTTGATTTTTACCAGTAGCTCACGCAACGCTAACTTCTCAGTGGCGTTCATACCGGCAGCAGGCTCATCAAGTGCTAATAATTTTGGGTCCGTCGCTAATGCGCGGGCAATTTCTAAACGGCGCTGATCGCCGTAAGACAGAAATTTAGAAGTCCGGCTAGCAAACTGACCAATACCAACGAAGTCGAGCAGCTCTTGCGCACGGAGGCGGATTTCTGCCTCTTCTTTTACCGCCGCTGGGAAACGAAACACCGCACCAAAAACACCTTGATGAGTTCTGATATGGCGTCCCACCATGACATTTTCTAAAGCGGTCATTTCACCAAACAAGCGGATATTTTGGAAAGTCCGCGCAATACCTGCTTTGGCAACCTCATGTGGGGCAGAAGGTGAATAAGGCTTACCATCCAATTCAAATACGCCAGAATCAGGTTGGTATAAACCAGTAATCACATTAAAAAAGGTTGTTTTACCCGCACCATTAGGACCAATCAGGCCATAAATTTGGCCTTGCTTGATATTGATGCCGACATTCGATAAAGCCTGCAAACCACCGAAGCGTTTGTTTGCACCTTCAATTTTTAAAATAGTTTTTTCAGTCATGTCGATATCCCTTAAGCCTCGGCAGTTTTGTCATTGCTGCTAGTCGGTCGATCTTCGTGTTTTGGCGCTGGCCACAAACCGGCAGGTCGATTCAGCATGATCAGGACCATCGCAAGACCGTATAACAATTGACGCAATACTTCGGCTTCAACCAAAATTTTGCCGAATAAAAGATTTTGCAAAGGCTCAACGCTGTGACGCAATATTTCAGGCAAGGCTGCTAACAAAATTGCACCCAAAATAACCCCTGGAATATGCCCGATACCACCTAGCACCACCATCGCTAACACGACAATAGATTCAGTCAATGAGAAAGATTCTGGTGACACAAAGCCCTGGAATGAGGCGAACATTGCACCAGAAACACCACCAAAGGAAGCCCCCATTGAGAATGCTAATAATTTAATGTTGCGAGTGTTAATACCCATCGCTTTAGCGGCAATTTCATCTTCACGTATCGCAACCCAGGCCCGGCCTAAGCGCGAATTTTGCAAACGTAGTGAGACAAAAATAATGACAATACAAAGTGCTAAAAACAAGAAGTAGTAGGCATTCACTGAAGGCATGCTAAAACCAGCAATATTCAGTGTCGCATTTGAGCCAGCCTCACCGGACAAAGACACACCAAAAATCCGGATAGGGTCAATCATGTTGATACCTTGCGGACCATTCGTAATATTCACTGGTGAATTCATGTTATTCATGAAAATACGGATAATTTCGCCGAAGCCCAAAGTCACAATAGCGAGATAATCACCACGTAACTTGAGGGTAGGAGCGCCCAGCAAAGCACCAAACAATCCAGCCACAGCCGCCGCAATAGGTACGATTATCCAGACCGACAAATGCAAACCAGTCTGAGCGATTTCGGGACCGAAGACCGCCATCAAGAAATTACCAACAGCCGGATAATTATTGACAAAAGATTCAAGCACCACAGCAAACTGCGGCGAAGCAAGCAAAGCGGCAATATAGGCACCAACCGCATAGAACGCGATGTAACCTAAATCCAATAAGCCAGCGAAACCGACAACGATATTTAGCCCTAGCGCCAACATAATATAGAGCAAAGCAAAGTCAATAATACGTACCCAGGAGTTACCAAAATTGGCGGCAACAAAAGGGAATACAACTAAAATAATGGCGAGGACTGCAAAGCTAGAGTAAGCCTTACTAGGATTTGCTTTTATATCAAATAAATTCGACATTGTTTTCTCCTTAGGCTCGGTCTGCAACACGTTCACCCATAATGCCGGATGGGCGCAGCGTCAACACAATGATCAAAACAACGAAGGCAAAAATATCCTGATACTGACTTCCCAGTAAGCCTCCGGTTAACTCGCCGATGTAGCCAGCACCGAGACTTTCAATCAATCCAAGAATAATGCCACCGACCATAGCGCCATAAATATTCCCAATGCCTCCTAGTACCGCAGCAGAGAATGCTTTTAAGCCGGGTAAAAATCCCATTGCAAATTGAGCAGAAGAATAGTTTGCGGCCCACATCACCCCTGCGATTGCAGCCAGTGAAGCACCAATCGCAAAGGTCGCGACAATCACTTTATTCGAATCGACTCCCATCAATCCGGCAACTCTTGGATTCTCTGCGGTAGCACGCATAGCACGTCCCATTTTTGTTTTTTCCACGAGTAAGACCAAACCAACCATGGCGAGCGTCGCCAAAACTAGCAGTAGTACTTGTGTTTGTGAAATCACCGCGCCGCCAATCGCGATCGGCGTGGAGGGCATAATACTTGGGAAAGAAATTGGGCTGCGACCCCAGATAATCATCGCAAAAACCTGGACTAATTGCGAGATGCCGATCGCTGTAATTAATGGAGCCAGTCGCGGTGCATTTCGTAGCCTTCGGTAGGCTACCCTCTCGATCACCACGTTCAAAATAATACAAACTGGTATTGCCCCCAAAATCGCGATGATTAATTTGACGATCCCCGGGAGATCAGGAGCGACATGCTGAAGAAAACTAATAATCGTTAATCCTGCCATCGCGCCGACCATCAACACGTCGCCATGAGCAAAATTAATCAGATTAAGTACACCGTATACCATCGTATAACCTAGTGCGACTAAGGCATACATGCACCCTAGTACCAGTCCATTAATAATTTGTTGGATAAATGTATCCATATTGCTTCTCTCTTTAAGAACTAATCGGGATTTTTACTAAGATATCAACTTATCTCAATCTGCAAAACACTCAGCAAAAACCATTCCTGATAACAAAAAACGGCACTCCGTCTTTCATGAGTGCCGCTCAATTTCGACGCCTGTTAGCCTAAACGACGTGTCATGTAATCCGGAGCAATAAAATTGTGCTGATAACGCATATGAAACTCTCCTCTGCAACTTTGAATGAAAAGCTTTTTGTAATATTTTTAGATGCCACTTATATGCTACTTATATTTCATGCACTGCAATGATGCAGTTTATTAAAACAGGAGGAATTATAATGAGATTGAACATCAACACAATGGCAAAAATATTGCAGATATGTTTTGTTCGTCCCCATACTACACCACCACTACCGCCTGTAAAGCAGAAATCAGCGTTGCTGCCGATCAAAGCATAGCTATGTTAATGATGAGTAGACGAAATAAAATACTGAATAAAAACAGACTTGCAATTTAAAATTTGCAAGCATCGAAAGAACAATTCCTTTTGCTGATTACTTTATGCCCGTCAATCCTTTTGGCATAGGAAAAGTCACACTCTCCTCAGCACCGTCTAGCGTGCGTACGCTTAAGGCGCCTAACTGTTTTAAGTGCTCAATGACTTGTTGAACCAGTATTTCAGGGGCGGATGCGCCTGCTGTGACACCAATACGGCGACAGTTGTCCAACCATGCTGGTTGAATTTGTGTCTCGTTATCGACCATATAGGATGCCGCACCCTTCTTTTGCGCAACTTCACGCAGACGATTAGAGTTAGAACTGTTGGCGCTGCCAACAACGATCACTAAATCGACTTGCGGCGCCATAAATTTAACAGCCTCTTGGCGATTTGTTGTTGCGTAACAAATATCGCCTTTTTTGGGCTCGCTAATTTGGGGGAATTTACTCTTGAGGGCACCAATAATCTCTATCGTGTCATCGACAGACAAAGTAGTTTGTGTGACATAGGCAAGTAAATCCGGATTTGCAACTTCCAATAAAGCAACGTCTTCGACCGTTTCAACCAAGTGCATGCCACCCTCAGTTTGACCCATCGTCCCCTCAACTTCAGGATGTCCCTGGTGACCGATCATGATAATTTCACGGCCTTCTTTCCGCATTTTTGCAACTTCTATGTGTACTTTAGTGACCAAAGGGCAAGTTGCATCAAACACGGTTAAGCCTCTTGCCTCAGCTTCTTTTCTAACCGACTGTGATACGCCATGCGCCGAAAAAATAACCGTATTTCCGGCAGGTACATCATCTAATTCTTCAATGAAAATAGCACCTTTTTCTCGAAGATCGTTCACAACATAAGCGTTATGCACAATCTCATGACGCACATAAATGGGTGCGCCAAATTGTTGTAATGCGCGCTCAACGATTTCTATTGCTCTGTCAACGCCGGCACAAAAACCTCGTGGTTGCGCCAATAAAATTTCTTTGTCCATTTGTCGCTTTATAAAATGCCGATAATTTTTGTTTCAAACAAAACAGTTTGTCCTGCAAGAGGATGATTGAAGTCAAACAATGCACCCTCGGCGTCGATAGATCTCAAAATTCCGGCAAAGCGCCCACCCGAAGGGGCTGCAAACTCAACCAAATCACCGATCACATATTGCTCACCAAAAGCGGAATTTTCTTTCAATGTAGCGCGCGACACACGCTGAATCAGCTCAGGATTACGTGGTCCAAATGCATTTTCTGGTGCCAGTTCTTGCGTAATTTGCGAGCCCTCTTCCAGACCCAATAAAGCGCGCTCAAGTTCTGGCGCCAGTTGGCCCATACCCATTTGTAATGTGGCAGGACTTTCTTCAAAGGTACTAATAATGTTTTCACCGTCCAAAGTAGCTAAACGATAGTGCAAAGTCAGATATGCATCTGATGTAACGACTGGAATGACGGGATTTGACATGATAATAAGGATGTTCGATCAAGGCACTATTGTATGTCATTCCAATTCTAATGAAATAGAAGAACGCAGTGTGCAGGTATGGGTTCTGAGCAGACTTAATACAAAACACATGTAAACGGGGTGTAAATAAATGATTTTTCTTTAGATATTTGATTACTTCAATTTTCCATTTTTATATACTCCCCTTTATTTTTCTTAAAAATACCAGGCGGATTCAAGTACGAAGAGCAACGTTGAATAAAAAGTCAAAGGGTCAGATGCGATAGCATTCTGCCTTTTGACCAGCCAGTCGAAAGTTGCCGAATATGCGCTACACACACCTAACCCAAGACGAACGATACCAAATTTACGCACTGCGGTTAGAAAAAAAGACAGTCAGCGAGATTGCTGCCGCACTCCATCGTCATAAGTCCAGCATCCACAGGGAACTCAAGCGCAATACCGGAGGAAGCGGGTGGCGCCCCTTACAAGCGAAAAAAATAGCCGACGAACGACAAAAGAATAGTCGTAACGCACGACGTATTGATGACAACGACTGGCTCGCCGTCTCGACCTACCTGCACATGGACTTATCGCCGCAGCAAGCAATCGAACGGTTAAGCCTGGAACGGCAGGAAAAAATGAAGAGCAGTCATGAAACCGTCTATCTGCGCATCTACGCTGACCGCAGAGCGGGCGGCACTCTCTTCAAGCATCTGCGGGGTCAGAAGCCCTACCGCAAACGCTACGGTAGTGGTCAACAGCGCCGGGGCATGCTCAAGAACCGTATCAGCATTGACCAACGACCCGCGATCGTGGATCAAAAAATCTGCTTAGGCGACTGGGAGGGCGATACGATCATTGGCAAGAAACAGCAAGGTATCGTCATTACGCGGGTCGATCGTGTCTCTCGTTTTACCTTAGCCCGGCAACATCATAGCAAACACGCGCAAGGAGTTGCTGCCAGCATCGAGCAACTGCTCACGCCACATCAGCAGCACTGCCATACCATCACGTTCGATAATGGCAGGGAGTTTGCAGGGTATGAGTCCATCGCAGCACATCTGCAAGCCCAAGTGTACTTCGCTCATCCGTATCATTCCTGGGAGCGGGGGCTCAACGAGAACACGAACGGCTTATTACGATACTACTTTCCAAAGAACACCAACTTCAAGGAAATCACTCAAGCCCAGTTGCAACGGGCAGTCAATCAACTCAATCATCGCCCTAGGAAATGCCTCGGCTATCGAACGCCGTTTGAGGTTTTTTATAATTTGGATATACTCCCCCTAAAACTTACCTCCCGTTGCTCTTCGTAGCTGAATCCGCCCCACATTATCCAATTAATTTATGGACAATTAAAACATACCTAGTAGGAGTATATTAAATGGATTAACTTGAAATCTTATTGGCGCGACGACAAAATTCAATCAAATTCAATACAAATATCGTAGAAGATTGAATAATCTCACCCCATAGATTGCGACACATTCCTTGTTCTTACCTCAGATTAAATTACGCCATGATTAAGAAAAATTGCAATATAATAATTGCATTTTAATTAATATTAAAATTAATTAGCCTCGTTACCTTTAATAAAATCAAGCTCGTCGTTATAAGGATAAATTTATGGCAATCACTGATTGGCCTGAGGATCAACGCCCAAGGGAACGGCTGATCAAGTTTGGAGCAAAAGCCCTGTCTGATGCTGAACTGCTGGCTGTTTTTTTACGTGTTGGGGTAACCGGAAAAAGCGCCGTTGATTTAGGGCGCGATATGCTGAGTCAATTTGGTTCATTGACTGGCTTGTTTGCCGCTGATATCAAAGAATTTTCGTCAGTCCATGGATTGGGTAACGCGAAATATGCGCAACTGCATGCTGTCTTAGAGCTAGCAAAACGCTCTATTTCTGAAGAGCTGCAATCAGCGCCAATGCTGTCATCACCACAAGCCGTAAAAAGTTATCTTCAACTTTTGATAGGGAACAAAACTTATGAATCTTTTGCCGTACTATTTTTAGATATAAAAAATCGCTTGATCACCTCAGAAGAACTTTTCCGGGGCACGCTCAGTCATGCAAGTGTCTATCCACGAGAAATTGTGAAAGCGGCACTTCACCACAATGCTGCCAGCGTTATCCTTGCTCACAATCACCCTTCTGGCAACGCAGAACCTAGCGACGCCGATATCACGCTTACCAAAACACTAAAGCAGACTTTATCCTTGGTCGACGTTCGGGTGCTAGATCATTTTATTGTGGCTAATCCCAACGTTTATTCCTTTGCCGAGCATGGACAAATTTAAATATCCATATCAAAAGCGGTGCAATTAGTCATAATAGATTAAATGTTAAATTTAAAAATAAATTTAGACACAATTGTTTTTCGCAAGTCGTTGATAATTATTAGAATTTTCGTTATACTTCATTTTTTTCCAAATTCGGAAACCATTAAGGAGTGAAACATGGCGCGTGTCTGCCAAGTTACTGGGAAGGGGCCAATGGTTGGCAACAATGTTTCCCATGCAAACAACAAAACCAAACGTCGCTTTTTGCCTAATCTGCAAAATCGTCGCTTTTTCGTAGAGTCAGAAAATCGCTGGGTTTCCCTGCGTTTGTCTAACGCAGGCTTACGTGTCATCGACAAAATCGGCATTGATGCTGTTTTAGTTGATCTGCGTGCTCGCGGCGAAAAAGTTTAAGCGAAAACTATTGTTAGGAAAATATCATGGCTAAATCTGGTCGCGACAAAATCAAATTGGAATCGACTGCTGGTACAGGTCATTTCTATACCACATCAAAAAACAAGCGTACTATGCCTGAAAAAATGGAGATCATGAAGTTTGATCCTAAGGCACGTAAGCATGTGATCTACAAAGAAACTAAAATTAAATAATTTTGGATATCTTAAAAAAACCTGCATAAATTGCAGGTTTTTTTTCGTCTATTGCATCATGGGTGATTGATTCATGAATTAATACTTGGTCTAGCTCACTCAGTATCAAAATCCATTTAATGCGCATATCTACAAGAGATCGTTAATGCGCTTACGACAATTCAACCCATTGTATAGCCACGAGCTAGTATTGATTTTTATATCTCAAGTCTTTGTAAACACAATAAAAAAACGACGCGATGGCGTCGTTTTTTTGTTTAACTACCTCATCTCAAATCAAGCGTAACTACGCAATCTACGAGAGAAGTCATGTAAAGCCTGAATACCAGATGCCTCGGCACGAACGCACCAATCTTGCAACTGATGTACCAGTTGCTCGCGGCTAACAGTGGAACGCTCCCAAATCAGGCCTAACTCAACGCGCATATCATGCATAGTCTTTAAGGCGTTGCTATGTGCTAACACTTCAGATAAATGTTGTTTTTGCGGCGCTTCTAATTTGGTTGGCTCACGTTGCAAAAGCTTTTTAGCTGATTTCAAGAAGCCATCTTCAAAATGAGCTTTCTCACGCAACAAAGCAACTTCCTGAGACCAAGTACGACGCAAGGATTTTGTGTACTTCGCCATTACGTCATAACGGTTAGAAATGACCGCTTGCAAGGTTTCCATATCAATTGCTGATTTGATTTCAGCAAATTTAGGCTCAGGAGCAACCTTTTTCACTTTAGCAAGACCAACAATTTCCAGGCAGCGAATATACATCCAGCCAATATCAAACTCATACCATTTGGAAGACAATTTTGCCGATGTACCAAATGTGTGGTGATTATTGTGCAACTCTTCGCCGCCAATCAAAATACCGAACGGGATGATATTAGTAGCAGCGTCTGGACAATCGTAGTTGCGATAGCCCCAGTAATGTCCTATACCATTGATAATGCCTGCCGCTGTGACTGGAATCCACAGCATTTGTACAGCCCAGACGGTGACGCCGATGACACCAAACAACATGAAATCAATAATCAGCATCAGTGCAACACCCTGCCAACTGAAGCGGCTATACAGGTTTTTTTCGATCCAGTCGTCAGGTGTACCATGACCATATTTTTGGATGGTTTCAAGATTTTTTGATTCTGCGCGATACAGTTCAGCGCCTTCTAATAAAACTTTTTTAATACCGCGCGTTACAGGACTGTGCGGATCTTCTTCAGTTTCGCATTTAGCGTGATGCTTGCGGTGAATCGCAGCCCATTGCTTTGTAACCTGGCCGGTAGTCAGCCATAACCACATACGGAAAAAGTGGCTAGGAGCCGCATGCAAATCTAATGCGCGATGCGCTTGGCAACGATGCAAAAATATCGTGACGCTGATAATAGTGATGTGCGTGACCACGGCAGTAAAAATAAACACCTGCCAGGCGGTTGCACGAGTCAAACCATTAGACAAAAAGTCAATTACCATATCAATAAAAGTGCTCAAAATGAGAAGTACTCCTTAGTTAATGACACTATCCTAGCTTAATTGATAAAAGCAAAGCGTCAAAATTTTCTGCGAATTTTCGTATTGTACGCGTTTTTTTAAGTTGACCCAAAAACTTTGTCTGGCGCATTATTTTCTGGTGCGCTAGTACTTGGCATATTAATCAGTGTTACGGCGCGTTGCGCGCAAGGTAATTCAATTTTGTGCTCCTGCAAAGCTTTCCAGATAGCACGATTTACCTCTGATAATACATTAGAGCGGCCGTTTTCAGGGTCACCAATCCAGAATCCAATCCGTAGTTCTAGTCCATCGGCTCCAAACTTAAGTAAGTAGGCAGATGGAGGAGATTCTTTTGAAACCCGTGGCACTTGCGCCACTACCTCGGCCAAAATAGGGAATAGCGCCTCAATATCTGTCTGATAAGCAACAATTACATCGGTTCCCATCGCCACAGCACGATCACTGAGTGAGAAATTTTGCACAGGAGTAGACACTAGCATTTCATTTGGGATAACCGACTCACCACCGTCCAAGCCCTTTAATACCGTATAACGAGTATTGATTTGAGTAACCCGCCCACTAAATTTATCTACTGTGATCATGTCACCAATCGACATGCTTCGGTCTAACAAAATAATGAAACCAGAAACATAGCTACTGGTAATTTTCTGTAAACCAAAACCCAAGCCAACGCCCAACGCACCGCCAAATACGGACAAAACAGTAAGATCAATGCCAACGATCGTCAGGCTGACTAAGATCGCCAATAAAATGAGCACGGCTCTTCCGAAGCGAGATAACACCACCTTCAACGAAGAGTGCATGCTTGGTAGCAACATCAAGCGCGCTTCTAAAGCAGCGCTAGCCCAGAGTGCGACGATCAAAGTCAAGGAGACAGAGACAAGAGCCTGCGCTATAGAAAGTAATGAGACTTTGTTATGACCAATAGGTAAAACGGTGTCGTCCAGCGCAGCAAAAAGTTCTTGCCACAAACCGGTGAAGTGCAAAACCACCCCAAGCCAAACGATAAGTGCGAACAACTTCTCAAACGTGGCAAGGAAGCTGCCTATCTTCCCGTCTTTGGCAAAAGTACGGCGCACCACATAAAAACCAAAGCGTATCAGCGCCAGAGAGCCGATGATGGGCATAAGCAAGCTCAGCAAATGTGTATGCTGCCAACGCCCCAGGATAATCTTGGCGATAAAAATGAAAACTAAAGCCAGTAATGGAAATACTACTCGATGAAAACTACTCGCGCTAATCTGCAACACGCCTGCTGAGGTCCCAGTTTTAGAGAAATTTCTCTTCAACAAAGTCGCTGCATACCATGCAAGTGCGAAACAAATAAATACCGTCCCGACTTGCCAGAGAAAGTTTGTATTCTGCAAATCATCTGATAAATCAGCAATCAAACTTGCTAACAAGCTTGCGTTAGTAGTTACATTTTTATCCAAGTTTTTATCCCGATGTAAAAATAAATACGTGAGTAAATATTATTCAACTTGCGGTTTATTGCGCTCCAACACCGCAGCAAAGAAACCATCCGTCTGGTGCAAATGTGGCATTAATTTCAAATAATCACCCATTTCTAAGTCGATTTTTTGCTCTGCCAGCACTTGTGACATCGGGACCAGCGTAAAGTCAGGATGTGCTGCGATAAAAGCAGACACGATGGCTTCGTTTTCTTCTTCCAGCACGCTGCAAGTTGCATACACCAGTCGTCCACCAGATTTTACTAAGCGGGCGGCGCTATCAAGGATCGCTGTCTGTTTGACATTGAGTTCCGCAATACCGACCAAGTTCTGACGCCATTTAACATCAGGATTACGGCGCAAGGTACCGAGTCCGCTACACGGTGCATCAACCAAGACGCGATCCAGCTTACCGGCCAGGCGTTTAATTTTAGCGTCGCGCTCATGCGCAATCACGACCGGATGGACGTTGGATAAACCGCTACGTGCCAAACGTGGCTTGAGCTTGGCTAAGCGCTTTTCTGAAATATCAAACGCATACAAACGACCGGTATTGCGCATGCTTGCACCCAGCGCCAAAGTTTTACCGCCGGCACCCGCGCAAAAATCAGCTACCATTTCGCCGCGTTTAGCGCCGACTAATTGGGCTAAAAGCTGACTACCCTCATCCTGCACCTCGATCGTGCCATCCTGGAATAAAGGTAAATTCTGAATCGACGGCTTTTTCTTGATACGCAAACCAAGTGCCGAATAAGGCGTTGGTTCTGCCACAATCGGTGCCAATGCCAGACTGGCGATCACTTCTTCACGGCTAGACCCTTTAATGGAATTAACCCGCAAATCCAACGGTGCCGGAGCGTTTAATGCCTGAGCCAAGACCAAGGCCTCAGTCTCGCCCATTTTTTCAACAAATTTTTCCCATAGCCAGGTGGGCAAATTTGATTGTAATGAGACTGACAAATGAGCACGGTCGATTTCCATTACACGTTGCAACCAGCCCGTTTCTTCCTCAGTCAAACCACCTAAAGAATCAATCCCTGCAGCATCAGCCAAGCCAAGTAATGCCAAGCGGCGCATAGAAGCACCGCTACCAGACTCTGAAAAACTGGTAAAAACGCTTTTATTTCTTAACAAGCCGTAGATACTTTCTGCGATGACGCCGCGCTCACGAGAGCCCAAACGTTGATGGTCACGGAAGTAGCGTGATAAGACCATGTCTGCAGGTCCGGTAAAACGCAAAATTTCACGTAACACTTCTTCGGTATGGCCGACTAAGGCGGGAGGTAATCTCATTTTGTTTCCTTCTTTATTTCTTAATGAATTTCAATTTGCGGTGATGTCGTTAAAGATTGAACCGTGTTAAAGATCATGCGGCAAACAAACTATTCGCTGCGTATTTATCACTTATTTGTCACTTACTCGCCAATGACATGAACCCGATTTCCAATCATTTTTAGCTTACCCTCGATAAACCATCGCACCGCTCTTGGGTAAATGACGTGTTCTTGTTCCAAAACACGCCTAGAAAGACTATCGACCGTGTCGTCATTCAATACTGGAACCGCCGCCTGGGCGATGATGGGTCCATGATCAAGCTCCGGCGTCACAAAATGCACAGTAATGCCATGCAATTTAACGCCTGCATTCAATGCCTGCTGATGCGTCGCCAAACCGACAAAACTAGGCAGCAGCGACGGATGCACATTGATCATTCGGTCTGCATAGTGTTGTACAAAAGCGCTGGTCAGGATACGCATAAAACCAGCCAGCACGACTAAATCTGGGGCAAACTGGTCAATCTGCTGCTGCAATACTGCATCGAAAGCTTCGCGTGAGGTAAAGCTTTTACTCTCAACTACCACTGTGGGTATGTCCATCTTGGCTGCGTAGTCCAATCCGGGTGCATCTGGGCGATTACTGATGACAGCAACAATCTCGGCTTGCCATTGCTCTACTTTGGCGGCCTGGACAATGGCTTGCATATTGCTACCTTGTCCAGAAATGAGGATAACAATCTTTTTCATGGCGGCATTGTACAGTGCTGGAGGGGCTAGGTCTCATTAACGACAAAAGGTCAAGGAAAAAACCTATAAAAAAGCGGTAAATACGTAATCAGTTTGCGTCAAATAATAATGCCGACTTTAAAAGTCGGCATAGAGTCTGGATTTCAGCTTTTTTGCTCTGCCGGGAGTCTTATTCGAAGGAGTAAAACACTCTGAAAGCAACTTTTCTGTCGGCCCAAAAATCAGCGGCATCGCGGAATACATCGAGCAAAATTTCCCGCGCTTCTTTATCAAACTTAGGTGTATTCGGTAACTGCTCCAGCACGACAACAAAGCCCGGTTGCGGACCCGATTTATAAATTAAGTCAGTCAGACAATCGGATAAGGCATCAAAATTTTTCCCAAAATGTTTTGGGAAGCCGAACGAAGCTGCGATTTTACCCAACACTTGTTGTTTGGTCGTCGCCTCTAAACAATAGGCGTACAAAAAATGCTGCCCGAGTTGAGCTGCTTCTGCCTGTAAATCAGGCACACGAAAAGCGCGAATCGATTGCACGACATTCGGCGCTACGCTGGTTAGCAAACTCATTTCTCCCTCTGGTGGTGAGATTATTGTCATATTGGTGTGGCTTGCTTTGTGGTGAATTGAATTTTGACTTAGTGCTACTTTTTTCTGCTACTGTTTCCCGCTACTGTTTTCTGCGGCTTTTGAAACTGGGGGCTACTCTTTAATTTGCTTAAAACTCTCGTAATGGTCATCGGTGTAATAGTACTCACCTGATGTTGCTGGCTCTCCACCGGCAATAATCCGGCGCGCACCACGGTTTCTGGCTCTGGGCGTTTTTACTGTGTATTCGTGATAGTAACCACGCTTTTGCCTGGGCAATCTGGACTCATAGTTGCCAAATACCACGCCATCTTTGTCATAAGCAAATGGACCACCTTGCTTGATAGCGATTAACGTCGCTTGTGCTTCTTTCGGTAGTTCTGCCAGCGCAATAGTCTGCATACTCGCGTTTGCGGCATGGGTTTCTTTGGCGTGTAACACGGAAGCACCAGAGAAAGCAAAAGAGGCCGATGTAAGCATCGCCACTGTGAGTAGCGCCAACCACTTTTTTAAGAATGTTGCTTTGAAATTATTCATTATTTTATGCGGCAACAGATTTAATTAAGTGACATAGATTAACGTTTTGTGTCGGGCGAATCAACCTTTAATAAACTAAAGACAACGAAATAATTCTCGATTTTGCTACAGTCATCCTTGTTTTTGGAGCATTTGCAAAGCGATGCTAAAAACGAGTGAAACCGGTGTCTCTAAGATCGAGTGCCAAGATTTTTTACTAGCGGATCATTCTTATCGATTAAATTACTCCCCCAGTGTATATATTGATTGTCCATATAAAGTCTGGACAATCAACCATATTTTATTAAATTAAAGGGGAGTATATTAATAACCCATCAAAATTCACTCTATTTTTAAAAAGGAATAGTAGATTTTCGAGCGCGAATATAGTCCAGCATCTCGTTTCTGGCTTCTACTCAGCAAAAAATTGAGATACATCTGCGCGCCGCGCCCAAGTGTCTTGCTTGCCCAACTCAATTAATTCTCTGGTGTAGCTGGATTCAAACAAGAGGTAAGACGCCAGCGCCGAGCCGCGTACCTCGGTTGCACCGATGCCGCCCAACATGGTTCTGACGGGTAATGGCAAACTTCCGGTATGGCGGCTGGCGATGTCGTCCAGTCTTTGCGACGGTGCAATGACTAACAGATCAATCGGTTTTAGCGGCGTGTTTTTTAATACCTCGGGCGGCAACATGGACAGAGTTTTGTTTATACGCATTAAGCGTTCGATATCCACTGCCAGGCTGTCCAAAAATATGCTGGACATTGCATGACCAGCAATTTGCGCCAGACTAGGATAACGGGCAATCTCGGTGTTCTCTCTTCTTGGCTCAGACAATCTGCCAGCACCGACGATCAACACCTTTTGTGCGCCCAGATGGATGGCGGGAGAAATTGGCGCCAGTTGGCGCATGGAACCATCCCCGCAAAACTCCAGAGAGCCGCCCCAGTTCAGCGCCACCGCGGGAAACATGAAGGGAATCGCAGAGGACGCCAATAAATGGGGCACGCCGATGAAATCTCTTTGCGCCAGACGCTGGCTTCTGACCCATGGCTCGATCTCTGCCAGGGTTTGATAAAACGTCAGATGCTGACCTGCGGTGTAGGAGGACGCAGTCACCGCAAGTGCATGTAGCGCACCGCTGGCTAGCGCCTGATCTAGCCGCGGCAAATCCAGCATGCGGTTTAATAAATCTGCCAGCGGGGAATTATCCAGCAGCGAGTTGGGCGGCGATTTACGCCATTTATTGAGCAGCCAGCCGAAGGACATTAACGACAACCAGCGCGCGCCGGAGCGTATCACTCCCAAAGAATCAGCGCGATACACTTGCGCCGCCTCGAAGTTTTCCCAGACGTGCACAATACTGGCGACAGAATGGTTGAAATCGTCAGATCGGCAAGCCAGCGCCGTGGCATTAATGGCACCCGCAGAAGTACCGCAAATGATGCCAAAAGGATTGCGCTCCGGCGCCCAGCCATCTTCCAGCAAAATATCGGCAATGGCCTTCAGCACACCTACCTGATACGCAGCCCGCGCGCCGCCGCCAGTCAAAATCAAACCTGTAGTCGCATTGCTATTCATAGGCATTTCTAAAGTAATAGGTGTGACGAAAACTGTTTCGGCATCGTTCTCCTCGTGCTATTTGCATGGGATGCGCGAGTGAGCCTTGCAGAGAAAATTGTCGATGTACGTCAACATCACGCCTAAATAAAAAGGGCAAGCTAAAAAGCTTGCCCTAGTGTATTGGCGGCGTCTCAAAATGTCATGCTGCAGGACGATATTTGCGACGGCGCTTCACAATTTATTCCGCTATTTACAACGAATTATTTCGGTTGCATGCGGATCGCACCGTCTAAACGTATGGTTTCGCCATTCATCATGACGTTTTCAATGATGGTTTTTGCCAGATGCGCATATTCGTCAGGCTTACCGAGGCGTGGTGGGAACGGTACCATTTTGCCCAAAGCGTCTTGCACTTCTTGCGGCATGCCTAACAACATCGGTGTTTCAAAAATACCTGGGGCAATCGTCATCACGCGGATGCCACTGCGGGACAAGTCACGCGCCATTGGCAAGGTTAGACCGACCACAGCAGCTTTGGAAGAGGCATAAGCAGTCTGACCGATTTGCCCGTCGTATGCGGCAACCGATGCTGTGTTAATGATCACACCGCGCTCACCGTGCTCTGCTGCGTCTGTCTTGCCCATCGCATCGGCGGCCAGACGGCACATGTTGAAGGTACCAATCAGATTGATGTTGACGACACGTTGAAAAATCTCCAGCGGATGCGGGCCATCTTTTCCGACCGTTTTGATCGCGGGCGCTACACCTGCACAGTTGACCAGCCCGCGCAAAGTACCCATCGCGGTTGCGGCGGCAACGACTGCCAGGCCATCGGCTTCGGACGTGACGTCGCATTTAACGAACTGACCTTGTAACTCGGCGGCTAGTTTTTCACCCGCCTCAACCTGGACATCGGCCAGCACCACTTTGCCGCCATTGGCAACGATCATACGGGCAGTCGCTGCGCCCAGACCTGAAGCACCGCCGGTGATGATGAATACGCTATTTTGAATTTGCATTTGTTGTCTCTCTTTTTGGGATGTGGGTCGTTTTACTGACGTTGATTGAGGTTGGAATTTAGGCCCAGATTGACGCTTACATTAACGCTTACATTAACGCGTAAATTGACGTTTACGTAAACGTCATTACGGCAACATTGTACTCAATTTTATTCCAGCAAAACAGAGCTAGCTTAGACAAAAGTCTGATTAAAATACAAGCCGGTAGCCAGAAATCTACCATTTGACAATAAGTTAAAAATGAAGGAATTCAATATACTCCCCCACTTTTTAACGAAAATTTCCTTAAAGACCAATGATTATATGGACGCCTAAATATACTTACCATGAGTATATCTATTACAACTTAATCAGGTCGTTAAAATAAACCGCAGATAAAGTGATCATTGCAATCAATGTATATCGAATTTATCTGCGTTTCTTCAGGTCTTAGAGTTTGCTTTTGGTGCCAGCGTCTGCTGCGACCAGCTTAGTCGCTATCTTGGCTGGTATCACCACAGACTGGCTGACAGCTACATTTGCTGCGTGAGATGCATTTGGCGTACCGGCAGCATGCGGTACAAAAGGTGCCGAACTTGGCAACAAAGGTACCAACAGCAGCGCCACGATATTAATAATTTTGATCAGAGGATTGATCGCGGGACCCGCTGTATCTTTGTAAGGATCACCGACCGTATCGCCCGTGACCGCTGCTTTATGCGCCTCCGAACCTTTGCCGCCATGATGTCCGTCTTCAATATATTTTTTAGCGTTGTCCCAGGCGCCGCCACCGGTAGTCATGGAAATCGCGACAAACAGTCCTGTCACGATCGTGCCCATCAGCAAACCACCCAAGGCCGCTGGCCCGAGTAGCAAGCCCACCAGCACGGGGACGATGACTGGCAACAGCGACGGCACGATCATCTCTTTGATGGCGGAGGTCGTCAGCATATCCACAGCCTTGTCATATTCTGGCTTGCCAGTGCCATCCATGATGCCTTTGATCTCTTTAAACTGGCGGCGCACTTCTACCACCACAGCACCCGCTGCACGCCCTACTGCTTCCATCGCCATGGCACCAAACAAGTAAGGGATCAGGCCACCGATAAACAGGCCGACGATCACTTGCGGGTTCGATAAATCAAACGAGGTACTTTTACCGACCGAATCCAACGCATGCGTGTAATCAGCAAACAAGACCAGCGCTGCCAGACCAGCAGAACCGATTGCATAGCCTTTGGTGACTGCCTTAGTGGTATTGCCGACTGCATCTAATGGATCGGTAATTGCCCGCACTGATGCTGGCATCTCTGACATTTCGGCAATGCCGCCTGCGTTATCGGTGATTGGGCCATAAGCATCCAGCGCTACGATAATGCCCGCCATCGACAGCATCGAAGTCGCGGCAATCGCAATCCCATACAAGCCCGCCAGCCAATAGGAGGCCAAAATCGCGGCGCAGACTGCCAGCACTGGGTAGGCAGTGGATTTCATTGAGACGCCAAGACCAGCGATGATATTGGTACCATGCCCGGTGGTCGATGCCTGGGCGATATGTTTGACCGGGGCAAAATCAGTACCGGTGTAATACTCGGTGATGTAGACCATTAAACCAGTCAGCACAATCCCGATCACGGTAGAGCCCATCATCGGCACACGCATATCTGCAGGCATGATCTGCCACGTTACAAGAGCAAACCCGATCAGTGATAAACCCGCCGCCCACCACAAGCCCGTGTATAAAGCGGACATGATTTTTTTGCCGGGCTTGGCTTTGACCATAGAGCAGCCAACGATCGACGCCAGAATTGAGACGGCACCCAACATCAGCGGATAAACAATGGCCTCGCTTGTCGCATTGGGAACAATCAAGGCACCCAATAACATCGTGGCGATTAAGGTCACGACATAGGTTTCAAACAAATCGGCTGCCATGCCTGCGCAGTCGCCCACGTTGTCACCCACGTTGTCGGCAATCACGGCGGGATTACGAGGATCGTCTTCCGGTATGCCCGCCTCCACCTTACCAACCAGATCAGCACCGACGTCGGCACCTTTGGTAAAAATGCCGCCGCCAAGACGGGCAAAAATAGAGATCAGCGAAGCGCCAAATGCTAAACCGATGAGCGGTTTAAGTACATCATGCTGAGACAACACAAGCTCAGGGTGGCCTGCGGCGGAAACCACCAGCAACCAGTAAAACAAAGTGACACCCAGCAAGCCCAGACCGACCACCAGCATGCCGGTAATTGCGCCGCCTCTGAACGCGACATCCAAAGCCTCATTAATGCCTTTAGTTGCTGCTTGCGCCGTGCGGACATTGGCACGTACCGAGACATTCATCCCGATAAAACCACATGCGCCAGATAACACAGCACCCACTAAAAACCCTGATGCGGTCATTAGACCCAAACCGGGTGCAACCGCAATGGCAATAAACAATACAGCGCCAACCATCGCAATGGTTCGGTATTGCCGGGCCAGATATGCTGCTGCACCTTGCTGTATTGCAGCAGCAATTTCTTGCATGCGAGGGTTGCCCGCATCTTGTTTCAAAATCCAGCTACGCGAGACCAGACCATAGGCCACGGCGACGATACCGCATGCAATGACGTACCATAAGTTTGTAGACATATTGACTCCTCCAATTGTTATGGGCTTCTTTTGCATGGGCAGCGTCAACTACCAAGTGCAAAATTGCCCTATGTAATTATCGTAAGTTCGGTAAGTATCAAAAATAGAGAATAGAACTGAAACTAAGACAGAGCAAAAACATGGAGCAAAACAGATCACAAAAAATCGTGATGAGATAAAACGGTGAAAAAGTAAAACAACGACAAATCTCACTTCTTGATAATGCTTGATACGTCATACGTGGCGCGTAATGCTGCGTAATGTGATCGGTGTCGGCATCAAAAAGTGATGGCTACAAGGTGCTGCAAAACTCAATCATTAGAGCTGAACCTTTAGAGCTGAATCCTTAGAACTGAATCCATACAACTTAGTCGTTACAACTTATCCGTGGCCCGTTTTTAGAGGAAGATTTGTCTGGGGGCGGTTGACAAGAAAAAAGCGGACAATCTTGTCCGCTTTTATTTATTCTGAGAGTGCGACAAAGGCACTGTCTCTGATGGTTTCTACTGGTCCAATGCCAACTATTTTGCGATACTTTGGCGCACCTGGCTGACCTGATTTTGCCCAGTCGCCGTAATAGCTGACAAGTACTTCAGTTTGTTCGTGATACACACTCAAACGTTTTTTGACAGTTTCTTCTTTGTCGTCATCACGCTGGATCAGTTCTTCACCAGTGACATCGTCACGGCCTTCTACTTTTGGCGCGTTGTATTTGACATGGTAAACACGGCCAGAACCCGGGTGCACACGGCGACCGCTCATACGATCAATAATGGCATCGTCCGGTACTGCGATCTCTAAAACGTAATCAATGACAACGCCAGCGTCTTTCATTGCGTCCGCTTGCGGCGTAGTGCGTGGAAAACCATCAAATAAATAGCCGTTAGCGCAATCAGATTCTTTCAGGCGATCTTTTACCAGACCGATGATGATGTCGTCCGATACCAAGCCACCCGCATCCATCACCGCTTTGGCAGCCAAGCCCAAAGGTGTGCCGGCCTTGACCGCAGCACGTAGCATATCGCCGGTCGAAATTTGGGGAATATTGAATTTTTCCTTGATGTAATTGGCCTGCGTACCTTTACCGGCACCAGGCGCTCCTAACAAAATAAGACGCATGTTATTTCCTAAAGACGAGTTTGAATTTTTTGTATCCTGTTACATCCCAACCCGAGGTCGTGATGCCGTATTTTTTTGTACTGAAGAGATATTTGCCGTGCCTGTTATTTTTTAAGACTGAACCAAATCCCTTGCAGCAATGTTGCTGAATCGGTTTTGATTCAATTCTATTTTTATTCAAATGCAGCACTACTAATATCACAGTATCTTTTCACGAAACTTACCACAATTTTTTATATTATTGATGCTTTGCCATGAAATCAGCTGCGCAGCGAAGTATTTTCATGCAATTCGCACATTTCGCTGGCCAATTCTATCGATTCTGAAAACACGATCAATTCTGTTATTGAACGCGAAACAGATCGATTTTTCGGCATCTCAATAGAATTGTCTTGCACGAATCAAATCCTCTGGCGTGTCCACACCGGGAGCAGGACTGGTGTCTGTGACATGAACTGCAATCGCATGACCGTTCCATAAGACCCGCAGTTGTTCTAAGGCCTCAATTTGTTCAAGCGGAGAAACTTCCAGATTGGGATAGGCCAATAGAAAATCATTGCGGTATGCATACAAGCCAATGTGTCGCAAAGGTGCGTAACCGGTCGGCAACACATCACGATTCAAAGCAAAAGCATCACGATGCCAAGGGATAGTTGCACGCGAAAACATCAGCGCTCGACCAAACTTATCCAGCACAACTTTCACGACATTGGGATTAAACACGTCCTCCACGTCATGCAAAGGATGCGCGGCGGTTGCCATGGGGACTTGCGTAGTAACAAGCGCGGCAGTCGCCGCAATCAAAGCCGGGTCGATCAAAGGCTCATCGCCTTGCACGTTGACTACGACTGCATCCGCCGCCAAGCCCAACAATGCTGATACTTCAGCAATCCTGTCAGTGCCGGAGGGATGGTCGCTGCGGGTCATACAGGCTGGTATGCCATGCTCACGGCAAGCCGCCAGAATGTCAGCATGATCGGTCGCTACGATAATTTGCGACGCGCCGGATAGCATGGCACGCTCAGCGGTACGTACCACCATCGGCTTGCCGCCCAGATCTGCCAGAGGTTTATTAGGTAAGCGGCTGGACGCTAAACGCGCTGGAATAATGACACTAAAACTCATCTTACAAGCCCGTTCAGACAGGTGGAAAAGCAGGCAACTGACGTGCCTGATCTACCCACATGATAGGAATATCGTCACGAATAGGGAAAGCCAGTTTGTCTGCATTACAGATCAATTCTTTTGCTGGCTTGTCGTACACCAGCGGGCCTTTGCACAAAGGGCAGACCAAGACATCAAGCAAGCGTGCGTCCATGTTGTTTCTCCGAAATCAGTTGAATTATATTTGCGACAAAAGCAGCATCGAGTTGCGCATCGACTGGCACTACCCAGAGTCGGGCATCTTGTTGCAATGCAGGGATTTGCCGACATTTTACTGCATCCTTTTCTGTCATCAGGATGATGTCGGCATCTATCTTCGCAAAACTTGTCGTAGTGAACGGGTGGTGATCAGGCAAAGCCAGCGTCGCGCATTCCACGCCAGCGGTTTGCAGCATGCTAAAAAAACGCTGTGGATTGCCAATACCTGCAGCGGCGGTGATTTTCAGCTTGCTGGCGCTGAGGGCAAGCAAGCTTTGTTGATGCTCGATGTTTCCAAGCTGATAAATTTGTTCTGGCACTAAGCGCATGCGGACAAAGGATTGGCCGATGCCGGACGGTGTGAATTCTGGCGGTGCATTTAATACCGTCACATCACGACGTCTGTGCACCGGCTCTCGCAGAGGTCCAGCAGGCAACATCCAGCCATTACCAGCACCACGTTGATCAAACAACACAATTTCAACATCTCTGGCGAGGGCGTAATGCTGTAAGCCATCGTCAGAAATGATTACATCTGTTGCCGGATGCAATGCCAGCAGCGTCTGCGCAGCCAACACACGCTGCCGTCCGACTACCACTGGGGATTGCGTACGCAGGTGGATCAGCAAAGGCTCATCACCAACAATGTGCGCTAAGGAATCTGCCTTCACCTCGGTAATGCTGTCCGCTTGTGCGCCATAACCTCTGGAAATCACGCCCGGCGTCCAACCAGCCGCTTTTAATTGTTGCACTAAAAAAATGACCAGTGGCGTTTTACCGGTACCACCGACAAAAATATTACCAACCACGACGACCGGCACTGCTAGACGTGTTTGCGGTTTGTAGCCCATCATGATCAGACCAAAACGAAAACTCACCAGCATCTGGAACAATTTAGCCATCGGCCATAGCAAACAGGCGAGTAAACCACGCCGCTGCCAGGCGCGCATCAAAACGGCTTCGAGCATTGAACGCAAGGAAAGTACTCCAGAGAAATAAGCAATCAGGTTAAAGCAAGAATGTATAGAAACATACTCCTTACCAGTACCAGCATCACGAAGGGGATTGTCCAAGTACCGTTTGGACAAATGAGCATCTAACTAAGATACTCCACCATTTCTCATATCAATACACAGCTAGCAATAATATATTGAGCCTGATGACGCTGATTGACTACTTCGTGATTATTTGGACTTAGCAGACGCCTGTGCGGCAAAGGTCACTTTCGCCAAACCAGCGATCCTCGCAGCCTCTAATACGTCCACCACTGATTGATGGGTAGTAGCCCGGTCAGCATTAATGATGATTACTGGATCAACTTTGGTACCCGTTTTACCTGCATCCATCGCCGTGACTACTTGTTTTAAATCTTCTGCCAATGTCGCCGTATCTAAAAACGACACTGGCTGATTATTGATTTTGTAGCGACCTTGGGCATCAATCCCGATATCGATCTGATTCGGCTTGTCTTGCGCTTTTTCTGCATCTGCCGTCGGCAAGGTGATTTGCAATTCTGTAAAACGGCTATATGTCGTCGTGACCATCAAAAAAATCAAAATTACCAGCAACACGTCGATGAAAGGGATCAAATTGATTTCGGGGTCTTCTCGCCCCTGACCTTTGCGGAAATTCATTATTTTCTCGCGCTGTGTACGGTATCAACAAATTTCACCGCCTGCTGCTCCATATCGACCACCAAGCTATCGACCAGTGCGCGGAAATGACGATAAAAAATCAAGGCGGGCATCGCAATCATCAGGCCAAAACCGGTGTTGTACAAAGCCACAGAAATACCATGAGCTAATTGCGCTGGATTGGCGCCGGAGGCATTTTGCGAGCCAAAAATCTCGATCATACCGACCACCGTGCCGAACAAGCCCATTAACGGCGCCAACGATGCGATCGTGCCCAGCGTCGTCAAAAAGCGTTCTAATTCATGCGCTACGCCACGACCAGCTTCTTCAATGGACTCTTTCATGACTTCACGGGGCGCGTTGACATTACGCAAACCAGCCGCCAGCACTTTTCCCAATGGAGAGTTATTGGACAATTGATCAATCACCTCCTGCTTGATTTTGCCAGCGTGATACACGCGGATCACTTCATCCAGCAAGGTGCGCGGCAAAATACGCTGACGGCGCAGGGACAAAGTACGTTCGATAATTAATGCCAGCGCGATAATCGACGCGACTAACAAAAGGTAAATAGGCCAGCCAGCCGCTTGAATAATGGCAAACAAAAGTGACTCCTTAGTCCTGGATTTGTAATGTGTGGAGGGAAAGCATCTAACCCCGCAATGTAGCGCGTTGTCTGCTTGCGAGCAAGTATCGTTGGCGAAAATCTTAAATTATCTTTTAGACAATCCGATAGTGTCGTCCGGTCGTGAAGTTAAGATAGTTTTGCACAAATTCTGTGTGCAAGATTGTGGATAACTCTGGGGTAGCTTGTTAAGCTTTTGATTTTAATCAGTTTTATCTTGCTGCTACAGAATTAAGCAGCGGCTTATCCGCAATTTTGATGGCGTAAGCAATCTCAAAACGAGATAAGTTCTGCACAGTTAATGTGGATAACATTGTGAACAAGGCAAGCAGATAACCCTAAGTGGCTGATTTATAAGCTAATTAACTTGCTGCTTAATTAACGGGCAAATTGATGTTTTTGTGGGTAAACCACTTACTTACGCCCGGTTATCGTTCGTAAGCCGCAAATTCACAGATCGTACCCAGGTTCTGCACATATTTTGTGGATAAGACTGTGAAGAAGCTTTGTGAATAACGCCAAGTCCATGATTTTTATAGCGATATAGAACATGCCTTTAAATTGAGCAAACAGGATAATATGACCCTTTTTGCTTAAGTTTTAAGCGCAACTGGATTTCGACATCTACTTATTCACAGGTAGCGACTATTTCTGCACACATTTTGTGGATAAGATTGTGCACAAACCCGGTGATTGTCGCTAAGTCATTGTTTTCATTAAATATTAGCTTACTGCAAATAAAATAGGCAGCAGATCAAGCTAATTGATGTCCAATCAAATCGCCATACTATTTTTGTATAACAAGATATAAGTACCCGCTGATACTGTGGATAAGTTTGTGAACAAGATCAAGAAGCTTCGCTAAAGTCCTTGATTTATAAGGATTTTCTTTTTTTCACCGCAATTTACTAAGAATAATATTCTTTTTAAAATCAATGACTTAAGAAAGACTCGGGAAATATTTTTGACATCATTAACACTTAATGACATTCTGATGACCAACCCTTCCCTCTGTGGACAGCTTTTGACTTGCTCAGCTTTATGAATCCAGAATCCCGTACTGAAACTCCAATATTGACGCCATCTGTAATCACAGTATCGGCGCTAAACCAAGCAGTTGCGCAATTATTAGAACGAAACATCCCACTGACGTGGGTTTCCGGCGAAATATCTAATTTCACCCGCGCCACCTCTGGACATTGGTACTTCACGCTAAAAGACGCGCAGGCACAAGTGCGGGCAGTCATGTTCCGTGGCCGCTCGCAATACGCAGACTTTATGCCGCGCGAGGGCGATAAAGTTGAAGTCCGCGCATTGGTCGGTTTGTATGCCCCGCGCGGCGATTATCAAATAAATGTAGAAGCAATCCGTCGCGCCGGCGTGGGTAATTTGTACGAAGCTTTTTTGCAGTTAAAAGCACAACTGGCAAAAGAAGGTCTGTTTGATCCAGAGCATAAGCGCCCTATTCCGCATTTTGTTAAAACGATAGGGATTGTCAGTAGTCCGCAAGCGGCGGCATTGCGCGATGTGTTGACCACGCTGCAACGACGCGCGCCGCATGTCAACGTCATCCTTTACCCTACACCAGTACAAGGCGAAGGTGCGGCAAATAAAATTGCGCAAGCAATTGCTACCGCCTCGGCGCGTGAAGAATGTGATGTGCTGCTGGTCTGTCGCGGCGGCGGAAGTATTGAGGACTTATGGGCATTTAATGAAGAAATCGTGGCGCGCACAATCAGCCATTGCGCGATGCCTGTAATCAGCGGCGTGGGCCATGAAACTGACTTCACCATTGCCGATTTTGCCGCCGATGTACGTGCGGCTACTCCTACGGCAGCGGCTGAATTAGCGGCAGCACCGCGTGAAGACTGGCTGGAAACGCTGCTGCAATACCGCATCCATCTGCAAAGGGGAATGCAAAGACAACTGGCGAATCAAAACCAGAATGTCGATTGGCTGACACGGCGTTTAGTGAGTCCGATCAACGCCATCAAAGCGAAAAAATTAGCTCTCGAAAGTGCTGTGCAACGTCTCAAATTTGCCAGTGCAATCCCACGCCAGCAGGCCCATGCCAGTTGGCATCAATTACGAACCCGGCTTCAAGGCAATCGGCCAGACATGCAGGCATATCGGGCCAATTTGCAAGAATCACAACGCAGGTTGAGCACCACTTTTAAGCATCAGACGGGTACTCAAAGAGTAGCGCTGGCGGGCTTAAAAGCGCAGCTAGAAATGCTCAATCCACAAAGAACACTGGAGCGCGGCTACGCTATTTTGAGTGACCGTAAAGGCAAACTAATACGCTCTGGTAAGGACTTGCATCCGAATAGCCAGATTACAGTGCGATTGGCTGACGGGACGACTGAGATCAGCGTGAATGGCGTGCAACCAAGTCTGGATTAATTTTTAACCCAGATTTTCCATTGGAACAGCGACAAGTGTGCCTTTGGCGAACTGACTGGCTAGACGCGACGACAACGCAAGCTGCATCTTGCTAGGAGGAGCGACAACGCCAGGCAGTTCGCCAAAGGTGCAATTGTCGCTTTAGCGCTGCCACTCAAATCGCGGTGGTGTTATCCCTCTGAAGACCGCACGCCATCTGCGTTTTTTGCGAAGTGGTAGCGGTCTAATGGAAAATCTGGGTTTAATTGAGCTGATTTATTTATACATCCCCAGCAAACCATATCGACAAAAAAAGGGATGCCAGCGGCATCCCCAAAGTACAGCGGCAAATGGATTTTTCAAATGCCGCCACTACATGATCGTCAAAGCGCACTTTATATCGCGACCATGATTGGTCGCAATATCTCTCGATTACATCGCTTTGTAAAAGTAATAATCTGCTTGATACTTGACCAACTTTTTAGCGCCAACATTGGCAGCAGCACAGCTATCTGATGGCGCAATGCCACCCATCGTATTTAGACGTTGGATATAGCTGATATCAGTCATCGCACCATTACCCATAGATGGATTAGCTTTAACCAATTGCAAAGGAATCGCATTGGCTGCGCCCGGGGTCACCGCCAATTGCTTACCAGTGACTTTGCTACCGTCATTGGCTTCCCAAGTCGGGCCAGCATAATATTTGCCCACCGCTTTACCGCTTTGATCTGACAACACGGCAGTCGGTCCAGCAAACACCCACTCATAAGCACCTGGCATCGCTGCTTTTACGCGGCATTCATACGTCAGATCGCCAGCACCAACCGCCATCATGACCAGTTTATTGCCTGCAGGTACAGCAACTGCGGCAGGCGCATCTGGTGCTTTCATCATAGAGCTCATAGAACTGCAAGCGGCCAAAGAGGAGATGAGTGCCGCGCCGGATAATAAGCGTAAAGAAGTTTTCATAACATTTTCCTAATGGTTTGTAGGCAAGATAGTAAATAAGGATACGTTTTCTGTTGATCTGCTCGTGATTTTGGCAGTCAGATAGAGATACGCAGCCAGATACCAATCGGTTTCAAATTCTTACAAATTCTTTACATATACTTACAAATCAAGTTTTAATGTTCTCCTTGGCAATTTTTTACGCGCATTCTTTGATGCACTATTGGCTCCCTTATTGAACACTATATTGGGAACAATTTTCCCTCTCACCATCTGATTTATTAACAATAAAATAGGAAGATGCAAGCTTGACGCGAAGCTATTACAATGGGGGTTTTCCCCCGAACCACGAACAACAAAGGATGCAAAATGGAACATACCCTACCGGCACTGCCCTATGCACTGGATGCACTCGCACCGCATATCTCTCAAGAGACTCTGGAATACCACTACGGTAAGCATCATCAGACGTATGTCACGAATTTAAATAATTTGATCAAAGGTACTGAATTTGAAAATGCTAGCCTGGAAGAAATCGTCAAAAAATCTTCTACTGGTATCTTCAATAATTCCGCTCAAATCTGGAACCACACTTTCTACTGGAACGGTCTGAAGCCAAACGGCGGCGGTGCTCCAACCGGTGCCTTAGCTGATGCAATCAATGCGAAATGGGGCTCCTTTGATGCCTTCAAAGAAGCCTTCACTAAATCCTGTATCGGTAATTTTGGTTCTAGCTGGACTTGGCTGGTCAAAAAAGCTGATGGCACATTAGATATCGTCAACACATCTAACGCGGCTACGCCATTGACTACGACAGACACACCATTAGTCACTTGTGATCTGTGGGAACACGCTTATTACATCGACTACCGCAATGCACGTCCAAAATATCTGGAAGCATTCTGGGCTTTGGTGAACTGGGATTTTGCGGCGGCTAATCTGGCTTAAAAAGCTAGCGTCAGTTTTCTGAGAAATGCATTGCTAATTAATCCAGCAATGTAGGAAATTCAGCTTAACTCTCGGCTCCAAAACAAATGGCTACTCGCTTCGGCGGGTAGCCATTTTTTTCATCTCTACTCGGCGTAACGATGAGTATAAAGATGTTATTTTTGCATCAATTCTACTCCATCCAAACTGTTGCACTTCGGCAAATTACATTTGTCCAAATATATTTTGCTATAATCGTTTTCCATTAACGTAGCAAAAGGTTAAAAAGACCTATCTACTTTCTTAAATAAAATACAACTCTTCTTGGAATAACAATACTTTACGCCGCCACTGCAGGACTGCATCAGCACCCAATATTGATCTGCGCAACCTGGCAACACACGGCAAATGACGTTGATCTTGCTCTACGCCGCTAACGATCAACACCGCTGCGTCTCTTCTATTGATGACGCGTCACGAATAACTAAGCACCAATCGCTGGCATTGCAGGTATTGCTTATGCATATCGTTTGCAAATCAACGACATCCTGCCTTTACACAAAGGATCGCTATGTTTTCATTTGAATATACATCTTATGATTTGACGCTCGCTGTCACTGTATTTTTGCTCACGTTGGTCGCCCTGCTGCTACTTAAAGCGTTTGCAACACACCAGCTTAAACGCTTAAAACTGAAAGAGCGATTACATTTTTTAGGCTATGTCGAACACATAGTAAAAGCGACCCGCTTACCGTTTTTAATCGGAATCTCCTTACTTGCAGGTATCAGTCAGCTCGATTTTCCGACCCGCATTGATCGCGGTTTGCATTTCGCCTGGATCATCATTCTTGTCACCCAAATTGCCTTATGGGGAACACGCATCATTAGTCTGATTGCCGATAACGCATTTTTACGACAAAGAGAAAACAATCCCGATGGCGCCACCCATTTAGTCTTGGCAGGAATGGTCGGTCGGATCATCTTGTGGATGATCGCCACCTTAATTATCTTGGACAATCTTGGATTCAACGTGTCCACTTTAGTCGCCAGTCTCGGTATAGGCGGTATTGCCGTGGCTCTGGCAGTCCAGAATATTCTGGGCGACATCTTTTCTTCTGTTTCTATTGCGCTCGACAAACCGTTTGTGATCGGCGACTTTATTGTGGTCGATAGCTACATGGGAACGGTCGAATATGTAGGCATGAAAACGACACGCTTGCGCAGCCTGAGCGGCGAACAAATTATTTTCTCGAACACCGAGTTACTAAAAAACAGAATTCGTAATTACAAGCGCATGCAAGAACGACGCGTCGTATTTAAATTTGGGATTGCTTACGAAACCCCACTGGAGCAGATAGAACGAATTCCAGAAATCGCAAAAAAATCGTCACGGGTCATCAGTTCAATATCCGGTTTGACCGCGCGCACTTCAAATCTTACGCAGACGGAGCACTGCAATTTGAGGTGGTGTATTACGTGCTCGATCCAGACTACAACGCCTATATGGATATTCAGCAAGCCATCAATCTGGCGCTGTTGAAACAGTTCCGCTCTCTCGGTGTCAGTTTTGCCTACCCAACCAGGACATTGCATGTCGTATCACCCGGTATGAATCACGGCCCGAATCGCGACATGAACCTCGGCGTTTTAAATCCAATTCCTTCTACGGTATAGAAAACCCTATAGAAAATTCTACATAAAGATCGACATAAAGGTCATTTGATGAAATTACGTTCACTAAAACTATCTTTTCGCTTCGTCGTTCCGCTGGCATTGGTGCTGGCGATGTTTGCCTATATTGTCGTTCCATTGATGGATGATTTGACCGTACGTTGGTTTGTCCGTGATCTAGAAATTCGCTCGCAATCATTAGCCAATGCTTTACAAGATCCTTTACTCGAATACGTACCGGCAGGCGCTAAAAAACGGATCGATCAATTGTTTGATCGTGCCATTGAAGATGAACGTTTATATGCACTGGGCTTCTGCGATGACAATGGCAAATTGCTATACAAGACCAGAACTTATCCAGACTCTATCGGATGCAGAGATGGGCTAAAGTCGCAAGGTCCGAATCGCTCACTCTTGCGCTTACCGCAAGGGACGGTACACATCTCTGAGCGCGAATTAATGCAAGACGGTACCTTACTTGGCAAGCTCATCTTAGTACACGATATGAGCTTTATTGAGCGACGCAGCGCAGATACAAAAAAATACGCCATCATTATTTTTGTCTTGTTAGCGATTGTGATTTCATTCATCACCGTACTGGTTGCACACATCAGTTTTTTGGGTTGGATGAACAGTGTCAAAAGTATTTTGCGCGGTGAATTGCTACCAAAAACAGAGTCAAGCATAAAAGAAAAAACACCGTCAGAAATGCAACCCCTGATGGGCGACCTGCAATCCTTACTACATGAATATCGCCAGGAGCGTCGCGGGCAAGAATCGCCTTCTCAATTATGGACACCAGACAAACTGAAGTCGCTACTACAAGTTGATTTGGCGGGCGATCAGGTACTAGTGGTGTCTAACCGAGAACCATATATCCATACAGAAACACCCAACGGCATCGTCGTTAAACGTCCGGCCAGTGGTCTGGTAACTGCGGTAGAGGCGGTAATGCGAGCCTGCTCGGGTACCTGGATTGCGCATGGTAGCGGATCTGGTGACAGGCAAACAGTTGATAGTAAAGATCATGTCAAAGTGCCGCCCAAAAACCCTAGCTACACCTTGCGGCGCGTCTGGTTAACGGAGCAGGAAGAAAAAGGATACTACTACGGCTTTTCAAACGAAGGTTTATGGCCGCTATGCCACATCGCACACGTGCGACCGGTGTTTCGCTCTTCTGATTGGGATCAGTATGTTGCAGTCAATCAGCGCTTTGCGGATGCAGTCATTCAGGAGGTCAGCAGGGACGACCCTGTTGTGCTGGTACAAGATTATCACCTCGCCTTATTGCCACGTATGGTGCGAGATGTTCTTCCCAAAGCGACCATTATTACCTTCTGGCATATACCTTGGCCCAACTCCGAATCGTTCGGCATTTGCCCATGGCGTGAAGAAATCCTTGACGGATTATTGGGCAGTACGATTCTGGGATTTCATACCCCCTTCCATCGCAAAAATTTTCTGGAAACCGTCGATCGATATTTAGAAACACGAATAGAAACCGAAGCCTCTACCATCACATGCCGGGGCGAACTCACACAAGTTGAGAACTATCCGATTTCGATTGCATGGCCAGAAGACGATACCGCCGATATTCTGACAGTCGAGGAATCTCGTGCTGAAATCAGAAAACGACTATCGTTAGCACCCGATCAGTTACTCGGCATCGGCGTTGACCGGCTCGACTATACCAAGGGTATTGTTGAACGCTTTGCAGCGGTAGAAAAAATGCTGGAAATGCATCCGGACCTCGTGGGCAAATTTACCTTCTTACAGATCGCGGCACCAAGCCGGTCTTCATTGGAGGAATACCAAAATTTTGAAACGAGGGTAAGAGCCTTGATGGATAAGATTAATCAACGGTTTTCTAGCGCTGATTACACACCGATTATCCTTAAAGCGGAGCATCACGAGCAGGACGAACTAACCACATATTACCGGGCTGCCGATGTCTGCATGGTCACGAGTTTGCATGATGGTATGAACCTCGTCGCCAAGGAGTTTGTCGCTGCCAGAATGGATGAGCAAGGTGTATTGATACTCAGCCAGTTTACCGGTGCCGCCCGAGAACTACATGAAGCTCTGATCATCAACCCATATCATATTGAGCAAGGCGCAGATGCACTCTACCGGGCGTTACGTATGCCACAAATTGAGCAGAGAGAGCGGATGCGCAGTATGCGTGCAATGGTCAAAGATTTTAATGTCTATCGCTGGGCGGGTCACATGCTGCTGGACGCCGCCCGCCTGCGTCAGCGCGAACGGGTAATGTCTAAAATTCACTCACATAGCCGCGCATCATTGCGCCGCGTTCAGTAAAGGGAATAATGTTAACTTCATTCTTTGATCAAGGTATGCACAGGCTCAACGACATCGTCAGACCTGGCATGCTATGCGCGTTTGATTTTGATGGCACCTTAGCGCCTATCGTGACGCAACCAGACAAGGCCAGTTTGCCGGCTCCTGTATTGCGGCGGCTAACCATCCTATCGGAGTACGCACCGATTGCGATTATCACGGGCCGCTCGATTGCGGATATTTGTACCCGGCTCGCATTTGTGCCGGACTATGTGATCGGCAATCATGGGATAGAAGGACTGCCCGGTGAGACGATAGATGCTGAACATTACAAAGCACTTTGCAATGAGTGGGAAGCCCGATTAAACGTGGCATTGCAAACGCATTCCAGCATAGACCCGGGGATCTGGATAGAAAATAAAACCTACTCGCTCTCAGTACATTATCGACTTGCCACGAATCGCACACTGGCCGAAAAACACTTGCTCGCTTTATTTGCACGCGTCACTCCAGAAGCAGATATCGGCACCGGAAAATGTGTCTTTAATCTCTTGCCACCAGGCGCACCGAACAAAGGTATCGCCTTGCAGCGCTTGTGTGAATCCTGCCAGGCACCTACCGCAATTTATGTCGGTGACGATATCACTGATGAAGATGTTTTTAACATGCACAGAAAAGACTGGCTAAGCTTGCGGATAGAGCGTTCGGACGACACTGCCGCAGAATTTTATCTGAATCACCGTCTGGATATTGTCAGATTACTGGACGAATTAATCGCCCGTTTAGCAACGATGCCGAAGTGGAAAAATGTAACCAGCGCCATGAGCGGCTGAGTCCGTTGGTGGAATAAATTGGGACGCAAAGAAAAACATAAACGCAGACACCAATCCGGTCAAAATACTTGACCGATTAATTCACCAATTAAATATACTCCCTATTAGTATATTTAATTGTCCATATAATTACTGGACAATAGAGCATATTTCACTAAATTAATGGGGAGTATATTAAATAAAACCTTTTTATGTACGAATAAGGATGGGCATTTAAGTAGGTAAACGGCTAACTAATCGGATCAACTTATTTCTCAATTCTCTATCGAGGTTTCAGGAAGACGGAAGAATATTTAAGCAGTAAATGAGCTTGCCCGATCAACGATTTTTGCAAAGGAATTTCAGCATGTCAACACTCAATCTTGGATTAATAGGCAACTCACGCACCAGCGCATTGATTGACCAAAAAGCGTCCATCGTCTGGTGGTGTTTTCCGGTATTTGATAGTGACCCTATCTGCTGCGCTCTGCTGCAAAAACAAGATCCTGAAAATGCATCAGGCCTGATCGATATCCAATTAGGAGATGCGGTATTGGTCAAACAAGAATATGAAAGAAACTCCGCCATCTTGAGCAGCCTCTTTGCCGATCCAGCCGGAAATAGTTTTGAAGTAATTGATTTTGCGCCGCGCTTTCGCATGCATGGCCGCCTGTTCTCACCTTCTATGCTGGTCAGAATTATTCGGGTTGTATCTGGTCGTCCACGGATTGCATTACGTATCAGACCGACTATCAATTATGGTCACGAACGTGCCGAAGTCCGCAGCGGTACCCATCATATTTCCTATCTAGGTGGCGAAGCACCGATGCGTCTGACAACGGATGCATCAATTTCTGCGATCCTGACCGAGCGCCCCTTCTTCCTGCAAGATAGCCTCACACTCATGATGGGGCCCGACGAAACGGTGAACGGATCACCGCATGATGTCGGGCGCTCGTTTTATGAACAGACATTGGATTATTGGCAGAACTGGGTACGCAATCTTGCCATCCCATTTGAATGGCAAGATGTCGTTATCCGCGCTGCCATTACCTTAAAACTAAATGCCTTTGACGATACCGGTGCGATCATTGCCGCCGTGACTACCTCAATACCGGAAGCAGCAAATAGTGGACGTAATTGGGATTACCGTTACTGCTGGCTACGAGATGCCTACTTTGTGATCAATGCCCTAAACCGGTTGGGTGCGACTGCGACGATGGAGCGCTATTTAGGCTACATACTCAACATCATTGCCGATACCCGCGACACGCCGATGCAACCAGTGTATGGCATTCGCAGAGAAGCAACGCTGACCGAAAATACCGCACCGGCATTGGCTGGCTATCGCGGGATGGGGCCAGTCCGGGTTGGTAATCTTGCGTATAACCAAATTCAAAACGATGTCTTTGGTGCCGCGATTATGGCAAGTACTCATGCGTTTTTTGATATGCGTCTGGCACGCCCTGCTGACCGGAAAATATTTGATGATCTGGAACGTCTGGGCGATCAGGCGATCCTCAGTTACAACACGCCTGACGCCGGTATCTGGGAGCTACGTGGCTCTAAACGTGTACATACATTTTCCAGCATCATGTGCTGGGCTGCATGCGATCGTTTGGCGAGTATTGCAGGCCAACTCAAGCTAGCTGATCGTGCACATTACTGGTCAAGTAATGCCAGCAAAATGCATCACCATATTTGCGAAGCTGCGTGGAATCCGGCAATGCAAAGTTTTGTCTCAACCTTCGGCGGCGAACACTTAGATGCCAGCTTATTGCTCATGGCGGAGTTTCAATTCTTACCGGCGACTGACCCACGCTTTATCAGCACAGTAAATAAGATCGGCACCGTATTACGTCGGGGTGATTTTTTGCTGCGATATGATGAAGAAGACGACTTCGGCAAACCAGAAACAGCTTTCCTGGTTTGTACTCTGTGGTGGATTTTGGCGCTGGCGCAAATTGGTGAAAAAGTGCAAGCCAGAGAATTATTTGAGAAAGTACTGACACATCGTAATCCGCTTGGTCTGCTAGCAGAAGATGTCGCGCCAGAAACAGGCGAGCTTTGGGGTAACTTCCCACAAACTTATAGTATGGTTGGCTTGATCCAGTGCGCCTCGCGCTTGAGTATGCCTTGGGATGAAGCCTATTAAAAAATAACACCCATCATGTCATGATGACGAAGGCGACAAACATAGTCCTATGTCGCCGTTTTGTACGCGCGAGTAATTGCATTATCAGCTTTGGCCGAACAACAAAAAATCTAATCTATTCGAGAAGATGCGTGAATATACGTGAATATCCGTGAACATACACGAGTCCTCAAATTATTAGCATGGGAATCATGCCTAATCATGTATCGTGCAATTCGTAGGCGACTTGATTGTGTCCCCGTCGCTTAGCGGCATTCAAATGCTGATCTGCTTCTGATAAGGCGACGCTGTCATTATCATGCTCAGTCAAGGCGATTGCGACACCAATACTGACGGTGACTTGCTCAACGACCGGCAATGTAGTTTGATTGACAGCATTGACAATTTTTTGTGCCATGGCGACTGCGGCAGGCAAATCGACCGCAGGCAATAAAGCGAAAAATCGCTCGCCGCCCAAACGTCCGACGACATCGGTGGAGCGCACGGCATGTCTGATGATGGCCGAGACCTCAACTAATACTTTATCTCCGGCCTCGTCTCCAAAACGCTCATTGATATTTTTTAAATGATCAATATCCATCATCAATACGGCATAAGGCACGCCAGTACGCTGCATACGGGCAAACTCGGAGAATAAGGTTTCATTGATAGACAAACGATTTGCGAGTCCGGTCAGCAAATCGCGCCGCGCCATATGGTGCAAAGCCTGATTGGCGGCAGCCAGCTCTGTAGTGCGCTCAGTGACTTTGCGTTCAAGTGACAAATTTGCCTCTAGTAAGGCTCTCTTGCGATACAAAAGCTGATCCGTCATACCGCTTAATGCATCAACTAGATCGCGGAGTTCGTTGGAACCCGCATTCGATTCTAATACGGCGTTTTCATCACCGCGCTCGATTTGTCTAGCAGTGCTTGCCAGCCGCTCCAACGGACTGCTGACTTTGGAAGCGACCCAATAAATACTACTGATAAAAAGAATCGCTGCGACGATCCCAAATAATAATAAAGTACGTCGTAATTCAGTCACTGGCGCTAGCGCTATCTCTGCCGGTTGCCTGACTACAATGCGCCAGTTGAGCGGACGTGTCGCAATCACCTCTGTGACGAGGATGGAGCTACTCAGATACGCTGTGTTACCACCCCAGTTATCCAGCACAAAATCTTTTCCAGATAACACCGGTGGTGGGATTTTTTGCGCATGCAATTCCGGTAGGTCTGGATAAATGATTTCATGATCTGCGTTCACGATAAAAATTTCCTGTTTATTCATGCGGGCATTTTTCGGTTCCAAGACACGAATTACATCACCCGCCCAACGCCAATGGGCATGCGCAGCTAGTACCCCACGCAGTACACCGTTATCATCGAATACGGGCGCTGCAAAATCGATAAACCGCACTGGCCCTTGACCCTCGCTCTGCGGTAAAAGCTTGGCCAATAATTTTGCCTCATGCAGATCGCCGACATAAGCCCCTTCTTTGCCACGCTTAAACCAAGGGCGTTCTGCGACGCTGTTACCTTCTAGCAAACCGGCAGCGGCAGATTGGACTATGCCAACAGTGTCTGCGACACCAAGCCAGCTGTAGTAAGGGTAAGAACGCCGCAAGCGATTGACGGCATCTTTTGTATCGCTGCTAGACAATGGCAATCGACGGAAGACGGGACTACCTGCCATTAACTCAATCTCTCTTTGCCGCTCTTGCAGATTGGCAGTCAGCACTGCAGATACCGCAACTGCCAGATCCCTGACTGCATTCCCACGTTCGATAATCAATCGCTCAGAAAACACGTGATTCACATGGTAATAAACAGGGACGCCGATCAGCAACGCTAGTCCACCAAATAAACCGACCAGGCGACTTTTAAAACTATTGGGTAAGAGATTCATGAGAGCTGCCATCAAGTTTTTCAAGAGTTGCATATGTATCATCAGTCAGACCAAAGCACCGCTGTCGACACTGCAAAAAATCAGTGCTGATGTAAGCTTGAATATAAGCTTGAATATAAGCTTGAATATAAGCTTGAATGCAGGTGCAAATGCAGGTGCGAGACATAGAATCAAGCCTGATGAAAATCACGGCATGCAGAAAAATTGATGTAATTATTGTACGCCGTCTCCTCCACTTTGGTTAAATAGGCAAGACAATAATGCAAATAAATGTTAAGCACGTTTTTGCCTTAGCCGCGTTACATCAAATGCGATGAAATAATTTCGTCTAAACATCGTGTAGTGCAGAATTAAACCTATTCATTTCATCCATAGAAAAAATAAAATCAGCGCACTCCTATGAGATTATGGCGGTCACTTTATTTAAGGCAACTCGCTGCAGAGCGCGTTGTTAGCCCACTCTACGTATGATCAATTCATCTTCACGACTCCGCTTCCTCCCCGCCATCTTTATTTTTATCTGGGCCTCTGGCTACGTCGTTGCTAAATACGGCCTGCCTTATGCCGAGCCGCTAACTTTCTTATGCTTGCGGTACTTGGGTGTCATCCTGTTTATGGGAGTACTGGCAGTGACCATGCGGGCGCCCTGGCCTGCACGATCCGCCTGGCCACATATTGCGGTGGCAGGTGTGCTGATGCAAGCTGGGTATCTGGGTGGCGTCTGGTGCGCAGTCAAGCTTGGCATGCCAGCCGGGCTGGCAGCCTTGATCGTTAACACTCAGCCCATATTGACCGCCGTATTGGGGCCAGCAATTGGAGAAAAAACGCAAGGCAGACAATGGATCGGTCTAGGTTTCGGGATCATCGGTGTCGGTCTGGTCGTAGCGAACAAAATCTCTGTCGTACATTTATCGGCAGCCAGCATTGCGTTGGCAGTCATGGCACTGTTATCGATGACCATCGGCACCTTGTATCAAAAGAAAACCTGCCCTTCCTTTGATGTACGCACAGGCCAGGTAATCCAGTTTTTGGCATCGCTGATCTTAACGCTGCCATTTGCATTGATGCTGGAAACCCAGACAATACTCTGGACACCAGAATTTTTCGGCGCAATGGCATGGTCTATTTTTGTCTTATCTGGCGTCGGTATATCGGTACTGTTTATCCTGATACGCAACGGAGAGGCGACCAAAGTCACCAGTTATATGTATCTGGTTCCTGCAGTCACTGCGGTCATGGCGTGGCTCATGTTTGGCGAGCGCTTTACCGTCACCGCCGCTGTGGGCATGGCAATCGCGTTGCTGGGCGTGGCTTTGGTGGTTAAACCCGGGCGTTGACTAAAGACAAAGAACACCACATAAGACACATAGAATTAATATACTCCCACTACGTATATTTTAAGTGTCCAGAAGAATACTGGACAATACGTCATTTTTAAAATAAAAAATGGGGAGTATATTCAACTTAAGAAATTACACAGATAACAGAACAAAACTCTGCGCAAGCAACTTCAGCATCAAATTCAGATCAAGCCAGATCAAGCCAGATCAAGCGCACCCATCAAATAACCACCATACCAGTTCGCCAATCTGGCGATTCTGCGTCATTAACACCACAAATTACGTGACTCGAAAATGGGGAGTTAATCGTCATTGAGAACTTTTTGTGATTGATTAAAAGAATTTATCTGATTTTTTTAAATCAAGCACACCAGTGGAATTAAAGTGGCATTATTTAAACAAAACCAGTTGACCTGAGATTTCTCGCCTTGTATGTTGTCCGCTGAGACAAATGGATAGCATTCTTCCACTGCCTACGAGCCGAACCGAGCTGCAGCGAGCAGAACAATAATCTAGCCGAAAACCCTGAGAGATCATCAAGATGAGCACTGAACAGACCACTCACCGACATCCTATGCGCTGGATTCCTACGCTGTATTTTGCGCAAGGCTTGCCATTTTATGCCGTCGCATTGGTCGCGGGCCTGATGTACAAAAGTATGGGGATGCCAAACGACCAGATCGCGCGATGGACCGGACTGATCGGCGCTGCCTGGGTCTTCAAATCCTTATGGAGTCCATTTCTGGAATTGGCCAGTAGTAAAAAATCCGTCGTGGTTATTTTTCAGCTCATCGGTGGCGTAAGCTTGGGTCTGGTCGCACTCTCGCTGCAATTACCCATGTATTTCGCGGTCAGTATTGCCTTACTCGCGGTGGTGGCGTTTGCCTCCGCGACTCACGATATTGCCTGCGATGGTTTGTATATGGCGAGTCTAAGCAATAAACAGCAGGCTGCTTATGCAGGATGGCAAGGCGCATTTTTTAACGCCGCTCGATTTTTTTCTTTAGGCGGCTTAGTTTATTTGGCCGGCTATCTCGAAAAGCACATGGACCCAGCCCATGCATGGATGATCATCTTTGGGATTCTGAGCGTGATGCTGATCGTGCTTGCGCTCTACAATTTGTGGGCCTTACCGGGGACAAAAAATGCGCCGATGAAAACCTCACTCAAAGGTGCATTCTGGATTCTGAAAGACGTCATCATTGATTTTTTTCAAAAGCCAGGCATCTGGATCGCTATCATTTTCATCATCTTGTTCCGTGCCGGAGAAGGCCAGGTACAAACCATAGGGCCACTATTTTTGCGTGAGGCCAAAGAGCTTGGTGGTTTGGGCTTGACCACCGATGAAGTCGGTATCGTGTACGGCACAGCGGGAACCATCGCATTTTTAACAGGTAGTGTACTCGGCGGTTATTTCACTTCTTGGCTGGGACTTAAGCGCGCACTACCTTATCTCATTATTGCGATGAACCTGCCTATTTTGGTATTTGTCTTCTTGAGCAGCAATTTGCCCAGCAACCTCGGCATCATCACTACCGCACTATGTATAGAAATGTTTGGTTATGGCTTTGGTTTTGTCGGCATTATTTTATTCATCATGCAGGTGGTGGCGGTTGGCAAATACCAGACCGCACATTACGCATTGGGATCGGGTGTTATGCAGTTGGGTTTCATCATTTTTAAAATGATCAGTGGCGATATCCAGATCGCCTTAGGGTATAAAAATTTCTTTGTCTGGGCGCTGATTTCTGCCGTGCCGGTCTTGATCTTATCTCGATTTTTAAAATTCGAGGCAGAGCAGAAAGTACCTGTAATAGTATGATTATGCTATCGCAGAGTGGGTCTAAAGACTAGCAAGCATCAACTAAACTAAAGCGCACTCTAAAAAAACAGAATGCGCTTTTTTTACTTCTGCCTAGCATGCCGCACAAATCACATCAGCTTGGCCACGTTTAAGCACGACAAGCCTGCCCTGTGGCATCAAACAAATGGCAACGGGATAAAGGCATCACCACATCGATCTGGCTACCTGCCTTTAACGCGGGCAAGATCGCGCACAAATCCGCACTCAATTTAATGGAGAGACTTTGCTGATCGTTCTTGGCATTGGCGAGGTGTCCATAAATCACTGAGGCATCACCTAGATGTTCAACAAAATCGATGGAAATCTGCAATAAAGGCGCTTCCGGTGAGCCACTTATTGTATGCGGTAAAGCTAGTTGCTCTGCACGCATGCCCAACGTAACAAGATCACCGATAGCGACTTGTGATGTAATCACAGGCAAGGTCAAGCTAGTTCCATCTTTTAAGCTTAACTGCGCATCCTTGCCATTGAGCGCGGTCACTTCCGCACTCAGAAAATTCATTTTCGGCGCGCCTAAAAATCCTGCAACAAACAGATTGGCGGGACGTTCGTATAACGCTAACGGCGTACCAAGCTGCTCTATTTTTCCAGCATTGAATACAACAATACGTTGACCCAAGGTCATCGCCTCCACCTGATCATGGGTCACATAAATCATTGTCGTTTTTAAATCCTGATGCAGCCGACTCAACTCAATCCGCATCTGCACGCGCAGACTGGCATCAAGATTAGAGAGTGGTTCATCAAATAAAAATAGTTTGGGCTGACGCACAATCGCGCGACCAATCGCGACACGCTGGCGTTGACCACCGGACAGATCTTTTGGTTTGCGTTGTAGTAAATGGCTGATCTGTAATATGCCAGCAGCCTGCTGAACGGCATCGTCAACTTGCTGCTTTTTTGCCCCGCCATTTTCAAGCTGAATGCCATGTTGTCGTAGACTGACATATGCGGATACAAAGCATAGGACTGGAACACCATCGCCAGACCGCGCTTGGCTGGCGGGATATCATTGGCGCGTTCCCCATCAATGAATAGCTCGCCATCCGTGATGTCTTCTAATCCGGCGATCATGCGTAGCAAAGTCGATTTACCGCAACCCGAGGGGCCGACAAAAACAATGAATTCACCGTCTTGGATATCGAGATTGATACCTTCGATGACTTTGGTGTCGTTGTAGTGTTTTGTGATATTGCGTAGTTGGACTTGAGCCATTTTTGTTCCGGTGTCCTCTCGAACTAACATTTTTACACTTGGTAGTGACATGCCGGGAGTAACCCGGCGGCCACTTACTTTTCTTTGCTTTGCCAAAGAAAATGTAAGCAAAAGAAAGGCGACTGCAACAGTTACAATTCAACATCCAGAGCCAGTTCAAAAACCTAATACGGATGTCCAATACTCATGCGGCTGGTGGCAGCATTTCCTTTGTAACCCCTTATGTTTATTGGGCAAGTAAAAGTAATGATTAGGGTGCGTCATGCACACCACTCCTGCTACCAAATTTCTCAAACGTCAAAACCAACCACAGGCAATTTACCTTCAGCAAGAATATCTCCACGGAGCCAAGCAGCGACGGCATCAATCGCTGGCGTAGCAAAACCATAGGTAATCAATGCAGGCGATTGAATGTCCAGCGACTGAAACGGATTCCATAACACCAGATGCAAATCCGGTTTCCATTCCTGACGGATTTTATCGTTGTAACGCAAACGGATTGTGGAGGCGAGTATCGTAAAGCGACCATCATCGGGTAATGCGCTCCAGTCAAATTCGTTCGCCCGATCAAATTGCACGGTATCGACATCATAAATTTCACTCAACATCGCGCTGACTTTTTCGGAATGGACACCCGCTTCCGAGACGCCGTCGCTGACGACGTTGGCGCTGATCACCAAGCGGACTTTACTGCCGGGTACCGGCGCTTTTGGATTATGGTAAGGCGTCAATCCGCGTTTCCAGCCCTCTGCCATTAATTGCAAATCTTGTGCTTCGGTTTGATAGGCGATTTGATGCCCCGTTTGTTGGCATGGATACCGTTGCGTTAGTCTGGTGACCCGTGCCAGACGTTGCTGCAATCCTGTCGCGTCAATCTGCCCGTTTTGTATGCCATCAGTCAAGGCTGCCAGTGTCTCGATCTGGGTTTCCCTGGTGCCTAAGGCCATCACCAGATCAGCACCCGCATCCAAGGCAATCACGGCGGCTTTGCCTGCGCCATAACGACCGGCGATCGCGTGCATGTCCATGCCATCGGTAATGACGACGCCCTGATAATTCCATTCATCGCGCAAAATACCGGTCAGGATTTTTTTCGACATCGTGGCGGGATAATCGGCATCCAGTGCGGGATACACGATGTGTGCCGTCATCATCGCTGGCGCGGCGTCTTTGGCCATACGAAAAGGTGCAAACTCAAGCGCATCCAGTTCTGCACGAGACTTATCGACCGTCGGCAAATCACGGTGCGAATCGACATTGGTGTCGCCATGCCCAGGGAAATGTTTCACGCAGCACGCTACGCCCTCGGACAAACTACCTTCCATCCACGCCATTGCTAATCGGCTTGCCTTCTGCGGATCAGAGCCAAATGAGCGTTCAGAGATGACGGGATTATCAACGTTATTATTGAGATCCAGTACCGGAGCGAAATTCCAGTTAAAGCCCAGGCTTTTCACAGCACGCGCTACCGCCGCACCTACCGCGCGACATAGCTCAGGATCATCGCTAGCTCCCAACGACATTGCAGCGGGCGGTTGCGGCACCCAGGTCGAACGCACTACCGCTCCGCCCTCCTGATCAATGCCGATCAAGGCATCTGGCCCCATGACTTCTCGCAAATCTGCCGTGAACTTAGTTAGCTGCTGAGCATCCATCATATTCTGGCGAAACAGACAAACTGCGCGGATATGATTGTCACGTAAAAATTGCGCCATCTCTGCATCAAGCGAGGTACCGGGCATACGTATCATGATCAGTTGACCTGCGATTTTTTTTGCCGCTGCGTTAGTCATTATGTTTGTCATTTCACTGCTCCATCCATGCCGCGCATAAAAAAGCGCTGGGTAAATAAAAAGGCGACGAGTACCGGCGCGATCGTCAAAATAGTGCCCGCAGCAATCACCCGTGTACTGCTACCGTAAGTACCACGCAGATACAGCACACCTGCTGACAAAGGAAAATCATCGGGCTTACTAATTACGATAGAAGGCCAGATATAGTCATTCCACGCTTCCACCGCAGTCAAAATGCCGACGGTTGCTAACCATGGCGTGATCAATGGCAAAACGATTTTCCAGAAAATAATCCACTCCGGTGCACCATCCACTCTGGCGGCATCAATCAGGTCTTGTGGTACTTCATCGAAGGCTTGTTTCAACAGCAGTATCGATACCGCGGTCACCACATTCGGCAAGATCACACCGGTATAAGTATTGACCAAGCTTATCTTGGTCAGAGTGATAAAGTTCACCAAAAAATTCACTTCTGACGGCAAAATCATGGTTGCCAGTATCAGTCCAAAAACCAGCTTGCTACCGCTAAAGCGCATACGTGACAGCGGATAAGCAGCTAGTGAGCACAGTAGTAATTTCCAGCACACAGTCGCTACGGTAATTAGCAAGGAATTTTTATAAAACGCGATCATCGGGATCACGCGGAATACTTCAATAAAATTGTCCATTGATACCGCTTGTGGCATAAAGCTGGGCGGGAATTCAAAAATATTGCCCTCAGTCGATACCGCCACTACCAGCGTCCACCAGAATGGAAATACGCACAGCACTGCTAACGCGATTAGCACCGTATATTGAAGAATAATTTTAAACAGATGCTGGATAGAATGCGACATCACCGGTGCCTCGGCTTCAAGTAGCGCAGGCAGGCTAATGCGATGGCAATGCAAGACAATGACATCACAAAACTTGCAGCAAGACCGCGTGGCAATTTCAGATGTTTTAAACCCTGATCGTAGGCATAGTAGAGCGCGGTAAAAGTTGAATTCATCGGACCGCCCTGTGTCAGGACATCGACCTCCTGATATGCCTTCAGCGCAGCTAAAACGGACATGATGGTACAAACCATGATGGTTGGAAATAGCATGGGTACGGTGATCTTCCAAAACCGTTGCCATAGATTTGCTCCATCGAGTACAGCGGCTTCTTGCATCTCAGAGGGAATGGATTGCAACGCTGCCAAGTACATCACCATATACCAACCGAGCCCGCGCCAGAGGGAGACAAACATAATCGAGAAGATCGCTAGACTGTCATCCGATAACCAACCCAGCGGTTGATTGATGGCGTGAAGTTTCAGAAGCACATAATTCAATGCGCCCTGATCGTGAAACATAAATCCCCACATAATCCCGACTACTGCAACCGTGGTCACCACCGGCACATAATAAGCCGCACGGAACCAGCGTATCGCTGGCAATTGGGTATTGACCAGCGTCGCCAATACGATTGCGCCAATCTGGATAAACGGGACGATGAATAAAAATAGTAGGGAGTTTTTAAGACCGCTGACAAACATTGCATTTCCAAAGATGTAGCGATAATTATCCCAACCCATCCAATGCGTCGTGCGGACTAAACTGAAATCGGTAAAGCTCAGATAGGAGCCATATAACACTGGCCAGAACGAGAACAACGCGAGCAACAACAAAGCCGGTGCGAGGAATACATAGGCAATCACATTATGTCGTCGAAAGGCGGACATGATCAGTTGTCTTCCTTCGCCATCGTTCTGGCGTGGGTTTGTGCATTAACGTCAGCCGCCAGCTTTTTATTCCAGATCGCCACTGCCTCATCGAGTGCCAGCTTGATCTCTTTTTTGCCCGTCATTCCCGCCTCTACTGCCTGCACCAAAAACCGCCGCAACTCATCGTAATCAGTGATGCCATCCACGTACAAACTGCGTGAATACTGCATAGAACCAGCAGCAACGGTCTGCGCAATTTCTGCTGCGCCCGCATGATCCGGTATCTGTGCAAAGTAAGAATTAGCAAGTGCTTTGACCGTGGTCGGCATGACTTTGGCAATCTTAGCAAAGGCTAATTGATTCTCGTCGTTCGTCAGAAATTGGGCAAACTCAGCAATCGCGGGAAGCGATCGGGGATTGACGCCTTTTGGTACAGCGAAGTTGAACATCCAACCACCGTCGGCAATACCCGTGGGACCAACAGGCGCAGGGAAAATCGCAGTATTGGCATAGATTTCGGCAGAGTCAGCCTGAATACGTTTTAAGGCAGTTGGCGCGCTGACCATCATGCCTAGGCGACCGCCCAGATAGGCATCCACCACGGCGGGGAAATTATCTTCGGCGAATAATTTATCTTTCAAAAAACCGTTCGCCTTATAGGTGTCAGCAAGCTTTTTGATCAAGGCGATATGGGCGGGCGAATTAAATACAGCCTTACCATCTTTGATGAGCGGCAGACCTTGCTGCATCAAAAAACCATCGATCTTGCCTAGCGCAGGCGCGTAGCCAGCTTTGCCCGTTTTGGCCGCAATCTGGCGTGCGTAGGCTAGCAGCTCATCCATATTTTTCGGTGCTTGCGTGATCCCAGCAGCACTCAGAATTTTACGGTTGTAGGCAATCACATTGACGTTGCTGTAATGCGGAAAGCCGTAGAGCTTGCCGTGAAAAGTCAGATCATCGAGCGCGCCTTTGGTGTAGACCGTTTTGTTCTTCATCAGCCCATCAACCGGCTCGATCAATCCGTCACGCGCAAATTCTTCTGCCCATGGCACGCTGAGATTGACCAGTGAAGGCGGTGTACCTGCCGCAATCGAAGTGATGAGTTTCAGTTGCAAAATATCCCAGGGAAAATCTACCCACTCGACTTTGACACCGGGGTGTTGTACCTCATAGGTTTTGACCAGCGTTTGAAAATACGGAATGAACTTCGGCTTTAAGCTCATGGTCCAGAATTCGATTTTTTCTGTAGCGTTTACGCTAGGCATAGCAAGCACAGAGACCGTTACCGCGAACGAGAATAGGAATATGGCGCGCCGCATGGATGCCGCTAGCCTTGCAAGGATTTTGCTAGCTCGCTGCCCCATCGCTGAACGCCACATTCTGCCTGACAAAGGAATACTCCCCTATTTTTTTGTAAAATATCGTTGATTGTCCAGGTTTTCTATGGACAATATAAATATACTAACTAGGAGTATATTTATAAACAGTTTTAAAAAAAGCGCTATGCTCTTTCGTTACCAAATGCGCACTAGTGTTTTTCCTGGTGCGATTTCAATTCGTCTTGGTCACTTTACTTAAATGCCGTGGCTTGTCAGGATCTAATCCGCGGGCGATCGACAAGTGCGCTGCCATGACATAAAACGCCTGAATCGCCACGATGGGATCAAGGTCTGGTGTGGCAGCGGTAGGCAATGTCAGGTTACGTTCTTTGACGTCGATCGGTGCTGCCAGTAACACATTAGCGCCACGGCCACGCATCTCTTCTGCCAGCGCAATTAAGCCTGCTTGGGTAGGACCACGCGTTGCAAAAATCAGCAGAGGATAGCCATCATCAATCAGGGCCATCGGGCCATGTTTGATCTCTGCACCACTAAATGCTTCTGCCTGTATGACCGAGGTTTCTTTAAATTTCAACGCTGATTCCAGTGCGACTGGGAAGCTGATACCGCGCCCGACGGTCATAATGCGCGACGCTGGGGTTAGCACTTCTAAAGCATTAGACCAGTCGCAACGGGTAGCCGCCTCTAAGGCTTCTGGCAATGATTCAATCGCGCTCAAAAATTCTGCATCGTTTTGCCAATTGCCTGCAACACGCGCACCAGCAACCAGTGAGGTAATAAAACTCTTAGTCGCGGCGACACTCAACTCTGGCCCTGCATGCAAAGGCAAAGTCCATTCGGCACTCTGTGCTAATGGCGATGTCGCATCGTTGACTAATGCCACCGTAGAAGCGCCACCTTCACGAAAATAACGAATCGGCTCAATCACATCCGGGCTTTGTCCCGACTGCGAGATTGCAATTGCCAGCGCATCGCGGGCATGCAACGGTGACTTATTCAATGTCACTAAAGACATCGGCAAAGAGGCAACGATACGACCCAAGCGCGACATAATCAGGTAGGCCGAATAATTGGCGGCATGATCCGAACTACCACGCGCCACCGTCAAGACTGATGATGGCGGATGATCTCTGAGATGTTTTCCCAACGCGATATAACGGTCTTTGTCCTGCGTCAGTTGATGTGCCACAAACTCGGCGGACGAACAGGCTTCCTTAAGCATTTGCGAGGTCAATCTTTTCTCCTTCTACATACACAGCAATCAGGTTGAGCTTGCGGTCAAGCACGACGATGTCGGCATAACTATCCACTTGCAAACGACCACGATCAGATAAGCCGAGATAATCGGCGGCATAAGTGGAAACACGCTTAGACGCGTCCTCAATGTCGAGACCGATGCTGACCAGATTGCGCAAGGCTTGATCCATCGTCAAGGTGCTACCCGCCAGCGTGCCATCTTCGAGTCGCACGCCACCCAGGCATTTATGTACAACCTGACGACCGAGCATATACTGACCATCGGGCATACCAGACGCAGCGGTCGAATCAGTGACGCAATACAGATGCGGAATCGCCCGCATTGCCGCCCTGATCGCACCAGGATGAACATGCATCAGATCAGGAATAATTTCAGAAAATTGTGCATGCGCCAGTGCTGCGCCGACCATGCCCGGCGCGCGATGATCAAGGCGCGACATGGCGTTATACAAGTGCGTAAACCCCTTGGCACCGTTTTCTAAAGCAGCGACGCCCTCTTCATAGGTACCCAGTGTATGGCCGAGCTGTACCACCATACCCATATCGGTCAGCTCACGCACCAGTTGTAAATGACCTTCCATTTCTGGTGCAACTGTGATCAGTTTGATCGGTGCAATATCGTGTAAATGCTTAACCTGTTCCAGCGAGGCAATCCTTGCGAAATCTGGTTGCGCACCGAGCTTGCCCGGATTGATATACGGGCCTTCCAGATGGACACCAAGTACCCGCGCTGCGCCTTTGGTTCTAATTTCGCATACTGGCTTTAAAGCGTGCAGTGCTGCTTCCAGATCGGCCATGGGCGCGGTCATGGTAGTTGCCAGCAAACTGGTCGTGCCGTGCTGTGCGTGCATGCGTGCAATGACCTCGGCAGCATCACCTGCTTCCATCGTGTCTTTGCCGCCAGCACCATGCACATGCAGGTCAACAAAGCCGGGCAAAATATATACTTGCTGATTTTGTGCCGGATTAATTGTCGCACCATGGATTGCCGTCACGCGCTCTGCAAAATCGATAGAGCCGCTAACCCAACCGGAAGAAGTCAGGACATTGCCTTGCAAAGTTCCACTCATCTGAACAGCTCCGCAACGAAATCATAATAATCACTGCGACAAAACGAGTGCGTCAGTTCTACCGCAGCACCGGTCGGCAAGTAACCAACGCGGGTGATGTAGAGCATTGCCGCACCTTGTTTAATGCCTGCCAGCTTGGCTTGCTCAGCGGTCGCATTGACGGCACGGATGTGTTGCAAGGCGCGGGTCGGCGTGACGTTATGCGATTCCAGATAACCATACAAACTGTCGGTGACTAATTTAGGATTGGGTAAATAGATTGCCGGTATGGTCGTGCTCTCTATCGCCATCACTACATTATCAGCAGTGCGCAAGCGCTTTAGCCGCGATACCACAGTGTTGGGCGACAAACCTAATGACAAAATCTCTTCCGGTGCGGCGATACCGGTTTCGCGTGAAATCCATTGCGAACCTGGTGCAAAACCACGTTGACGCAGCTCTTCACTAAAGTTAGTCAGACGGGATAAAGGTTGCTCTAATTTTGGGGTGATGTACGTGCCAGAGCCATGCTTGCGGGTGAGCAGTCCACGCTCGCATAACATATCGATGGCTTTGCGCGCAGTGACGCGAGAAATCTCTAATACCTCGGACAATAAACGCTCTGATGGCAATGCCTCGTCTGGCTGCCAGATGCCGCTATGGATGCCTGTTGCTAATTTGTTCGCCAGTTGCAGATACAAGGGCGTAGAGCTTTCGCTATCTGGTTTGAAATCACTTAATTGCGCTTGCATAGTTTTTTCCTAGTGAAGCGTTTTTACAAATTACTCATGAATTTGCGATTAAATTTTTACTGCACGTTCTATATTAATAATTGATCTGACGCTGAATCAAAATCAATGCACCCGCTGCTGAGTCCGATTTTGGCTTTACGATGCGAGACAATAAATCTAAAGGCAAGTAAGGCAACATCGGTTCTGCCAAGCCACCGCACAAAGCAATCGGCAACAATCCCGACGGATCTAATGCGGACGCCATTTTAGCGACTTCGCTACCCGCAGCCAGCATGATGCTACCAGCACTGGTCGTCGTGGGTGCATGCGCAATCACGACCGGTGCCAGCTGGGCATAGTTTGTTTGATTTGCCTTGGCTAGCCAGTTGAATATGAGATCACGACTCTCAGTGTTGCTTCTGTTCGCTTTATGTTCAGTCTCATTTTCAGCTTCAGTAAGAGCATCAGGGCCAGCACACGCTTGCAATAATGCTGCAGAAAACGCATCCTCTGGACTGCGTCCATCCAGCACATGCTGAATATGATTGATGGCTCTTAAACCCAACCAAGCCCCACTGGCTTCATCGCTGGATGGAAAACCCCAACCACCGACCTCACGACGGGTGCCATCCACTAACATCGCCTCGCCTGCACTGCCTGTGCCTAATGCAATAATCGCACCAGCCGCGCCTTGATGTGCGCCTAACAAAGTTGTCTCGGCATCAGTTCCGATCGCCAAGGAACCAAAGCCCGGATTTTTTACATAGAATTCTGTTGCCCATTGCTTGTTATGAATACCCGCCAAGCCACAACCTGCGGCAATTTCTCGTAAGGGCGGCATCGCCAACCCTGCATCAAAAAACGCTTTTCTGGTAGCGGCAAGAATCGATTGCCAGGCTGACTCAATCCCATGCATCAAACCAGATGGTCCCGCACTGCCCTGACCGACTTCAGTACCGCCAACCTGCACCAGACGCACTCGGGTTCCGGTGCCGCCGCCATCGACGCCTATCAGGTATTGGTATTGATCAATCACTCTCTCGCCCATAGAATTTTTATTGGTTTTCACTAAGTTCTTACTGTTAATTCTGCTTTTTGCAGTGCAGTAAGACATCCTAGAGCTTTTACATAGTGGTTGTCAATAGGTATTTAAGTGGTATTTAAAAATCTTTTGTACTAGCGAATCATTATTTCTTTTATTTTGCAGAGCGATGGGGTCGCTAATGGCACCCATATTGATCACATCTATCTCAATCAAGTGATTGGATGACAGCTTCGACCAGATTACTTTCGCTAAGAAAAAGGTGACGGAGCATATGCCCCGTCACCGATAATTTGAGGGGTTTGAAATCAGCACCAACATTAGCATCGATATCAAACATCTCAGTCACTCATATTACATTTTTGCGTGCAAAGTCAGGTAGAACTGACGACCACTCTGGTACACAGAACGTGGCTGATCTTCATTTAAGGCATAGTATTTTAGCGTTGGATTATTCAAATTTTGCGCATCTAAAGTGATACCAAAATTCTCATTAATCTTATAACCAAAGGATGCTGACACTGCTCCGGTTGCCGCCTGCGAGAATGCAGTCTGACGATCTAAGCCACTGTAGAAGCTGGACCGATAACTATAGGACAGACGCGCATTAAACTTATCATCTTCGTAGTAACCACTCAGATTGTAAGTATTTTTGGAGGCACCCACGACGTCTTTTGAATCAGCATCTTTGGCATCAGCATAAGTGTAGTTAGTAGAGAAACCAAAGTTCTTACCGACTGGCTGCTCATACGCTAACTCGATACCTTTAACCTTGGCGCTGGTATTGGTTGGAACCGATAAAATATACGGCACCATCGCACCTTGTGGTGTCTGAGCGCTGTACGTCATATAGCTCTTAGAGACTTGCCCTATCCCGACATAGCTAGTCAAATCCATATAGAACAAACCTGCGGATAACAAAGAACGCGGTGCAAAATACCATTCTAAGGACGCGTCAAAGTTATTCGAGCGAATCGGTTTCAGATCAGGATTAGCGCCACTACCGCTACCTACACCACCGGCAACTGCTGGCGGACTCAGGCTGATCGCACTTGCCAGTGCGCCGTAGTCTGGGCGAGTCATCGTCTTCGATACAGCAAAACGGGCAACCAGATCTTTGGTGACATCAAGACGTAAATTCCCACTTGGTAAAATATCGTTGTAGGTATTATCGAATTGCTGACGGATGAATGGACCAAACAGGGATGTTGTGATCGCACCAGGCGTCGTAGCGGTGGCAGCAAATGGTAAGGTCACGCTTTCTTTAGTTTGTACAAAACGGATACCAAAGTTACCGCTCCAGCCTTGACCTTCCAGATTGCTTTGGATATACGCGGCACTGGTGTTTTCTTTAAGTGCGAACTCAGACGCCCAGTTTTCACGAGAGCCATCGGTCGGACGCAAAGCATATTGCGCGTCATAAGCCGCTAACTGACCAGCGGTATAGGACCAGACGTTGGTTGGAAAATTACCACCAAGACCACTACCAAAATTACCTGGGTATGAAACTGTTCCGCCAGCAGGTAAATTGTTGAATGCAGAGCCATCCAAAACCGGACGTTGATTATTCACAAAATCATTGTTGCGCTTATGCTCGGTCGCACGAACACCAAATTTCAGGTTGGTAAAGACACCCTGATTAATCGCATATTCACCATCCAACTTCGCCCATGTTTCTTTATCTTTGACACTGACTTGCTGATCGCCGAAAATCCAATCCAGACCAGTATTGGCATTGCTGGAATTATTAGTCGTACCAAGATTCCAGTTGGCGGCGCTGCCAATGCCGTTCAAGCCCCAGGAAGCACCACTACCTTTGCCTGTATCCCATTCAGCCACGTCTTGTGTCAAGGTTTTTCCTGTACCACTGGAAGTTCCCAACTGACCATTTAACTTGAAGGACGAATTGACACGCCAGCTTGCTTCAACGCTGACAAAATTAGTATCAGAACCAGCATCAGGACGGGAAATCTGATCGTAGATGCCGTATTGCGTACCAGCGACACCAGTGAAGTTAGCATTGGTCAGAGTTTTTACGCCGTTGGTCGTGCTCACAACATAACCAGGATCAGGCGCTTGTCCTGCACCGCCATTGATGAAGTGGGTGCCCCACATCATATAGTTACGATTATAGTTAGCAGCATCCATCGTCGAACTGAAGGCATTGACATCGATCGTAAAATCATTGCTTGGTTTGAATTGCAAATCAATCAAACCACCCTGACGCTTACGTACTTGTTCAAATAATGCAGAGCCCATTAATCCTGGGTAGTACACTCCAGCCAAATCAGGATTAGACAGGGCAACTTTGCTGTTAGGTGCAATTTTTTCGTAACCCAAAATCTCTTGGCCATCACGGCGCAGACTACGTTTTTCAGAAAATGCCTGAATCATTACGCCAAAAGTATTGGCATCATTTTTCCAATTCAGCAATGCACTCACTTGCGGATCTGTCTTTTTAGGCAAATCGGCATAGACCGCGCCGATCGTTGCTTCCGCAGTGAACTGTTTTTTGAAATCTAAGGGCTTGCGAGTAATGATATCGACGGAACCAGCAACACCACCCTCAACCAAACTAGCCTCAGATGACTTATGGACTTCAACACGGCTAACCAGTTCTGATGGGAGCAAGGTATAGCTGACACTACGTCCGACACCAGGACCACTTTGATTCAGGACAAACCAGTCACCTGCCGCCATGTTGTGACCGTTGATTAAGGTCTGAGTCAAACTTGGGTTGGTGCCGCGCATACTGACGCGATCGTTTTCATCAAAGCCACCTTCGTTACCACTAGCAGAACTTGTTGTAACACCAGGCAAACGCTGCAATGAGTCAGCGACGTTTTTATCTGGCATTTTGCCGATATCTTCGGCAGTGATTACATCCAGATGTGAATCCGCATTACGTTTTTGATTTAAAGACTGTTGTGCAGCAGCGCGAATACCCGTAACCACCACTTCTTGTGCTGCCGGATCGACTTGCTGCGCTTGTGCTGACATTGCGACTGTCATGATTAGCACTGCAACACCGGACGCGATTGGCGTCAGTTTAGGCGTTGATTTAGGTGCTAACTTAAGTGTCAGATTACTTTTCATTTACTCCCCCAAGATTTATCAATCAAAACAATTTGATGCCCTGCTGCGAGATATTTTTTTCTATACAGAAGAGCGTTTCGATACCACCCGCGATACTGCAACTTACCAAGTCAAACATACAAAACCACTTAAATGCCACAATTTAAAACTAACTCTATAAAACGACACAAGGTCTTTACTTACTCAATCAGGCCATGGCATTTCAAATGCGCAGACCGTGGTTAAATAAAAACTGAATCTGATTGAGTAAGATAAAAAATCTCTAGCAAGATCACTCTCATGCTTTTTATCTTTGGGGCGACTGATACTTTGATTTTCGCCTGAAATAGGAAGCAGTGGGCTCACTGTAGTTAGCGTAAAAGTGGCTGTCAAGCGGTATCTACGTGGTATTACTGATACTCATATTGGTACTAATAAGATGAATTAAACAAACATTACAAGCCATTGATTTAAATCATTAATTATTTAATTCAAATATGTTTTTTATAAAAGTGGACTGATTAGTTTTTACAACAAACAAATAAGCTTAATCATTTATCAGATAAACGATATTGCAGAGAAATTTTTTCTGACGGGGGGTTATCTTGGGCGTTCTCGCTTGAACAACAGGCTTAAAAATCGATACAAAATTTGTCCATTGTCATAGAGAGAAACCGTCTATTTTTTTGAAAAATCAACAAAGAAAATCAAACCCATCGCAATCAAATTAGCGAATGAGGCATAAAATAGCATTCAGGACTGGATCTATAATTGGTATTAATGTCTTATCTAACGATGAAGTACACTCAGCGTCATTCGTGATTTTTTGAATCAAAACAAGGCAGCAACCCGACCACCACCACCCGCTTCGCTAGTATGAATTTGAGAAGCCAGATCAAAGTACATCGCTACTTTTAAAGAATACAACTCATGTCAAACCTTGAATTAAAGCCACTGAGAGAATTTCATCACCTGGATGAAACGACTTTTTTGCGCGATGTGATTGGTGCGCACCAGCCCTGCGTCTTACGCGGATTTGTTAAACATTGGCCCTCAGCTCAGCAAGCGTCGGCAGAGGCTACTTATCGTTATTTAAAAAATCTGGATAACGGTGCCGCCGTCGATGTGATACTGACACCGCCCCAAGAGGACGGCCGTATTTTTTATAATGAGACGTTGGATGGTTTTAATTTTTTACGGAATAAATTATCAATCTCGGCGGTGTTAGATCAAATCATGCGCTACAGCCAGTTTGATCAGGCACCTTCCCTCGCGATACAAAGTGCATTAATCGCTGAATGTCTGCCTGGCTTTTTGGTGGACAATGTTTTGCCATTCATGAGTGAGCAAATCGCTCCCCGAATCTGGCTTGGCAACAAGGTGACGACACCTGCTCATATTGACACTTCCTACAATATTGCCTGTGTTGTCAGCGGTAAGCGACGCTTTACGATCTTCCCACCAGATCAGGTGGGCAACTTGTATATTGGCCCTTTAGACTTTGCACCAACCAACTCACCGATAAGTCTGGTGTCGTTCAAACAGCCGGATTTTCAGCAATTCCCCCGGTTCAAACAAGCACTGGAACATGCTCTCGTTGCAGAACTGGAGCCTGGTGATGCAGTCTATATCCCAACTTTGTGGTGGCATCATGTGGAGTCGCTGAGCAAGTTCAATGTCTTGATCAACTATTGGTGGGGCGGCTCGATCCGCACTGAACAAGCGCCAAGTACGCCCTTTGAATGTCTGGTGCATTGTCTGACGAATTTAAAACAACTACCGCCAGATCAAAGAGCCGCCTGGGGTGCTTTATTCCAACATTATGTATTTTCCCAAGACGATCCTGCGGCGCATATTCCGTCACATAGACGCGGCGTTATGGATGGCAGAACTGAATGAGTTGTCTTAGCTGGCGAACACGCATTTTTCACGCGCGACTAAAAAGAAATTACTTTTGAATGATTAGCGCAAGGTCTTTTGTGCTGCCTCGTGAACCATCGAGGAAATACGATCCAGATAAGTTGAACTAATTCTCCAGCGATGCCAATACAATGAAATATCTAGCGGATACTTCTTCGCGATATGGATCAGTTCCCCTCGCTGCAAAGCTGACTCAACAATGTGCTCTGGCATCATGCCCCAACCAAGACCTGCGCACGCCGCCTGAAAAAATGAGCGGGTAGATGGAATCATGTGTATACGTGGTCGAATTAAATTTGTCGTGAAGCGTGATATAAAAACGTCTTGCAATGCATCCTTTTGATTGAACTTCAACATAGGGGCAAGCTCAAGCGCTTTTGCATTAACGCCCTTTGGAAAATAGCGTGTCTTGAACTCCGTTGTAGCAACTGCCAGATAACGCATGACACCCAGCGGCTCAACTTTACATCCTTGAATTGCATCTGTGCTGGTACTCACTCCAGCCATTACGCTACCTTCGCGCAATAGCGCCATTGAGTAATCCTGATCCTCGGTTCTGACATCCAATATCATCGAACCATCAAGTGCAACCGCCTGAAATACTGAACTAAACCAGCTATCCAACGAATCCGCATTCAAGACAATCGGAATTCTTACGGCAACAGAAGCATCTTCTGTTTGCACAGATAAACCAGAAAACATTTCTGATTCCAGCAAAGCCACCTGCTCGGCATAACGCAAAAATATACGCCCTGCTGCCGTAGGCTGGCAGGGTGTTGTGCGTTGGATCAGGATTTGCCCCAAACGATCCTCAAGCAACTTGATTCGCTGACTAATTGCTGAAGGTGTCAGGTTTAACTTCCGGGCAGCAAGCTCAAAGGTTCCCTCATTCAGTACGGCAGCAAATGCGGATAGCTGGGCATTATCGACTTTGATATTCATTTTTTCTAATGTAGATTAAAAATATTTAGCTTTACTTAATGATTCTAGCTGAATAATCTGCGCTATCCCTTTATTACTTTATTGATTGCGCTAGGTTTATATGATCTCTGATTTTCTCTCTGGATTTCTATCGGGAGCAACCCTCATACTCGCCATCGGGGCTCAGAATTCTTTTGTCTTACGACAAGGTATACGGAATGAGCATATTGTTCCGGTCGTTCTAGTGTGCTCCTGCGCAGACGCATTGCTGATCATGGCTGGGGTTGCAGGTCTTGGACTACTGATTCAATCGAATCCTGCTGTACTAACTTTCGCACGATATGGCGGAGCGATATTTTTGGCGGCATATGGTATCGCTGCGGGAAAGCGAGCACTCCAGTCAAATCGCCTAGTGGTTAACGCCGAGATTGGCGCATCCCTGGGCACCGCCATAGCGACTTGTCTAAGCTTCACTTTTCTCAATCCACATGTTTATCTGGATACAGTGATCCTTCTGGGCTCGCTAGCCAATCAGCGCCAAGGCGCGGGTCGATGGATTTTTGGACTTGGCGGCTCAATGGCTAGTTTCGCCTGGTTCTTTGCGCTGGGGTTCGGCGCACGCAAACTCGCGCCGCTATTCAGCAAATCAATCGCATGGCGCTTACTAGATACGGCGATCGCAATTTCTATGATCGGACTCAGCGTGATGCTATTCATAGGCTGAGAATACTGACGCCGGAAAACCTCATCCATACAGGTCGTTTGCTAGTAGTTATTTATTCACTCTAGTTTCGACCATGTTTGCGCATCAAAAACTATTGAGTGATTTACAGCTAATAAAACAGTCCTGCAACAACCGTACCCAATTCTCTCTCAGTATGGAAATACCCTTGCTGTTCCTGAGCAAGATAAACACCGCCAACCGTCTAACAAGCCTAGAAATAAGTTATTTTTAAATTTTTATAGATGATACTAATAATCTATTTTATTTATGATGATTATCATCTATGATGTATTTATTGACCAAATCGGGAGCAGGTAATGCCACGGGTATCACGCGAACAAATGGAATCCAATCGTGCGACGATTGAAGATGTTTCGGCTCGCTTATTCCGCGAGCAAGGTATTGCTGGTGTCAGCGTGGCGGATTTGATGTCGGCAGCTGGGCTGACGCATGGCGGGTTTTATGGCCACTTCGCCTCAAAGGACGAACTCGCCGCTGTCGCCTGTGAACACGCCTTTGCAAAAGCAGCACAGAGCCGGGAAAAACGCACAAAACAAGCAGGCTCAGGCGTGGACGGTGCCGCCAGTTTAAAAAACTATGCCGACCATTATCTGACCTCGCGCCATAGAGATAATGCCGGCCAAGGTTGCCCGGCGGTGGCATTTGCGACGGATGTGATGCGCGAAACGCCGGGTAAACCAGTGCGCGACGCCTATCTGAGCGGCATTAAAAATATGGCAAAAGCACTTGAAACTATGGCGGGTGCAGGCGCGCAAACTCAGCGTGAGCAAGCACTGGTGGCAATGGCAACCGTGGTCGGCGCAATGACGCTGGCAAGAGCGACCAAGGGCGATCCTTTGTCAGATGAATTACTGGCGGCGGTACGCGGATTTTTTGCACATCAAAATGCAGATTAATACTCTTGAAACTAATTACTGAATTGATCAAGAAGTTAATCCGAGTTAATTGAGGTTCTTGCAAAACGAAACACCGGAGAGTAATTTTATTGCGAGAAGCGCAAAATAGATGAGAAAGGAGCGGCCATTTCTGGCAAGATGAAAGTGACTAAACAACCATCTGCGCTCCGCTATGAATCCTACACAACGCCTGCTGATAATGCAACGCTGGAATTTACTGCAACACGATTTGCTACCGGAGATAAAACAGCAATGCGGGTCACTGACGCCGAAGCTGGAAAAATTGATTCATGTACTAGACTGGGTGCGCATCGAAGAATTTGTGTCGGACCAATGGCAAGGGATAGGACGCAAACCGCATGACCGTGGTGCATTGGCCAGCGCCTTCATCGCCAAAGCTGTGTTGGGGCTCAATACAACAGCGGCCTTAATAGAACGATTGACGATGGATCGCAGTTTAAAACGGCTGTGCGGCTTTGAGATGTGGAAAGAAGTTCCGAATGAAGCCACTTTTTCGCGCGCCTTTGGCGAATTTGCCCAAGCCAAATTAGCGGAGAAAGTGCACGAAGCGCTGATCAAGAGTTATTTAGGCGACAGCCTCATTGGACACATCAGCCGTGACGGCACGGCGATTGCGGCGCGCGAGAAGCCGAAGAAACACATGAAAGTTGTTTCCGTAGAAAAGGCCCAAAAGCAGCGCCGTGGACGGCCAAAGAAAGGCGAGATAAGGCCGCCAAAGGAAGAGAAAGTGACCAAGATAGGCTGGCAGTTGACGCAAACTTTACCGAGCATCGTCAATGCTTTACCCAAAGAGTGTGACCGCGGCACTAAATGCAATGCGCAAGGTTATAAAGTGAGTTGGAACGGCTACAAGCTGCATATCGACACCGCTGACTGCGGCGTTGCCATCAGTGCGCTATTGACCAGCGCCTCGGTGCACGATAGTCAAACGGCGGTGCCGTTAGCAACGATGACGGCCGCACGAGTAACGAATTTGTACGATTTGATGGATGCAGCGTATTGCAGTGAAGAGTTAAGGGCACACAGCAAAAGTCTTGGCCACGTGCCATTAATTGATCACAACGCACGCGGCGGGGAGAAGAAACCGTTCGCCCCGCATGAACAACAGCGTTATAAAGAACGCACGCAAGCTGAACGTACCAATGGCAGGCTGAAAGACGAATTTGGTGGCACGACAGTACGGGTGCGTGGTAGCGAAAAAGTGATGTCGCATTTGATGTTTGGTTTATTGGTATTGACCGCAGATCAGTTGATGCGTTTATTTACGTAACAGCTTTGCTTTTAAAGAGTCGAAAAAAACAACGTTTCCCAACGTTCATAGGGGCAGTGATGGTCACATAGGGATTGACACGCCATAAAACGATAATCCGGCACAAATTCATGTCACATGTGCCGCTTCAAACAAGAAAACCAATCGCAACAGTGGCCACACCCATGCTCGACTTTACTGGTTTGGGTATTTTGCAAGAAGCTCAATTAGTAAAACCATGCTGCAAACCCATATTGAAAGATCGTATGCAAACCGCTCCCAGCACTAACATAAGCGCTCAAATGAGCGCTACTCCAGATACGATAAAGCTAGTAGCGGCAACCGCCATACCTGATACATCAATGGATGCACGCACTAGGCTGTTGCTGGAAGCACCGATTTTATCGACCTTATTGCGGCTAGGCGCACCGAATGTTTTGGTGATGGCAGCACAAGCCGCAGTGGGCTTGATCGAAACTTATTTCGTCGGCAAATTAGGTACCGATGCGCTGGCAGGTATGGCGCTGACCTTCCCTGTTGTGATGTTGATGCAAATGATGTCGGGCGGTGCAGTAGGCGGTGGGATTGCATCTGCAATTGCGCGGGCACTGGGCGCTCGGCGGCGGGCTGATGCCGATGCATTGGTGTTGCATGCAATGTTGATTGCGCTTGGATTTGGATTGACGTTTACGCTGATTGTGCTGACGGGCGGACATTGGCTGTATAGCCAGATGGGCGGCAATGGCGGCTCGCTAGATGCTGCACTCACTTATTCCAGCTGGGTATTCTCAGGTGCGGTGCTGATCTGGTTATTTAACTGCTTCGCGGCGATTATCCGGGGTACCGGCAATATGGCTTTTCCGGCGATGGTGACTTGCGTGGGAACGGTGGTATTGATTCCTTTGTCACCCTTGCTGATCTTTGGCTGGGGACCTATCCCGCCTATGGGTATTGCCGGCGGTGCGATGGCCTTGCTGGCATATTATTTTGTCGGTTGTATCGTATTTTTTATTTACCTGCGATCCAGCAAAAGCTTATTACGTCCAACTCTGGTCAACTTCACATTCCAGAAAAAATTGTTTGGCGACATTTTAAAAGTGGGATTGATCGGCGCAGTATCTACGGTTGCGACCAATGTCACCATTGGTATTGCGACGGCATTTGTAGGCAGCTTTGGCACTGCCGCGATTGCCGGTTATGGCACTGCATCAAGGCTTGAATATTTGCTGGTACCGCTGGTATTTGGCTTGGGCGGCCCATTAGTCACCATGGTCGGCACCTGCATAGGCGCAGGTCAGCATGAGCGGGCTTTGCGGGCAAGCTGGATTGGCGCTGGCATGGCGTTTGTGGTCACAGAACTGATTGGTCTATGGGCCGCATTTTTCCCGCACGCCTGGCTGAGTATTTTTAACAGCGACCCGGCGATGCTGGAAGCGGGTTCACAATATCTGCATATAGTTGGTCCAGTGTATGGCTTCTTCGGACTGGGTCTGACGCTGTATTTTTGCTCGCAAGGAGCTGGGCGTTTGATGTGGCCGTTGCTAGGTAATATTGTCCGCCTGTCGGTTGCTGGTATCGGTGGCTGGATGGCAATGCATCATAGCGGCGGCTTGGCTGGTGTATTTTTGGCGCAAGCTGTTGCGCTGGTGATTTATGGGGTAGTCAATGCGACTGCGATTGCTGGCGGCGCTTGGTTTGGCCCAATCGGATGGCCGCGCACCACCAATGGTTTGCTGCGGCGCTTGAACGATAAAAGAGCCGCGTCAGCTTAGGCGGCTCGCTTGCAAGTGATGGTTCTTAAAGCTGTTGCTCTGTGGGCTGCGGTTGTTAGAGCAACAGCAAGATTACGGCTAAAGGCACGCAGAAACGACATGCGTCCCGGTAAGCTTTGTTGAATAATTCAGTTAGCTGATCATTGAAAAAACGATCCGGTGCGCCCTTTATCATCGGCCTGAATAAACAACATGGCGGGGGATTATAAACAAGCAGTTATCTACGTAAAATTTGGCAAATTTAATATACTCCCCATTTATTTTGCCAAATATGCCTTATTGTCCAATTAATAAATGGACACTCCATATATACCTAGTGGGAGTATATTAAATTGACGATAAAAAAAAGACCTATTCTCACGCTGAATAGATGTGTTTAATCATCGCCTAACTACCCTTTTGCCCACATTCATATCGCCATCACCTAGCAACTATCGCGATGTCAGGCACGCTTTAGTAGTGCTAGTGATCAGGCAAGGGTATCCATTCCGACTCACCCGGCACCGGCGGGAACAGGCTTGTGTCCTGATTGGCCCATGCTAGTTTCGCGGCCTCTAAACGCTCCTTAGAAGTGGACACAAAATTCCACCACAAGCTGGGCGCTTTCTCCAAGGCGTCGCCGCCCAACAGCATCAAAATACTATCGGCATCGGCCTTGATCACAATATCCTCGCCAGCTTCTAGCACCAGCAGCGTGCCCGCCTCTATAGGCTGCCCATTCACAACGACGCCGCCACTGATAACGTATAAGCCTCGCTCAGCGTACGCCGCCGCTGTCGCCGGAATATCCAGCGTAGCGCCCAGATCCAGCCATGCGGCCACATATAAAGTGGGGCTATGACAAACCACTGGCGAAGTCTGGTCAAACACCCGACCTGCCAAGACATGCAGCCGCACGCCAGTCCATTCAATCCGTGGCAATTCATCCGCCGGATAATGATGGAAGGCTGGCGTAATCTCTTCATCTTTTTCCGGCAACGCTACCCACATCTGCAAACCCTGTACTGCGATGCCTTGTTCACGGATATCCTCAGGCATACGTTCTGAATGCACTATCCCGCGTCCCGCAGTCATCCAGTTAATATCTCCAGGCACAATTCGCTGCACACTACCCAGACTATCTCTGTGCATCATTGCGCCGCTAAACAAGTAGGTCACCGTTGCCAGACCAATGTGTGGATGGGGTCTAACGTCACCGGCGTGCCCACCTGGAGTGAAGAACGCCGGACCCATATGATCAAAAAATACAAACGGTCCGATGCGTCTTATCGTTGCATCCGGCAGCAAACGCTTCACTGGGAAGCCAATATCGCGGGTCTGGCCGCGAATTAATTTAATGGTCATAACAATCTCCTGAAAACGATTAAATTTAGGATTTATTAAAATTATCTCTGCAAGGTATCGTGACGATGAGATTACTTTATACGGATAAGCTGTCGTAGTTGCAATCCAACCGAACGCAGCGTGTCAGATAATGAACGTCTGAAATAGGCAAATTGCGGTTATTAGCGATCATCAAACGTACGTCTGGTTGAGACTGAGAGGTGACACTAGCGATGATGTTTTAAGGTTTGAGATGAGAGGCGGCGCGCGGCTTGCAGAGTGCTGTTCTCTCGATTGAATCGTTAAGTGCTTCACGCTTCATGGACGTCCCTACGAATCTTGGCGCTTGCCGCGAAAGCTTGACCAGCAAACGAGACCATATTTACGCGCGATGTGTCGATAGTAAAACGGACCGACCAACGAGCCGACCGCAAAGCAACCCGCCATGAACCACAAGACCTCTGCCGCTGACAAGTGATGCCTAGCCGGATGACGAAGTGTGGAGTAGAGCCACAACATCGGCGGGATTATGGCGAGGCATGCGCCACTGATAAGCCCCAAGACAATGAAACTAATACCATGCGCTGCAAAAGCACCCACGCAAACGCCATTGGGATGAATACGTTGAGCTTCTCTGCACTTGAAGCTGAATATCCCAAGGCAGTCAGGCGATTCACGATATCGTCCTCGCTCGCGTTCCTGATAGATGCCATGATCGACGTCGTATCTCGTACCGCTTGCATGGCTGACTCGTGTCCAATGGATGCGGTCATTGTGATGGCTAACGTCTTGAATTCAGCGACGCCGCAGGCATCCGCTGGAATGATTTTTTATGCGATGGCGTCATTTCGATTCCAGTAACTCAAGCGCCAGTTCGTTAAGCTCTTCCGCACGTTCACCCGGGGTAGGCTCACTCGCAAGACGTTTAAGATCATGACGAAGAAGCCGGATCAGTTCTGATGATTGAGCAACTACACCGTTAAGTATGCTGACCTTCCAAGTATCGTCATTCGACGTGAGGACTTGGCGAATGCCGGGAAAAACAACGCTTCCGGGGTTTGCAAGGAACGGTGCAAGTACTCGCGCCACTGGCCAATTTAAATCTTGTACCCACTCAAGCAGCCCAAGGTCGGAAGCATTTCCCAAAGCGACGATTATCTCTGCGGCATTTGTGTCAAATTTATCGACAGGCATCATTTGGCTGAAACATAACGCAAAAGTGATATGCACCGCGAGCTGCAGCTAACATAATGGGTAAACATTAACACGGAGTCACCATCGACTGTCTTGTTAAGTTGCATCGAACGGTAGCTCGTCGATTGAATAAATGTGCCCTTGTTCAGAAGCAGCCAAAAAATTAACATTGATCAACTTCGCCCCAATAAAAATAGCTCCGTCAATTGCACTTCCTTTAAACGATGCACCTTCAAGATTGGCCTCAGTGAAATCGCAACACTTAACGTTTCCATTCTCGAATTTCACTCTTGCAAGATTCGCCCCCCTAAAGTTTGCATTAATGAACGATCCAGAAAAATCGCTATCCATGAGCATTGCCGCTGAAAAATCCAAGCAAATACTGTCCAGGTCTAAGTCGGAAAAGGAACGCTCTCCGGCGGCATAGAGTTCGAGAATTAAGTGTGCGTCTGGATGTGCCATTTTTGAAACTTAACGCTAGGTTAACCGGCGCCCATAAGGCGTATCCGAAGCGATGCGGAGTATGGGCGTCTGCTTTGAACCTAATGTTAGGCTGGCGTGAGGACACGGTTTGTACTTGCATTTTGAGCCATTGCTGACGGAGAAGCATGAAGTTGTGAAAGCGGACTTCATAGGTTGGCCATGACAGCCGCAGCCTTGGTGAGCCACCAAAGAAATGCGATAGAGGCAATTGCATTTACAAAGCTCAACCAGAGAGGCCTTACGCAAAGAGTGAACTTCTGACGCTCAGAAATTGCAGTGACTATGAGGCTGATGATTGAATACCCACCAGTGCATATGGCGACGAAGCTGACGAGCACTGCCAGACTAAGAATTAAGACTGCAAGCGCCTCGCTGCCCACCGTAAAAGCGACAGCCATTGACGCGAGTAGTGACAGCAGAGCGAGCGCGATGAATCGATGCATGTTTGCCTAACGACTAAGTTAACCCACACGCAGCGTGGGCATCGAGCGACAAGTTAGACCGAAAAGCATGCTCTTCATCGGGTCTGTCACGGTTCTTCAAAAAGATGCCCATTCACTATTCCCTGCAACATGAAATCACTTGCGACGTTCTGTAATACATTAATAAATTACTCCAGCAAGGAAAGCGGGATAATTCGATTATCATAATTATAGCGAAGTATCGTAGTCGCTACATCTTGCGATTGCTCTCGATGAGTACGTGTAATATCAATGTCTGAAAACCCTCCAAAGGAGCCCAGCACCCATTCATACTCGTTTTCTTAATCATACTCACCGTCGACAAGCCCAATCATCTCTGCTAGCTGCTCCAATGGCAACGCAGTATGAAAGCTCAACGACAGGTAGGCTATATTCTCGTCTGTATGCATCGATTCGTAAGATGTCAAACTTCAAATAGAGTGAAAAAACTCCGCATAACCTGGCGGCTTGTCCGGGCATCCTTGCAAGCCAACCCGTCCGTAACTCCTGCTCTGTAACGCTTTCCGCTATATGCGGTACAGCACTAAATAACCAGGAAAGGCCGACAGCTTCCATGGATACCGATCGTCTCACTTCCGAACCAGTTCCAAACAACCAAAGTAGCTTATCTATCTTAAAAATTGTATTCGTGATAAGCGAGATAGTTTATGCACCGAGGAAGCTTATGTCTACTGGATTTAATCGTATGTCAGCTTTCGCCCCTATGCGGACGCTTAAGAAAATCATTTGACCAGCTCCTAAGGGCACAACCGCGACATTCACGATCTGATGCATCCTGTCAGATCGAGTGACAACTTGTACAGATCAGCGCTGTAACACAGCGGGGGGCGGTTTTGCATAAGTCCTGAAATTACTTTGATTTGCGACGGTATCAGCGTATCAGCTTGCTGCTATTCCGTTTCGTCCGCTACACTGAATCATCCTCCTAAATATCTCAGGGACTTGCTCACATCTGCATCGATTGCCGCTATGCCACTTAGTTATCTTGCTCAACTGACCTCACCTCAACGCACGGCGCAAACCAATTTGCATCTGGGTGTTGCTTTAGCCTGTAATGCTGGCGCGCTTAATGCCGGTGGATTTTTGGCGGTGGGGCAATACACCTCGCACATGACGGGGATCGTCTCCTCAGCTGCAGATGACATTATTTTAGGCCGGCTGATACCCGCATTTGCGGCATTGCTGATGCTTGCTGCGTTTATCTCAGGATCGGCCAGCACCGCGATTATCGTCAACTATGCCAAACGCAATACGCCGGACTATATCTACACACCGGTATTACTTTTAGAAGCTAGTTTGCTTTTACTATTTGGTCTAGTCGGTACGACATTGCGCCAGCATGAAGTGATCACGGTATCGTTCACCGCGGTATTGTTGTGCTATGTGATGGGATTACAAAATGCGCTGATTACTAAAATTTCTAACGCAGAAATCCGTACCACGCATGTCACGGGTTTAGTCACAGATATAGGGATTGAATTGGGTAAATTAATTTACTGGAACCGTAACAAAACCATCCCCAGTCAATCGGAAGTCGTCGCCAATCGCACTAAATTAAAAATACAATCAATGCTGATCTCGGCATTTTTTATTGGAGGCTTAGTCGGCGCAGCAGGATTCAAATATCTGGGATTTATTTCTACTTTGCCGCTGGCGATTGCGCTGGTGACTTTATCTTTGGCGCCACGATTTAAATCCTCATAAAAAAACCGCCAGTAATTTCTCACTAGCGGTTTTGTTTGATTTTTCCTCGGATTTTAATCCAGCTTAGCGGCGTGCTCACGGGTCGCATGGAACACCACACCAGGCCAACGTTCTTGTGTCAACTTTAAATTGACACCGGAGGTCGCCAGATAAGCCATATTGCCAGCAGCATCAAAAGCGATATTACCGCCAGCGCTGGAGCGTTCAAAATCAGCCAGCATTTTTTTATCGTCGCAAGTAATCCACCGGGCGCTGCTGATGCTGGTACCTTCAAACACAGCATCGACACCATATTCATTTTTAAGCCTGCTTGCTACCACTTCAAACTGCAATACTCCAACCGCGCCCAATACCAAATCGCTGCTGACCACGGGCTTAAATACTTGTACCGCGCCCTCCTCACCCAGCTGCTGTAAACCCTTTTGCAATTGCTTGATTTTCAGTGGATTCAGAATCCGTGCTGTGCGAAAAAAATCAGGTGCAAAGTAAGGAATCCCTGTGAACTGCAATAATTCGCCCTCAGAGAAACTATCGCCAATTTGCATATTGCCGTGATTCGGCAAACCGATAATATCGCCTGCATACGCTTCTTCCACCTGCTCGCGGGAAGACGCCATAAAGGTTACGACAGAAGATACTTTGATCTCGCGGTTCAAGCGTAAATGCTTGAGTTTCATGCCGCGCTCAAAACGCCCAGAACAAACCCGTAAGAAGGCGATACGGTCACGGTGAGCGGGATCCATATTCGCTTGAATTTTAAAAATAAATCCAGTGAACGGCACCTCTTTTGGTGCTACCGAACGCACGCTGGCATCACGCTCACGCGGTGCCGGCGCCCAATCCAGCAAGGCATTGAGAATCTCGCGCACGCCAAAGTTATTGATTGCAGAACCAAAGAAGACAGGCGTCTGAACACCTGCCAAAAAATCATCCAGACTAAACGGATGGGAGGCGCCGTGCACCAGTTCCACTTCCATTTTTAACTGTTCAATTTCTAGCGGGAACATTTCTGCCAGACGAGGATTGTTGATTCCGCTGACGACTTCAAATTCTTGATCAGCACGCTCGCTACCTGGTGTGAAGAGCAAAATTTCATCGCGCAGAATATGGTACACACCGCGGAAGGTTTTACCCATTCCGATCGGCCATGTCACTGGTGCACACTTAATTTTTAATACTGATTCCAACTCATCGAGCAATTCCAGAGGATCGCGGGTTTCACGATCCATCTTGTTGACAAAGGTGATGATCGGCGTATTGCGCATGCGGCATACATTTAGCAGCTTGAGGGTTTGCTCCTCCACACCCTTAGCAGCGTCAATCACCATCAAGGCAGAATCAACTGCCGTTAATACACGATAAGTATCTTCAGAAAAATCCTGGTGGCCTGGTGTGTCTAGCAAATTGACGACGTGATCACGATATTCAAACTGCATCACGGAGGATGCGACAGAAATGCCGCGCTGCTTTTCAATCTCCATCCAGTCCGAGGTGGCATGGCGACCGCTCTTACGCGCTTTGACCGTACCCGCTAACTGAATCGCACCGGAAAACATCAAAAGTTTTTCGGTCAGCGTGGTTTTACCCGCGTCTGGGTGAGAAATAATGCCAAAAGTACGGCGACGCTCAACCTCGCGGTTAATCAAATCACTGGAAACGGTGACAGAGGGCTGAATTGCTTCAGAATCGGCGGGAGAATTGAGGTCAGACACGGTATTGGCCAAATTAAACAAAAGCTTACAAGTTTAACGGTGTTTGGGGTTTGTGTCGAATTGTGGATAAGACACGCCATAGTTTTTTATCTCGCCAGTTTATTTACGCTCAATAAAATATACGCCGTTTGATTGTGCTGATAAGTTGTGCTGACAGTTATTGAAAATGAGCTATTTGGCATTAATAAAGCAGCAGGACTTAATCAAGAAGATGTGCTTTTGTCACATCCGCGCATTGCTGAATAACCCAATTTTTGGCATCTTCGTAGTTTTCAAAAAACTGGATCGGGCAAACGCCTTTATAGAATTTTTCATAAACTGGTTCGATAAAGTTACGTCCTTCAACATCTTGTTTTGCCACAAATGCGCTGCAAACCAAATGACGCTTATCTACTGCAATTTGTGCTCTGTAAGCTAATGTTTCCAAGGCTTCGCGAGAACACAGCAAAGAATCATGCATGATCCCTACCGTGCCCCATAGTCCTTTTGCAGAAAGTTCTTCAATATGCGGCATCATCGCGTTAAACCACGCGTCCAGTAGTTCAATATTCCATTGCCCACGCACTTCTGACACCAATACCTGGCCATCAATATAAGTAGTAAAGTTTCCGTGTGGTCGCATACATTCTTTTGGAAAATAGAACAATAAAATTGCAGCAATACCGATATTATTTTTCAGATTATTGGTAGCGCAATTGAGACAGGGCGATTCTGATATTAATTGGAAGTATTTATTATATTCTTCCATCACGAACTCTACTCTCGTTCAAATGAGAATAATGTCAATGATGGTTAAAAGTTTGGTGTAAATCATCATTCAGGAAATAGTATGGAATAGGACTTACGCGAAACCGCTCCAGCTGCGTTTTAGCCCCTAGCTGCACTAAAGTACTATCTTCGTCGCTAGGCCTTGACGGGACAATTTTGCGTAAGTCCTATGGAAATCCGATGTTGTGATTTAAAAAATGAACAATAAGTTTGGAAGTTAAGAGTTGTCTACGAAATTAGGGGAAGTCCAGACAACACCTTCAGCGATGCATTAGGTTTTGCATGGATTTGTAACGATGTAGTGGAATTCTCGGTTTAACGACGGTCTATGCAAAAAAATGGTTTAATCTTTCCCGCAGAAAAGAAGTTGCGATAATAGCTTTGACTAGAATTAAACCATGTCTTTACTGAAACTCATTAATTACCCTCTTAATCAAAATTATTTGGATACCTCGGACATCGTATGCCTACACGCCTTAATAACTCTATGCAGAACCGCAGTAATAAACGAATAAATTCAAAGATAATGGCTGGCATGCTAGCTAGCCTGGTTTATTTACCTCAACTGGCTTTTGCCTGGGGCGCTGACGGGCACCAAACAGTAGGCGCGATTGCCGATGCGATGCTGGTCGGGACTAAGGCGGGTGAAAAAGTTAAATCCATTTTGGGCAATCGCAGTCTGGAGCTAGTATCCGTATGGGCTGATTGTGCAAAAGGTATCAGCCCTGAAAAAGACTACGCTTACACCGTGCCAGGACGCTATCCAGAATGTCAGCCATTTGAAAATCCGGAAGACATCAAGGCACTGGCTGATTTTGTCCGTCGCAATCAAAGCAACTGTAACCCGGCCGCGGATGAAGAAAGCTGTCACAAACAATATCACTACTCCGATGTGAGCTTGCAGCACGACCACTACAAAACAGGTTACACAGGAACCAGCGATCATGATGTAGTGCACGCGATTCAGGCAAGTATCGATGTGCTGAGCGGCAAACCGGCACCAGCACCATTTAGCATTAAAGATCCGCGCGAAGCCTTAGAGTTGCTGACACATTATGTTGGCGATATCCACCAGCCTTTGCATGTAGGTTCGATTTATCTTGATGCAGACGGTAAAATCATTAATCCCGACGACACGCAATATGACAAAACATCTAATACCATTGGCGGCAATGCCTTAAATTGCCCTTGTGGTAATTTACATTCGCTGTGGGACGATGTGCCGCTAAATTTTAAGCGCGGCAGGATGAACGAATCATTGGCGAAAAAAGCGAAAACTGTTGCCGTAGATGCAGCGCCAATACAAGAATGGCCAGTGCTGTGGGCAGACGAATCGATCCGCAACGCCCGTCTGGTTTTTGGCGGCGCGCAATTTAGTCAGCGTACACCCAACGTCAAAGGAAATAATTGGTCTATCGCCTTACCGTTAGCGTATGAAAAAACCATGTATAACGTCAAAGAAGATGCGTTGACGAAAGCTGGCGCTCATCTGGCGCAAGTATTACAAGCCATCTGGCCAGAATAATTTTCATCTGAATCACAATACGGCGCTTTTTAGCTCTATGCTATAGCGCCTTTAGTTTCAACAGCAATCGCCAGTTATCGTCAATTGTCATCAGCAGTCCCCAATAGTTCTCGTCCGGCATTTACTTTGATTTTTTCTATACTTTCCTACTTTCAGGAGCACGCATGTCTTTCACCCCAATCCGCTGGATAAAAAACAGCATTGTTTTTGTCTGGAATGCTCTGGATTTTGGCCGCCGCCTTATTCTTAATTTAATCTTGCTGACTCTGATTATCGTGATTGCCATTGGTATTTTCTCTGGCCCAGGAAAAAAATTGGATGATAAAACTGCGCTGATGCTGACGTTAAAAGGCAGCCTGGTTGAACAAAACGCCGGTAGCGCACGCGATACTTTGCTGGCAGAAGCCCAAGGTACGGCACAAAAAACGATGCAGCTACGAGATATTTTGGCGGTGCTGGACAGCGCATCCAAAGACCCAAAGATTACTAGTTTGGTCCTCATGACAGATGAGATGCAAGGCGCAGGTTTGCCGATGTTGCGCGAAGTCGCTGCGGCGATTGATCGCTTTAAAGCTAGCGGCAAAACCGTAGTGGCTTGGGGCTCCAGTTTTGATCAGCGCCAATATTTTTTAGCCTCGCATGCGACTGAAGTGTATATGCACCCAATGGGTAATGTGATGCTGACTGGCTTTGGTCGCTATCGCAATTACTACCGCGATGCGCTCGACAAACTCGGCATCACAGTCAACTTGATTAAGGTCGGTACTTATAAGAGTTTTGCCGAGCCTTATATCGCCAACGAACCGTCGGCCGCAGCAACTGAAGCTGAAAGTTATTTGTATAACGCGATGTGGGCAAGTTATACCGGCGATGTAGAAAAAGCCCGTAAATTACCCGCTGGTAGCATCATGCAAGGCATCAATCAATTACCCGATTTGCTAAAAGCGACTAACGGTGACGCAGCAAAAATGGCGGTCAATGCCAAGCTGTTGGATGGTCTGAAAACCCGTGATGAAATTCGCCAGTTAATGATTTCCAAAGGTGCTCGCGATGATCAGAACAAGAGTTTTAAGCAAGTAGCATTTGACGATTATCTGGCCTCACTAAGACCAAAAATTCTGGGCGATGCCATCGGTGTTGTCATCGCTTCTGGCGAGATCAGCGAAGGGATGGCGCCACCGGGAGCGATTGGCGGCCTCTCTACTGCCAACCTGATCCGCAAAGCGCGCGAGGATGACCAGATCAAAGCAATCGTTCTGCGTGTTGATTCCCCTGGCGGCAGCGCCTTTGGTTCGGAACTAATCCGTCGCGAACTGGAGTTGACCCGTAGTGCAGGCAAACCGGTAGTCGTCTCTATGGGTAACGTAGCAGCATCTGGCGGCTATTGGATATCGATGGCATCTGACGAAGTGATCGCCGACGCGACCACAGTCACTGGATCAATCGGTGTATTCGCTATCTTGCCAACTGCTGACAAAGCCTTGGATAAAATCGGCGTACATACTGGTGGCACAACCACAACCTGGCTGGCGGACGGCTTCAATCCGCTACGTCCGCTGGACCCTAAATTTGGTGAAGTGATACAAGCCAGCATCAACCACATCTATGATGATTTCACTACCAAAGCAGCCAAGGCGCGCAAAACTACGCCAGAGAAAATTGATGCAGTAGCACAAGGGCGTGTCTGGACAGGTCAGCAAGCCAAAGATCGCGGTTTGGTCGACACGGTTGGCACCTATGGCGATGCTCTGGCATCGGCAGCCAAGCGCGCTAAACTCGGTGCGGATTACCGCACTGTGTATATTGAGCGCGAGCCATCCAAATTTGATCGCGTCTTCAGTATGTTTGGTACATCCGTCGCAAAAGCATTTGCTACCGTATTAAACGACCAATTCAAAATGGCGATTGTCCCGACTGGCTTACCACCAGAATCCGCCATGCAGATGGCAAAAGAATTGAGCTGGTTATCTGACATCAATAAAGGTAACAAAGGCTATGCGGCGATGACACATTGTCTGTGCAGCGTCCCTTAATAACCGGATGTAGCACGATGATCTGGCTCGATTTGATTCTGTCTGACTTGATTTGATGTAGCTCTGCCAGAACGAGTAAGGGTAAAAACTAAAAAGGGTAAGCAATAAGATGCTTGCCCTTTTTTTCGTCCAAAATCTAAGTGCCGAATTTCTATCGGCAAAGTTTAAGTGGGAATACGTTTGGTGACTCGGATAGAAATTCTGGGATAATGCATGGTCTTCACTAAGATACTTCATTTCTTATCCTGTCTTCTTACTCAAGCATCCACACTATGTTCACACCACCTAGCGCCAGCACCAAGCCCGATTACCAATTACTTGTTCGCCAAGTGATCAGCATTTTGGAAGGCGAAACCGATCTCACCGCCAACGCGGCACAATTTTCTGCACTGGTTTATGACACCATCGCTGATTTAAATTGGGCAGGTTTTTATCTGGTAAAGCCGGCCAAAGCATCGGCGCCTAGTGCCAATACAAACAAGCAAGAATTATTGGTCGGCCCTTTCCAAGGCAAAGTTGCTTGCGCCCGGATCGCATTTGGCAAAGGTGTTTGCGGTACATCAGCAGCAGAACGCAAAACAATACTGGTACCCGACGTGCATGCGTTCCCTGGCCATATCGCCTGTGACTCGGCATCGAATTCGGAGATCGTTATTCCCGTGATCAAGAACGGTGAATTGTTTGGCGTGTTCGACATCGACAGCCCAAGTCTGAACCGGTTTAGCGCAGAAGATCAGCAAGGATTAGAGGCGATGGTTGCGGCGTTTGTCGATGCGACGGATTTTAGCTAAGGCTGAAATAGCTGTCTGTATAAAATCTAAACCCAGATTTTCCATTGGGATTTGAGCTAATGGAAATCTGGGTTTATTTGTCTGGAACTATCTGAACTGTTCTACGCTATTTCAATGTATCTCAAAATAGAAAAACAATATACTGGGTATATGTATCATAATTAGATGTCGTATTATCCAATTATTATTTGGACGACTCATAAAAATTAGCGCATACTCCCCATAATTCACCTCATAAGCACCCAGATCAAGCTTGCAGAGTGTTTTGAAATTCGGCTTTAAAATTCAACTTTAAAACTGTCATCTCAAAACATCAAAATTCAATCTCAAGCCTTCAGCTTTCTCGCCTCTTCTTCGTACAACTCTTTCTTTGATAACTTACCTACCGGCGTCTTCGGCAAGTCAGCCCGAATTTCCATGGTTTGCAACATCTCGTGTTTACCTAGTTTGTCTTTCAAAAAGTGTTTCAATTCGTCTAAAGTAAATGCGGCAGCACCGGTTTTGAGTTTGATAAATGCTTTTGGCGATTGACCACGATAGGCGTCCGGTATGCCGATTACACTGACCTCGGCAACCGATGGATGCTCATAAATCGCTTCTTCAATATTGCGTGGATAGACGTTGTAACCACCGCATAAGATCATATCTTTGGTGCGATCCACGATGTAGACAAAACCGTCTTCATCCATGTAGCCGACATCACCTGTACGGAAAAATCCATCAGAGGTAAAGGACTCTGCGGTCGCTTCTGGCTTCTTCCAATAGCCCTTCATGATATTGGCACCCGCAACACAAATCTCGCCACGCTCGCCTATGCCCACATACTTGCGAGCATCATCCACGCTGGCAAATTTAAAATTAATCCCCGGTGCTGGCAAGCCGCAAGACCCTGCTTTGCGCTTACTAAATAGCGAAGTAAACGTACCCGTTGGTGAGGTCTCTGTCATACCCCAGCCTTCAAGCAAACTACAACCAGTAATGCTCTGAAATTGCTGCAATACTTCCGCTGGCAAAGGTGCGCCGCCGGAGTTGCAAAACTTCAACGAACTCAGATCGTATTGTTTGATATCGGGATAATTGATGATGGCGGTATACATTGTCGGCACACCTGGGAAGATGGTGATTTTTTTACCGGCCAGATCTTTCACTACGGCTTCCACATCAAATCGGGTATGCAAAAATATCTCTGCGCCCATAGAGACGCCAAACAACATATCGACGGTTAAAGCATAAATATGGAACAGCGGCAGCACCGCCAGAACCCGCTCTGCACCTTCGGTCAGAATCGGCGGGCTAACATTCAGCGTCTCTTTGATCTGGCTGCATGCTGTCGTTAAGTTTGCATGCGTCAGCATGGCACCTTTAGGCAAACCTGTCGTGCCGCCGGTGTACTGTAAAACGGCGATCGCATCTTTGGGATCGGTCGCTACAATCGCCTTGAACTTTGCTTCGCCTGCTAACAATTGGGCAAATTGCACATGCTGCGCATCATCAGGAATTGCGCACAGTTGTTGCGCTTTCTCCAGATTGGCATGTACGGCGTCGGGGTAAGGCGACATCTCGGCGATGTTGCCGATAATCAGTTTTTTCAGGCGCGTATGGCCGAGCATTTTTGCCATCTGCGGATATAGCATGATCATATCGAGCGTGACCAGCAAGTCAGTCTCACTGTCGGCGATTTTATGCTCCAGAACTTTTTCCGCATCCAGCGGTGAGTAATTGACAACCGTACCGCCCGCTTTTAATACGGCAAAAAAACTGATCACGTAGTGCGGCGTATTCGGTAAAAACAAACCAACATGCACACCAGGCTTGACACCCAATTGCTGAAATCCTGCGGCGGCTTTTTCGACCAAGGCATGCAACTCACGGTAGCTGGTCTTTTTACCCATGAAGTCGAGAGCCGGATGATCAGGCCATTTTTCCAAGGCATGATCAAGCAATTGTGGCACTGGCATAACCGGTAACTCTGCGTCCCAGCGGACACCAGCTGGGTAGGATGCGATCCAAGGAAAATCTGTCATTGTCTCTCTCACTTTGTTGGAAATGAAATCTGTTTATTTATAATTATTTGTACTTATTTTTTGCTTGCAACTTAGTTCATTGCGGCTCGTTACTGCTCATTACGGCTTATTGGGCTGTCACTCGCTCTCCTGTTTTTTTTGCTGCTTTTCCTACTATTTTTCTACCACCGTTTCAATTATTTAGTCACTTGCTTAGACGATACAACTATCGATATTTATGCGCGCAGCAGGAATTTAAATAAAATATACTCACTACCTGTATTTTTTATTGTCCATATAAAACCTAGTTATTAAGCCAATATATAGATATACTCCCCTATTTTATTAAATAGCTGATGTAAAAAAAGGATTTAAGTCAAACTCATTTTAAATCCATGCTATGCAGCTATAACTTAGATCGCCGTCAGTCCGCCGTCAACTGCTAGTTGATGTCCTGTTACAAACGAAGACAAATCTGAACATAACCACAGTGCCGCATTGGCGATTTCTGATGCCTCGCCAATCCTGCCGATCGGGTGCAATTTTTGGATCATTTTTTCGCGTCTTGGTTCGCGGGCGATCGCGTTATCCATCATCGGTGTACGGATCACACCCGGGCACACCGCATTGACACGGATACCTGCGCGGCCATATTCGGCAGCGGCGGTTTTGGTCAACCCAACCACGGCATGTTTGCTGGCGGCATAAATCGGCTGCATAGGCGCACCGACCAAACCGGCGACCGAGGCGGTGTTGACTATAGTGCCGCCGCCTTGTTGCAGCATCTGCTTGATTTCATACTTCATACAAAGCCAGACGCCTTTCACATTGACGTTCATGATCTTGTCGAAACTGGCCTCGTCGGAGTCAGCCAATGCGTGATGTTCAATCTCTATACCTGCATTATTAAAAGCGCAGTCCAGGCGGCCATAGGCGTTCACAATCCCGGCGATCAAAGACTCCACTTCGGCCGCTTTAGAAATATCGGTTTTTACAAATCGCACGGTACCGCCAGCAAACGAGATCATGGCCTGCGTCTCCTCCGCGCCGACCACATCAATATCGGCAATCGTTAATTTGGCACCAGCTTTAGCAAACGCTAAGGCGGCAGCTCGTCCTATGCCGCTGGCGGCACCTGTGACCAGTACGGATTTATCTTTAAATGTGATCTCGGGCATATTGTCTCCATTCATTAATTTTTTTGATGGACTTACGCAAAACTCCTCAAAGCATTGCAGCGCCTAGCCGCTTGGAAATACTGTTGTCGTCGCTACACCTAGTCGGGGCATTTTTTTGTAAGTCTTGATTGAGATAAATAACACGTTCTATGATGCAAAAATCCCTGATAGCCTCAACAAAAATTTGAGAGACTTCAGGGTTGATTTTAGAAACTGAAACTAAGATTCAATTCTACGATTCAACTTAATGTGATTTAGTGCTTATTAGTGCGTATTGGTCTTATATTTTTTTAATTCCATCTTACCGATCTGGTTGCGATGCACTTCATCCGGACCATCGGCTAAACGCAAAGTACGCGCTTGTGCATAAGAATAGGCCAGGCCAAAATCATTCGACACACCGCCACCGCCATGCGCTTGTATTGCCCAGTCAATCACCGTGCATGCCATGTTGGGTGCCGCCACTTTAATCATAGCGATTTCTTTGGCTGCTGCTTTGTTGCCGACGGTATCCATCATTTGTGCCGCGTTCAACACCAGTAAGCGTGCCTGATCAATCAGAATACGGCTGTTTGCGATCCGCTCTAATGTCACGCCCTGCTCTGCTACCGGCTTGCCAAAAGTAACCCGTGTCAACGAGCGTTTGCACATATCTTCCAGCGCACGTTCTGCCAGGCCGATCAGGCGCATACAGTGATGGATACGGCCAGGACCAAGACGACCTTGGGCGATTTCAAAACCACGACCTTCACCTAACAGAATATTAGATGCCGGCACACGCACGTTCTCAAACAACACCTCGCCATGACCATGCGGCGCATCGTCATAACCGAAGACAGGCAGTGCACGCAGAATCGTCACGCCCTTGGTATCACGCGGCACAATGATCATCGATTGCTGCTTATGGCGATCTGCATTGTCAGGATCGCTCTTACCCATAAAAATGAATACTTTGCAGCGCGGATCGTTGGCACCAGATGACCACCATTTGCGACCATTAATCACGTACTCATCACCATCCCGCACGATCGACGCTTCGATGTTAGTCGCATCCGATGAGGCAACAGCTGGTTCTGTCATCGCAAAGCAAGAACGAATCTCGCCATTTAACAAAGGCTTCAGCCATTTTTCTTGGTGCTCTGGCGTGCCGTAGCGGGCAAATACTTCCATATTGCCGGTGTCCGGCGCGGCGCAATTAAACACTTCTGCTGACCATAAAGAACGCCCCATAATTTCGCACAGCGGTGCGTATTCCAAGTTGGTCAAGCCTGCGCCATGGCTGGATTCGGGCAAGAACAAATTCCACAAATCGGCTGCGCGTGCTTTGACTTTTAATTCTTCTACAATCTTGGTCGGAATCCACGGATCACCGGCCTTGCGGTTGGCCGCAATCTCACCATAGAAATTAGCTTCGTTGGGATAAATATGAGCATCCATAAACGCGATTAAACGCGCTTGTAATGCTTTAACTTTGGGGCTGTATTGAAAATCCATGTTCTACCTTTAAGGGAAATTTGATCGACCCGATTTGATCGACTTTTCGATTCAATCTGATGAGTTTTATATCGCTATTAATTAACTAAATAACCGCCATCGACATTGATGCAAGCGCCCGTTGTATAGCTAGATGCGGCCGAGGCGAGATATAAAACGGTACCTGCCATTTCACTTGGCTCTGCAATCCTTTTCATGGGAATACGGTTCAATGCTTTTTCTAAAATGACGGGGTTATGGAATAAGGCAGAGGCAAACTTGGTATCTGTGGCACCTGGCAGTAATGCGTTCACGCGCACACCCATTGCGGCGCACTCCAGCGCGAAGGATTTCGTCATCGCAATCACTGCCGCCTTGGTAATCGAATAGATACCCTGCATGCCACCGGGGACAACACCATTAACCGAGGCGACGTTGATGATGCTGCCACCACCATTTTTTGCCATCAATTTGACACCCGCAGAAGACATGAAAAAGTAGCCGCGAATGTTGACATCAACGGTCTTTTGAAAGGCGCCCAGATCAGTCTCCGTAATGTGTCCAAAATGTGGATTGGTCGCTGCGTTATTCACGAGAATATCGAGTCTACCGTGTGCGGCTGTGATGTCAGCAAATAGCGCATCAATCTGCGCCATTTCACCAATGTGGCAGGCGCGTGCCTCAGCTTTGCCACCTGCAGCCTGGATCGCAGCAACCACCGCTTCGCAAGCCTCTGCTTTGCGGCTGGAGACAATCACCGTCGCGCCATGAGCCGCCAGCATTTTGGCGACTTCTTCACCGATGCCACGGCTGGCACCTGTGACCAGTGCGACCTTGCCAGTTAAATCAAACAAATCTGTCATCTCCAACTCCTAAACGTAAGTGATATGACCGGGGTTATTGGATAACTCCAGATGAGAAAAATTATTTAAGTAAGCCAATGCCAAACGTGGCGATTGACCTTGCACTAAGGCCGGCTGGACATGGAAACGTGTCACGCCGCTGTTAACCAGCGACCAGTTCAATTCGGCAAAACGCGGATCAGGGAAACCCAGCACGTGCTGACACAAAGCGGAAATAGTGCCCCCGGAGGTAAAGATCACAATATTTTTTGCAGGATCGGGATACGTTAATTGACGCTCCAGCGCTGCGATACAGCGTTGACGAAACTCTGCCCATGATTCAGTATATTCAGCGTCATATAGACCCGTCATCCAACGCGCAATCGCCTCATGAAAAATAGTTTGAAACGCCTGTTTGGCGTTTGGCGTCATCAAAAAACGCTTGACTGCGGAAGGGTCATCAAACGCGGGAACATGCCGGGCCAAAACCTCGTGATGGTTATATTCGTTGAAGCCAGCGTCCTCTTGCCATGCATCTGTATTGAGTGCATCAGCAGCCACGTTCTGCACAGCAGCTATGCAGGCTTTGGCAGTCTGTTGATGACGTAGCAACTTGCCAGTGACGACGCGTGACACCTCCAGATTGCGAGCGCTCCACCATTGACCAAGCTGCACGGCTTGCGCTACGCCTAGCTCGGATAATTGATCGTAATTTTGACTACCGAAAGAAGCTTGTCCGTGACGTACCAGATAAATCTGTCCCATTGCTTGTCCCGTTTAATTGTCCAACTTGAATTTAAATGCCTGGCTGAGTTGATTGATTTCATGACTGACTGAATTGTTCGGCTAGGTAGACGAACTTATTGAATGAACTTATTCAAGGTATTTATTCAACGTATTTATTCAATCAACTCAGTCGATCAACTTGCCAAATTAACTTTGTGGATCATGGTAAAGCTTGCGCTACAATCTATCAAATGAATAGTTATAATTAAATTACATTAATTTTATGCATATATCTAAAGTTGATTTGAATTTGTTTTCTGTATTTGAAGCGATCTACACAGAAGGCAGCGTAACGCGTGCCAGTCAAAAACTATATCTGACGCAGCCAGCGATTAGTCATGCGCTGAATCGCTTGCGCAACCTGTTCGATGATCCGCTATTTGTAAGGCAGGGACATGCCATGGTTTCTACGCCATTGGCGCGTAGCATCATAGAACCAGTGCGATTGGCTCTGCGCGGACTGGAAGTCACTTTGTCGGACGCTGGTCGATTTGATCCCGCTATTGCGAGCAAACAATTTACGTTGGCATTACGCGATGTGCTGGAATCGACCGTGCTACCACCACTACTCACCAGCATCACCCAGCAAGCACCAACGATTGATCTGGCGGCAATACAAGTTGAACGTAGGGAACTAGTCAGCGAGTTAGCGGCAGGCACAGTAGATGCTGCTATTGATGTGTTATTACCGCTGCCAAACGAGATTCGTCGTCAAAAAATATCGCAAGACACGACAGTGGTGATGGCGCGCAAAGATCATCCGCTGGTACAAGGCAAACTCGATTTAGAGACCTATTTGCAAGCAGAGCATATTCTGGCAAGTTCGCGCCGTAAAGGGCCTGGGCTGGAGGATTTTGAATTAAGCCGGCTTGGCTTACAACGGCGTATTCGCTTGCGCTGCCAGCATTATTTCGCTGCATGCAGAGTCACCAGTCAGACCGATTTATTGCTGACAATGCCAGAGGCTTATGCCAGGATTGCGAACGAACAGTTCGGAAATCAGATTTTTCCGTTACCGCTGCCGATGCCATCTTGGGACGTGTATTTATACTGGCATCAGAATGTAGAAAATGATGCGGCAAATCGCTGGTTACGGGAACAGATCACCTTAGCTTTTCAAGCTTCGATGATGGCGTGAGATTTTTAAAAATCGGGGATTATTTGATAGGGTCAGGCAACAAACAAGCATCAATGATTTGCAAGTCATTGTCTTTGGCAAAGCTCACCACAAAATGATATGCCAGCGGCTCTATCTCACGAATTGCTTCATTCACGACAACAGAGCGCACACCATTTAATAAAATCGGGCGAACATAAGGTGAGTATTGCAAATGTGCGTTTCTGCCAGCATCAGGACGAAAACAGGACATGGCACCGCACAGGCGTTCTGCCCAGTCGCTTGGCCGAAACTGCTTGCCGTCGCTGGTAAGACCCTGGATAAAAAACTCGCGTACCGGAGTTAAATTGTTTTTGTCGGAATCGGCCATGTGGGCGGCTCGTTGCTAGAAGGTTAACCTGGGCACGCTTTTGATGTGCCTAGCTTTTAAAATACATGAGTATTATATCTTATAGAAGACTTGGTTTAAAAACCGCCTAAAGATAAAAATCGGGACATCTATTAAACCCAAATTATTCTCCTTACTATAGTGCATTTTTATCGCGAGTAAAGAGTAAAAAACCCACATCAACATCATGTGGGTTTTTTAATTTTCAATTTAATCTGATTTAAATATCCAGATCACAACCAAACTGCAAACGATAACAGCAGCAAGAGCAGCATCCATAATAATAAAGCGCGCCAAACCAGGCCAACAGCGCTTTGTAGCGATCTTGGCGATGCCTCTGCACCGGGCTGACTTTCAATATCCAGGCTATCAATATCGACCGCACTAGCGTCTGCGCTCAATACCATCGCTTTTGCTTCCGGATCCCCTAATCGAACACCTAATGCGCCACCGCCGGCAGATAAAATGATGCCGACCAACTCATCTGACCAACGATCAGCATAATTACGCCAAGAATACACAGCGTCCTCAAAATTACCGACGACTGCAAAAGCAACTGCGGTCAAATGAGCTGGTACCCAATCAATCCAATAAAAAATTTTAGTCGCATATAGACCAAACTCTTCGTTACGCATGTGTTCTGGCTCATTCCAGGCACGAGCCAGATATTCAGCAACCCGATACATGACCGCACAGGCAGGGCCAACTGGCATTAAAAACCAAAAGAACACGCCAAAAACATTGCGATGAGTAGCGATTAACGAGCGCTCTACAGCGAGTCTGGAGATTTCGGAGATATCCATATCGGAGGTATCTAAGTGCGTCCACTCAGCGAGGTAGGCACGCGCAGCAGCTTCATCGCCCGAGCTTAACGCGAGCTGAATAGAAGTGAAGTAGTGGCTATAGCGACGAAAGCCAAGCGTCAAATAGACAATAACAATATTCCATGCCAAAGCAGCAAAAGGGCTGAGGCGTAAGCATAGCCAATAGATCAAAGCCGTCGGCAGCGTAAGCGCAACGACTAAAATCCACCAGCCCAAACGACCGTGCTTAGCTTTACCAGCATTACACCAAGCTTCTATCTTTACTGCTAAATTTTGTACTTGTAAATAAATCGGATTATCCACCCGCAGAGGTTTCAATTGCTCGATCAGTAAGGCACAAAGTATGGAAATGAATGTCATGGTTGGATAAGTTTATAGCGTTTCCAGCTAGAAACGGATTTGCAAATGCGACAAGTGTAAACTGATTTACTCAGATTATGAAGTTCCTGATTATTTTTCTAATAAGCCGACTGTTATTCATGCTTTGCCATATTCAGTTTCATTGAGAAACTTATTGAAAAACAAAATCAAGCGCGCAGCAGATGGAACAAGTTGCGCAACATACCGGCAGTTGCACCCCAGATAAAATGCTGTTGGTATGGTATCGCATAAAAAACGCGTTGCCCCTGCCCATTTGGCAAATCAAACGCACGACGCTGATAATTTTGACCATCCATTAAAAATGATAATGGCACTTCAAATAAAGAAGCAACCTCAGATGAATCAATTTTCAATTCAAACGGTGGCTGTATTAATGCCACTACAGGCGTTACCTGATAACCAGTTCCGGTAAGATATTCAGGCAAAATACCGATCACATCAACGTGCTTGCGGTGCAAGCCAACCTCCTCCTCAGCTTCGCGCAGAGCAGTTTCTACAACCGAGCCGTCACTATCCTCACATCGTCCGCCAGGAAAACTGATTTGCCCGGCATGATCATTTAAATGAGCAGCCCGATGCGTCAGCAGCAATGTCAAACCTTGATCTCGCATGACTAAGGGGATCAATACTGATGCGGGTTTAAAAGAGGTGATCGTAGAAAGTAAATGCTCATCAGCCAACTCTGGAGTCCAAGTTGGAGGTTGCAAAAAATGTTGACGCAGCCAGTCTGCAGATAAGCGGGATGCAGGAACCGCCGCCTCCGTCGCTAGCGATTGGACGGGTAAATCCTCAGGATTAAACTTAAGCTTCACACAAATATCCTCTGATGGCATGAAACACCAACAAATCACAAGCTTTGCTGCATGTCTTTCATCTCTATAAAACAAAAAAGGGACGCCGAAGGCATCCCTTTCTTTCAACGCATCAAAGCAAATATTACTATGCTTTAGCAGCGACGACCTTGCGAGCAGGCAATTTCTCTTTAATACGAGCAGATTTACCTGAACGCTCACGCAAGTAGTACAACTTGGCGCGGCGTACGTCACCACGACGTTTAACTTCGATCGAAGCGATCAGCGGAGAATACAATTGGAATGTACGCTCAACGCCTTCACCAGATGAAATCTTACGAACGATGAAGTTAGAATTCAAACCACGGTTACGACGAGAAATAACAACGCCTTCGTAAGCCTGAGCACGCTTGCGTGTGCCTTCAACTACGTTAACGCTGACAACGACTGTGTCACCAGGTGCGAAGTCTGGAATACTTTTACCGAGGCGCGCAATTTCTTCTGCCTCTAATTTTTGGATCAGATCCATTTTTTTACTCCGGATACCATCTTGCTGACGCTAAATACAACAATGCTCAGTAGAGGATGGGGTTTAACATGCAAGACTAAAAATTATCTAGCCTTACGCTTAGTACCAAATCTTACGATTCGGCTTTACAACAAATTACTTAAAAACTTTTCATCAGCACGACTGAGCAAACCTGCTTCGCGTGCTTGCACTATCAAATCTGGTCGCTTAAGCTGGCTAGCTTCAAGAGATCTTTCACGTCGCCATTTTTCAATTTCAGCGTGATTACCCCCCATCAAAACAGCCGGCACAACCGCATTTTCGAAGATTTCTGGCCTAGTGTAATGCGGACAATCGAGCAAACCATTGACAAAGCTATCCTGTATCGCTGAGGCATCATCGTGCAAAACACCCGGCAATTGCCTGATAACAGAATCCATCAACGCCATGGCTGGAATTTCACCACCGGATAGAACAAAATCGCCAAGGCTAATTTCTTCATCCACATAGCTATCCAACAAACGTTGATCAACTGCCTCATAGCGACCACATAGCAATACAACGCCAGACAACTGCGACAAATCCATCACTCGCTGGTGGCTTAGCGGATGTCCCTGTGGTGACAAATAAATCACTTTGGGAGCAATCGCATCCACATTTGCCAAATTGATCTGCCTTGCTTTAGCAGCTTCAATAGCTGCTTGCAACGGCTTAGCCAACATCACCATGCCGGGACCGCCGCCATATGGCCTGTCGTCCACAGTACGATGTTTGTCAGTCGTAAAATCACGTGGATTCCACAAAGACAAAGCACATCGACCTTGCTCAAATGCCCGCCGGGTAACACCAGACTGCGTGAGCGCAGTGAACATTTCAGGGAAAAGTGTAATGACATCAAATTGCATCTAAAATGCCTTCCGATTCCATTAAGCGACTCCCATGTTCACTAATAATCTGTACCCCAGTCAACCGTAATTTTGCCAGCCTTTTGATCCACTTCTTTAACAAAGTTCTCAACAAAAGGAATCAGGCGTTCATGTTTAGGCAAATCAATCTCTGGAATATCCGAAGCAGCCACACGCAAAATAGGGTGAGCTCCGTTATCCATCAAATCTCTGACTTGACCCAGATGTTCGCCCTGCAGATTGTGTACCGACAAACCAATCAAATCCAACCAATAGAATTCTCCCTCAGATAAAGCGGGAAAATGACTACGAGGAATTTTGACTGCGGAGCCTTTCAGCCCCTCTGCTGTATTTCTATCCACCACACCGACTAATTTTGCTACAACATCTTCACCATGAATTTTAACTTCCAGGCGATCAACATCATGCAATTCCGGGCGCAACGGAGGATTCTCTAACCACCAAGTTTTGGCAGTCATTAACGCATCTGCATCAGAAGAATAAGGACGTATCCTCACCCAACCATGAATGCCATATGCTCCCGAGATATAGCCAACCAAGACTAAATCATCAGGAGCACGTACTCCAACTGACGTCATAGACAGAACAACAGCGATTAAGCTGCTGCCTTGCCAGACTGAGCTACCAGACGAGCGACTGCTGGTGACAATTGTGCACCAACGCCTTGCCAGTAAGCCAAGCGATCTGCTGCAACACGAACTGTCTCAGCATTGCCAGTTGCTACCGGGTTGTAAAAACCGATACGTTCGATGAAACGGCCATCACGACGATTGCGTGAATCTGTTGCAACGATGTTGTAAAAAGGGCGCTTTTTTGCGCCACCACGAGCTAAACGAATAACGACCATAATATTTCCAAAAAATGTCTAAACGCGGAAAAAGCCGCAAATTATAGCGTGAACAGCATGGAAACAGCAAGCACTATCCCACTTTCTGTGGCGGTAAGGAGCCAAATTTAGGAGAGATTACAAAATGACAACGCATTCTGAGGTAGTAATATCAAAGCAGACAGCACGCTCTTGCTCTAGAATCATGCATTACTTTGCCGGAGCCCTCCACTTAATGAAAACACCACACAAAAATAAAACTCTGAGCACATTGCTCGCGGCGACGTTAGGCAGCGTTGGTGCTCATCGCTTTTATCTTTACGGGAAAAAAGATCTTTGGGGATGGCTACATTTCATCACGTTACCGCTGTCCTGGCTATTGGGGCACTTCTACTTTGGCACGCCACTCTTAATTACCGCCGCACCTATCGTACTTTCATTTTTGATCGCAACATTAGAGGCGCTATTGATTGGCTTAACGCCGGATGAAAAATGGGATACAAACCACAATGCGCAATCAGGACAAGTCAGCGACTCTAATTGGCCAATCGCATTAATCTTGGTGCTGACGCTAGGCGTTGGGGCTTTTGCCTTGATTGCAACGATTGCACGTGCATTTGACCTGCTATACACGGGCGGATCATTCGGTTAAGTACTGCGTAAAATCGTCAATACCTAAATATACTCCGACCCTGTATATTTTTAATGCCCAGAGAACTAATGGACAATAAGACATCATTCACATAGTTGAAGGGGGAGTATATTAAACAGCGGGCGTCAATGTTATTACCAAGCAGTCCAATTTAAAATAGTCTCAAGTCAACGATACAAACATAAAAGCGGCCTAGGCCGCTTTTATGTTTTTTACTACAATTGATACAAGCCAATATTTAGAACTGCTCTTCCGACATCGCTAATACACCAGCACTACCATCAACAATTGAACTACGCAAACCTTGCGCTGCCGACAAAATATGGTCTGCAAAAAAACGAGCGGTCGCAATTTTCGCTTTATAAAAACTGGCATCGCCGTCACCGGCTTGCAATTTTTGCTGAGCAACCAAAGCGGCGCGCGCCATTTGCCATCCACCTAATACAATACCCGCCAATTTAAGGTAAGGAACGCTACCTGCAAAAACCGCTTTTATATCAGACTTAAAGTTAGCGGCAACATAGGTGATAACCTCTTCCATTGCATCAGCGCCTTCTAACAACTGACGCTGAATAGCGATCAAATCGTCTGACTGCGTCATAGCCAACTCTGCAGCGGTTTTGCGTACTTGCGCAATAATGCCTTTTGCTGTCGCACCGCCATCACGGGCCGTTTTCCGTCCAACTAAATCGTTTGCCTGTATTGCGGTTGTACCTTCGTAAATCGTCAAGATCTGTGCATCACGATAGTGCTGTGCCGCACCGGTTTCTTCAATGAAGCCCATGCCGCCATGTACCTGCACGCCAGTTGATGTGACATTCAAGGACATCTCAGTAGACCAACCTTTGACAATCGGCACGAGATATTCATAGAAAGCGAGATTCATTTTTCGCACTGTTTCATCACCATGGTGATGAGCTGCATCACTTGCAGCAGCAGCCACATAAGCCAAGGCACGAGCACCTTCCGTTTGCGCGCGCATCGACATCAACATGCGACGCACATCAGGGTGATGAATAATAGTGACAGGCCCGGCAGAACCTGCCAGATCGCGGGACTGTACGCGCTCTTTAGCATAGCAAACGGCTTTTTGATAAGCGCGCTCAGCGATCGCAATGCCTTGCATACCAACACCGAAACGCGCGGCATTCATCATGATGAACATGTATTCCAAACCACGGTTTTCTTCGCCAACCAAAGTACCAATAGCACCGCCGTTATCGCCAAATTGCAATACTGCGGTTGGGCTCGCCTTGATTCCCAGTTTGTGCTCTATCGAAACGCAATGGGCATCATTACGCGCCCCCAAAGAACCGTCTGGGTTAACCATAAATTTCGGCACAAGGAAGAGAGAAATCCCTTTAACGCCCTCAGGCGCATCCGGTGTGCGGGCCAGCACCAGATGGACGATATTTTCTGCCATATCGTGTTCACCATAGGTGATATAAATTTTTGTACCAAAAATCTTAAACGTGCCATCGCCTTGCGGAACCGCTTTGGTGCGAACCATCGCCAAATCCGATCCGGCTTGTGGCTCCGTCAAATTCATCGTACCTGTCCATTTACCAGCAATCAGCTTCTCTAAATACAGCGCTTTTTGCGCATCGCTACCAGCAGTCAACAAAGCCTCAATCGCGCCGTCAGTTAGAAGCGGGCACAATGCAAATGAGATACTAGCGGAATTCAGCATTTCGATACACGGCGTAGCGACCAGCTTAGGCAATCCTTGACCGCCGAATTCTGTAGGATGCTGCACACCTTGCCACCCCGCTTCGCCAAACATCTTAAAAGCTTCCTTAAAGCCTTTGGTGGTGAATACCTGACCTTCTTTCCAATAGCTTGGCGCTTGATCACCAGTCCAGTTTAAAGGAGCAACAACCTCGCCTGCAAATTTGGCATTCTCTTCAAGCACAGCCTCAACTGTCTCCGGGGTCGCATCTTCGCATCCGGGCAAAGCATTGACTTCAGCCAAACCTGCCAACTCGTTCATAACGAACAGCATATCTTTCAAGGGCGCAACGTAGCTCATATTCACTCCAAATTCACTCAAAAAAAGGACAGGATATTCAGGATCATCACAAACCTGCTTACCCTGCCCCATTTATATTGAAAGATTGAATGCGACGACTTCTGCCCATCGCATTCGTATCAATTTAATTCATCTGCTTACTTTTATTACTATTTCAGCGAATACCTACTTAGCCCAACTCAGTAACCAGTTGCGGAACAATGTCGAACAAATCGCCGACGATGCCATAGTCAGCAACTGAAAAGATCGGTGCTTCTGGATCTTTGTTGATCGCAACGATGACTTTAGAATCTTTCATGCCGGCGAGATGCTGAATTGCCCCAGAAATACCAACTGCGATATATAACTGTGGCGCTACAATTTTGCCAGTCTGACCAACTTGCCAATCGTTTGGCACATAACCAGCATCAACTGCCGCACGGGATGCTCCCATTGCTGCACCGAGCTTATCTGCCAGCGGTTCCAATACTTTAAATGCATCTGCGGAACCCATACCACGACCACCAGAGACGATCACTTTCGCTGCAGTCAATTCAGGACGATCGGATTTTGCCAACTCACGTGAAACGAAGGCCGATTTACCAGAATCAGCAACTGCTGCGATCGTCTCTACCGCAGCAGAACCACCAGTAGCCGCTGCATCAAAACCTGTACTGCGCACTGTGATTACCTTAATCGCGTCAGTCGACTGCACTGTAGCAATTGCATTACCAGCGTAGATTGGGCGCTCGAAAGTATCGGGAGTGTCGACTTTAGTAATTTCAGAGATTTGCGATACGTCCAGCTTAGCAGCGACACGTGGCAAAATATTTTTACCATAAGCAGTCGCTGGCGCAAGGATGTGACTATAAGCAGCAGCAATTGCCAGTGCTTGTTCTGCGACGTTTTCAGCTAAACCATCAGCAAAATGCGCTGCGTCTGCGTGCAATACTTTACTCACGCCAGCAATTTGTGCTGCTGCTTGTGCGGCCGCTGCAGCATTAAAACCTGCAACCAATACGTGGACGTCGCCACCGCATTGGATCGCAGCAGTAATCGTATTTAAGGTGCTGCCTTTGAGGCTAGCATTGTCGTGTTCAGCGATGACAAGTGTAGTCATGATGTTTCCCACATAAATTGGGGGGCCGTAATCGCCACCCCCAAATGATTATTCTTAAAGATAAAAAGCTTAATCCAGTGCGAACTGAGATTAGCCCAATACTTTGGCTTCGTTTTTCAGCTTAGCGACCAGCGTTGCTACGTCAGGGACTTTAATGCCAGCGGAGCGTTTCGCCGGCTCAACGACTTTGAGTGTCTTTACGCGTGAAGCAACATCGACGCCCAAATCAGCAGGCTTAACGTTATCCAGCTGCTTTTTCTTTGCCTTCATAATATTAGGCAGAGTCACATAGCGCGGCTCGTTAAGGCGCAAATCGGTCGTGACAATTGCAGGCAGAGTCAGAGACAAAGTTTCGAGACCACCGTCAACTTCACGCGTCACCGTTGCCTTACCGTCAGCAATAGTGACTTTAGATGCAAAAGTCGCTTGAGGCCAGCCAAGCAGAGCAGCCAACATCTGACCAGTTTGATTGCAGTCATCATCAATCGCTTGCTTGCCAAGAATAATCAATCGCGGTTGCTCTTTATCAGCCAACGCTTTGAGTAATTTAGCCACTGCCAAAGGCTGCAACTCTGCATCGCTTTCGACCAAAATTCCGCGATCAGCACCAATTGCCATTGCTGTACGAAGTGTCTCCTGGCATTGCGCGACACCGCATGATACTGCGATAACTTCAGTAACGACACCCGCTTCTTTCAAACGCATCGCTTCTTCTACAGCGATTTCATCGAATGGATTCATGGACATTTTGACATTGGCGATATCAACACCACTGCCATCGGATTTGACGCGTACTTTGACGTTATAGTCGACGACACGTTTGACTGGTACCAGGACTTTCATAGTTCTGCCTTTGTAGAAATTAAACTCATTTTAAACAGATGACGATACTAAGTAATAGTTATTGATCTTGATGAATTCTGATATTACATGGAATGCGACGGTCTTTAATTGACGTGCACGTTAACTGCTCCAATTATAAGACGAAATGCTAAGTAGTCGCTCAATTTAGCACGATCGTTCTTTTCAGACCAGAAGTGCAGTAGAGCAGACTACCTAAATCGTCTCTTAGTATAGGTAAAATGAAAAAAGCCCGCGTTGCATTGCGGGCTTTTTTCATTGATGGCGCTTGTTTGTCACGCTATTTTCTCAGTTGTGACGCTTTAACATGACCTATCAATCAAACTTATTTCCGTTTGATAAAGTATTCATATTCTGCACTGCCTTCCAAATGAGACAACAACTCATTACCGGTTTGCTTGGAGAAGGCTTTGAAATCGCGCACAGAGCCGGGATCTGTTGCAATCACGTGGAGAACTTCGCCCGTGATCATGTCGGCCAGCGCTTTTTTCGTCTTTAAAATTGGAAGCGGACAATTCAGTCCACGTGCGTCCAGTTCTTTATTGAATTGCATGATTTTTCCAGTAGCGGGAATAAACAAATTGAAACAACAACTTCATTTTTTTACAAAGTCATTACAAAAACTTTGCACCAATTCTACCGGAAAATTAATCAACATGGTGCAACGCAGCAACTCAAGAAAAAAATCGAGTGATATTCGTAATTTTTTGCACAACTTTAGTGAGAATCTGTTGCGGATTCATCACTCAGGAACTGCCCCAATCAGCAAAAACTGGCTCAAGACCGTTCGCGCGCATCCAGTCAGCCATTGCATAACCAGTACCGGCTCGCCAAGGACGCAACTTCTCCGGTTGAATCAAACGATATTCCAGTAATTCTGGTGACAAACGAATCTCGCCGGATGCCTTTACATGATAGGCAATGATGACTTCGTTTTTTTTGATGAACTCATACACGCCAATCAAATTGATCTGATCAGCGTCGAGATTAGTCTCTTCTTTGAGTTCTCTGGCGATACCTTGCTCAGGCGTTTCGCCGCGCTCCATGAACCCGGTAATCAGCGCAAACACTTTTTCTGGCCACGCGGCATTACGCGCCAACAAAATATGTCCTTCGACCTCGACTAGGGCTGCCAGAACTGGCAAAGGATTATCCCAATGTGTCCAATGACCTTCTGGACACGCTAAACGGATTTTTCCCGCTTCCTGCTCATCAGAGCGATGCTCAAGCGATTGGGCACATACCGGACAGAATTTGATTTCCATCAGAAACCTAACGTGACATTAGTGGAACTTGGGGCTGTTTAGGATGAAAACGCGCCATAGAATAAGTATCGATGAAAACCCCATTGCGCAAAGAATGTGCGCGATGGGTTCCCTCAATTTCAAAACCAAATTTGTTATACAGGTGAATTGCCGCGGCATTATCGGCGTAGACATAAAGCTCAAGACGCAACAAATTAAGCCAGTTATCGGCCAGATTCATCAACTCCACCATTAATGCCGTACCAACGCCGCGGCCGCTAAAAGAGTCCGCCACACCCATTCCCAAAGAGGCTACATGGCGTCGCCTGACCGCACTCTCTACATGCAAACCCGCCGTGCCAACGATCACACCGTCGTACATCGCGATAAGCAAAGTGTCATTCGGATTAAACTGTTTTAAACGCTCCTGCCACATCTCAACGGTAGGATGTGGTAATTGCAAGGTATTAGAGTACGCATTGGTACTTGCATATACCCGCTGTATCTGAGCGGCATCTGTTAATTCAGCACGGCGGATAAATATCATAGGCGCTCTTTAATCCAGTTAGGTACAGCTGCCAAGGCTTTAGGTAAACCAGATGGATCAGTGCCACCCGCCTGGGCAATATCAGGACGGCCGCCACCTTTGCCACCAACCTGCTGAGCCACAAAGTTCACCAAGTCACCCGCCTTAATTTTTGAAGTTGCATCATCAGTCACACCTGCGACCAAACTGACTTTGCCTTCATTGACTGCGGCCAATACGATGGCGGCTGTTTTCAATTTATCTTTAAGCTTAATCATAGTTTCGCGCAATGCGGTTGCGTCTGCACCTTCCATCATTGCTGCCAATACTTTGACACCGTTGATCTCTACCGCCTGATCTGCCAAGGCCTCACCCTGATTTGCAGCTGCCTTAGACTTCAGAGTAGCCAGTTCTTTTTCTAGAGACTTCATCTGATCTTGCCATTGCGCTATGCGCTGGGTTAATTTCTCTGGTTGAGTTTTGAGAGCGGCTGCGATCTCATTCACACGCTGGTTCAAGGTTTGCACCAGTTCAAGTGCGACTTCACCAGTAACCGCCTCAACACGGCGTATTCCTGCGGCAACCCCGCCTTCTGACACAATTTTAAACAGACCAATATCGCCGGTACGGGTCACATGCGTGCCACCGCACAACTCACGTGACGTACCAATATCCAATACGCGCACTTCATCGCCATACTTCTCACCAAACAAAGCCATTGCACCATGCTTGATCGCATCGTCATACGACATTACTTGCGCTTGCGCAGCCACATTGGACAAAATTTCGCGGTTGACTATCGTTTCTACTTGCAGAATCTGGTCGTCGGTCATCGGTGCGTTGTGGCTGAAATCGAAACGGGTTTTCTCAGCGTCAACCAAGGAACCTTTTTGCGATACATGCGCGCCCAATACTTCACGCAAGGCCTTGTGCATTAAATGCGTAGCCGAGTGATTACGCACTGTTTGCGCGCGCACGGCTGTTGCGACTTGCGCGTGCAAACTTTGTCCAACTTCTAATGTGCCAGTAATTAATGTACCGTGATGACCAAATACATCGGCCTGGATTTTTTGCGTATCCGCGACCTCAAACACCGCTCCGGCGCTGGATTTTAAAACACCAGAGTCACCGCACTGACCGCCAGATTCAGCATAGAAAGGCGTCACATCCAGCACCACAATACCTGCCTGACCAGCTTGCAATTGAGAGACCGCGCTGCCATCGACGTACAAAGCAATCACTTTACTGTCGTTACTCAGTTGCTCGTAGCCGACAAACTTCGTTTTGTCCCCGCTGTATTCAATTGCCGCAGCCATTTTGAACTTACCTGCAGCACGAGCAGTTTGCTTCTGATGCGCCATAGCAGCATCAAAACCAGCTTCGTCCAGCACCACATTGCGCTCACGGCAAATATCTGCCGTCAGATCCAACGGGAAGCCGTAGGTGTCATACAAGGTGAAAGCCGTCGCGCCATCCAGATTTTTGCTGTCTTTGGCGAGTGCTGCTTCCAGAATCTTCATGCCATGTTCCAGCGTTTCGCCAAAACGTTCTTCTTCCTGTTTCAAAACCTGAGCAACGCGCTCGCCAGCCTCTGCCAACTCGGGATAAGCCTCACCCATTTCTTTCACGAGATCAGCAACTAGTTTGTAGAAAAATGGCTGTGGCTGACCTAGCTTGTGACCATGACGCAGAGCACGGCGCGTGATACGACGCAAGACATAACCGCGTCCTTCGTTACCGGGAATAATGCCGTCAACAATCAAAAAACCTGCGCAGCGGATGTGATCCGCAATGACTTTTAAAGAATTGTGATGTAGATCGGTACAGCCCGTTTCGCGCGCGGCGGCTTTAATCAAATTTTGGAAGATATCAATTTCGTAGTTGGAGTGCACATGCTGCAATACCGCCGCAATGCGCTCCAGTCCCATACCGGTATCGACGCAAGGTTTTGGCAAAGGATGCAAAACGCCTTGCTCATCCTTGTTGAATTGCATGAACACCAGATTCCAGATTTCGATAAAACGATCACCGTTTTCATCAGGTGAACCTGGAGGACCACCCCAGATATCGGCGCCGTGATCATAAAAAATTTCAGAACACGGACCACATGGTCCTGTGTCTGCCATCTGCCAGAAATTGTCTGATGCGTAACGAGCGCCTTTATTGTCGCCGATACGGATAATGCGTTCAGGCGGTACGCCGATTTCGTTTTTCCAGATATCGTAGGCTTCGTCATCTTCCTGATACACCGTCACCGTCAGCTTGTCTTTTGGCAGGCCATAAACGACAGTCAGCAATTCCCATGCATAGTTGATTGCATCGCGCTTGAAGTAATCACCGAAGGAAAAATTACCCAGCATTTCAAAAAATGTGTGGTGACGGGCTGTGTAACCGACGTTTTCCAGATCGTTATGCTTACCACCTGCTCGCACGCTGCGCTGCGCCGTGGTTGCGCGGGTGTAATTGCGCTTGTCCTGACCTAGGAAAACATCCTTAAATTGCACCATGCCGGAGTTGGTGAACAACAGAGTCGGGTCATTGCCGGGGATAAGGCTGGACGAACGGACTCGTGTATGGCCTTTGGATTCGAAAAAGCTGAGGAATTTATCGCGGATTTCAGACGAGTTCATAGTAATTTTCAGGGCAGATTGATGCGGTTTTAAAAAGTTAGCTCTTGATTATACGTGATAACTTCCGGCATTTTGTGCCATAAAAACAAAACCCGCCTGGCGTCGAATGCCAGACGGGTTCTACTTTTCCTCTACTTTTTAGAGAGACCGATCTCTCTTAAATCAGCTGCTTAAAACATCTGACAGTGGTCTATTTTGTTAAGCGCAACTAAGTTTATTGACCTGGCGAACTTGCTGTACGTGCGTTGTGTTTTTTTGCATAGATTTTTTTGCTGGCACGGTTTTCTTCGTGTTGCAGTTTTGCGCGCTCTTGTTTGGTGACGGTGCCATCTGCTTTCGCTGCTTGTTTATCAGTTTCGATTTTAGATTCACGTTTTTCCAAATTAGTAGCTTCTTTTGCGGTCAGTGCGCCGCTGCTAACGCCATTGGCAACGCGTTGTTGTTGATTATCCTGACGTTTATCGATATTAGGTGTGTTCGTTGTCGCAGCGGTTTGCGCAAATACTGGCATCGCGAACAAGCTTACAATCAATGCGGGAGCAATTTTGCTGGAGATGATACGTGTGATTGTGTTTTTGTTGGATTTCATGATCTTCCCTTTCGATGGATTAAAGTAATTTTACTGACCAAGTGATGCAGTTTTGCGTAAATCCTAATTTTAACTGCGTCACTCATGAGCCTATAACGAGGTCAAAATACAAGCTGCTGACATTAAAACTGTAAGCCGCGTAAGCGAATGTAACAATCAAAAATCGGCTGCAATCAAATCAATCCGGTCGGTACAAAACGCGTCGACACCCCAATCAAAAATTTCCCGAGCGCGCTCTGGCGTGTTCACCGTATAACAAAACAAACCATAGCCTGCAGCTTTGATCTGTTGTGCGATCTCAGGCGTTAAATGTTTGTGGTTGGTATGCAAGGCAATCGCGTCCAGTTGTTCTAATCGCTGCTGCCAATCCCACTCAATCTGGTCGGTTAAAAATCCACGCTTGATCTCTGGTGCCACTAGCTTAGCCTGCATTAAAGCGTCAAATGAAAAGGAAGAAAACAGCACGTCATCACCCGCCTGCATCTGCTTAGTCACTTCTGCTACGACTCGTCCGGTAATCTCTTCAAACCCCGGTACCGGTTTAATCTCGACATTCATCCAGATCCGATGTTGCTGACAAAATTCAATCACTTGCACATAAGTCGGGATACGCTCTCCGGCAAACCGCTCAGAAAACCAGCTTCCCGCATCCATCTGTTGTAACTCGGCTGCCAAGCTAGCTGCGACGCCACCATCGCCGCGCACAGTGCGACCAAATAAAGGATCATGCATTAGCACAGGCACACCATCCTTTGATAACATGACATCAAACTCAACTGCGTGAAATCCGTACTCCAGTCCACATCGCATTGCAGCAATGGTATTTTCTGGAGCGAGCGTGCCACCACCACGGTGCGCGATTATTTTAGGATAAGGCCAACTAGTTATCATCGTATTGAATTCCTCTCAGCATTGTTTGACTTACCAGAATAGTATCGACCAATCGAACGGACATAGCATATATGCAGACGACAGAAAACAACAAGACTTCCCTCGGACATATCCGCGTACTGGATCTCACCCGCGTGCTTGCAGGGCCATGGTGTGCGCAAAATCTAGCTGATCTGGGAGCAGAAGTAATTAAGGTGGAAAAACCAGAAGTCGGCGACGACACCCGCAGCTGGGGTCCGCCTTTTCTCAAATCCGATGCTGGGAAAAATACCGGCGAAGCTGCTTATTACCTTGCAGCCAATCGGGGCAAGCGCGCCATCACCGTTGATATCGCCACCAAAGAAGGTCAGCAAATCATCCGCGAACTGGCACAACAATCCGATGTCGTGCTGGAAAATTATAAAGTCGGCCAACTCAAAAAATACGGTCTGGACTACGACAACCTAAAGCAGCTAAAACCTGATCTGGTGTATTGCTCCATCACAGGTTTTGGTCAAACCGGACCATACGCGCATCGCGCTGGCTATGATTTTATTGTGCAAGGCATGGGCGGTTTTATGTCACTGACCGGCGAACGTGATGATTTGCCCGGAGGCGGCCCACAAAAAGCGGGGGTCGCAATTGCAGACCTGATGACTGGCATGTACGCCACCATTGCCGTCATGGCAGCGCTAACACACCGGGATCGCACAGGAGAAGGCCAATACATCGACATGGCGCTGCTGGATGTACAAGTCGCCATGCTGGCCAATATGAACACCAATTACCTTGCCAGCGGGGTCGCACCAAAACGCTGGGGCAATGCACATCCGAATATCGTGCCTTACCAAACCTTCGCTACATCAGACGGACACATCATTGTGGCCGCCGGAAATGACGGTCAGTACGCTAAATTTGTACATGCAGGCGGTCGCCCTGAACTGGCAGACGATCCCCTGTACTTTACTAATCCACGACGCGTACAGCACAGAGATCAACTAGTGCCGCAATTGGCCGAGATGGTCAAACAAAAAACCAAACAAGAGTGGATAGACTTATTAGAAAGTGCTGGCGTACCATGCGGCCCGATCAATAATCTGGAAGAAGTGTTCGACAATCCACAAGTCATCGCCCGCGAGATGCGGCTTGATCTGCCCCACCCTACGGCAGATAAAGTCAGGCTGGTTGCCAGTCCGATGAAATTATCCGTCACACCCACTCAGTATCAGGCACCGCCACCGTTATTGGGGCAGCACAACCAGCAAATTCTGCGCGACGTACTGCATTACGATGATGAAAAGATTGCGACCTTAATTAAAAATCGCATTATTTGATCTTGGTTTAAGCATGGGGCTAGCTTGCGCTGACTTAGCCATCAACTTAGTCAAAACTATCAACTAAAGCAAAAAGGGAGTGGCCAAAAAGCCACTCCCTTTTATATTTTAAAATACCGATAAATAGGGGGAGTATGCTATCAAAATAAGCTAATAACCAGACTTTATATGGACAATAAAATATACTTACCCAGAGTATTCAATATTATCGCAGCTTAAATACAGCTTATTTCAATACCCGCCCCCACTGCTGGCCTTTAATGTATCGCCTCGATTATCCCTTTACATCCTGCTTCATCAGCAAAGTATTTTGCGCATCTAACCAGACTTTTAATGGTGCGAAATAATCCAGAATTGCCGAGGCGTCCATCTTCTCTTCGCCAGAAACGGTTTTCAGTGCCTCGCTCCACGGACGGCTTGCACCCATGGACAGCATCGCTTGATATTTGGCACCGGCTTTTTTGTTACCGTAGTTAGAGCAACGATTCAACGGACCAACATAACCCGCTTCTTTGCACAAAGCGCGATGAAACTGGAACTGCAAAATATCGGCAATAAAATAGCGAGCATAGGGCGTATCGGCAGGCACATGATATTTTGCGCCCGCATCAAAGCCGTCGGCTTCCATCGGCGCAGGTCGCTTGATCCCTTGATATTTCTCCCGCAGCTCCCACCAGACTTTGTCGTAATCTTTAGGCGCAACCTGACCGGAATACACCTTCCAACGCCATTGATCCACCAGATAACCGAACGGTAAGAAAGCGACCTTTTCTAAGGCGCGATTCAACAACACGCCAATATCTTGCGATACATCCGGCACCTGATTCAGCAAGCCGATTTGCTTCAGATATTCTGGTGTTACGGACAAGGCAACCGTGTCGCCGATCGCTTCATGGAAGCCGTCATTTGCGCCCCCTCTGAACAAAAACGGTTGTTTACGATACGCAAGATCATAATAAATATGACCCAACTCATGATGAATCGTAGTGAAGTCTTCGGTCGTCTGATTCATACACATCTTAACGCGTACATCGGTCATGTTGTCCAGATCCCAAGCCGATGCATGGCACACGACTTCGCGATCACGCGGCTTGGTCAACATCGATTTTTGCCAGAACGTCGCGGGCAAGGATTCCATCCCCAGCGAGGTATAAAAACCTTCGGCAAATTGGGCCATCCCTTTGGCATCGATATTTTTTTGCTTCAATACTGCGCCAACATCCAAAGAGGCATCCTGGCCTTGCGGTCTGACGATAGGATATAAATTCTCCCAGGTCTGACTCCACATATTGCCAAACAAATGGGCGGGGATCGGCCCTGTCAGCGGCACCACATCAGGGCCATAGGTCTGACGTAATTTCAAACGCACATACTGATGCAAAGATTCATACAAAGGTTTGACTTGCTGCCACAGGCGCTCACTCTCGGCAGCGAATTCATCCGCCGACATATCGTATTCTGAACGCCACAATGCGCCGGTATCGGCGTAGCCCATTTCTCGCGCACCCTTGTTGGACACGGCGACATAATCGACATAACTCTTTTTATATTTGGTCGCCTGATGATGCCAGCCCATCCAGATATCTTTGAGTACCGCTGGGTCATGGCTCTCTGCCATGATTTGTTCCATTTGCCCCAGATCCAGACAGGTGCTTGGATCATCTGCCTTTTTGCAATATTTGGCTTTGCCATATTCACCTGCCAGCGAGGTGCTCAGGCGGGTGTAAGCTTCGCGGTCAGCCGCGTTGCTCAGACTTAAATTGAGCTGCAATAGTTTTAACTTACGTTTGCTGTCCACTGACAGAGGCAAGTGATTATAGCGACGCGCCTGAATCGCAATTTCACTGCCGACGGTTAAAGCCTGTTCACTGGCTTGCGCCGACATTGCCTCAGTATCGTCGGTGATATGCGTCTCATACACCCAAGCAGCACGTTGCGAGATCACCGACAGTTGTTGCAAACGTACTTCGCTGTCACGCAAAAACTGTTCTGCTTCGGCCACGGTCGGCGGCTTGGCTTTGACTTTGGCTGACGCGGCGGTTTGGGCCATGGCCGTCACAGGTACGGATAACGCCATTGCGATGGCAGTCAGTACCGGTAAAAAACGTGTGGAATAACGCATAAGATCCTTATTAAAAACGACGAGATCATCGGTAATGACTTCAGTATGCCGATGAGTAAATAAGCGACAACTTTTTACGCTGCAATGCAGCACTACTTTGTGCCTATGCTGTGCTGATACTCATAGTGAAGCTCAAGATTGATCAGGACAAGCTGGGCTAAAACAATCTCAAAAACGAGCTTAATCACGGGCTTGCTAACAAGGCTACGAAAGAGCTTGCCAACAAGGCCGATAAATATATCAGCAAAATATTCTGGTGTAGGAATTTTCTATTACCGCATACGCAATTTTGGCGGGTCATTTCGCGGCGGTTCAGCGCTGATTGGCGACCAGATCGTGTGCTTTCGTCGCTTTCCTGTCGCACAATAAGACGACTCCGCTGATCATGGCTGTCATTCGCAAATAGTATTGGTGCAATAAATCTCTTTAGTAAAAGTAAAGCAAAACTAAAGGAAAACTAAAGGGAAGCTAACTAAGCAACGTATGATAGACATTCGAAAAAAATTCCTTCCTTTTCATATGCTGACATTGATCTTCCCCAGAGCTGGGCACAAAATCAACTTACTCAGGTCGGTCGCGATCTTAATACTTGTCAATACGCTGATCGCAGTTTTCCTGACTTATGTCGTCAGTATCAATGCGCCATTCCAGACGATCTGGGTTTTTTCGATCATCATCGGCACCTGCATCTCGATATTGATTGATGGCTTGCGCTGGCTCATCTGGAGGACGAATAAACCCAATCGCCTAGCCTTTTTATTGGTCTGCGCAGCAGCGGCGCCGGTCGGGTACTATATCGGCGTCACGATCAGTATGCTGATCTACGGCATTCCAATACCCAACCTAGGTGGATTTATTACTCGCAGTGACCGCGCGATGGTCATCATGTCTGTTTTTTTCAGTCTGATTTCAGGTGTATTTTTCTGGAACCAAAGCAAGCTGGCAGAATTTAAAGCAGAGGCAGAAAAAGAGAAAGCCCGGCATGCCGCCATCGAACGGCAGGCAATCCAGGCCAAACTGCAATTGCTGCAAGCGCAGATCGAGCCGCATATGCTCTTCAACACGCTGGCGAATTTACAGGGCTTAATCGCTATCGATACCGAACGCGCCCAATACATGCTGGAGCAATTAATTCTATATCTGCGTGCCAGTCTCAGCTCTTCCCGCACCGATAAAACTACGCTCAAACAAGAGTTTGCTTTGATGCATGCCTACCTAGAATTATTAGCGATACGTATGGGCAAGCGCCTCACGTATCAGATCGATTTACCGAAAGAGTTGCAGTCCTTGCAGATCGCGCCGATGTTGTTACAACCTCTGGTCGAGAACGCGATCAAACATGGCGTCGAACCGAAAATGGAAGGTGGTCATATCCATGTCTCTGCCACGATGGACAACCATGTTTTGCATTTAAAAGTAATCGATACAGGCATGGGCTTGCCATCCAACTACAAAGACCCCATCGCAATTCAAGCCCAAGTCAATGAGCTTCAGAATGACAGCGTGGACGGCAACATCCAACATGTCGGCAACGAGAATATACGCGACCGCTTGTTTGCATTGTATGGCGCCAGCGCCAGCCTGACACTCAGCCCCAATCAACCAGAAGGTGCAATTGCGCACCTGACTATTCCGCTACAAGGATAAATATATGGCACAACTACGCGCGCTCATCGCAGAAGATGAAACGATATTGTCACTTACGCTAATAAAGCATCTGGAAAAACTCTGGCCAGAGCTACGCATTTGCGGCGTGGTAGAAAACGGTGTGGCCGCAGTACAAGAAGCACTGGCACAGCTACCAGACATTCTTTTTTTAGATATCAAAATGCCAGGGAAAACCGGGTTGGAAGTCGCACAAGAACTGGCCGAAGAATGGACTGATGACAAACCTTTCCCGTTGATTGTCTTCGTCACAGCCTATGACGATTATGCGATAGACGCATTTGAACATGCAGCATCCGATTATGTATTGAAACCAGTCAGCGAAGAACGTTTGAGCAAAACTGTCAAACGATTACAAACACGTTTAGACGACGGTCAAGAGCGTTCAGGAGAATTAGAACGGGTAGTCGCGCAATTGCGCAATCTGATGCCTGGCGTTGGCACTCTTGGCTATGCAAATCAAGCTGGAGTTAATCAAGCCGGTGTCGCTAGCGGTGATGCAAAGACGACCGAAAAACTAACGATCATACGCGCTGCGGTCGGTAATCAGACCCGTATGATACGCATTGATGATGTGCTATATTTTGAAGCAACTGACAAGTACATCAACGTCGTGACAGCAGAACATTCTTCACTAATCCGTGTTAGCCTCAGAGAGTTATTGCCACAGCTCGACAGTAACCAGTTCTGGCAAATCCATCGCAGCACGGTGGTCAACAGCCAGTGCATCCATTCGGCGCATCGGGATGAATCTGGCAAGCTCTCGCTCAAGCTCATCGACCGGGATGAGAAGCTGGCGGTCAGCCGTGTGTATGCCCATCTTTTCAGACAAATGTAATTTTATCTATGACCGCTCTTCAATCGACTTCGCAATCAACTTCTGAATCGCACTCAGTGCCAGCGTCTCACAATACTCAACCCATCAGCGCTGCGGTGCAATGGCAATGTCTGGCGTTTGATGACTTATCACCCGCGCTGTTGTATGCCATTTTGCGTGCACGCAGCGAGGTATTTGTCGTGGAACAAAACTGCGTGTTCCCAGATATGGATGACGCAGATCAGGATTGTCTGCACGTGGTTGGAACAGTCATAGAAGAAGCGACGGAACACGCCTCTACGCAAAGCAAGATCAGAGTCGCGGCCTATCTGCGCATCGTTCCGCCGGGTCTCAAGTTTGCAGAAGCATCCATCGGCCGTGTGATCACAACAAAAGAATTTCGCGGTAGCGGCAGCGGCAAAGCACTCATCACCGAGGGCATCGCGCAGTTAGAACAACGCTACCCCAATCAGCCTATCCGCATCGGCGCACAAGCGTATTTGGAAAAATTTTATGGCAGCTTTGGCTTTGTCACCGTCTCAGACATCTATCTGGAAGATGATATTGAACATGTAGAAATGCTGCGGGCTGCAAGCGAAACATAAAGGTTTAATCAAGACTTTCTACAGCTGATGCGTTTGGGTAGAAGGTGCATTAAAGCGCCTTCTATAAACCCGAACAAATCGGCAACGACAGCGCCTGCAACACCTCACCTTTATCCGATTGCACAAAAGCTGCCACTGCCAGATTCTTGCGTACAGCATTCGCAGGGAAGCTGATCTGGCGCATCGTCGTATTGCTGCCGCCCGTCAGACGAACGGGATCGCCCCACTGCCGCACGACATAATCATGCTGTAGCGTGACACCACTGTTTTCTCCTGCTTTGACATGCGAGACCAAGCCGCTTTCAACCAAGGCAAAATAGAGTTTGCCCGTTTGCGCCGTATTGCTGGTCATACTCACGTTGAGCTGACGATCTGTCACGCCATCCAAAGTCAGGCGAATATCCGCTTGGGCAGGTTTTTGATTAATGCGCTTGACTGCATCCGCCACGCCATTACTCCAGTTGCGCAACTCTTTGCCCGCAACAAACACCTCGGGCGTGTACACCGTGCGAGTGGACGCCAGCTCCGCCAGCCAGCGCTGACGCTGCGTAAAAATAGGATTGGAGAAGGTATCTTTCCAGCCGATGTAATCCCAATAATCCACATGCAGCGATAAGGGCAATACCTGGTCGGATGTTAAGCCGGTCGTTTTGTAGACACTACTGACAAACTTATCGGCTGGCGGACAACTATTGCAGCCCTCGGAGGTGTACAACTCCAGCAAAGCGACCGTGTGCGCTGGGCTGCTTTTGGTACATGTTTGCGCCAACGCTGGCTGGACGATCCCTGCAACCAGTACCAACGGCCATACTGAGAATAAACGTTTCATACCACCTCCTTAAAAATCAGGAACCTTAATAAGGACTTGGACACCGCCCTCCATCTGGCGCTGTCCAAGTCCTATATTCATATCCCTATTTATACTGCGACTATATGTCTTAGTCTAAGGAGGTAGTGTTTCCTTACATCGATCTTATTAATATTAGGACCTATTCAGGTAGATAAGCCGCGCATTGCCAGTTTAGATTGCATTGCCGTCGGCAATTTGCTGGAGAGTTGCGCGGTTAAACGTACACGATGCCGGCTCCACCACACACCCGATGCAATCAGCGCAAAACCTAACAAAGTCAATACAGCAACAAACGCAAAACTGTCTTTGAACAAATGCCAGGACAAATCTCCCAACACCATCGCGATACCAATACCGCCAAAAACAGCAAACACCCGGCGACCCAATACTGCACCGACAAAAATCAAGCCCCCATTAATCGCCAGATAAATCAGCTTGCCAGACAAAGCACCATTACCCATCGACGACAATGCACCCCAAAATGTCAGCAAGCCAAATAGATACAGCCAGAACGAATAGTCCACACCGCGCAGCGAGCGAAAATCCACTACCAGCGCCAACACCAGCATCAACAGCCCAAATACCAGCGAAATCTGCTGCCGCACATGCCAGTCACCGCCAAATATATCGCCCATATCACCATGCATCAGCAAGGCCGGTACCACATCCATCCCCATATAAAACAAGGTCACCGCAACCGGCATCACCAAAAAGCTGTACTTAAAGCGCCACAACATCAGCGCACCGATCAACAGTGTCACCAACTCCATCACCAGCCAGTGCCAGTCTATCCATTGATGAAAATCCCGATAATGCTCAGCATTAGCGCTATCTTCCCAAAACCCGGTGACATGCTGCAACGCGAATACCATCAGAGGCACCAGAGCAATCGCCAGTGTCGCAAAAATACCCGCCAACACGCCCTGCCCGCGCTTATCCAGCCAGGTAGCAACGGCTACCGCAAAGACAAAGTAGCCAATACTCAGCGCCAGCAGCACCGGCATGCCCCAGCGCTCCACCGCCAAGGTGCTGAATAAGGAGCACGCCGCAATCGCCAGCATGCCGCCCAAATAATATAAAACCATCGTCCCGCTAAACCGTGCCGTACCGGTTTTCATCGCCCGGGTTTCTAAAAACCGCATCAAAGGCTCGACCTGCCCGTAATGCAATAAGCCCAGATCTGCCGCCTCCATCAAGGCGCTACGCTCAACTAATTTGCCCATGTTCTTGTCCTCCCGACTGATTATTTCTCTGCACCAGCGTGCATTTGCCCTCTGGTATTAAATGCGTTTTTGCTATCGCTGTGGCAGATGTTCTTAAAGTATCACCAGCCGATACCTCAAGTCGAGAATATTAATCTTTCATCAACAAAAATGTGCATCTGTTTCCGCCTGACATCCTTCAGATAGTTTATGGAGAAAAAGCGCTGCTCGTGTGCGACAAATAATTAAGTATTAACTTGCGCGGGCTTCTTGTTACGCTGCGGTAAAATGCTTGTCATCACATTATTTTTTGAAACGATTGGCACCATGAGCAATAACGATAAAAACACCACTCCCGCAGCAAAACACGATGCAAACGCACCTGCCCCGGTATCCAACTTTTTGCGCGGCATTATTGACCGCGATCTTGCCGACGGCCATTACACCCGCGACGGTCTGCCCAACGTCATCACCCGCTTCCCGCCAGAACCCAACGGCTACCTGCACATCGGCCACGCCAAATCGATTTGCCTGAACTTTGGCTTGGCACGCGATTACGCTGGCCGTTGCCATCTGCGCTTTGACGATACCAATCCAGAAAAAGAAGATCAGGAATATGTCGACACCATCATCGACAGTGTCAAATGGTTGGGCTTCGACTGGAACGACAGTCCTGAACAAGGCGATGGTAGCCAACACCGTAGTCACTTGTATTACGCCAGCGATTACTTCGACACCTTTTACGCCATTGCCGAATACCTGATCAACGCCGGACACGCCTACGTCGACAGTCAATCTGCGGACGACATGGCAGCCAATCGCGGTGACTTCTCCAAGCCCGGCGTCAACTCGCCTTTCCGCGACCGCACAGCAGCAGAATCCCTGGATTTATTCCGCCGTATGAAGGCTGGCGAATTCCAAGGCGGCGAACACATCCTGCGCGCCAAAATCGACATGGCGTCACCCAACATGAATATGCGCGACCCCGCGATCTACCGCATCCGTCACGCCCATCATCACCGTACCGGCGACAAATGGTGCATCTACCCGATGTACGACTACGCCCATCCGCTGGAAGACGCGATTGAAAACATCACCCACTCAATCTGCACCTTAGAGTTCCAGGATCACCGCCCGTTCTACGACTGGATTATCGAGCGCGCAGCCGAAGGCGGTTTCTTCAAACAACCCGTGCCACGCCAATACGAATTTGCACGACTCAATTTGACCTATGTCGTCACCAGCAAACGCAAACTACGCCAACTGGTAGAACAAAACATCGTCAGCGGGTGGGACGACCCACGCATGCCCACCATCGTCGGCATCCGCCGTCGCGGCTACACACCAGAAGCACTGCAACTGTTTTGCGAACGTATCGGCGTCACCCGCTCCGACGGCTGGATCGACTACAGCACGCTAGAAGGTTGCCTGCGCGAAGACCTCGACCCCAAAGCACCACGCGCCACTGCCGTACTGCGCCCGCTGAAACTCATCATCGACAATTTCCCTATGGTGGGAGAAATGAGTGAAAACATCGCCTGCAGTGCACCAGTTCACCCGCACCACCCAGAGCGCGGCAACCGCGAATTCACCATCAGCAAAGAACTCTGGATCGAGCAAGAAGACTTTATGGAAGTCCCAACAAAAGGCTACTTCCGCCTCTTCCCGGGTAACAAGGTACGTCTGCGTTATGGCTATGTAGTCGAATGCACAGGCGCAGACAAAGACGCCGACGGCAACATCATCGCCGTCCACTGCAACTACTTTGCCGACAGCAAATCCGGCACCGAAGGCAGCGCCAATTACAAAGTCAAAGGCAACATCCACTGGGTCAGTGCCGCCGACGCATTAGAAGCCGAAGTCCGTTTATACGACCGCTTATTCACCGATGCAAATCCAGATGCGGGCGGCAAAGATTTCATGGCATTACTCAACCCAAACGCGCTAGAAGTCGTCAAAGCCTATGTAGAGCCGGGCATGAAAGACGTGACGCCAGATACGCGTTTGCAGTTTGAACGTCACGGGTATTTTGTGGCGGATCGCGTGGATTCTGTGGTGGGCAAACCGGTGTTTAATCGGGTTACTACTTTGAAGGATGGTTGGGGGAAGTGAAAAAACTGCGACTTATTATCTAAGTCAATACTATTCATAAGGACGCATATGCTATCTCAGAGTGAGCTTCAACTATTGCTTGTTGACATGGAGTCGGATCGAATCGAGCGAACAGAATCAATTAGCAATAACGAAAAATTTTGCCAAGCTATCTGTGCATTTGCAAATGATCTTCCAAATCACAGAAAAGCAGGATATCTATTGATTGGCGCCAAAGATGATGGAAGTTTTTCAAATTTAAAGGTTACCGACGAATTACTCAAGAACCTTGCTGGTATCAGATCTGATGGGAACGTACTACCTCAACCAGCATTAACGGTCGCCAAATTTTCTTTTGATGAAGGCGATATTGCCGTAGTAGAGGTGCAACCGTCAGATTTACCTCCTGTTCGCTATAAAGGACGCGTATGGATCAGAGTTGGGCCACGCAAGGCAATTGCAAATGAGCAGGAAGAACGCATCCTTTCTGAGCGCAGAGTTGCATTAGCCAGATCATTTGATGCTCGCCCTTGCGTAGAAGCAAAAATTGGTGATTTAGCTTTAGGTCAATTTGACACATACCGCAGACAAACCGTTGATCCCGAAACTATTTTAGCCAATCATCGTCCTGTTGAGCTTCAGTTAAGCTCCCTAAGACTTTTTGACATGGATCGAGAATGTTCTACATTTGCCGGAGTACTGTTGTTCGGAAAAAATCCAAGATATTTTCTTCCCGGTGCATACATTCAATATTTAGAATTAAGTGGCACGAACTTAACCGACATTCCTGAGCAACAAGCTGAAATATCTGGCGACCTTGTTTCTGTAATGCATGAACTAAGTTTGCGACTTAAATCAATCATAAAAATATCTCTCAGGAATATCTCCAATTTAAAAGAGCAACAAGTTACAAACTATCCAGAGATTGCCCTTAAAGAACTGCTAATGAATGCAGTAATGCATCGCAACTATGATAGCAATACTCCGATACGTTTTTATGTGTTTAGCGATCATATTGAAATTCATAGCCCTGGCGGGCTGTATGGAGAGGTAACCGCGGAAAATTTTCCAAATAGAAATAGTTACCGCAACCCGATTATTGCAGAAGCTATGAAATCGCTCGGATTTGTAAATAGATTCGGTTATGGAGTACAAAGAGCTCAAGCGCTGCTTTCCGACAATGGGAATCCACAAGCAGAATTTACATTTGATGAACATACTGTCTTGGTGAAAATAATGAAGAGGGCAGAATGAAAACAATCGCTTTTTTTAATAATAAGGGTGGAGTTGGAAAAACCTCATTGGTTTACCACCTTTCTTGGATGTTCGCAGCTCGAGGAATTCGCACAATCGCCGTAGATTTAGACCCTCAAGCGAATTTAACAGCGATGTTTCTAAATGAAACCAAGCTCGAAAAAATATGGCCAGAAAATGGGCATCCAGATACTATTTTTGGCGCAATTGAACCGATTCAAAGAGGATTAGGTGACATTGCAAAGCCTCACATCGAGAAAATTGCCGAAAACTTAGGCCTTATTCCTGGTGACCTAGCACTGTCTCGATTTGAAGACAAATTGTCTGAGAGTTGGCCAAAATGCCATAATCGTGATGAAGCTGCGTTTCGAGTTATGACTGCGTTTTATAGATTAATTAGTGCCGCCTCTGAAGAGTTTAATGCTGAATTAATATTGATAGACGTTGGCCCCAATCTAGGTGCGATCAACCGAAGCGCCATTATTGCATCCGATCAAGTCATTCTTCCATTAGCACCTGATCTCTTTTCTTTACAGGGATTGAAGAATCTGGGACCGACGCTTAGAGATTGGCGAAGTGCTTGGAGCGAGCTGGTTCCAAAAGCACCGAAAGACTTACTCATACCGAAAGGATCGATGGCGCCAGCAGGCTACATTGTGATGCAACATGGGATACGCGATTCTCGCCCAGTTAAAGCATACCAACGGTGGTTAGATCGTATTCCTACAATCTATAGATCCGCTGTACTCGACATTGATTTAACTTCTGTGCCATCAATAGAAAACGATAAATTTAGTCTAGCGAAGTTAAAACACTACCGCAGTCTAATGCCAATGGCAATGGAGGCGAATAAACCGATATTTTTCCTAAAATCATCTGATGGAGCAATTGGTGCACATATGGAAGCTGTCAATGACTGTTATCTTGATTTTCTAACGTTAGCAAGAAAAATTGGAAAAGGTGTCGACATCGTCGTCAACTAAAGACACAGCTACCTCTGATCCAAGATAGCAAGCATAACGTGCATACCTCCGTATGGGTGCGTCATGCGCACCGTTTCACCGAATATCCTCATTTTTTACGCCGTTCGTTTTTCCATCATTGGTGCGCATGGCGCACCCTACGTAATGTTTGTGCGGCTTGTGGCGTGTTTTTGTGCCACGAGGCTCGTCTTTGCTGGGGAATCGTTTCACAGAAATTGACGAGTTATCGCCTTCAAGGCACGCTGTGATCTTATTTTTCCTGCATTTCTCATGTCTAATTATCGACGATCAAATATCGCTGGCGGTACATATTTTTTCACCGTAAATAGCTCTCGTCGGCGACCTATTTTGGCCACCGAATCATTGCGTGATGACTTACGCCTGGCGATTCAAAAAACACGCCTGACACATCCATTTGAGATTGATGCATGGGTGCTTCTGCCAGATCATTTGCATTGTATCTGGACGCTGCCGCAAGGTGATGCGGACTTCTCTGTTCGCTGGTCGATGATCAAACGGTTGGTCTCACAAGCTTGTGCCGATGAGTTTGGCGTGGATAATTTATCTGCCTCACGAACGCAAAGAAAAGAATCGGGCATCTGGCAACGACGCTTTTGGGAACATCAAATCCGTGACGATAACGACTTTGCACTGCATGTCGATTATATTCACTTTAACCCGGTGAAACATGGTCTGGTTGCGGATGCGACGGTTTGACCACATCCGACATTTCATCGTTATCTGGCGTAAGAGATGTTGCCACCGGATTGGGGATTTGGTGCAGATGTTGCTGGGTATGTTGGGAGTAGGTATTTGCTGGGGATAGATCGTTGCGCATGGCGCACTTTATCTCTGCATTTTATTTTTTTAATGTCATTTATTTTTTTATAACTTTTTCGTTTAAAATAATCACTCATTCTGATGGTACTTCCAATGTGCGAGGTGATTCATGAGTTCAGCCGCTCCGATGCAGCAAGCCAAAACCAACGTGAGGCCGACGACTGAACAGCGTGCCAGCCAATTGGCAACGCAACACCAGCAAAGCAGCGCGGACGCTGTCCACAGTGACTTTACCGACTTACGCGCGCAAACCACTGCGCAGCTCCAGGTGCAAAACGTAGCCGACAACAGTCCCCAAAGCCGACAACTCCACTCTTTTCAACAGATGGCACAAAACAGCGCGCGCTCGATGCAGCTCAAAACCATGAGCGCGATGATGAATGCGCCTGCCGTGCAACGTGTGGAAGAGGAAGAAACGCTGCAACACAAAACGAAGGGTGAAACGGTGCAGCGTGAAGCGACGACCAACGCAACCGAAGCGCCAAAGCCGAATAACACAGGTCTACCCGACCATCTTAAATCGGGCATTGAATCGCTGTCTGGCATGAGCATGGATCATGTCAAGGTGCACTATAACTCTTCACAACCAGCACAATTGAACGCCCATGCCTATGCGCAGGGTAGCGAGATTCATGTGGCACCAGGGCAGGAACAGCATTTGCCACACGAAGCCTGGCATGTAGTACAGCAAGCGCAGGGGCGCGTGCAGCCGACGATGCAGATGAAGGCTGGGACTCCGGTAAATGATGATGCTGGGTTGGAGGCTGAGGCGGATGTGATGGGAGCGAAGGCTTTCCAATATCAAAAAAATAGGGTTCAGCTTACAGATCGCCCTGCCTCCGCCATATTGCAACGCAGAGTGATCAAAATGTTAGGTGACGACGAAGAGGTGAACCGTAGCGCTGAAATTCTAGCGGCTGATGATGGGCAACAAGTAGTATCTTGGCCTTTTGAGGGAGAACTTAAGTCACCAGAAGTTGAAACATTTATTGCCCATAGTGCGGGTGCTACTTTAAATGAACAGACACCAGAAGATTTTGCATTAGGCTTGATCCCAAAAACGCTTCCGCGGACTTTTTATTCAATACGAATTGCTGGTTGTAAGACAGGGAAAACACTGGAGAATGGAAGTTCCTTTGCATCTTCACTTCAAAATTCGCTCAAAAGTAAAGGAAGGGTGGTGAGTGTAACTGCACCGAAAAAAGGGCTTTATATTGGTGGGCCAAGAATGTATATCCAATCGGATGAGGTGCCGTTCAATCAGCCAGCGTTTAGAGATGTGTCTAGACCGGCACTAGCGCAATTAGAAATAGACCGTGTGAATCGCTTGGTTGAAGCATGTAAAAATTGCATTCCGAACATTGCCGCAGATGACATTAAGAAAGTGGAAGTCGCAACAAAACTAAACTCAATTGCACAACGCAGGACCAACAAGACTCCAATTAATGGCTCTCAACAAAAAAATATTGAGAAGATAAGAGAAACGCTGGAATTTTGTAAAAACACAACAAAATTAGGAAGGCCGTTTGTAGATGCGGTACTCGCTGAAATAATTACCATTGCGGGTGGTGCTCACGACGACGCTGACTGGGTAAAAGCACAAGAAAAAGCAATCTACAAACAAGCATTTGAGGCATTGATGCTGGTTGACGAGCGATTCAAAATTGATGATACATTTGGAACAAACCAAGAAGCTTGGACAACTGAAGCGTATCTTCCAATAGCGTCTATCTAAAGCTAGGTATTTACACAAAGAATCAATCAAATCAGCGAGCGCAGTGCGCGTGGCGCTTCACTGGCTATTCTCAGTTTAAGCCATGCGTTTCCCCCTTGGTGCGAGCGGTACTCGCGCGCAATGCCTTTGCGGCTTGTCGCATACTTTTGAGCCGCGAGCCGCATTTTGATTGGACGTGCAATCACGAATCTATACTTCAAGAGGAAGTATAGCTGCCCTCGCCTACTACTTTTGAACGAACCTGATTGCTTGTGCATCCGCGATGCGTTTGCCACCTCTCTCGGCTGGGACAAACTCACATGAGCGTGCGATGCGCAGACTTTCTTGGTCTAGTTGCTCGTCATCACTGCCCCACTGGACTTGAGCATTGAGTACTTTACCTTTGTCGGAAATAGACATACCGACGACGATGCCGACTCCATTTTCTTTATCGAGGGCGACGCGAAGTTTTTCTGATGGTTTGCAGCTTTTTGGGTCGATCAATGCTGGGCTGATATCAGTGCTATCAAATTTCCAGAGGTAAGCGATTTTACGTTCGCTCGGTATCCACCGACCCGCGGGTATCACCTGACAGCCAATGATTGCGTTCATCACGGTGACGTCGAGTAATTTCCAGCCGCTGCTTTTTTCTAGCTGGAAGGCGCTGATCTTGCCAGCATTGTCGATCATCAGGTTGAGGATGGTTTTACCTTGCATACCGATGCGGAGAGCTGGTTTGGGATAGGCAGGAATAGCACAGACCTTATCGATCTCGATAACTTTAATGTCGTTATTTTTAGGTGGCTCTGATGCCTCTACTGCAGCAGCAGAGGCCGTTGCAGCAGGCACCGCCACGGATGTCTGATCTGTAACGACCGGCTGTTCTGCCGCCGCTGGCAGACACAGGATTGAGTTTAAGACCAACAACGATACGGCACTAATCAAACTACGCATACGAACCTTGATGAAAAATTAAGATGCGGAATTGTAATCTGTTTAATATCTCTTTTGTTAGACAAGATAAGTGAAATGCGTGAGTCCGAAATCAGTTCTTAGGTCTAGCAGTATTGAGTTGTGTGACTGCATCGCAAACATATGGAATAACAAACTGGACCTTCGCTAATTTTCCGATACCGAGTAAGCGAAGTTAGGCCGGAGAACTGTCCCGATTCTACCTTCCTCCATTAAAGCAAATTCTGCTTAAAGCCGAATTGATACTGCTTGTCCGTCAAAACTGCTGTTTGATCTGATCTTGATTGAATGTCGTTTCTCTTGCTTCTACACTCGGGCATTTCGTTCAACCACAACTAGGGTGTCGAATCTTGAATGAACACGTTTTTCCGACATCAATGTCAAGCATAGGCTTATGTCACTTTAAGACTAGTACCTGCTTTTCGGTTGTACAAGTCACATTCATATTCGTAGTCCCGCCGTTCCAATTGAGGAGTCCAGAATGATCGATCAATTTGCTTCAGGTCAGTATTACGGCACCAATGCGTTTGACCGACGTTTTAAAAGTTTGGGATTGAGCCACTTGCGTGCCACGGTGCATGAGCATGATGTGGAAGAACATAGCCATACTGGAGCACATATTGTGTTGGCCACGCGCGGCCGCTATGTGACATCCGCATCAGGTACCCAGCGAGCAGGTCCTGTGCTTGTCTACAATCCGCCGGATGTCGTTCACCGAGATCGTTTTGCTGGCGACGGCGGCTGGTTCTTTGCGATTAGCTTCAATCCCGAGGATTCTCGCGAGCTGCTTGAACACATCAAACTCCCCGATTTTGCGATGCGCCACGATGATCCCATCGCTGTCAAACAAGCTTTTGGCTTGCTACAGGCGGCCGCTTCTAGTGACGCGTCGCGACTGGATTTAGAGACGATTACATTGAATCTATTAGCGAGTTTTTACAAACAAAGCCCTTTGTCGCCCAATCCACCTCCATGGCTGCGGCGGGCGCAAGAGATGATCGCGGATAGGTCGACTGAGGATTTAGGTATTGCCGACATCGCTGACGCTGTCGGTGTGCACAGGGTGTATCTGGCACGACAATATCTTCGTCATATTGGATGTACTCCCGGCGTTGATCTGCGTCGGCGCCGGGTAGAGCATGCCACGCAATTGATGATGACGACCGATGAGGCATTGTGTGATATTGCGCTCGCCTCCGGCTTCTGTGACCAGAGCCATCTGAACCGGGCGTTCCTACATCAGTGGGGTCTAACGCCAACGCATTTCGCGAAGCTCAGCTCGTCCAATCATGGTTTCAAATGTCCAAGATCGGTTTGAGCGACGTAGTTAAGATTTGGGCTTGTTCACTTATTTTTCGGAGTTTCGATATGAATGTTAAAAATAGTCTTAGTGTTGCCCTCATGATTTCTCTCGGTGCTCTGCTGCTAAAAAGTGAGGCAATGTCAGATCCCCTGACTACGCAAAATGATTGGGTGATCAAAGCACCGGCGTCGCAAGGATTGGATACTGCAAAACTAGTAGCGATGGATGAGGCGATCAAAAAGGGCACGTTTCAGCAGATCACTAGTGTTCTGATTGCCAGACGTGGTCAGCTCGTCTATGAGTCTTATTATGATGCGGATGGCGTTGACGCTTTGCGCAACACCCGATCAGCGACAAAGACGATTACTGGGATGCTGGTGGGAGCGGCGATTGATCGTGGTCATATCGCCTCGGTTTCCGCGCCCATACTTCCGCTTCTTCAACGCAAAGAGCCTCTTGAAAATCCTGATTCACGCAAAGCCAAGATCACGGTTGAGGATTTGTTGACCATGAGCTCGATGATGGAATGCGATGATCAAAATCAATTTTCTCGTGGCAATGAAGAGCGCATGTATTTAATCGAAGACTGGGTGAAGTTTTACCTTGACCTCCCGATCAAAGGTTTTGCTGCATGGGTCACCAAACCCTCAGCCTCGCCTTATGGCCGCGCATTTAGCTATTGCACTGCGGGCTCGACAACACTAGGTGCAGTTATTCAAAACGCGACCAAAATGCCTTTGGCCGATTTTGCGCAAAAAACCTTATTTACGCCCCTGGGTATTACTAAGACGGAGTGGCAATATTCGCCGCTAGGTCTAGCACAAGGTGGTGGTGGTTTAGGTCTGCGTAGTCGCGATCTACTTAAATTCGGTCAACTGCTAGCCAATGGCGGATCATGGCATGGTCAGCAAATATTACCGGCAGCGTGGGTAAAAGCGTCCGTCACACCGCATGCTGAGGTGGATGAGCAACGTAATTATGGCTATCTACTTTGGTTGTACCCATATAGCGCCAAAGGTGTGACACATCAGGCATATCAAATGGCCGGAACAGGTGGAAACAAGGTCGTGGTTTTTCCTGATCTAGAGTTGGTAGCACTGGTGACGACGACCAACTATGGTGTACGCAATCCACACCAAATCACCGATAAGTTAATTGCTGACTTCATTGTTACGGCAGTTGAGTAGGGTGCAAATCATCAAGGCGCTATAGTTTAAAAAAGCGCCTATTTGACCTTCCTGTTTATTGGCCTACAAATCATGGTTAGAAGTAGCCGTGTAGCCATCTAGAGCGAGTGCAACCCAAGCAACACATGCCAACGCATGCTAGTGAGGCGGGTTGCGCCCACCCTACTTATTTCTCCCTTAATTTATTGACCGAGACTCTTAGCCCGCGCGACGTGCAATTTCTTGTAGCTATCAATCAAACGCTGATGGCGGTCCAAGCCTTCCAACTTCATACTCGTAGGCGTTAAGCCGTAGAAGTGTATGCTGCCGTTGACTGATCCCATTACCGCATCCATACGCTCGTTGCCAAACATGCGACGGAAATTGACTTCGTAATCGGCTAGTTCTAGGTCATCATCCAGCATGACCTCTAGCACTACGTTTAAAGCTTGATAAAACAATCTGCGTTCGACCGTGTTATCGTTGTATTGCAAGAAGGTTTGCGCCAGCTCTTGCGCTTCCTCAAATTGCTCTAAGACTAAATTAATTAGGAGTTTTAATTCCAACACGGTGAGTTGTCCCCAGACCGTGTTCTCGTCAAATTCGACGCCGATCAAGGTGGCGATGTCGCTGTAATCGTCTAGCTCGTTGTTGTCTAAACGATCGAGCAATGCCTCTAAGGCACCATCGTCGAGTTGATGCACGTTCAAGATATCGTTGCGGAATAATAAGGCTTTGTTGGTGTTATCCCAGATCAAATCTTCGACGGGATAAACCTCTGAATAACCCGGCACCAAAATCCGGCAAGCGGTCGCGCCTAACTGGTCGTACACAGCCATGTAGACCTCTTTGCCCATGTCGGCGAGGATGCCGAATAAGGTGGCGGCTTCTTCTGCATTGGCGTTACTGCCTTCGCTGGTGAAGTCCCATTCCGCAAATTCGTAGTCGGACTTAGCACTGAAAAAGCGCCATGACACTACGCCGCTGGAATCGATGAAGTGTTCGACAAAGTTATTCGGCTCAGTCACGGCTTGGCTGACAAAGGTAGGCTGAGGTAAATCGTTGAGGCCTTCAAAACTGCGACCTTGCAGTAGCTCGGTCAAGCTACGTTCCAGTGCTACTTCTAGGCTCGGGTGTGCGCCGAAGGAGGCAAATACGCCGCCTGTGCGCGGGTTCATCAGAGTCACGCACATGACCGGATATTGTCCGCCGAGCGAGGCGTCTTTTACCAGTACCGGAAAGCCTTGTTCTTCCAAGCCTTGAATGCCTGCCAAGATGCCAGGATATTTCGCCAGCACTTCTTGCGGCACATCAGGCAAGGCGATTTCGCCTTCTAAAATTTCGCGTTTGACGGCGCGTTCAAAAATTTCAGACAGACATTGCACTTGCGCCTCGACCAGCGTATTACCAGCGCTCATGCCATTGCTGGCGAATAGGTTCTCGATCAGGTTCGATGGGAAATAGACGGTCTCGCCGTCGGATTGCCGCACATATGGTAGCGAGCAAATGCCGCGCTCTGTATTACCAGAATTGGTATCAATCAGATGCGAGCCACGTAGCTCTTTATCGGGGTTGTAAATCGCTAAGCTGTACGCATCCAGAATCTCTTTTGGTAGCGCATCTTTTTTGCCAGGCTTAAACCAGCACTCGTTCGGATAATGGACGAACTCGGCATTGGCGATGTCTTCGCCCCAGAACGAGCCTGCGTAAAAATGATTATTACTCAGGCGCTCAATATACTCGCCCAAGGCCGATGCCAAAGCGCTTTCTTTGGTCGCGCCCTTGCCGTTGGTAAAACACATCGGTGAATGCGCATCGCGGATATGCAGCGACCATACATTCGGGATGATATTGCGCCACGAGGCAATTTCAATCTTAATGCCGAGACCCGCGAGCAAGCTGGACATATTGGCGATGGTTTTTTCCAACGGTAAGTCTTTTCCGAGGATGTAGGTGGCAGCATCTGCATCTGGATTTAAGGTCAGCAAGGCTTGCGCGTCGGCATCTAAACTCTCTACCTCTTCAATCACAAACTCTGGTCCAGCCTGCACCACTTTTTTCACTGTGCAGCGGTCGATAGAGCGCAAAATTCCTTGACGATCTTTATCAGAAATATCGGCGGGTAATTCGACCTGGATCTTAAAGATTTGTGCGTAACGATTCTCTGGATCAACAATATTATTTTGGGACAGGCGGATATTCTCAGTAGGAATATTGCGCGTGTTGCAGTACAACTTCACAAAGTACGCCGCGCACAGAGCCGATGAGGCCAGAAAGTAATCGAAGGGCCCGGGTGCTGAGCCATCGCCTTTGTAACGGATAGGCTGATCGGCTACCACCGTGAAGTCATCGAACTTGGCTTCGAGGCGAAGCTTATCGAGAAAGTTAACTTTAATTTCCATGAGAGTGTTCCAAAAAGGCGGCCAAAAGTGCGTAAAAGTGAATTAGGCGCCATTATCCGTTCTTTTAGCCTGATAGGGTAAGCGGTAGAATCAGAGCACTCTGGCTCCCGGTAGAAATTAACGCAACCTCCAATATAGCCATAGTTGAAGTGCATCATTTCGCAAATGCTGAGGGTATGCAGGCGGCTTGGGGGATACAGTGTTCCATACAATATTTTCTCGTTTGAGCACTGCATTTATCGACCAGTCGTGCGCATTGATTTGCACCTGATAGACTAACTCTGTATTCCGCAGTACGCATTTATTTCTGGCTGTTCGCTGTCTTCTGCGGGCGTTTCCTCTTATACTCGCGCCTTTTGACAAACAAGCTGTAGCGTTTGCCAGCTCTTTGTCCGACATATCTAAAGGAATCCACATGACACACGCGCATCCACAATCCTGGTCTGAACTGTCGCCACTAGCTATTTCTGAAGACGCGGTGCGTCAATTGCATCCGGAGGAATCCCATAAGCTGTATCTGAATACCTACCCCGAGATTGAGGCAATCAGCATCAAGGCCAGCCATGCATTTGTGCTGTATGTCTTGCAAGGCGAATGCACGCTGACGATCGCTGGTAAGTCGGTAGCGTTGGCTGCTGCTCAGTTAATCCATCTGGAGGCGGGGGTAACTGCTTGCGTCGCAGGTGCCGACGGCATGAGTTTGATGAAGGTGTTTCAGCGCGGCTGATGACTTACGTGGGTTGCGCGATGCGCACCACTTCAAATGATGAAAGTTCATGATGAACCTTCATCTTGTGAGTACTAAAGCACACGTCAATTCTTTTCAAACTTCCGTCTTCTGTACTGCTTGATTTTTTTGAATAGCCAAACACAAAAAGTCAGAAGCAGCAGCCATGGCAATGCGGTTGCGATAAAGGTGACGACCATTGCCAGTGCATCTAGGCTATTGCGTACGAAGCCAGAAGCGGCGCTGCTTAATGGTGCCAAGACAGAAGCCTTGTTTGCAGAGGCAATTCGGATGTTGAGAATTTCGGTATCGACGCGTTTCATCAAGACAACGCGTTGTCCACTCAATGATTCTAGATCGGACTGGACTTGCACCAGTTGCTCATTGACTTTAATCAGCGCATCAATATCGCTGCCCGCCTTGGCGCGCAGACCTTCCAGCCGACTACGAAAATCTTCTTTGAGCGCGATCTGTTTTGCCGTGTCTTCAATCCGTCCGCTCAAATCCTCTGCGCTGGTGCGCTGATCGGATAACTTACCTTCGTGGCTGACTAACGCGATTAGCTTAGGAATATCTGCGGGCTTTGCACGCAACTTTAAATTAGCGCTAGCGAAATCACTGCCGCTAACGCTAATATCCAAAACATCGCAACTCTCGGCAGCATCACAGGTGCGCTTGAGGTTCTCGACTAATGGCGTAATTTTTTCTTCAGCAATATTGATGCCGATAGAATGCTCGTAAGCAAGATAACGACGAGAGGACTCCTTCGCTTTTGATGGCGCCCTACTTTCTCCAGGTTCCCTTTGCGCTGACGCAGGCATTTCTGCCTGAAGAGGAGAAGCGACCTCTTGCGCCAACACGACGCCTGTCGGTCTTCTATACTCATCATCCGAAGTCTCTTTTTTCGAGCAAGCACTCAGGCTAAACATCGCTAGAAGCATACAAAAGCAAGCAGTTTTTTTCATAAGATGACTTGTAGTTTGAATATGAAATAGATACTAACTGAGCGTATTGAAATATGCACGCTGAAAACATAAATCGGACGCTCCAGCGGTATTTCGTACAAGATGTTTTATCGTCAGATTGAGGAACGATATAGATCGTTATATGTAATTTGCAGAGTGAATATGGATGGCGAATAGGCGAGTGCTTATAATGCATAACACGCAATATGCAACTTCACACTTGATTTGAAAGTTTATCTTTGATGATAGAAATCATATTTTTAATCTTGCCAGTTGTTTTTGCACTCTCGCTAAAGAAGGGTTCAGATAAAGATCTAAGTCGATATCGCGAAGAGGCGAAGGAACAGTTTCGCGCTTATCGAGCGAAGTCCAGCGATGCTCGCTTTGCCTTCAATGGTGCGGATGCTGAGATCGTTAAAGAAGATGAGTCTATTACTAGCGACGAAGACAATGGCGTAGTTGTTCACTACAGGTTAACCTGTTTCGCTAGAAATGCAGCGGGCGAATATTTTATGTATGTGTCAAATCAAAACGGCAGGCCATTTTTTTAAACACGTCAGCCAAAGTAACGCCAAAATCGCTCTTGGAAAAATTTACGTCAGTCTGCAAAAATAGCATTCGTAGCGCTAGGATAACCACGCGATCCGTTTCATCGGATATCCTCTGTTTTTAAGCTATTTTATTTTCTATCATTAGTGCATAAAAATGCCGTAATGATAATGCGGCTGGTGGCATGTTTTCGGGCTGCGGGGCGCATTTTTATTAGGGGATTCTTTTTTTCTTAGACACTTTTTACATAGCTTGTTGTATCAGCAAACATAGCCTGAGCAATGGCAAGATGAATGATATGTGCGAGACTGGGGATAGTTCTAACGTCTGCAGTTTTTCATCGATAAAAAATTGCGCTTCGTCATACACTTCTTACAAAAAAAATCATACTCGCTTTGCTGGTCGCTTTTTTCAATAACCTCAATAAAAAATATTGACATCATTCAATCAAGAATGACGCCTCGATCTTTTTAATCAATCTCAATTATTTATGAAATTTTCTCTAATAATTTTTTTGAGCTAGCTCAACATCCTGCTACCAGGCATCACAAGTGCGACAACTGATGATCCCAACATAAAACTACTAAGCATCGAAGAAGCCAAGTTCCGAGAGAAAAATGATGTGAAAGCTGATAGCAAGGTGGAATACAAAGATGAAAATGCGAAGTTGATCTCTTTTAGCGAGTTTCAGACTTTGTTGCAAAAATTTAGACATGTGAATATTGCAAAAAGAAAACTGATGTTTGAAAATGATCAGGGACAAATAGTCAGCGGTCCTGCGACGTTTATTTTTTCCGTGTCGAATAAAGAGAAAGAAATTTTTCTTGATAAGGCGAAATACGCAATTAATGCTGGCGACACTTTCCCGCCATCTACTTTAAAAACATTAGATGAGAAGACTTTGGATAACCGGGAATTAACAGGTCGCTATACGCTGGTGAACTTTTTCTTCGCTGATTGTGCACCTTGTATTCAAGAGCTTCCATTACTCAATGCATTTGCAGAAAAAATCGGCATATCCAGTTAATCGCCATGACATTTGACGACCAAGACCGGACGAAAAAACTTGTCGCCGGTCATCCATTTAAATGGCGTGTGGTTCCTGGTGCAAAAACTCTGATTGATCAGCTTGGGGTGAAGGCTTATCCTACTTTTGCATTACTTGATTCAGCAGGCAAGCTCATTGAGTTTAAACAAGGTTTAAGTATTAACGAGAAAAGCAATGCCTTAGAAAAATGGATTGAGGGGATCATCGCTGCACAAAATAAATAATTAATTGATAACTAATCGACATGTGCAACGGCAGAAACACCGTCGATCAAATCGCACAAAAGTCTGGCATTGCCTTATGATCTTGGCGGAGACAAAATTACACCTTTATTGTGTGAATGATGCATAAAATTTAATGCTCTTAAGCCACACACTATCTATTACCTTAGTAACAAACCTTATGAAGCCTGTTCGCCTACCTGCTGCTGCAACGATTGCTCTGCCACGCTGGAGCATCATCGCTTTATGTTTGCTGTATATCTTGCCCGGTTTAATTGGCCGTGATCCCTGGAAAGGGGATGATGCGGCTAGCTTTGGCATTATGTGGACGATGGCGCATGGTGGGATGGTTGATTGGTTGTGGCCGCATATCGTCGGGTTACCGATGCCGGAAGAAGGTCCTCTGGCATTTTGGCTGGGTGCAATCTGCATTAAGTTATTTGGCTGGCTAATGGGCGATGCGATGGCGGCAAGGCTGTCGACTGGTATATTTTTTATGCTGGGATCAGTGTCTGTCTGGTACACCACGTATTTATTGGGCAGAAGAACAGAAGCTCAACCATTAAAGCTTGCCTTTGGCGGTCAGCCTGAGCCGAGAGATTTTGGGCGGACGCTAGCAGATGGTGCGCTGCTGATTTATCTCGGTTGCCTTGGTTTGTTATTACGAAGTCACCAGACCAGCGCAGAGGCACTACAAATTGCGTTGGTCGCTTATGCGCTTTACTCGTGCGCAAGATTACTGGATTTGGCCAGTAAAAAGAACGCTTTAAAATTGGGAATTACTTTAGGGCTGCTGGTACTTACGAGGGGCTGGGTATTGCCACTGGGCTTGGGGATTACCTTGATTGGTCTTTGTTTTTATCGCCAGCAAAAGCAATATCAGCTCATGCTGAAATATTCGTTTCCGGTGGCCGTGTTAGTCGCCTCATCTTGGTTGCTTGCCGTTAGCATTGCGCACCCGTATGACAGCACACCTTTACCTGCATGGATGCTGTGGAATTCTCGCCAAATTGATTTGCCTAGTGTAGACAATATTTCATATTTTTTTAAATATGGCATTTGGTTTGCTTGGCCTGCCTGGCCATTTGCAGCATGGGCAATTTATGCATGGCGCAAACAGGAAAAGGCTTTGCATATTTCTTTGCCGGTGTCGTTTTTTAGCTGTTTTGTGGTTCTGGCGTTTATCAATCCGTATGCAGAAGAAGGAATTTTATTGCCGATACTGCCACCGCTGGCGATATTGGCCGCGTTCGGTTTGCCAACAATGAAGCGTAGCGCAATTAATGCCGTGGATTGGTTTGCGGTAATGGTCTTAACCGGTGTCGCGGCGTTGTTCTGGCTGTATTGGATTGCTGCACAAACTGGATGGCCAGTAGGCGTAGCCAAACAAGTTGCGCGCTTCTCGCCTAGCCATCAAGCGCACTTTAATGGCTTTAGCTTTGTCATTGCTTTGTGTACCACGATTGCCTGGTTTGCGATTGTATATTGGCGTATTTCTCGCCAGCCAGCCGTGTTGTGGCGGGCAGTTGTGTTATCAAGTGGCGGGGTTATTTTATGCTGGTTATTGTTACTGACCTTGGGATTGCCCATCATCAATGACAGGATTAGTTATGCCGACTTGACCCAAGATTTGGTACGGAATATGCCGCATAATTATCGCTGCATTGATAGCAATGTCGATCCGTCGCAACGTGCCTCATTTGCCTATTTTGGCGGTTTGCATTTTGCAGGTTTTACCGACCAGCCTTGTGACATGCTGTTGCTACAATCAAGTCGCCATACACTGAATGCCAGCCCGGTGGTGGATGGCAACGCCTTCCCGGGGACTTGGGAAGTGATCTGGACAGGACATCGAGCATCTGACCGGGACGAATTATTCTCGCTGTATATTCAGAAAAAGCCGTAATTGAATGATTTCAGCTTGCTCTGAAACTGTTCAAGATACAATATACTCTCAATTATTTTTGTAGAAAATGGCTGATTGCTCAATATTTATATGGACAATCAAAATATACTTATAGGGAGTATATTTAATCCAGATTTTCCATTGGAACAGCAACAATTGACCCTTTGGCGGACTGACTGGCTATCCGCGACGACGACGCAAGCTGCATCTTGCTAGGAGGAGCAACAAAGCCAGGCAGTTCGCCAAAGGGTCAATTGTCGCTGTAACGCTCGCACTCAAATCGCGGTCGTGCTATCCCGCTGAAGACCGCACGCCGTCTGCGTTTCTTGCGAAGTGGTAGCGGTCTAATGGAAAATCTGGGTTTAAAGCATCAATATAAATTGCTAACATTATTTGGCTTAAACCGTCTCTTTAATAGCAGCGAACTCATTCCAGGCCAGCGCAGCTAACACCACGGCGCCGCCATAGATCGTTGCATTCGCCGGCACTTCACCAGCACCGAGCCAAGCCCAAATCGGCCCCAGCAACACTTCCACCAAAGCCAACAAAGATACCTCGGGCGCAGCCAGACTTCTGGTTGCACGAACCATCAACATGCATGGAAAACCTAATTGAAATACGCCTAACACGGCGAGTATTAATAAGTCATGTGCAGATGCCTGAAAAGGCAAGGCAAATGGCAGCATCGCCAGCGCAGAAATCACGCCACCAATCATGACTGCGGGCGCTAAATCCAACGCGTGCCCACCCTTTTTCAACACGATCACGTTGACTGAGGCTGCTACTGGTATCCCCATCGCAATCAACATGCCAGTCAACCCTCTACCATCGACTTGTGACATGCCGCCAGCGAACATCCAGACCATACCTGCCAATGTCACAGCGATGGCTAACCAGGTGCGCGTCAATATCTTTTGGCGGAGAAAAATCCAGGCGAAAAAGGCTGTCAACAACGGTGAAACACTCATGACAATCAACGTATTAGCCACGGTGGTCATGGTGAGGGCAATCATAAAACAACAAAACATGATGGCCCACATAATGCCAGAGACAAATCCAAAGCGACCAACGGATAATAGTTTTTTCAACGCACCGGTATTGTGCTGCACACTCATCGCCAGCACGACATAGATGGCAGCAAACAGGCTGCGCCAGAAGGTAACTTCAAAGCCACGTGCAACATCAAGATGCCGCGTCAGCACACCTGCGGTGCTCCACAATATAGCGACGCAGATCATTAAAAGCAAAGCAGTACGATGGCTGGGTTGATTGTGCATAGGATATTTTATTCAGCTCAAATGCAAATTAAAAATCTCGGTTAAATAAAAAAACCCGTTTAACTCGAACCACTGTGTGGAGGAGCAAAACGGGTTTCAATTCTATCTGGCGATCATGCTAATCGGCAGATCAAACTTTAATTACGCGTCGCGAGAAGCCTTTTTACGCTCGTGCTCTTTCAAATAACGCTTACGCAGACGAATGCTCTTAGGCGTGACTTCAACCAACTCGTCATCCTCAATAAATTCAACTGCATATTCCAGACTCATCTGAATTGGTGGTACCAAACGTACTGCTTCATCCGTACCGGAGGAGCGCACGTTAGTTAATTGCTTACCTTTGATCGGATTCACAACCAGATCATTGTCACGGGAGTGAATACCGATAATCATGCCTTCGTACACCGGATCGTTGTGAACAACGAACATACGGCCGCGATCTTGTAATTTCCAGATTGCATAAGCGACGGCAGCGCCATCATCTTGAGAAATCAACACACCATTGCGACGACCTGCTAACTCACCTTTAGAATTATCAACTGGCGCGTATTCATCAAACACATGGCTCATCAAACCTGTACCGCGCGTCAATGTCATGAATTCGCCCTGGAAGCCGATCAGACCGCGTGCAGGAATACGATATTCGAGGCGCACACGACCTTTGCCATCCGGTTCCATGTTTTGCAAATCACCGCGACGACGACCGAGCTCTTCCATCACGCCGCCCTGGTTGTTTTCTTCGACATCCACGGTCAAGTTTTCATACGGCTCATGGCGCACGCCATCCACCATTTTGAATACGACACGTGGACGGGAAACGGAAAGTTCAAAACCTTCGCGACGCATATTTTCGATCAAAATCGTCAGATGTAATTCGCCGCGACCGGATACTTCATAAGTAGAGTCATCGTTTTCAGCTTGTACTACACGCAAAGCCATATTGGCTTTCAATTCGCGATCCAAACGATCGCGGATTTGACGCGTTGTAACGAATTTACCTTCGCGACCAGCCAATGGTGAATTGTTAACCATGAAGTTCATTGTCAAGGTTGGCTCATCAACCTTCAACATTGGCAAACCCAGCGGTGTATCTGGTGCGCAGATAGTAGAACCGATACTGATTTCTTCGATACCGTTAATCAACACGATGTCGCCAGCCAGTGCTTCGTCAACCAAAATACGATCCAGACCTTTAAACGTCAGAACCTGATTGATACGTGCTTTGGTTGGCTTGTCGTCTGGACCATTCATCCAAATAACGTCTTGTAGAGGCTTAACACGACCGCTCAAGATACGACCAACACCGATCTTACCAACGTAAGAGGAGTATTCCAAAGACGTGATCTGCAATTGCAAAGGACCATCTGGATCATCTTGACGCGCAGGAACGTGTTTTAGGATCGCCTCGAACAAGGGATCCATGTTGCCTTCGCGGATATTATCTTCCAAACCTGCATAGCCTTTGAAGCCAGATGCATAAATGATAGGGAAATCTAACTGCTCATCAGTTGCGCCGAGCTTGTCAAACAATTCAAATGTCGCATTGACTGCTTTCTGCGGATCTGCATTTTCACGATCAATCTTATTCACAACGACGATCGGTTTTAAACCCAACGCTAACGCCTTACGAGTCACAAAACGTGTTTGCGGCATCGGGCCTTCTTGCGCATCGACCAGCAACAAAACGCTGTCTACCATAGACAATACACGCTCAACTTCACCACCGAAATCGGCATGGCCTGGCGTATCAACGATATTAATATGCGTACCTTTGTACTCAACAGCGCAGTTCTTGGACAGAATCGTGATGCCACGCTCTTTTTCAATATCGTTAGAATCCATCACGCGGGCATCAACCTGTTGGTTGTCGCGGAAAGTACCGGACTGACGCAATAATTGGTCAACCAGTGTGGTTTTGCCGTGATCGACGTGAGCGATAATGGCGATGTTGCGGATAGCGCGTTTTGTATTTGACATGGTAGCGAGAAGATTTAGGGAAATTCAGATAACCCAATATTATAACATGTTGTACTGCACAACATTTGGATAATAAGCAAAACTCCTATTATTTCAAGGAGTTACTACGTGTTAGTGACAAGAACTGATTACTACTAGAATCTTCTTAGATAAATTAAAACCAGCGATAGATCACTACAAATTACATCATCGTCGTTGCAATTAATCGTTCTGGCGCCAGAATGCTGTATTCCTGCAATTGGGCAGAACCTAGCAATTGTTGATCTGAGGCACGATATACGCGAACACGGCCAATTTGCGTAGGTAAGATGGTAGATTCTTTGCCTAAAGCTAAACGTTGCCCCTGTAAAAATCGCTTTGCCAGTTCTTCCGTCAAATCAAGTCGAGGAAAGCTAGATAGCAAGGCATCTACGGGTGCCAATAAAGCTAATCGGTCAGTTTCTTCGATCTCACCCAAAGCCTCAAGAGTGATCGATTTTTCCAAGATTAAATGCCCGACCTGGGTCCGTCGCAAAGCTTTTAGATGTGCTCCGCAAGATAATACTTTGCCGATGTCTTCACCCAATACCCGGATATAAGTTCCCTTGCTGCAACATACATTGAGCGTCAAATACGGGGCGTCATAACTTACAAAATCAAGACTATGGATTGTTACTGGCCTTGCCTCTCGCTCCAGGGTTATGCCGGCACGCGCGTACTCATACAGAGGTTTTCCATCACGCTTGAGGGCAGAATACATAGGAGGAGTTTGCAGAATATCACCACGAAATTGCGCTAAGGCGGCATGGATTTGCTCTTCAGTCACATTGACTGACAAGCTTTCTACGATCTCGCCTTCCGTATCTCCGGTAGTAGTGCTAACTCCCAGATGTACGGTAGTTTGATATGTCTTATCTGCTTCCAATAAATCTTGAGAAAATTTGGTCGCCTCACCAAAACATAGCGGCAACAAACCCGTCGCAAACGGATCCAATGTACCGGTATGCCCCGCCTTTTGCGCATTAAATAGGCGCTTTGCTTTAATCAGCGCGTCGTTGCTAGATAGTCCGACAGGTTTATCCAGCAATAAAACGCCGTGCACTGGCACACGTACTCTCTTTTTTACCGGACTATTCATAAGACGTGAGGGAGGTTTTTATTGCACCATTGACCTATCAGTGCATGAGTGACAAAACAGGCAAAAGCAGTAAATATTAACATCGACAGTTAGGCGACCAGATATAGGAAAAAGCTCAATCCGAACTCGATACATTAAGTACGTATAAAGCAGAACTTTTATCTATAAATGCCTAAGCCTAATGCCCATTGCAATTATGCTTCGCCGTCGTCTTTAGAGCGAGTAGCATTGGCCTCATCAATTAACTTGGACATTGCGATACCGCGTATCGTAGAAGTGTCATGCAGAAAATGTAATTGTGGCAGAGTATGAATATGCAGGCGGAGACCTAATTGATTACGCAAAAATCCAGCCGCTTTCGACAAGGCCTCAATGGTACTTTTTACCGCTACCGGATCATCCGCTAAAGTAGTAAAAAACACTTTTGCATGTGCGTAATCAGGTGTCAGATGCACCTCTGTCAAAGTGATCATGCCGACACGCGGGTCTTTTAATTCTGACCAGATGATTTCTGCCAGATCGCGCTGTATCTGATCTGCGACACGCAGACCACGTCCGGGAATATTTTTGCTATGTTTTGCCATAAAACCTAATTAGTAAGGGTGGGCAAGCTATTCACGTTTTGCCATATCGGCTGTTCGCAAACATCAGTGCCCACCCTCTTATTTTTAAAACTATTAAAAACGCTTACAACACATTTGTAATTACAAAGTACGGGCAATTTCCTGAATTTCAAAAATTTCCAACTGATCGCCAACTTCGATCTCGTTGTAATTCTTCAGAGACAGTCCACACTCCATACCTGCACGAACTTCTTTTGCATCATCTTTGTAGCGCTTCAGAGAATCAAGTTCGCCAGTCCAAGTAACAACATTGTTGCGCAGCAAACGTACAGAAGAAGTGCGTTTGATCACACCATCGATGACCAGACAACCAGCAATCGCGCCGACTTTGCTTACCAGGAAGACTTGTTTGACCTCGACCATACCAATAATGGTCTCACGCTTCTCCGGAGCCAACATGCCGGACAACGCTGCTTTAACTTCATCAACAGCATCATAAATGATGTTGTAGTAGCGAATATCAACACCGTTAGATTCGGCCAACTTGCGGGCAGAAGCATCAGCACGCGTATTAAAGCCAATAATAACGGCCTTGGAAGCTACCGCCAAATTGACGTCAGACTCTGAAATTCCACCGACTGCTGCATGTACAACTTGCACACGAACTTCGTTGGTAGACAGTTTCTGCAATGATTGAACCAAAGCCTCTTGCGAACCTTGTACATCGGTCTTGACGATAATAGGCAGATTTTTGACTTCTCCCTCGCCCATGTTTTCGAACATATTTTCGAGCTTGGCCGCTTGCTGTTTGGCCAGCTTAACGTCACGGAACTTGCCTTGACGGAACAGAGCAATTTCACGTGCTTTGCGCTCATCAGTCATGACCATGACTTCTTCACCAGCGACAGGCACTTCGGTCAAACCTTGAATTTCTACTGGAATCGAAGGGCCAGCCTCAGAAATGTTTTTACCATTTTCATCCAACATGGCACGTACGCGACCATAAGAAGAACCCGCCAGCACAACGTCACCACGCTTCAAAGTACCGGACTGAACCAAGATCGTTGCAACAGTACCGCGACCTTTATCCAGACGAGCCTCAACAACCAAACCTTTAGCCGGTGCATCTTTTGGCGCTTTTAATTCCAGAACTTCAGCTTGCAACAAAACTTGTTCGAGCAAAGCATCGATACCCAAGCCAGTTTTTGCCGAAACCTGAACAAATGGAGAATCACCACCATACTCTTCTGGCACAACACTTTCAGCGATCAATTCTTGTGAGACGCGGTCAGGATTTGCTCCTGGCTTATCAATCTTGTTGATAGCGACGACCAAAGGCACGCCAGCAGCTTTTGCATGGGCAATCGCTTCTTTAGTTTGTGGCATAACACCATCATCAGCTGCAACAACAAGAATAACGATATCTGTCGCTTTAGCACCGCGCGCGCGCATTGCTGTAAAAGCTTCATGACCCGGAGTATCAAGGAAAGTAATCATGCCACGCGGTGTTTCAACGTGGTAAGCGCCAATATGCTGGGTAATACCGCCAGCCTCGCCCGACGCCACTTTGGCACGACGAATATAATCCAGTAAAGAAGTTTTACCGTGATCGACGTGGCCCATTACCGTCACTACAGGGGCACGCGAGGTTAACTCATATTCTTCGTGATCAGCCGTATCCGTCAACATTGCTTCTGGATCATCCAGTTTTGCAGCAAAAGCTTTGTGACCCATTTCTTCAACCAGAATCATGGCTGTTTCTTGATCCAGCACCTGATTGATAGTGCACATCTGACCCAATTTCATCAAATGCTTAATAACTTCAGAAGCTTTTACGGCCATCTTGTGTGCTAACTCTGCGACAGTGATGGTTTCTGGAACGTACACGTCTTTAACAATTGCCTCTACTGGCGCCTGGAAATTAGTATCGCGACCATCTTGCTGATGTGAACGACGTCCTTTAGGACCGCCCTTCCAACCATCACGTCCACCAGACGTATCACCACGAGTTTTGATACCAGCACCACGCTTTTTAGCGTCGTCTTGCCATGTGGAAGAAACATTAGCCGACTTAATGGATTTTTTATCCACCGCGACCACTGGTTTCTTCTCATCTTTTTTCTCAGTAGCTGGTTTCTTCTCTGCGATCTTCTTATCGGAAGGTTTGTGCAGTGTACCTTCGGCCACTTTAGGAGCAACCACAGGCTCAGGGGCTTTGGCAGGACGACGAGCAGCACTCATCATTTCTTTAATTTGCGCAACCTCATCCGCTACTTTTTTACGAGCGACTTCTGTAACGGCAGCACGTTCTGCCGCTTCTTTTGCCTCTGTAACGATTTTCTTCTTCGCTTCATCAGCTGAATGACGTTTTTTATCATCATCTGAAGACGATACAACTGGAGCTGCTGCAGCTACAGGAGCGGCTTGCACAGAAACACTAGCGGCAGATGGCGCATGCACTACTTCTGCTTTCGCACTATTGTTGAGTGCCGCAGCAGCGACTGCCGCTTGTTCTGCTCTCAACTTATCTGCTTCCACCTTAGCCTCATTAGCGGCAGCTAGTTCAGCTTTGCGCAAAGCTTGAGCCTGTATTTCTTTTTCAGCTTCCAGCTTGGCAAGATGTTCTTGCTTTTGAATCAACTCTGCCTCTTGACGCATGATCAATTCAGCTTCTTTGCGCGCTTCTTCCTCATGACGCGCAACATCTACCGGATCAACCACCATCGCTGCAGGGCTAGTCTGATCTTCTGCGGCAGCTTCATCACGCTTCACGAAAGTACGCTTTTTACGAACTTCAACTTGAATCGTACGCGACTTACCAGTTGCATCTGCTTGCTTGATTTCAGTCGTTTCTTTGCGGGTCAGCGTGATTTTTTTCTTATCTGCATCCGCAGCCACACCATGAGAGCGACGCAGATGCTCCAGCAATCGATCTTTATCTTCTTTTGACAGCGCGTCGGACGTCGAGCTTTTACTGACGCCTGCGTCACGCAATTGCGTTAGCAGCAAATCCGCTGACATCTTCAGCTCTGTGGCAAATTGGGCTACATTGTTACTCGCCATTCAGTCCTCTTTTTCTATGTGCGCCTGATAAAACGCTTAAATGATTATTAACTCGGAATTATTGTGCTTCTACGAGTTTCCATGCTGAAGCTAACAAAGCCTTGGCATGATCATCATATTTAGCGTCGATGAGCTTCATCTCATCATCAGTCACGTCTTCAAATGCATCTTTAATTAATTGGCGCGCACGTTCGGCTGACAGCGCCAAAATCGCTCCAAATTCGTCATACGCCAGACCACCAAAAGCCTGTAGTGTCTTAATGCCTGCTAAACCCAGCTTGCCAGCAGTTACACGGCTCATACCTTCCAGGTTGATCAAAGCATCCTCGACACCATCAACACCTTCTTCGGAAGCGATCGCCTCCGTGAGCAATGCATCTCTAGCGCGGTTGCGCAACTCATTTACCGTATCTTCATCGAAGGCTTCAATTTCCAGCATTTCACTGATAGGTACGTAAGCTATTTCTTCCAAACTAGCGAAACCTTCATCAACCAAGATATCTGCAACCTCTTGATCAACGTCTAGCTTCTCCATAAACAAAGCACGAACACCAGCAGTTTCTTGCTCTGCTTTACTAGCGGATTCTTCCGCCGTCATAATATTAATTTGCCAGCCAGTTAATTCAGCTGCCAAACGAACGTTTTGACCACTACGACCAATGGCAATCGCCAGATTTTCATCATCAACAACAACGTCCATACCATGCTTTTCTTCATCTACCATGATAGAAGAAACATTGGCAGGAGCAAGAGCACCGATAACAAATTGAGCCGGATCTTCTGACCAAAGTACGATATCAACGCGTTCGCCGCCCAACTCACCAGTTACCGCCTGAACGCGCGAACCACGCATACCAACACAGGTGCCGATAGGATCAATACGTTTATCGCTGGTATAAACTGCGATTTTGGCGCGTATACCGGGATCACGTGCGGCAGATTTGATAACCAACGAACCTTGCTCAATTTCTGGCACTTCCAACTCGAACAACTTCATGATGAATTCTGGTGCGGTCCGAGACAAAATAACTTGTGGGCCACGCGCGTTACGATCGATACGCAAAATATATGCACGAACACGATCACCAACACGCAAATTCTCTTTAGGAATCATCTGATCTCGTGGCAAGCGTGCTTCAATCTTGCCAGACTCAACAACGGCCTCACCACGCTCCATGCGCTTGATCGTGCCAGTCACCAGGGAATCGCCGCGCTCAAGAAAATCAGCCAAAATTTGTTCACGCTCTGCGTCACGGATGCGTTGCAAAACAACTTGCTTAGTATCTTGCGCGAAACGACGACCCAACTCTACTGACTCAATCGGCTCTTCGATGTATTCATCGACTTCGATATCTTGATATTGCTCAACAGCCTCGAAATGCAAAATTTCCTGATCAGGCAATTGCAAACCTGCATCATCAGGCACTACGCGCCAGCGGCGATAGGATTTATATTCGCCTGTATCACGATCAATTTCTACGCGAATATCGACTTCACCTTCATAGCGCTTCTTTGTGGCCTGAGCCAAAGCATGCTCCAACGCAGCAAAAACGATATCTTCATCAACGTTTTTCTCACGCGCCAGCACATCAACCAATAATAAAACTTCGCGACTCATGCTTTGCGGCTCCTAAAATCTACTTGCGGCACCAAACGTGCCTTATCCAAATCGGCAAGCGTGAACTCCAGCATTGCCGCACCGTCTTTACCTTCAAATTCCAACTTCAGCTTGTCACCTTGAGGCTCATGCAAAACACCTTCAAATGTTTTGCGATTCTGCGCACCAGGCATTGGCAAACGCAACTTAATAGTCGCTTTTTCGCCAACAAACCTGACGAAATCAGTCAATTTCATCAACGGCCTATCAAGACCAGGAGAAGAAACTTCCAACCTCTCGTAATTCATATTCTCAACCGTTAATACATGTGACAGTTGGTGGCTGACCTTCTCACAGTCTTCAACCGTGATATTGCCCTTCTCTGCGTCTGTCGGCAAAAAGTCAATATAAACTCGAAATAAGCCACGATCTGCCCGTTCAAAATCAACCAGATCGTATCCGGTGCCATTGACGGTCTTTTCTATCAATTCCAACAACTGCAAGAGTATTCTCCGAAAAATGCTTAATTTGTCTAGCAACAAACTGCTTCGCCAAAAAAAAATGGGCTACTGCCCATCGTTTTTAGAACGCCCCATTATCCCAACCTATGGAGGCAAAATCTGCTAACTGCAAGATTATAAACGATTATTTACTCTATCGCAATGGACGAACAGAGCAAAATTAGGTGTATTACATAGCAACAAGCAACATCAAACACCTTTAGAGCGTCTGCGAGCAGCAATCCCCTGACCTATAGCCTGACCACTTCCTCGCGCTGTACCACCACGTCGCTGCTGGCCAGCATCTGGAAATCCTAGCGCTGTCTGCATTGGATCTGGCTGACGACTACGCTTTTTACCTTCTGCGTCATTCCGCCCGGGACCTCCACTATTACGAGTGCCACCAAACTCAGGGCGCGGCGCGTTAAATCGACCTTGTGGCTTATCGAAAGGATTGACAGGACGACCCGGTGCCTTGTTACCATTTGGACGTGCCGCGAATTCTTTACCAGCGGGCTTATCACCACCGGCTTTTTCCAAGCCACTGATTTTCAGTAAGCTACGGACTGCATCTTCTTCCAGCTCATCCCAACGACCACGCTTTAAACCTGCGGGCAAAGTCATTACACCGTAACGAGTACGAATCAGACGCGACACCGTCAAACCTACAGCCTCAAACATACGACGCACCTCGCGATTACGCCCCTCACCGATGACAACGCGATACCACTTATTTACACCTTCGCCACCGCCATCCATAATTTTGGAGAATTGTGCTAAACCATCTTCAAGCTCGACACCAGCGAGCAGCTTTTGGCGCATTCCTTCTTCCAAGTCACCTAAAGTGCGCACAGCATATTCGCGCTCAATACCGTAGCGTGGATGCATAAGCCGATTCGCCAAATCACCAGAGGTCGTGAATAACAACAAACCTTCCGTGTTGTAATCAAGACGCCCTACCGCCAGCCACTTACCGACCTTCATTTGCGGCAAACTGGCGAATACGGATTGACGCCCCTCCGGATCACTCATACTTACAATTTCACCCGCCGGCTTGTGGTAAACCAAGACACGAGGTGGTTTTTTACTAATTTTGCGTTGAATTGGTTTACCGTTAATCCGAACCTGATCAGTTGGAAGAATACGTTGACCGATATGTGCAGGCTCACCATTCACAGATACGCGTCCAGCAACAATCAAATCCTCCATATCACGACGTGAACCAAGGCCAGCTTCAGCCAGAACTTTATGCAATTTTGGAGCATCATCATCCGCAGTAAGATCACGTCTCACTACTTTACTTGTACGCCCCCTACCTTTGTCTTGCCCAGCATCTGCAGCAACGTCGAATGCTTCCGATGTAACAAATGAAAAAACATCATCTGCGCTGTTGGCGGCGGGACGACTTGCAGGACGAACACCACGCGCCTGACTTGGGTGACGACCTTTATTTAATCCGTTACCGGAGCTATTTCCTGCACCACCATTAGGGCCAGCAGAGCGATTGCCAAATTGCTCTTCACGCGATGGGCGCGCTGCACGATTGCCGCTTTGCTCATCCCGTGGCGTGCGTGGTGCGCGATTTTCGCTATGCCCCTCGCGCGACAGTCTTGCTGGACGCGGCTCACGCGAACCAGCATCAGTACGCTGTACTCGATCACCCTGTGGGCGAACTGCTCTTGGTTTTCGCTTTTCAACACCGATTTCAGCACCTGGCATATCAACTACGGCAGTCACAACGCCCTCAACCGCACCACTATCTGCCGCATCAGCTTTCGGCCGGGATCGGCGCATATTGCGCGGCCCACGCACACCGCGCTTTACTGGCTTTTGCGCATTATCATCACCACCTTCAGCAGATGCATTCGGTTTAATATCGTCTGGATTATTTGTATTCATTAGTCTATTTAATTTAGGCTTGGGGGCGGGATCGATGACGCAGCATCTGGTTTAGTTTCTGATGCCAGCTCATGATTCGATGTTTCAACCGCCACATCTGAGCCTTGAGCAAAGTCGCTGTCAATATTACTTATTTCATTTTCTGGCTTGGATGTCAGCGCAGTATCAGCTACGGCGACTTCAGCCAGACTTTTTACTTCCTCTAGATCACTAGCATCGCCAGCGCTGCTAACTTCATTTTCAATCTCGTGAGCCTTTGCCCCCACAGAAACAACCTCAGTTATTTCAATACCAGCCAAAGCAGATAACTCTTGCTCTGCAAACATACCGGTTCCGAGGGCATCCAATTCCGGCGCACTCACATCAGATACATCATCTTTTTTTACTTGCTGCAAAGGAGGCAGTTGATCCAAGGAAGATAAACCCAAATCATCCAAAAATTGCTTGGTAGTCGCAAACAAACCCGGTCGTCCAGGAACATCGCGGTGGCCAATAGCTTCAATCCAACCACGATCCTCTAAAGTTTTAATCATCTGAGAAGCAACCGTGACACCGCGTATTTCCTCAATATCTCCGCGAGTAACTGGCTGTCTGTACGCAATAATGGCAAGCGTTTCCAAGGTGGCCCGTGAATATTTTGGCGGCTTTTCAGGATTCAACCTGTCGATATAAGCACGCATTTCTGGACGGCTTTGGAAGCGCCATCCGGTCGACAATCCGACTAACTCAATACCCTTATCGGACCAATCAACACGCAAATCTTCCAGCATGGATTTAATGGTGTCGGCACCAACAATTTCGCTTGATTCATCACTATCCTGAAACAGCTTCCTCATCGTATTGACGGTAAGCGGCTCATGCGCACATAGCAATGCGGTTTCGAGGACTCGCTTGGCCTCAGCAGTATTCATGCAAACTCTTTAGCACATTGATTGGTTGATCTAATTAAGTATGGAACGGCACTGAAAGAACTTCTTCAGCCAAAACCGATTCTGTAATTTTGCTGCACTTTAGGGCAGCGCATGCCATCTAGGCGGATACTTACTGTCTGACATCAACCAAAGTCAACACATTTGGTTATGCATTAATTGTGTTAATTAACTCATCAACTAAATCGACAATCGCCGAACAATTGCCGCTTGTTTGAGCGTAGCGCAGTTGATTAGAATTTCATCAATTGCGCTGATATCGGATTGTAGTCCAGAAATTCCGCACAAATCAAAAAATAATTACTGAGCCAATAAAAAAGCCACGCGAATACGTGGCTTTTTTGTTTAATTCTGGTTGCGGGGGCAGGATTTGAACCTACGACCTTCGGGTTATGAGCCCAAAACTAGAGGGGCTTAAAACAAGAATATTCAATAAAATCAACGGCATGCCATACCCTGACTTACCGCATTATACCGGAATTTACTCACTCAAGTGCAGCAAATTTGCAGCAGAAATTCCGCCGCCCGTCAGATCAAAGTAAATCCTGGTAACTGGTGCCTATACGTTTAGCAGTCATGTGATTGCTAACAACGAAACCATTCCCATGGAAGCACTTCTTTCCCCTAAAACCTTAGCAGCAGCACTAGGCATTGCCGAACAAACGATTTATAACCGTCACGCCACAGGTGGAGACTTACCTCCCGTCGTCAAACTAGGTCGCTTACTCCGCTTCCGACCAGCCGATGTACAACACTGGTTGAACCAGAAGCAGCAAGCAACGGCACCTTTAACAGCAGCTTCACCATCGCAAGCATCAAGTCCACGTCGTCGAGGCCGACCAACCAAGGCCGAACAAATTATAGCTCGCCGCAAACTATGAATTTCTAACTTACTTGTCACTTTCCGCTCGTGTGTCGCTAATTCAATATCCTAAGGCAGGGCCGACCGAAGTCGGCCCCGTGAATCAACATTCATGCTAAACATCTAGCCTTCATCTACTTGTAGTACACGGAGTACTCGCCAAAGCACCCCATGTCACATCACCTCCTGGTCGGTCGCCAAACCTTCCAGGCACATCATTTCACTTGTAAGGCTATATTATCCGGTGGTGTTTCCCAGTAGCAGATTCGCTAACTCGCCTCCACATGCCCATGCAGAGGAAAGCTCAACTATATTGACTGGTATCACCGCTTAACCATAGTGCATCCTTATTTTTTATATGCAGGTTTCCACCCTGAACAAAATAAGTATCCACGACAGGTCACCCACTTAGACAAAACGACGATGAACAGCGCATAACGTGTGCGGCACGAAATCAAACAAACGTAGTTTTCAGCTACCGACGCTTTTGGGCGCCCGCGGATGGGAGAATGTCCCGAAGACCTCATCCTTGTTTATTTGTACGTCTACCTGGACTTTTACATCACACACTTTATGCACCTCTTGAAAGCCGGTGCCCTACGTGAGTTCCCTCAGCGTAGTTTCCGACTATTACACGCATAAGCTCTCTGCTACCCCGCCTTCCGGTGGTGGACTGTCTTCCCTGGACGACTCTCCAGGCGCCTTACGGCATTTTTTCAGACAGCGGCGACTTTCGTCCGCCGACATCACTCGTGTCAAGCACTCCCGTCCAGCTTGCGCTGGATCGTTCAGGAGGTCGAGGCTGGTTACTCGATTTTTCGTTTGCCAACCTACCGCATTTCGCCTCACGGCTTATAGCGGCGGTGTTTCTGGTGGTCGCACGAATTTCATAACAAACTTCACAATAGAGAGTGGGTCGAGAGAATTGCAGCTCTCCCGCCCATCATCGCTCGGCGAGCACCTTTACGTGCACCGAGCGGTACCGGCAACTGAACTCTGGAATAGAGGTCAGCGCCTGACAAGTGAGACTGATGTGGGGTCGTTGGCGCGACCATCCCACAGCAGTAAGAAGTGAGAGTGTTGGCGCACCCGACGACCTGCATCGTCTGGAACTATTTTCTTGGAGTCCTTACCTGTGTAGGTATCGGACTTCACTAAAAAGTGTAAAACCCAAAAAATCAAAATCAAAACAAAAAAAATAAAAATTCTTTGAATTTTTTGGGACATTCATTAGAGGTGTCCGGAATACATTCCGGACACCTAGGCCAAATGCGCCTTTCCGATGATTTGGACTGCACATAAATCTATCGTTATGGCGGCGTACTACTGTTCTAAATCAACGCCTAAAAAGCAGTTCTTGAAAAAGATAAGACCGATGTCTATACGCCTAATTACTGTTTGAATGAACATCCTATGCCTAAATCTAGTGAGAACGATACCTCAGTATTAGCGCAAATCCGGCTACCGCGCAGTCAGACACAAGCCATGCGTTTACTACTCGATTACCTTAAAAGTAAGCATTATTTCTATCAAAGTGGCTGGATACGTATCGACAAATTACCTGCTTTTGCAATCGAGATGCATGCCAAAATTGGCATCGGTATGACGCGACATCAACGCGACTATGCGCGCAAACAAGGTCACTCTTGCGGCCATCTCGTCATCGTTAAACCGCTGGATCAGCGGCAGATTCAAGAGTTTGGCAAGGTTAATTTTTATGTGCTTTGGTCACAAGGCGAAGGTGAACTGGATGTTTTTCCAAAATATAAAGATGCAAGAAAACCATATCAACGCCTCTATTTTGAAACGGCAAAACGAACCGAACATGACGGCTGGGAGATCTCCCGTATTTATAAACTGACGCAGCTTGAACACCGCAAGCATGTAGCGAAGAACAGCAAAGGCGAGATGTTAGTCGATGAGGATGGTCAAGAGATAATGAGTAGCGGCGGTCGACATTTGACATGGGTCATCAGTAAAGAATCCTTTAATGAAGCCAAAGCATTGGCGAATGAATTGATTGGGCGCTTTCTGAGTAGCCACAAAAAGCTCACTCCACAGGTGGCAAATTCCATCCTCATATGGTTAGCGTACCAGCAGAAACGGCCAGGATTTTATGGGATTAACCAACAGCGATATCAACTTAAATGCATGATTTGGTCTGCATTAAAGGCTGCTGAAAACAGAAGGGATGCCGATGATGTATCGGTACAAGTACTGTTTGATAGTATTTACACGGCGCTCAAAGTGTCGCCCCCAGATAATCCTGGGCGGTCTTTGGCTTGGTCTGAAGAGACGATTGAGCAGTGGTTTCAGAACCAGCACGTCTGATTATTTCTGCAAATGAATATGAATTAGCTTCGTAAAAAATCATGGTCTCTATTAGAGCTTTTATTTAGATGGTTAATAAGTAATTAGCAAGAATAAATAAACACTTGTAAGTATTTGTAATAATTAGCTATATATAAATATTTTAATGATTAAATTAGCAATTCAAAAAGATAACTAATTACCCTAAAGATAATTATATCCATGTCGTACCAAGAACAAATATCACAGAGTCAACCCTTGTTCCGTCTGGAAGTAACAGCAAGTCACAGTCAACAATGGCTAGGCGCTATCCGTTTGGCACGACCGATTTCGGCTTGGCTGATTGCTGGTGTTGCTTTGATCGTCACGATGATTCTCATCGCCTTTATCACATTGGGTAACGTCACCAAAAAAGCCCGCGTCACAGGCATCACCCTGCCGATTGGCGGCAGTATCAGCATCAGCGCGCCCAACGCAGGTTTATTAGTCAACAGTCACGTCATAGAAGGGCAAACTGTTAGTGCAGGTCAAATACTGTTCGAGCTTTCTACTGAACGCCAGGGAGATAAAGGCGAAATCACCGCTTTGGTTGCCCAACAACTCGCCACCCGTCGGCAGACATTGGAAGCGGAACAAAGACTGCGCACAGCCCAAGCGATAGAAAAGAAACAGGCTTTAGTTCAAAGGTTGAATAACCTTACGACCGAAGCCAGTCAACTAGAACAAGAAATTGTCCTCACCCAACGTCGCCATAGCCTGGCCCAAGACAGTGTCACTAAATTCCAAACGCTGCAAAATAATGGCTATGTATCGGCGGCTCAGACCCAGCAAAAACAAGAAGACATGATTGATGTCGATACTCATTTGTCAACCCTACGTCGCAATAAGTTGCAGCTAGAGGCTAATCAACTTGCTATGCAAGCAGAGCTGAATGCTCAGGCTAATAGCTTAGCAACTGACCAGGCACAACTACAAAGAGCGGTCGCTAGCCTGCAACAAGAAATCGCAGAAAATAACAATCGTAAAACGAATCTGATCACCGCCAGCCAAGCAGGCACCATCACCACACTGACCAGTCAAATAGGCCAAACCATTAACGCAGGACAGGTATTGGCAACATTAATACCCTCATCCTCCAAGTTAGCGAAGACAACAGACACACTAGGCACAACAAAGACGACTTATACAGCGCCGCTAGAAGTTCATCTCTACGCACCCAGCCGCACCGCAGGCTTCGTCGCCAAAGGACAGCAAGTCTTGATCCGCTATCAAGCCTACCCTTATCAAAAATTTGGACTGCAAAAAGGCACCGTTACCGACATTAGCGACACTCCATTCGCACCAAATGAATTACCCCCTAATTTAGCCAGTACGATTTTGAGTAACGCCCAGCAGAATATTCAAGGCTTCAACAGTAATGAAGCCTTGTACAGAATCAAAGTCAGACTAGAAAAACAAACAATAGATGCCTACGGACAAGTGCAAAATCTAAAGTCAGGTATGACCCTAGAGGCAGACATATTGCAGGACAAACGCAAGATTTGGGAATGGATTGCAGAGCCAGTGCTGGCAGTGACTAATCGAGGGAATTGACTACCAAATATTTTTTACCAGTCTCCAACAATTAAACGAACACCATATGGTTAATAACTATTTCAATATAAAAATTATGCAAAATTCCCCAATCAAATACGTTTTCTCCTACTTCTTGAAAATTGCTATCACGATAGCTTTTAGCTCTCACACGTTTGCAATTGCTGCCGAAAAACCAAAAATTGAGTCGTTTTTCACCAATGCCGCAATGCAAAAAGTAACAATCTCCCCTGACGGAAAAATCGTCGCAATGCTCATCGAATCTCAAAGTACCGGCTATTTACAGCTATTTACAATGGATTTAGATAGCATGGCTCTAAAAATTGTTGCAGGCTTTTCAAACGCCGACGTCGGTTCTTACGACTGGGTGAATAGCCAGCGGCTAGTTTACAGCGCTGCTTTCCATGATGTGGCACAGCGTGATTTGCGTTTCTTTCCTGGATTGTTTGCGGTGAATCGTGATGGCACCGACCGTATCGAGCTAGCGAGTCCCTTTCCTGGTGAACCTCGGACGACTGGATCTAATATTCAATCACAGAAATTAACAGGTTACACCTGGCTGATATCAACGGATAAAAGTCAACAAAGTGATGATGTGTTTGTTGGTCAATTCACCTTTAGCAACATTCAGGATGTGAAAGCGGTAAAACTGCTGCGATTGAATACTAAAACCGGCAAATCAAAAAATTATTCTGGTCCAGACAGCCCTACTAATTGGCTAATAGACGAGAGCGGAACCCCGCGTATTGCTGTAAAAAATAGTAGGGGCATAGACACTATTTATTACCTTGATCCTAAAGATACCGAATGGCACAAATTAACTGAATTCTCACAATTTGATCCAAAGGGTTTCACGCCGCTCAGTTTTACGCCAGACGGTAAGCTTTACGTAATCAGCAATGCTGGAAATGATACATCCTCGTTGTATCACTATGATTTAGCCAAAAATACGATGGACAAAGAACCGCTGGTGAAATTAGACGGTTACGATTTTTCAGGTTCTTTGATTATTGATGAAAAGAAAAACCGCGTTATTGGCGTCCACCACCTTACCGATGCCAGCGGTACCACCTGGCTAGATCCTGAACTGAAAGAAGTTCAAAAAAAGATTGATGATTTGTTACCCGGTACGATCAATCGCCTTTCTTTTCCACGCGGCGGTGCGTCGACCTATGTTGTCATTTCTGCGTTCTCTGATACCCAGCCAATCAGCTATTTACTCTACAAGCGAGATACCGGCAAGCTATCGGGAATAGGTAAATCCCGCCCCGACATTGATGCTAAAGAGATGTCCAAACAAATGTTTGTGCATTATTCAGCAAAAGATGGCTTGTCAATTCCTGCCTATCTAACTTTGCCAGTAGGGCATGACAAAAAAAATCTGCCACTCATTGTGCTCGTTCATGGCGGCCCCTATGTTCGCGGCAGCCAATGGGGCTGGGATCCTGAAGTGCAATTCCTCGCGTCGCGGGGTTACGCCGTACTGCAGCCGGAATTCCGTGGCAGCAAGGGTTTTGGTACTCAACATCTTGAGGCTGGTTTCAAGCAATGGGGCTTAAAGATGCAAGAAGATATCGCCGATGGCGCCCGCTGGGCAATCGCTAATGGTTATGCTGATTCCAAGCGTATTTGCATTGCCGGCGCTAGCTATGGCGGATATGCAACGCTGATGGGGCTCGCCAAAAATCCTGAATTATTTCGCTGTGGTTTCGAGTGGGTCGGCGTCACAGATATCAATCTAATGTTCGAGTCAAGCTGGGAAAACGACATGTCGGAAGAATGGCAAAAATATGGCATGCCAGTAATGATCGGCGACAAAGTCAATGACGCAGCACAGTTAAGAGCGACCTCACCGGTCAATATCGCGGGTCAGATCAAACAACCCTTACTGATGGCTTATGGCGGGGCAGACCGACGAGTGCCGATTAAACACGGAAAAAATTTCCGCGATGCAATTGCCTCGACCAACACGCAAGTTGAATGGATACAGTACAGCGATGAAGGTCACGGCTGGCAGCTTGTTAAAAATCGTGTTGATTTCTGGAGTCATGTAGAAAAATTTTTAGAAAAAAATCTAGCGCCGGAATAAATGGAATGTGTTCAACAAAGAAAATGTCGTACCTCTCAAGATTATGAAAACTGAGCTCTGCAAGTAAGCATCTTAAGTTTTGGGTTGTCTTGATCGCAATTATTGGCAATGGACAAGTCCAATAGAAATACGGTATTTGGTATAAAAATTTAGCTTAATCAGAGCGGTGCGCAACGATATGGTTTGGTGATTACGGAAGGGCTGACCGGTTCAGTTCAATTAGAAATTAAATGGAGTAATGAAAATGAGAACACTTTTTTTAAATGAAGTTTGTACAGTAAGCGGCGGAGAAACGCAGACTGTAGTAATTCAAGGACAGGGTACAGGCTTGGTTAAAGCAATTGATCCTATGATGTTCACAGGAAATGCATGCTACGCCAGCGACAGCTATGCCAGTGGGCCAAGCGCTACGGCACCTCAACGTCCGGAAGAACTACCTTTAGGGAGAGTGCCAGGCGCTGGTTTTACCGGGGTAGCAATCAGGGTAATCGTAGGATTGCTGGCTCTGTAATAGTAACGTAAGTATGTAGTAATGTATTAAATATTAGTCTGCCCATGGATACATCAAATACATGGGCGGAATATAAAATCAAAGTCAGTTTTTGCAGTAAAAGTTCACACTTATTTTCGAAGACATTTAATGAAGCACAAGCTCAGCTCAAATTTTTGTTCATCCATTATAAAAAATACATCATTCTCTCTATTTTTAGGAGCATTGAATTGGGGATTATTTTTTGGCTTGTTCCAAATTCGGAATATCTATCACTCCTCATTCGCGATATCTTATTCTCGGTGGTGGGAACAAGCTGATGTTTATGATTCTATCGCTGCAATATCACTCGCTCCCATATTTGAGGAGCTTCTTTTTAGAAAACTTCTTCTCAATGCACTTTTAAAAAAATGCTCGAGTATCCAAGCAGTGTTAATCAGTGCCTTTCTATTCGCTTTGGCACACTACACTAATTTTTATGAAGCGAATTTCAGATTTGACTGGCTAGGCGCAATAAGTCATTTTTTTATGGGAATAGTGTTGGCTATCGTGTATTTAAAAACTAAACATATTATTTATCCCATTTTTACCCATATTTTAGAAAATTTAATTGTATTAACCCCTAAAGATTTTTTATTGCCGTCAATTATAAATAACAGTTATTTTCCTTATATTACCTTGGTATGTGCTTCTGGAATTTTGTTGATAAAGTACGCTAATGTTAGCGTAATCAATAAATAATTTCTGCAAAGCTATCTAAATTATCCTACATGAAATCCCTCCTCCAAACAGAATCGAGCGAATGCGGTTTAGCTTGCTTAGCCATGGTCGCAAGCCATTACGGCTACCACACTGATCTCGCAGATTTACGTCGTCAATTCTCGATCAGTCTTAAAGGAGCGACGTTAGCTCAATTGATGCGCCATGCGTCGGCAATGCAATTGTCCACATGTTGGCGCGCACTCAATATTGACCAGATAAACGCAGTTATACGCACTGAATATTGACCAGGTAAATTAACCTATCCTTGCAGTTTTGACTGCGAGGGAATTCAAGGTGATTACCATGGGAATGTACTCTAAGGTCAGGCGGCTGTTCTACCGAGAACGGCTATCCATTAGCGAAATTCAGCGACGAACCAGCCTGTCGCGCAATACCATCAAGAAGTGGCTTAAAGAAGCCGAAGGGACTGAGCCGAAGTATGCCCGGCCTCCGACTGTCAGTAAAATAGCTCCCTTTGCATCCCTCATTCAGTTAGCGCTACAAACCGACAGCCATCGACCTAAAAAAGAACGTCGTACTGCGCTTATGCTATTTAAGGAACTCCAGCAAGCAGGGTTCACCGGTAGCTACTCGGGTGTCAACCGTTACATTTACGCCTGGCGTGACCAAGCTGCCAAAGTCACTGGTAAATCTGCCTTCGTTCCACTGAAGTTTCAACTCGGCGAAGCATTCCAGTTTGACTGGAGTGAGGAGCTGCTTGTCATTGGTGGCATTCATCGCAAAATCCTTGTAGCACACACTAAGCTGTGCGCCAGCCGTGCCTTTTGGCTGGTGGCTTATCCGACGCAAAGCCACGAAATGCTCTTCGATGCCCATACTCGCGCCTTTACTGCCATGGGTGGTATTGCACGGCGCGGTATCTATGACAACATGAAGACCGCTGTCGATAAAGTCATGAAAGGCAAAGGTCGTATCGTCAATGCACGCTTCTTTGCAATGACAGCCCATTACTTGTTTGACCCCGACTTCTGCAATGTGGCGTCTGGCTGGGAGAAAGGTATTGTTGAGAAGAACGTCCAGGATAGTCGCCGTCGTATCTGGAACGACGCCAGACAGGAACGCTTCGGCAGCTTTGCGGAACTCAATGCATGGCTGGCGGTACGCTGCAAGTTACTCTGGAGTGAATGCCGCCATCCGGATTACCCTGAGTTGACCGTCGCCGACGTGCTGGAACATGAGCAAGCCCAACTCATGCCGATGCCAACACCCTTCGATGGCTATGTCGAACTCGTAGCACGGGTTTCTTCTACTTGCTTAGTTCATGTCCACCGTAATCGTTATTCAGTACCGTGCTATTTGGCCAATCACATGGTCAGTGTTCATCTGTATTCAGAACAGATTGCCGTCTACGCTGAGAATGAGAGGGTTGCATGTCATCTACGACTATTTGGACGTGATCAGACCAGCTATGACTGGCAGCATTACATCCTTCTGGCAGAAAGAAAGCCCGGTGTCTTACGAAACGGTGCACCCTTTGCATTGATGCCGGCGCCTTTAATCAAATTGCAAACCACCTTGCTACGCCGTGCCGGTGGTGATCGCGTCATGGCTCAAGTGTTAGCGGCTATCCCGCACCATGGCCTTGATACCGTCATTGTGGCAGTAGAACTAGTGCTGGAGTCCGGTGCAACCAGTGTTGAACACATCACTAACGTATTGGTGCGATTAAGTCAGGGCGATCGTCCTGACCCCGTCGCCACAAGCTTGCAATTAATCGAAGAGCCGGTAGCCGATGCAAGTCGCTACGACAGCTTACATCAGGAGAATCAGCATGTTTAACATCATCAGTGAACTTAAATCACTCAAGTTATATGGAATGGCAACTGCCTATACCGATTTAACAGCACAGAGTACCGCGTCCGTGAGTACATCGGAATGGCTCATTCAACACTTGTTAGAAGCGGAATCGACGGATCGAGCGATGCGTTCGATCCGTTATCAGTTGCACGTTGCCAAATTTCCGATTCATCGCCACCTAGCTGATTTCGATTTTAGCCAATCCAAAGTAGACCAAAAGCTGATCGAACAGTTGGCCACGTTAGCCTTCACAGAGGCTGCGCACAACGTGGTGCTGATTGGTGGCACTGGCACAGGTAAAAGCCATCTGGCAACAGCACTGGCGGTCTCCGGTATTACGCAACATGGAAAGCGAGTGCGCTTCTTCTCAACGATTGAACTGGTGAATGCCTTGGAATTAGAAAAGGCAGCAGGCAAACAAGGACGCATGGCCCTAAGCCTTATGCAGATGGATTTGGTGATCTTAGATGAGTTAGGTTACCTGCCATTCTCACAGGTGGGTGGTGCGTTACTGTTCCATTTACTGTCTAAACTCTACGAACGAACCAGCGTCGTCATCACGACCAACCTGACATTCTCTGAGTGGAGCAACGTCTTTGGCGATGCAAAACTGACGACTGCGTTACTGGACCGACTGACACACCATTGCCATATTATTGAAACAGGTAATGATTCCTATCGTTTCAAACATAGCAGTGCCACAGCAAAAATGCGGATTAAATCAAGAGAAAGAAGCCGGGAATTAAACAAGCCTGAGACTGAGATATCAGCAGAACCTGGTGAAGTCTCTGGGCAGGAGTTTTAGTGCTTAAGTGGCTAAATTGAGTTCAACAAATGGAGAAAACAATGCACACATAATTGATCGACAAACCTGAAACAAACTTGTATGCTCAGCAACTAAGCGCCTGGTCAATATTCAATGCGCGCAGCTGGTCAATATTGAGTGCGCGCCAACATGTCCACACGACCATTGCGCCTGGAGTTGGAGGAGTTAGATCAGTTAGCCTTGCCATGTATTTTGCATTGGAACTTAAATCACTTCGTCGTCTTAAAAAAGATCACTAAAAATTGGCAAGGCAAAGTGACTTTGTTTTTGCTCGACCCTGCGGTGGGTGAGCGCCGCGTTACTTTGCAAGAGGCATCGGCTCACTTTACGGGTGTCGCTTGCGAGTTGTCTCCAAGTGCGAGCTTTAAGCCGAAAGACGAGCGTAAAAAGATTGCTATCCGAGATTTAACCGGACACATCGTTGGCCTGCGTCGCGCCATTGTGCAAGTCATGGTACTAGCGCTGGCGCTAGAAATCTTTGCGATTACCTCCCCGTTGTTTAATCAATTTGTGGTGGATGAAGTCATTGTCAGTGGCGACCGCGAGTTACTGACGGTGCTGGTCATTGGCTTTGCTTTACTGATGGTGACTCAAACCGCGATCAGTCTGGCGCGTAGTTGGTTCTTGATGCGCTGGAGTATGGATATCAGTTTTCAATGGAGTGCTCGAGTTTTTGCGCATCTGACGCATTTACCAGTCTCTTTTTTTGAGAAGCGTCATCTGGGTGACGTGGTCTCTCGCTTTGGCAGTATTGGGGTGATCCAGAGTACGTTGACGAGTTTGTTTGTGGAGAGTGCCTTAGACGGTCTGATGGCCTTGCTGGCACTCGGCATGATGTTGTTATATAGCGTGAAGTTGTCTGCTTTGGTGATAGTGACGGTCTTGGTGTACGCCGTATTACGATGGGTGTCTTATCAGCCGTTCCGCGAGGCGTCGCAAGAACGTCTGGTGCTATCGTCCAAAGAGAGTAGCCATTTTTTAGAAACTATCCGTGCGATCTCGCCGCTGAAATTATTTGGACGGGAGGAGGAGCGTCGGGCCCGTTGGCTAAATCTCAAAATGGATGTACAAAACCGCGATATCAAGACGCAGAAGATGTCGATATTGTTCAAGATTTCTAATACCACCTTATTTGGTATTCAGAGTCTGGCTTTGTTTTATATCGGTGCTGGACAGGTGATGCAGAACGCCTTGACAGTAGGGATGCTAATGGCTTTTTCTAGTTACGCCAGCACCTTCTCAGGTCGTTTCTTTAACGTCATTGACTTGGTAGTCAACCTAAAAATGCTAGGGCTGCATAGCGAGCGCTTAGCCGATATCGTTTTAGAAGAAGCAGAAATCGATACCGTACAAGAAACCGATATGTCTCGCATACAGCCAACGATTACACTTAAAAACCTGAAATTTCGTTATGCCGAGGGGGAGCCTTGGGTGTTAGACGGGATTAATCTGACCATTCCTGCAGGACAAAGCATTGCTCTGGTTGGCCCTAGCGGTTGTGGCAAAACGACTTTATGCAAAATCATTCTAGATTTGCTTAAACCCACTGAGGGTGAAGTCTTGATTGATAATATTCCGACTAAGCAATTAGGTATAAATGCCTATCGCAAGCTAATTGGTACTGTGATGCAAGATGATGTATTGATGGCCGGCTCGATTCAGGACAACATCAGTTTTTTTGATGCACATACCAAGCAAGAACAGGTCGAGCACTGTGCTAGACAGGCGGCAATTCATGAGGATATTGCGGCCATGCCGATGGGTTATCAGACCTTGGTTGGGGACATGGGTAGTAGTTTGTCAGGAGGGCAAAAGCAGCGAGTCTTGCTAGCGCGTGCCTTGTACAAACAACCCAAGATTCTGGCATTAGATGAAGCCACGAGCCATCTGGATGTGCAGAATGAGCAAAAGGTCAATCAGGCATTGGGTACGCTGAACTTGACTCGCATTATGGTTGCACATCGACCAGAGACAATTGCCAGTGCGGAGCGCGTGGTGTCATTACAGAACGGGAAAGCGGTAGAAATACGTGCTACGTCAATCGACCGCGCTGAACTTAAGCCTGATCAATTTGAGTCGCTGGCAGAACTACAGATGTTGGTTGCCTGATTATTTCAACTAACCAAGCCAATATTCATTGGCTTGGTTTTGTTTTCTCAATGAGAAGAGTTTGAATCTCTCTTCGGCACTTATCCTAAAAAGAAGAAAGCTAATGTATTGTCTTTTGACGGATAGCTGCTACCAACTCGGCCGCAGTAGGGTTGTAATAGCGCATCGCCATTTGCAAGGTTTTCCAGCCAAAGATTTTTGCCAGTGTTGCTGCGGGTAATACTTTTGCCCATCTGGACGCCGCTTCATGGCGTAGGTCATGAAAACGTAAATTGGTTATGTCAGCATGTCGGCAAAGTCGACTAAATGCTGCAGTAACGCCATCCGTTGCCTGGAATCCCGTCAATCGGCCATGTGGATGTTGCTGGGCACTACGCAGAGCAGATTCTGCAGTGACTGACAAAGGCACATCCCGAGCAGTCCCATTCTTTGTCATATCCAAATGAATAAAATGATGAGCTAGGTCGATTTGATCCCAAGTTAAGGACACCATTTCTCCGCAACGCATACCAGTTTCGATAGCAAGTACGATTAATAAACTTAGGTCAGATGATTCTCTCTTGCGAGCAGTATCAAACAGACGTATCTCTTCATCGCCAACCAGACGACGCGAGCGGCCTCTGGGGAGTTTTGGTTTACGGATATCAGTAATCGTGTTGGCGACCGAAATTGACCAGTCACGGCGGGCTGTATTGAGTAAAGCAGAGAATACGGAAAGTTCTAGTTGTACTGTCTTCGGAGCGACTTCTTTTAGTCGCTGGTCACGGTAAGTGGAAAAGTCGACATTTTGTAGGCTGGCGAGTGGACGTAAAGCCAGAGGGTGTCGCATCAACTGCAAAAGACGGTAATTTTCTTTGACATGACCGCGCTTAGCGGGCGTTACTTCCAAGCGATAGCGTTCTAGTGCATCGCCGAGAGTCGTACTTTCTGCGGTTGAACGGTCGCTAAACTCACCACGTCGCATTTTTGCCTCGACATCTCTGGCCCAGTCGTTGGCTGCTTTGATGGTTTCTAAAGTGCGTGTTTGGGTAGGATAGCCTTTGCACCGGACAATGGCTTGATATTGATACGGACCGCGTTTATTGATCGTTGCCATACTTCTGCTCCAATTGAGGTTGAGGAACAGGGTATAGACACCGGCATTTCAAACGGAAGTGCAGCAAAATTGCAGCAATAAATCGTTTTAAATGCAAAAAGGCTTACAGCAATTCTGTAAGCCTTTGATTTTATTGGTTGCGGGGGCAGGATTTGAACCTACGACCTTCGGGTTATGAGCCCGACGAGCTGCCAGACTGCTCCACCCCGCGTCTGAGAACAACACTATATCCGATTTTGCCCTTGTCCGCAATGCCTATCTTGGATTTATAAGAGCATCGTCGATGTTGCCAGCACTTTAAAACCATTTTCACGCAATTCAGGTGTAGACAAAATTTGCCACTTTCTGTTTCAATTTTATGAATGAAGAACATCGTGACTGACGGTGATACACTCCTTAAAAATTGGTTATCAACATCATCCCATCGTCCATTCTTTTATATTTCTGTGCCATGAAATTTTGCTCCGAATGCGCCACCCCTGTTGTAATCCAGATTCCTGCTGACGACACGCGTGAACGCTTTGTCTGTCCTGCTTGCGGAACAATCCATTATCAAAATCCGAAAATGGTCGTTGGCTCCATTCCAGTCTGGGAGCAAGACGGTGAAATCAAAATCCTGCTATGCAAAAGAGCCATCGAACCTCGTCATGGCTACTGGACCTTGCCTGCAGGTTTTATGGAAAATAATGAGACTACCTCCCAGGCTGCGCAGCGGGAGACTGTAGAAGAAGCTGGTGCACATATTCAATTGCATGAATTGTTTTCAATCCTCAACGTGCCGCATGTGCATCAAGTGCACTTGTTTTATCGGGCGACACTATTAGATTTGGACTATTTGGCAGGTGTAGAAAGCTTGGAAGTCGCTCTGTTTGCAGAAAAAGATATTCCCTGGAAAGACATCGCCTTCCCCACTGTAAGCCATACGCTCAAGTTCTTCTTTGAGGATTTTGCCAAGCTCAAGTCAGGCGGCCAATATACGTTGCATGAGCATGACATTTTCAAACCTATGCGCAGCGACTGACAATGTCCAACAATTAAAAGCTAAACTCACAAAAATCTGCTTTGGTGATAGCCGATCCAGATCAAAACAATTCATCACTTAAACTTTCTAAGTAAATAATAATTTCACTTTTACTATTCAAGGCAACGCGCAATGCATGCACCCATGCATTGCTCGACATATCAAGCATTCGTAGCATCACCCAACATAGGCAAACCATGCAGCAACAGGCGGAACGTCTTAAGGTACTCAGCGCTGGTATTTTCAGTTTGATCTTAGCGGTTGGCGTGGCACGCTTTGCCTACACACCTTTGCTACCCATCATGCAAAAGCAAGCCGGACTCGGGGTATCTGAAGCCGGCTGGCTGGCGGCACTCAACTACGCCGGCTACCTAAGCGGCGCTTTAATCGCTTCGCAAATCAGTGACTTGCGGCTGAAAGACCGGCTGTACCGGATCGGCATGGTGTTTGCCGTGCTCAGTACGATCCTGATGGGGCTGAGCGATCATTTTGCCGTTTGGGCAATTTCTCGCTATGTGGCAGGTTTATGTAGCGCCGCCAGCATGTTGCTAGGGACAGGGCTGATTTTAAACTGGCTGATCCGCCACAATCATCGTAGCGAACTGGGCATACATTTTTCTGGTCTTGGAATTGGTATTGCTGGCTGCGCGGCGGCAGTCGCCGTAATGAGTCACTGGCTAGACTGGCGCGAACAATGGTTTGCTTTTGCTATGATCGGATGCCTTTTGCTAGTCCCTGCATTACGCTGGCTGCCCGCGCCGGATAGCAGCAGCTTGACCAATTCTGGCCAAAAGATGGAAGACCACCCGCCCAGCAGCTTATTTTTAAAATTATTCATGGCGGCTTATTTTTGCACTGGTGTCGGTTACGTTGTCAGTGCGACGTTTATCGTCGCCATTGTTGACCACTTGCCCGGGCTGGCGGGTAAAGGAACCATGATATTTTTGGTGATTGGTCTTGCGGCCACGCCCGCCTGCATACTGTGGGATTTGATGGCGCGCCGGACCGGTGATCTGAATGCGCTGATCCTGGCGGCGGCATTGCAAATCATCGGTATTTTGTTGCCAGTGATGGTGGGTGGACTCGCTGCATCGGTCGTGGGGGCATTGCTGTTTGGCGGTACTTTTATCGGGATGGTAAGTCTGGTATTGACGATGGCGGGACGTTACTATCCAACGCGTCCGGCAAAAATGATGGGGAAAATGACGATATCTTATGGCGTGGCACAAATCATCGCGCCTATCATTACCGCTTGGTTCGCACTACATCAAGGTAGCTACGCATCGGGTTTATATCTGGCGGCTGGCGCCCTGTCGATTGGTACCGTACTATTAATGATGTTAAAAGCCTTAGAATCGCGCGAAACTCTCCGTAAGCTACCAGCATGACTAAAGCAAATCACAGCAAACAAGCAGCATGATCCCTTGGCTAGATACTGACACCCCTTTTCCGGAAATAGAAACCGCGTTGCTAGAGATTGATGGCGCAGCTGGTTTACTGGCGGCCGGTGCAGATTTATCGCCAGAACGTTTGCTCAACGCTTACCAGCACGGCATCTTCCCCTGGTTTTCTGAAGGTCAGCCTATTTTATGGTGGTCAACTGATCCGCGCATGGTCTTAAAAGTCAGCGATTTTAAATTGTCTGACAGCCTAAAAAAGACGCTTAAAAAAATCGCCAAAGATCCGCGCTGGGAAATCCGCTTCGACAGCGCATTCGAGGAAGTTATGCGGGCATGTGCCGGTCCACGCAGAGATGGCGATGGCATCTCAACCGGTACCTGGATATCAGAAGACATCATCGCCGGCTATGTCGGATTGCATCAGCAAGGCTTTGCCCATTCGACCGAGGTCTGGCTAGACGGGCAACTGGTCGGCGGTGCATATGGTGTGTGCATCGGTCGTATGTTCTATGGTGAGTCGATGTTTGCACGGATCACCGATGCCTCTAAAATCGCTCTGGCGCACCTGGTATTTTTCTTACGTAAAAACGATGTGAAAATGATAGACTGCCAGCAACAGACTGCGCATTTAGCGTCTTTGGGCGCCAAACCGATCTCTCGCAGCGAATTTATTCTTCACTTGCAACAAGCAATAGCAATGCCGCCCATCCTGGATTGGACGACTGAAAAGTTATTTACCAAATAAGCTTGAAATGATCTGATCAAAAACGTAATGGTAAAAATGCCGTGACACAGCTGAACGAATTACCTTTTTCTAGCATACAGTTTTTTGCGACAGCGCCCTATCCATGCAGTTATCTGGATGGCTTGCAGGCGCGCTCGCAAGTCGCGACCCCGGCACATCTCATCAATGCCGATACGTATTCAGAACTGATTAAAAACGGTTTCCGCCGTAGTGGCATATTTATTTATCGCCCGCATTGTGACAACTGCCAGGCATGTACGCCGGTACGCGTCCGCGTCAATGAATTTAGCGTCAATCGTAGTCAGCGTCGCGCTAACAGCAAGCATGGCAAACTGGTCGCCCGGGTCGCCTCATTGACCTATTCGCACGAGCATTATGAGCTCTACCATCGCTACCAAAATCAGCGGCATGCCGGCGGCGGAATGGATCAGGATAGTCGTGACCAATATGCGCAGTTTTTACTGCAAAGTCGTGTCAACACTCGGTTGGTCGAGTTTCGCGACGAGCAAGATGTGCTGCGTATGGTCAGCATCATCGATATCCTGAGTGACGGCTTGTCGTCGGTCTATACCTTTTATGATCCGGATGACAGCAATGCGTCTTACGGCACCTACAATGTGCTGTGGCAAATTCAGCAATGCATAGAATTGAATTTGCCTTATCTGTATCTGGGCTACTGGATTGCCGCCAGTCCTAAGATGGCTTACAAGACCAATTTCAAACCGCTAGACGGCTTGATACAAGGTGAGTGGAAAGCTTTATGATGGGACTTACCCAACATCACCCCGGCTGCCTTACAGCATCTCGCCGAGACAAATTTTTATAAGCCTTGACAGAAACATATACTCACCCGTGTATTTTTTAACGTCCAATGATTCTCTGGACAATCAAACCATTTTGTGCTAATACTCCCCCAAAAACAATAAAATTATGCCTGATAAATTACTCTACGCCTTGGCTCGCCCTGTCCTGTTTGCGATGGATGCGGAGCAAGCGCACAACCTCACCTTGCCGGCCTTACGACGCTCTGCCACCCTGGGTCTGACCAAACTAATCGCCAAACCCGCCAATGATGCGCGTACCGTCATGGGCATCCAGTTCCCCAACCCCGTTGGACTTGCGGCGGGTCTGGACAAAGATGGCGCGTATATCGATGGGTTGGCCGGGCTAGGATTTGGCTCGATTGAAATCGGTACCGTCACGCCACGCGCCCAGGCTGGCAACCCGAAGCCACGCATGTTTCGCCTGCCAAAAGCCAATGCCATCATCAACCGTATGGGTTTTAATAATGGCGGCGTGGACGCGTTTATCAGCAATGTGCAGGCATCGCAGTTTTATCAGGACAAGCAAGGTGTGCTCGGACTTAACATCGGTAAAAATGCCGATACCCCGATCGAACGCGCAGCAGAAGACTATCTACTTTGCCTAGAAAAAGTCTATCCCTATGCCAGCTATGTGACGGTCAACATCTCATCGCCCAACACAAAAAATCTACGCCAGTTGCAAGGTGCCAGCGAAGTCGACGCCTTATTGGCGCAGCTCAAAGAAGCGCAACAAAAACTTGCCGATCATTACAAGCGCTATGTGCCGCTGGCATTAAAAATCGCGCCGGATATGGACAGCGAGCAAATCAAAAATATCGCCCAAGCCCTGCTGCGCCACAAAATTGATGGCGTCATCGCCACCAACACCACCATCACCCGCGACGCGGTAAAAGGCCTAGAACATGCTGAAGAGGCAGGCGGATTATCTGGCGAACCAGTATTTGAATTATCGAATAAAGTGATCCGCGCACTCAAATCCGAATTAGGCGATGCCTTACCGATTATCGGCGTCGGTGGGATTTTTTCCGGCGCGGACGCCAAGGCAAAAATCGATGCGGGCGCCGCCCTGGTACAACTATATTCCGGCCTAATTTATCGTGGCCCAGCATTAGTCAGGGAATGCGCGGCAGCACTGAAAGCAAATTCAAAATCACGCTAAAGTCATGCTTATTTCAACCTTGGCTCAACTTTAGCTCAGGTTGAGAAAGCACCTTAATCTCTTTTTTCATTCTGAATTTTTCGTTCTGAGGATGTCAACTTATGCAAACAACTCAACTCGGCAGCAGCGATCTGCAAGTGTCCAAAATCTGTCTTGGCACCATGACCTTTGGCGAACAAAATACCGAAGCCGAAGCACATAGCCAGCTCGATTACGCATTAGAACGCGGCATTAATTTTATTGATACCGCAGAGATGTACCCAGTCATGCCGCGTGCCGAAACCCAAGGTTCGACTGAACGTTACATCGGCACCTGGCTCAAAAAATCCGGCAAGCGCAAAGAGATTATTCTCGCCACTAAAGCAGCAGGTCCGTCACGCGGTTTTGGCTGGATACGTAATGGCGATACCGATCTGACACCCGCCAACATCCGTGCCGCAGTCGAGACCAGCTTGCAACGCTTGCAAACGGATTACATCGATCTGTATCAACTACACTGGCCTAGCCGCAACGCACCGATCTTCGGCCAAAAGTCTTTTGACCCAAAGCTAGAACGTCCTTCGGCAGCCATCGCCGATACGCTGGGCGCGCTCAATGATCTGATCAAAGACGGCAAACTGCGCCAGATCGGCGTCTCGAATGAAACATCTTGGGGCGTCAGTGAGTTTATCAAAGAAGCCGATAAACAATCCGCCAACCGCATTGTCTCTATCCAAAATGCCTACAACCTAGTCAATCGCGGGTTTGAGCAAGGACTGGATGAAACCTGCTTCCGCGAAAACGTCGGTCTGCTAGCCTACAGCCCGCTCGCCTTCGGTCAGCTCACCAACAAATATAACGAAGATGCCAATGCAACAGGTCGCCTAACCCGCTTCCCGGCAACCTGGAGCCCACGCTACATGCGCCCGACCGTATTCGAAGCCAGTCGTCGCTACGCAGAACTCGCCCGCGCCAACGGCATGACACCTGCTCAACTCGCGTTAGCATGGTGCTACTCACGCTGGTTCGTCGCCAGCACCATTATCGGCGCCACGAATTTGACGCAGCTCAAGGAAAATATCGATGCGTTTGAACTGCGTTTGTCGGATGAGGTCATCACCAAAATCAATGCGATTCATGCAGAAATGTCTAATCCGGGGCAGTGACTCTCTTCCTGTCTGCCAGTACAAAGTTACAGCAAAAAACATTGAATGCCCTTCGGGGCATTTTTTTCGCCTGTGCCTTCCTCACCTCAAAAATATTCCCTAGGGAAATTTTTTGTGCCGCAGCTCAATGTCCAGCGCGAAATAAAAATCTCAGTTATGTGTGATATCGCACGGAGCCTGTAAAAATTAAGGTCTATAAGACAACTAGACGGTTCTAAAAATCCTTCAAATCCAGATGCCGCGTGAAGCACAAAACATCGCAATACCCAGGTATTGCAAGGCTTTGTAATAACGCGACTCACTCGATCAGAAGGAATTTTAGTAACGTCGGATAGATGACAGATGGACTCTGTTTCACCACCATAAAGAGTCTCGTCAGATCATCGGCAAGACAGGTTGATGACTATCCATGTTGAACAAGCACAACACCGTAGACATCCAGGCAGAAATGCACACTAACGCAGGCTCAACCAACGGAGGAACTAGATGAGTAATCTATTAGACTTAAAGACAAAGGAATTTACCTATGATCCAGATAATTTATTGGATACGTTAATCACCCAGTTGCACTTCAAAAACGATGCCGCGCTGTCGAGAGCGTTAGAAGTTGCACCGCCGGTAATCAGCAAAATCCGCCATCGAAGACTACCAGTCGGTGCTTCACTGTTGATCCGTATGCATGAAATCTCTAACGTCAGCATCAAAGATTTACGTGCCTATATGGGCGACAGGCGCGCAAAATTCCGCATCAGCCCACAACATTTCAAACCCAGCGCGAACGATATGAGTAACGCTTGATATCAGAGTCGTTGAGCAACATGTGATGACCAGTTTAATTCAGACTCATGCCGGTCATCACAAAAAACGGTGGCAAAGGACAACCCGTCCTCAAACCATCTTCATCCAGCAAAGGAACAAGTAATGAAACCGCAAACAAAAGCTCCGAGCCAACATCAACACAATGGCAAATCACATCCTTCCGATATGGAAGCCGCAAAAAACCAAAAGCAAAAAGCAGAACAAACCGAAGTTGCAGGACGCCATAAAAATGACGGACAAAAAGATCACAAGGGCGCGCGTTAAATTAATAAGCGCATGCTGTACTTACTACAAAAGAGGGTTGTACATTTGAAGAACAATTGGAGCGCGGGAAAAGGTCAGTTATTTTGGTTTGCACTTGATCGGATTGGATTCAGTGTTTTAGTAAAGATTTCTATACCTACGTCTTTTCCGCAATTTTCAGCTGATCCTCTCTCTCCATAGATGGCTGCTAATAATCGTTCTACCCAACCTCCGGAATAGTTAATATTGACCGCTCGACTCAAAATTTCGTTGGTTGCCTTTACATATATTGTTTGTTCTGAACGATAATAAATATCGTTTATGTTTCCATGCTTATACTCATACACGTATTTACTAATTGGCTGACCACCAATCTCCATATCAATGACGCCTTCCTCTTTGAGTATCATTCTAGCCAACTGACCTCCAGGACCTCTACCCTCAATATACTTATATCCATATTTTTTTATCCACCCTTCAGTAGGTGAATTTATTGGATCGTAAAATCCGGGCGCATTGTCAACGACACGATAAATCTTCAGTCCCCATTCGGCATCGCACATCTGATGAAGACGGTAGCGCCCATAGACTGCGTCTGCTGTCGGGATGGCGATAAATATGATTGCGACAAACGGTCTCAACCACCACGGTTTGATATAACTAATCAACAGACTGGCCAGTAACACATAAATAACGGCTAAAAATAGCAATATCAGTAAGCCCATTTAAGTGACCCTTTTTAGATGTGATTGAAAATAAGCGGTCATCTTTTAATATTTATTTTGTTGGTTTAATTGGTTTAAGTGTGTTGGTAAAAAGATCTGAAGTAATAGTTGATCCGCAGTTTCCCGCTGAGCCACGTGCGTCGTATAAGGCTGCTAACAATCGCTCAACCCAACCGCCTTCAAAATTGATATTTACAGCTCGGCTAAGAATTTCGCCTGTTTCGATGACAACAATTCTTTGTTCGACTCTTGAGTACTTGCCGTTTAAATCTCCGAGTTGTGACTGATAGATATACTTGCTAACGGGTTTATCACCAATCTCGGTCTCAATCGCGCCATCTGAACCTAAGCTCAATCGCGCTATTTTTTTATCTGCTCCAAGTCCCTCGCTAAACCTATACCCATATTTTCGAACATTCTCTTCTGAAGGTGATGATGTTGGATCGTAAAATCCAGGCACATTTTCGACTACTCTAAAAATTCTTAATCCCCCTTCTGCATCGCACATCTGATGAAGACGATATCGTCCATAGACTGCGTCTGCCGTCGGGATCGCGATAAATATTATTGCGACAAACGGTCGCAACCACCACGGCTTAATGTAGCTAATCAACAGACTGACCAATAACACATAAATAACAGCTAAAAATAGCAGTATCAGTAAACCCATTTAGATCACCTATTTGTTAACTGTGTCGAGTTCGCTTCGACACGACGAATTGATTGAATCTGCGGAATAAGCCGCCTCCAACGTCGCACGGTAAAGATCCATTGGAACTGGAGTTGCAGCGCAATTCTGGATTTAAACCAAATCGACTGTCGGCGTGAAGCAAAATGTATGCATCTGGAATTCAACCATTCGCTGTCAAACCCTGACCATTCTCCGGCAATGCTTCCCAAGTTTGCAGAAACAGCGGGAGCAACTTCATAGTTATGAATAGCAATCACCTCTTCAATCGAATAGGGCGAAGCAGCGATGACGCGAGCAATATGGTCAAATTGAAAATCCTGGAGTTCTGTATCAAGCCAAAAATCCGAAAGCGCCTCCCACACAGGAGCGCGCAGGAGTAGATCGTCGGCGGTGAGTGCTGCGCTCATATATTGGACGATGTATGTTTATTCATCTTCAGTATGTAATGGAAACAGGGGAAATATATCGTCGGTTTGTCGGGGCTGGAAAACCGAATAAGGTGCCGTTTTACTCTGTCAGACTCAACAACAATATACCTAGCTAGTCAGTGAAATTGGTATCTCAGATGGTTTTGATTCTATCAACGAAATTTACAGTGCTGATAAAATTTTTAGAGCCTCCGAATCAGCATTTCCAGAGATCGAAAGACGCATCACTGGATTAGATACTCAGGCTATGCGTCATATGCATACTCCCCATATTTTTATAGAAATATGCCTTATCGCCCAATCATTATATGGACAGTCTAAATATACCCCTACCGAGTAATTCAACATTACTACTAATCGCTGGTTAACGTATTAAGCCCAAAGATCCCCGTCGCTTGGATAAAGCCTTCAGCACTAAACATCTAGGCAAAAATAAAAAGACCAAAGATAAGCTTTGACTTGACCTCAAAATACTTCTATTATTTCTGTAACGACAGAAATTAAGGAAATGCCATGCAACTGACACCGACTATGCAAAAGTACATCCTTCATTGGGGTGAAATGGGTACACGCTGGGGTGTCAATCGTACTGTGGCACAAATCCACGCACTGCTTTTCCTCAGCAATAAGCCACTACCAGCCGAGGATATTGCCGATACGCTGAATGTCGCCCGCTCTAATGTCAGCAATAGCCTGAAAGAATTACAAAGCTGGGGGCTGGTAAAAATTACTCATGTGCTGGACGACCGCCGCGATCATTTTGTGGCCTTGCAAGACGTGTGGGAAATCTTCCGTGTCATTAGCGAAGAGCGTAAACGCCGCGAGATTGATCCTACCCTGACTGTATTGCGGGAATGCGCTTTGGAAGCGGAAAACGATCCAGGATTAGAAGCGGCGACTAAAGCCAAAATGGAGCAAGTGCTGGCTTTTTTGGAAATGCTGACGGCTACCTATGAAGACTATAAGCACCTACCACCGGCAACCTTGAAGAGATTTTTAAAAATGGGTGGCAAGGTGGCGCGCCTGATCAGTAATGATTGATTGCTCAAGCATTATCGTAAAAAAACATGCGCAAGTAAAAACATCCTAAACAATTTTGACTCAAGGAGTTACTAAAATGAGCGCCATAAGTACCCCAAAACTAACGCTGTATTTCGATGGTAATTGCCCTTTCTGCGCAGCAGAAATGCATAGATTAAAAACTTGGGATAGCGCGGGCAATCTGGAGTTTGCCGATATCGCCGCCGGTGATTTCTCATCTGATTTTTTGGGTGTGACCATGGAAGCACTCGGTCAGGAATTGCATAGTCTGACAGATCAAGGTGAGCTGTTGGTTGGGCTAGACAGTATGCTGGTCGCTTATACCTTGGTAGGCCGTGCATGGATGGTTGCACCTTTGCGCATACGCTTGCTGCGCCCTGCACTGTCTAGCCTATATCGCAGTTTTGCCCGTAACCGTTATCGGATGTCTGCCTTATTGGGATACAAAATACCCGCTTGTAATGAGGGCGTATGTCGCAGAGAGAATCCGTTTCTGTAATCGGCGCCTTATTTCCGCTTTTTTTCGCCTTTTTTTCACCAGTTATTTCTGTCTATACAGAAATTAGAGATATAAAATGAGTTCCATACCAAAAAACACAAAAAGAATATGGCTGGTCAGGTGGATGTACGCCGCTGCCGCGATGCATTTATTGGTCGGTGCTTTGTTACCCTGGATCGCCAATGCATCAATTTTCAATAATTACCATCACGGGATAGAACTCGCCTTCTGGGGCGATGCCTGGAATAGTTTACATACCTTGACTACATCGGGCGCCGCGACAGTACGTGCCCAGCAGGTTTGGTGGATATCGCTATTTGGGCCGACGGTGCAATCCACCGCGATCTGGATGGGCGCACTGGTCTATTTTGGCGACCAGCAACGTAGCAGCTTCGCCTGGAAAGCTCTCATTATCGGGATCGTCGTGTGGGCACCGCAAGACATGCTGATCTCATTACAAGCCGATTGCTGGAACCATGTCTGGGTTGACCTGTTCGCGGTAGTCATGATGTTGCCTCCGCTGATCTGGCTATGGCGCGAAGATCAAACCACATTGACCAAGGCTGCATCATGAATAGCATTCTTTGGATTTTAGTGGCGCAAGGTGTCTTAGGCGCATTGGATGTACTGATCAATCACGAGTGGCGAGAAGGCTTGCCGCAACGACCTAGCGCCATTCTGGAGCAAGCCATCCACGGCGTGCGTGAGGTTTTATATGCCGTGGTCTTTGCCGGACTTGCCTGGTTTGAATGGCACGGTAGCTGGGCCTGGCTTCTTGCAGCAGTGCTGGTGATTGAGGTCTTGCTCACCGCCTGGGATTTTGTAGAAGAAGATCGCACACGCACATTATCTGCCACCGAGCGCGTCATGCATCTGGCGCTGAGCATGGGCGGTGGCGCTTATTGCTCCTTGCTGATTCCGGTTTTATTGACTTGGGCGACATTGCCAGATCAGATGCATTACGTCCACTACGGCGTTACCTCATGGTTATTAAGTCTGATGAGCATCGGCGTATTTGGCTGGGGTGTCCGAGATATGTTGGCAGCGTGGACGATGCAAAGTACGAAGTCAGCGGCGCATTTTTCAATCGCATCCAGCTAATGAGCTAATTCATTGCAATTATAAAAGTGGGGCTAAAAGAAGAAGGATCAGAGATGAACATACTTGTATTAGGTGCGACCGGTCTGATAGGCAGCAACGTAGCGGTGGCCTTGCTCCAAAGTGGATACAAGGTGATTGCGGCAAGCCGCAACAAACCAACTGCGACGCCCGTTAACCAAAAATCTGCAAAGTCGGCCACAAGCTCCCAATGGCGTGAGATTGATTTTGTCGGCATGACGACAGAACAAGCCTGGTTGCCGCATTTAAAAAATATTGATGTTGTCATCAATTGTGTGGGAATTATTCGCGAAGTCAAAGCTGGTGATTTTGATGTGCTGCACCGGGCTGCGCCGTCGCCTTGTTTGCTGCATGCGAGCGGCTTGGTATCGATCAGGTTATTCAGGTTTCTGCTTTGGGTAGCCACGCAGATGCCACGACCGGGTACTGGCGCAGCAAAGGTGCTGCCGAAGACGATTTGCAGTAACAGCGTTTGAAAACAAAAAACTACCCTTACTGATCATGATGCTCATCATGTTCATCATGTGGCGCGTAACGAATTCGCATGCCGTCAACGCCATATCAACAAAAAATACAAAAACGAAAAAATAAGATGGACTATCTCGCCATAAAAACGCTGCATATCCTGTCTGCGACCTTGATGTTTGGTACTGAATTTGGTACCGCGTTCTACCTGTTTTTTATCAATCGCAGCGGCAATGTTCAGGCAATCGCCTTGGTGACGCAATGGGTTGTGCGCGCTGATTGGTGGTTCACGACACCTGCGGTGATTATCCAGCCACTTTCTGGTTTTTGGATGATACGGCTTGCAGGTTTTCCGCTCAGTTCCAGCGGGATGATCTGGTCACTAGCGCTGTATGTTCTGGCAGCGGTTTGCTGATTACCCGTAGTTTGGTTGCAGTTAAAAATGCGCAACATGGCAGCGCTGGCAGCAAGCAACAATCTGGCATTACCAGACCGCTGCTGATTATTTGAAAAAATCCGGACTGCGTTGGGATTCCCGGCATTTGGCGAGTTGCTTGTTGTATATTGGTTGATGGTGCACAAACCAGTTTGAGACTGTTCTTTTAGCTTTTTTAAAGACTTCACACATCATGACAATTAACTTGATTTCTTGCGTCGAATAAGACAACAAATACGAACGAAAAGTGTGTGAAGTACAGGAGCTATTTTAGAAAAAATTCGGCTATTTGAAACGCTAATGTAACGTCTCAAATCAGCGGGTAATTCTTATATTATCTTATTTTATTTCTTTAATCTGATCTGCATTTTTTACCAAAATATGTGTTTGGTAATAATACTTGTCAGTTTTAACGCCTTTCTCAAAAAACCAAACCGTTACTCTCTTAATGGTGCCCTGCACGCGAATACGATGTCCTTTAATGAGCGGATCAAGATCATTACCTAAAGTGTGTACCAACTCCGCTTCAGCGGTTGGATACACATCTACTGAGATATTTTTCGGATCGCGATAATCTTCTTCTGAATTCAGGATAATCCTGTCTTTCAGATGTCCGATAGCTTTAACTTCCATCGTAAAGTTTACCTTGACACCTGCAGGTGCAGCTCTTGCCGCCATATCAACCAGTTGTACAGGATTAGAGATTAATGGCTCAGCATCTTGTGCTTGTGCCATATTTTCTGTCATGGTAAAAATAAGGGTGGCAATACTCAAGCACGCCATAGTTTTTTTCAACATAGGTAGTTTCTTTGATTTGTAGAAGAGATTACTGCATCGCCCGCACAGGAATCGGCACATTACATAAATCAATATAGCCTGCGGGGACTTTGTACCAATCACCGCCACGGTTACGTTGTGCTTCAACGATTGCTTTAAAGGTTGGCGTATCGGTGCGTATGACTTCCAATTTACTCCGTTCGGCTTCTGGCACATCGGCAGCGATACGGATGGATTTGATCGGTGTCTTGATCTCGGTTTCTTTATAAAAACCCAAAGGGCCGGTACCGCGTGGCAGGGTGGTCAGTAGTTCTATCCCCTGCCTTATCCGGCCGACCAAAGTGACATTTCTGTCCAATTGGCGTGGCGCATGGCCGCTTACTATATACATTGAGCTGCCGTCACCGCTCGTTACCTCGTTGCTTCTGCCAATCCCGACACTGGCATAACAATGTGCCAGCCAGGCAGTGCCGGTTTTGGGATCACGTCCAGCCGGAAAGCCGTCTGCATGACCAACTTGGGGGGCAAACCCATCTGCATCCGGCAAGCGTGTAAATGGCAGTTTTTTATCGTACTTAACGGTGAATTCAGGATCCAGATTTTTTCGGGCAGTTTTGACTTCGCGCTTTTTTGCTGGATTTTCATCTTCGGGATCGCCCCATTGGACGACGTAATTTTCTTGTGAGCGTATGACCACAAGCCCATTGAAATATCCCTCGCTGACCAACGCTTTGATATTCTTCACATGATCAGGAGCGAAGTCGGGCGCAAGCTCAATCACCACCCGTCCTTTTTCTAGATCCATATACAAGGTGTTGTTTGGATCAAGTGGACGCCAGTCAGTTGCCGCAGAAGCTTTAATTAGATCTGCCATGGTGGGTTTTGCAACCGCTTTTGCGGAGGTAGTGGCGGGCGTCTTTGTCAAGGGCTTGGTATCACTAGCGAACGCGGTATTGACCCAGGCAGTTGACAGCAACAAGCTGGTGGCAGTTAATGCGGCGCCAGCCAGCTTTGTTTTTTTACAGGAATGCGGAACAGAACTTTGTACAGATGCGTGCATAACGTGACTCCGAAAAAATAACGAATACTATGGACTTATTAATAGAAATTGCCTGCCAAGCAAGATTATTGAAGGTACGCGATAGGTAGAAATTTGTCTAGTGTCTGTGGTGTCCAGAAGGATGCATAGTCATACAAATACAAGGTGTATTTGTAGAGAATTTATAGTGTATTTGAACTAAGGTCTACATAAAGCTGACTGAAAATATTTTCTATAAATGAGCTAATAAACTGATGCACTTGTTATGATCAATATTTAGAAAAAGTATGCCATTTTATGAAACCTACTCGCTCCGGATTTACCTTAGTAGAAATGATGGTCGTCATCGCGATTATTGGCATCTTGGGTACGATAGCATATCCGTCGATACAATTGCGCTTTGTCAGGCAGCAAATCGAATCAATTACTCCGCTCACCGATGTCGCAAAAAAACCCATCGCAGCAGCATGGACTGCTACACAAAAAATGCCGGCTGATAATGCCGCCGCTGGTTTGCCTAGTGCCGATAAAATGGTCGGAAATTTTGTGAGTAATGTGAACGTACAGGATGGCGCAATCACAGTCACCTTTGGCAACCAGGCAAACAATGCCATCAAAGGCAAACTACTAACGCTGCGCCCTGCAGTCGTCTTAGATGCGCAAGTCGTTCCAGTAGCGTGGATCTGCGGCGGGGCAGATGTTCCCGAAAAAATGACGGCATTAGGCATTGATCAGACAACAGTTCCGGCCGGGATGTTGTCATTTAGTTGCCAGAAACGGACTAAATAATAAGGTGTGCATAAGGTGTCACTAAGTCTTTCATCTTCAGTTGAAAGCGTATTGAATTCGTTTTTAAGGAGCTATAACGTCGCTCGCCGATTGAAGACCTTGAAAGAAATGAGACCTTATGAATTCATCTTTTTTTGCTGCATAAAAAAACAGAACGATTTATCGTTAATCAGCCGCATTGCATTACAGGGCTAAACACCTAGTATTTCAATTTTTCACATTGCGCATTTTTGAATGGTCCGCTGGTACGTTCCCATCCTGCTCCTGGTGAAATTTGCGAGCAAACTTCTGCCGTATCAATCTTGCTGCGCCATTTGTACCAATCGGCAGGGGCTGCATTGGCACTGAAGGCCGGCACCACAGACAATGACAGTAAAAATAACTTGGATAAGATGTTCATTTTAAATATGAGATAAAAACTAAGCCCAGTTTAAGCGAAACTGGATACATCACAAACCCAATGATGTATCCAGTAAATAATTCAGTCTAGCCTTTTTGTTTTCCCCTCAAATATATCGCTAACTCATCAATCGTTAGTCGTTAGCATCACAAGATCATGCGCAGCGGCATAACACTCAATCTCTGCTCCTTTCGCCATACTGCCGTCAGGATTCATCAGTTCACATAACACTGCTGCAGGCTTTAAGCCTGCCAACTGCATTAAATCGATGGAGCCTTCGGTATGCCCGCGGCGAGTCAATACGCCACCAGCAACCGCACGCAATGGGAAAACATGGCCAGGACGTGCCAGATCACCAGGGACAGCGTGGTCAGCAATTGCCGCTTTCACAGTAGTTACGCGATCAGTCGCAGATACGCCAGTCGTAACGCCAATTTTAGCTTCAATACTTACGGTAAAGGCAGTGCCAAAGCGACTGTCGTTCGTCACAACCATCGAGGGCAATGCTAATTGCTTCACCCGCTCATCCGTAAGGCAAAGACAGACAATCCCGCTACCATCGCGTATCAATCTGGCCATGCTATCGGTCGTGATTTTTTCTGCTGCAACAATAAGATCGGCTTCATTCTCCCGATCAAAATCATCCATTAACAGAATAGGTCGCCCCTCTGATAAATCAGATAAGGCACGTGAAAGACGTTCTGCGAATGGTGGCAAAACCAAAGGCAAAACTAAGGAACTTGTTACAGTGGATATCAACATAATAGAAACGCTCCGCAAAAAAAGTGCAAAAGACGTTTCAGGGGATTTTGAATAGCCAAACGCAAGCAACACAAGCGCGCTCGAATAAACGAACGTGCTTGTGCGTGCATTAAGTGTGGCGCATCTTCTTTCATCCGGACTATGACCGTCGGCTCTGGAGTCAAACCAGATCTGCTGACCTTCCAACGCAAATTCACTGTTCCGAAAATGTGATTCGTTGCAAGCGCTCGCGGGCTTGTTCAAGCATCAACTACTTGTTTGAACTTACCGCCGGTGGGGAGTTTCACCCCGCCCTGAAGACGTACTACTTACCGAATTAGTCGGCTTGACGATTATACAGATTTGGGAAAATTGAAGATCAAGCGACGATTTCTATCGTTGATCCTGTTGAATCCCTCATGAACCATCTCGACAGCAAACAGCGATTGGAACAGGCGTTAAAAATGCTAGAGATTCAGTCATCTATTGAATATACTCCCTATTATTTATATAAAAAATACCCCAATCTCCTTTTAATACATGGACGATCAAAATGTACTCATATGGAGTATAACTATTATCAAAATAAAAAGAGACAGCAAACTCAATCAAATATAAAGAAAAATCTTGATGCCGCATGACAATGTATGATCCGAACTTCGCTGGATTAAGTATCAGAGTATTAAATATACATCATTCAAATAATGTCTATCCATATGTCAAAACTACATATAAGCAAATAAAGACTAAGTAGTTTGGATTAAGGCTCAGATTCTTTACTATGCTGTTACTTTCAACATGGTGATATGAACGGGGTAGTATGGATTTAGGCTATGTAGCGTCCGGTTTTGCAGTAGGTATTTTGGTAGGACTGACTGGCGTTGGTGGCGGATCGCTGATGACACCTTTGTTGACTCTGCTGTTTGGCGTGTCACCTACCGTTGCGGTCGGTACCGACTTAGCATTTGCGTCGATTACTAAAGCGACCGGCACTTTTACCCATCGCTTACGTGGCACAGTGGACTGGCATGTGGTGCGTTTGCTGTGTTACGGCGCCCTTCCGGCAGCATTGATTGCTACGCTGAGCCTGAAACATTTTGGCGCTCTGGATAAAGAAATCGGTCAGATTATTCGTTATTCTATTGCCGGTTCGGTGCTGTTGACCGTGGTCGCCTTACTGTTTAAGTCTAAAATGCTGGCATGGCTTAATCGCCATCCAGAGAAGCAATTGCAAGGTACGCAATTGGCTGCGGCGACCATCGTTTCTGGCGTTTTGCTGGGCACCTTGGTAACCGTTTCTTCTATCGGCGCCGGTGCAATTGGCGCGACCTTGCTGGTGATGTTGTACCCACGGATGTCTGCTGCGCACATTGCCGGGACTGACATTGCGTATGCGGTGCCACTGACTGCCATTGCTGCCGTCGGTCACTGGTGGTTAGGATCAATCAACTGGGAGTTGCTGGGTACCTTGTTAATAGGTTCATTGCCTGGCATTACGATAGGCTCCATGGCGGCGCGTGCCGTACCAGAAAAATTTTTGCGTGGACTATTAGCTACAACCTTAACTATTGTTGCCGCTAAGCTGGTTCTTTAAACTGTAATTTTGAGCGTATTTTTTTAGGACCTCACAATGTATCGCTACGATCAACACGATCATCAAATTATCAAAGAACGTATCGCTCAATACCGCGATCAAGTACGTCGCCGCTTGTCGAACGAGTTGACGGAAGAAGAGTTCTTACCGCTGCGTTTGCAAAACGGTTTATACATGCAGCGCCACGCCTACATGTTACGTGTAGCGGTACCTTACGGCATGTTGTCTTCTACCCAGATGCGTAAGTTTGCCCACATCGCACGTAAATACGATCGCGGTTATGGCCACTTTACGACACGTCAAAATATCCAGTACAACTGGATCACACTGGAAGAAACGCCGACCATTTTAGAAGAACTGGCATCGGTAGAAATGCACGCCATTCAAACATCCGGTAACTGTATGCGCAATATCACTTCGGATGAATTTGCCGGCGTTGCTGCGGATGAGATCATTGATCCACGTCCTTATGCAGAAATTTTGCGTCAGTGGACAACCTTCCATCCCGAGTTTGCGTATTTGCCGCGTAAGTTTAAGATCGCCATCAATGGTTCCTTAGAAGATCGTGCTGCCATCGCAGTGCATGACATCGGCTTAACGGTGGTGCATAACGAACAAGGTGAAGTCGGTTTTAAAGTTATGGTTGGCGGCGGCATGGGTCGCACACCGATACTTGGCAGCGTGATCCGTGAGTTTTTGCCGTGGCAACACGTGATGACTTACCTGGAAGCGATCCTGCGTATTTATAACCAATACGGTCGCCGTGACAACAAGTACAAAGCGCGTATCAAAATCCTGGTAAAAGCCATCGGCGCTGATGTATTCGCCCAGCAAGTAGAAGAGGAATGGGCCGACATAAAGGATGGTCCAGCGACTCTGACAAAAGAAGAATTGCAGCGTGTTGCGTCTTACTTCAGTACGCCCGCGTATTCCACATTGCCTGCAACTGATGCTAGCTATGAACAACATAAGCAAGACAATAAAGCCTTCGCTAATTGGGTAAAACGTAATGTCAAACCACATAAAGTTGCGGGCTATGCAAGCGTAGTCTTGTCATTGAAAAAGCCAGGCGTGCCGCCAGGTGATGCAACTGCGGAGCAAATGGATTTTATGGCGGATCTGGCAGATCGTTATAGCTTCGCTGAACTACGCGTCACACATGAACAAAATATCGTGCTGTCTGATGTACAGGAATCTGCCTTATTCGCGCTCTGGCAAGAAGCAAAAGCGCATGGACTGGCAACACCGAATGTTGGCTTATTGACCGATATGATTTGCTGCCCGGGCGGTGATTTCTGCTCGCTGGCAAATGCAAAGTCAATTCCGATTGCGCTCGATATTACAGACCGTTTCGCCGATCTCGACTATCTGCATGATATCGGTGATTTAGAACTCAATATGTCGGGCTGTATTAATGCCTGCGGTCATCACCACGTCGGCAATATTGGTATCTTGGGTGTGGACAAAGATGGTAGCGAGTTTTACCAGGTCTCGATTGGTGGTGCGCAGGGCAACAAAGCCGCGATTGGCAAAATCATCGGCCCATCGTTCTCAGCTGGACAAATGCCAGAGGTGATCGAACGTATTATCCAAGTGTATTTACGTGACCGTATTGAGAACGAACGTTTTATTGATACCGCTCAGCGTTTAGGTATTGTGCCGTTTAAAGAATATGTCTATGCCACACCGATCAAAACGCTGGAACATTACGGCGAAGATGCTGGTGCGGCAGTGTCGTACTGATCTATTTTTGAGAAAGAATTTATATGCGTGAAATAATCAAAGATAAGACCATCGTTCAGGACAACTGGGCAGTATTACGCCTAGCTGAGGGCGAGACGCCAGATGCTGTCGCCATTCCAACGGGCAAAGTCATTGTGCCGCTAAAAGTATGGCAATTGCAACGTGAATCATTGGCTAAACGTCAGCAAGAATCGCAAGATATTGCCATCTGGTTTGGTAGTGATGAACAAGCGAAGGAATTAAAAGAGGATCTATCACTGTTCAAGTTAGTGGCAGTTGATTTTCCTAAATTTTCGGATGGCCGTGGTTACTCGATTGCCTACAATTTAAGATCACGTTTTGGTTTTAAAGGTGAAGTACGCGCAATCGGTGATGTGTTACGTGACCAGTTATTTTATATGCAGCGTGTTGGATTTAATGCCTTTGCAACGCGTGAAGATCGCAGTATTCAAGACGCGATCAAAGGTCTGACTGACTTCAGCGAAAAGTATCAGACCTCATGGGATGAGAAGAACCCGCTATTCCGTCGTGAGCATAGGACTACGGAGCACATATGAGCGATTTTACAAATGAGCTAGCCGATAAATTGTCGGGTAAATTATCGGATAAATTGTTAGACACTAAGGCCACGCTACAACGCATCGCTACAGAATTTTCCCCGGCTGTGTTTGCCTCTAGTCTGGCGGCAGAAGACATGGTATTGACCGATCTGATCTTGCGCAACAAACTTGCCATCGGTATTTTTTCGCTTGAAACAGGTCGCTTGCATGCAGAAACGTTGGGCATGCTAGACAAGATCAAAGAAGTCTATGGCTCTGAGATTCATTTATTTAAGCCTGAACCAGAAGCAGTTGCAAATTACGTTGCGCAAAATGGTTTAAACGCGTTTTACGATAGCGTAGAAATGCGCAAAGAATGCTGCCGTATCCGTAAAGTAGAACCACTCAATCGCGCATTATCTGGCAATAAAGCATGGGTGACAGGACAGCGCCGTTCTCAAGCAACAACGCGTACAGAACTCGCTGTACAAGAAGATGATGCGGCGCATGGTATGCAAAAATTCAATCCCTTGGCCGATTGGTCAGAGGAAGATGTCTGGCACTATATTCGCAGTAATAATGTGCCTTATAACCCTTTGCATGACAAAGGCTATCCATCAATTGGTTGTGAGCCGTGTACTCGCGCAATTACGCCTGGTGAGGATGTACGCGCAGGCCGCTGGTGGTGGGAAAATCCTGAATCAAAAGAATGTGGTTTACATGTGGTTGATGGCAAGCTCATCAGAATTAAATCTGTTGCCTGAAGATAGATAAATAAATAGTGATAGCTAAGCAGTAGTAATTCAAAAGTCATAGCCCAACAGTCAAAAGAAGATTATGAATACAGTCGTGGAAAAACAATTTATCGATGCAGCGAGTAATCGCCATCTGGATTGGCTAGAATCCGAAGCCATCCATATCATGCGTGAAGTCGCTGCTGAGTGCGCTAATCCTGCCTTACTATTTTCTGGCGGCAAGGATTCTGTTGTGATGCTGCGTATCGCAGAGAAGGCTTTTCGCCCGGGCAAATTCCCCTTCCCTTTAGTGCATATTGATACGGGTCATAACTTTGCCGAGGTCATCACTTTCCGCGACAAGAAAGTAGCTGAACTGGGTGAGCGATTGATTGTTGGATCGGTGGAAGACTCAATCAAACGCGGCACCGTACGATTACGGAATCCCTTAACCGATTCTCGTAATGCAGCCCAGGCTGTGACACTACTGGAAACCATCGCGGCACATAAATTTGACGCTTGTATGGGCGGTGCGCGCCGTGATGAAGAAAAAGCGCGTGCAAAAGAACGGATATTTTCCTTCCGCGACGAGTTCGGTCAATGGAATCCAAAAGCGCAACGACCAGAATTGTGGGACCTGTATAACACTCGCGTCCATCCTGGCGAAAACATGCGTGTGTTCCCTATTTCTAACTGGACCGAGCTGGATGTCTGGCAATATATCGCACGTGAAAAATTGGAATTACCATCCATTTATTTTGCTCATGAGCGTCAGGTTATTCCACGCAATGGCTTATTAGTCCCTTTGACAGAGTTGACACCAGCACGCGATGGCGAGACGGTAGAAACACAAGTGGTCCGCTTCCGTACCGTCGGCGATATCTCTTGCACCTGCCCAGTGTCATCCGACGCTGCGACAGTAGATGCCATCATTGCAGAGACAGCGATTACCCAAATCACTGAGCGCGGTGCAACCCGCATGGATGATCAGACATCAGAATCCTCAATGGAAAAACGTAAAAAAGAAGGATATTTCTAATGGCTACTTTGAATACGGCTGTGGCACCCATTTTAGCTGACGCTACCAGAGAACGCGGGCTACTACGCTTCATCACCGCAGGCTCAGTTGATGACGGCAAAAGTACGCTGATTGGTCGCTTACTCTTCGACAGTAAGGGTATTTTTGCTGATCAGTTAGATGCCATGTCGCGTGCCAAACATAAACGTACTGTCGGTGACACCATTGACTTATCCTTGCTGACCGATGGCTTAGAAGCCGAGCGTGAACAAGGTATTACGATCGACGTTGCTTATCGTTATTTTGCAACGCCTAAGCGCAAGTTCATTATTGCTGATACCCCGGGACATGAGCAATACACACGCAATATGGTGACAGGCGCATCCACCGCTGATGCTGTGATCATTTTGATTGACGTTTCTAAGGTCAAATTAGGTGATGACGGCAGCGTGGATTTACTCACACAAACCAAACGCCACTCGGCTATTGCGCACTTGCTGCAAATCGAACATGTGGTTGTTGCTGTAAATAAAATGGATTTGGTTAATTACGACCAAACTGTTTATGATCGCATCGTCGCTGCCTACCAAACATTCGCACAACAATTGGGCCTGAAAGATATTCACCCGATTCCGCTCTCTGCGTTGGCTGGTGATAACGTCGTTACGGCGAGTGATAAGCTGGCTTGGTATCAAGGCCCGACCTTGATTGAGTTACTGGAATCACTCAGCGTGTATGACGATTGCCATGACGAGCCGTTCCGTTTTCCGGTACAACTGGTAGCGCGTCATAACGGTCACGAAGCCAATGATTTCCGTGGCTATATGGGTCGAATCGAAGCTGGGAAAGTCAGCGTCGGTGACAAATTAGTAGTACAGCCTGGCGGACAATCTGCGACCGTCAAAGAGATTTTGACATTGGATGGTTCTTTACCATTTGCAGTGGTTGGTCAGTCTGTGACGATCTTGCTGGACGAGTATCTGGATATTTCACGCGGTGACATGCTGGCCGCTGCTAGTCGCCCCGCAACTCAGCTTAAAACATTGCAAGCCGATTTGTGCTGGTTATCAGAAGATGCGATGGATATTGGCCGCAAATATTGGATTAAACACACGACCAAACAAGTAGCGGCAAAGGTAACGGCGATTGATACCTTATTAGATATCAACACGCAGGAGCGACGCACCGCAACAACGCTAAAACTCAATGATATAGCTACCGTCACGATCAACGTGGCGCAGCCATTGGCAGTCGATGCCTACGATGATTTGCGTTCGACCGGTGCGTTTATTTTAATTGATGAAGTGACCCACCAGACAGTGGCGGCTGGTATGATCAAATTAACTGAATCTACAGTCTAAGCTGACAAAACTATTATGCAGAAACCGGGCGGCAAAGTTTATTTAATTGGTGCTGGCCCCGGTGCTGCTGACCTCATTACCGTACGCGGTGCTCGCCTGCTGGCGCAAGCAGAGGTTGTTTTGCATGATGCCCTGGTAACGCCAGAAATGCTGGCACTTTGCCCGCAAGCGGTAAAAATTTCAGTCGGTAAACGTAGTGGCCAACGCTCTGCCGCACAATCGCAAATCAATCAACAAATCCTTGAATGTGCACAGCACTACAGCCTTGTGGTGCGTCTTAAAGGCGGCGATCCTATGTTGTTTGGGCGTGCCGATGAAGAGCTTACGGCTATGGAGCAAGCGGGTATTGAATATGCCATTGTGCCTGGCATCACCACTGCCGTTGCCGCCGCAGCCAGCGCCTGCCAGCCGTTGACAAAACGTGGCATCGCCCGCAGCGTTGCTTTCTTTACCTCAAGCACAGCACCGGGCGAAACATCAGATACTCGCATACCAGAATGCGATACCTTGATTCAATACATGGGCGGCAAAGAAGCTGCATTAACAGCACAGAGATTGCTGGCTTCAGGCTATCAGCCGGACTTACCAGTCGTCGTGATAGAAAATTGCAGTCGTCCAAATGAACGTATTTTGCGACTGCAATTAAAAGAATTAGAGGATGGTCTTAGCGATCGCGAAGGACCGGTGCTGGTGATGATAGGTGAAGCGATGAGAAGCAGATTCGGCCAAACCTAGCCCAGAATCTGAGCCTGCCGCTAGCCCTGACTCTAGCCACACATCTAGTCCGACCATACCTTAAATTACATCACTTTAATGCAATAGTCACGAATTGCAGCTAACACCATGGCGTCTTCGCCGACAGCTTCTGCGACCTTGATCGTCAGGCCCGCATAGTCCGATCTTAGCTGATCAAGCAATATCGGCAAATCACGCAAAACATGACCGCCCTGCCCCAAAAAAATAGGCACGATGCTTATTTCTGTAATGTCATTGTCTACCATCTGCTTGACCAAATCTGGCAAGCTCGGCGTCATAAACTCTAGAAACGCCAAGGCAACCGTGACACCGGGCAAACTAGCCTGAGTCATTTGCTGCAAGCGTTGAAAAGGTGCTGCCCAACGTGGATCACGTGCACCATGCGCGAATAAAATCTGAGCTTGTTTTTTGATCGTCACGATTAATGTCTTTCCACCATCCAGAGTGCAATTATTGCCAGTATTAAAAATATGATGCTAGGTACTAAGGCTGTCACCAATGCAGGCCAGGTATTTAACATGCCAACATGGGAGAACAGGCTGTTAGTGAGATAAAACACCAAGCCAATCATGATGCCACTAAATATTTTTAAGCTTATACCACCACTTCGCGCATGCAGATAAGCAAATGGCAGAGCCAAGGCCATCATTACCAGTGTGGCAAACGGATAGGTTAACTTTTTCCAAAAGGCGATTTCATAACGTTTGGTGCCTTGCTTGTTGTCCGCAAGATGCTTGGTGTAAGCGGCCAAATCAAATGCCGACATCCGGTCTGGATCTACAAATAGCACGGATAAAATATCAGGCGTAATCTCTGAAATAATATCCATCGTTGCCATTTTTTTGTTAGATACAGCGGCAATATCCGGTGTGGATAAACTTTTTGGAAACGAGGTTTGACTGACATTGGACAAGCGCCATACATTGCCGCCCATGTATTCAGCATTTTCTGCCAAAATTTCTGTACTTAAATGGAATTGCTGATCCAATTCTAGCAATTTAACTCCGACCAATTGTCCCTTAGGCAGGATTTGTTTCACGTTTAAAAAACGAGACCCAATCACGTTGCCAGTTAACCCATGCTCTCGCAGCAAATCTTTCGTCCACAAACCAGACCTGAATTCTTGGGTCACAGAACTATTTAGTGCACTGAGTTTGATTTTTTCAGCCAGCTTGGTAGTCACGGGCGAGACAAATTCACCAAAAACAAAAGTAATCACGACAAATAACAAACCAATTTTTGCCAGCATGCTGCCAACCATTCCGGTAGACATACTAGCTGCCCGCATGATGGTAAATTCAGAGTTAGATGCGAATTGAGCAAGCACATAGATGGTGCCAATCAAGACGGCAATTGGCATAAATTCATAAAGATAACCAGGCAAACCTAGCAATACATATTGCACAGCCTGTTGCAGCCGATAACCAGTGTTGTTGATCGACTGAAGTTCTCCCATTAGATCGAAAAATGCAAAAAGAGCCAGCAAAGCCACCATCACAAACAGGACAGAGCGAATAATCTCTACGCCAAAATAACGCTGTAAAACTCTCATAGTGCGCTCTGTTGTTGATGGTCTTTGCGACGCAACGCAAATTTAGCTTTTGACCATAGCACTGAAGGATGCCAGTTGCTGTTGACATTTAAACGCCACGACAACATCAACATCACCGATATTATCGCGAATAAATGCAGTGGCCACCACGCTTTTCCAAAACTGAAACGTCCCTGAACAACAGTTGCTTGCATAATATTAACGAACGTCAAATACATAATCACGAGTAACAGAGCCACAATCACGTTCGCGGATCGACCTACCCTTGGATTAACAAATCCCAACGGGATAGCCATCAACAACAAAACGATACTCATCAAAGGCAAAGAGACTCTCCACAATAACTCACCGCGATTGAAGTTGGTCGGGTTGTCTAACAACTGCTTTAAAGGGAGTGACTTCGCCGATTTGTCGCCCATTTCTGCCGTGGTCTGCGCAGAAACTAAAATGCCATATCGTTCAAATTGCATCATCTGAAAATCTGGCTCCGTAGCTAAGCCATCGTAACGGCGTCCCTGACTCATCAATAGAAATTTATCGCCATGGGCATCTATTTCCATTTTGCCTTCCTTGGCAACCACGATGCTGGACCGTCCATTAGTGAAGGTATTTATAAAAATATTTTGCACTTTACTCAGATCGCCTGCTACACCTTCGACAAAAAAGATGCGGTCAGTTGACGCAGACTCCTGGAATTTCCCGGGGGACACTTTTGCGATATCTTCTCGCTTTTCATATCGTTCTTTCAATTCTGTACTTTGACGATTTGCCCATGGTGTAGCGACTAAACTAAGTACCGCAGTCGATACAATAATAGGTAAACCGAACAGTAAGACTGGAGTAACCCATTTGCTCAAACTTACACCTGATGCAAACCAGACTACCATTTCGGAATCTTGATAAGATCGACTTACGACCATTAAGACCGAAATAAAACCGGTCAAAATTAATAAAATAGGCAGATACTGCAAGGCAGAAAATCCTATTAATTGCACCACATCTGCTGATGCGACTTTGCCACCGGCGGCGAGGCCGAGGATTTTGATCAACATCCAAGTAACAGTGATAGTGAAGAGAATCGTGAAGACAGCGCCTGCGGCACTGAGTAATTCACGTCGAAGCGCGCGCTGAAAAATCATGGAGGGTTATAATATCGTTTTTTACGAGACTTACAAAGAGGAGTAATACGTGGACTTTAGCATAAAAACATTCGACGCCAAAAGCACTGTGAATGCCACCAAAACTGGCTGCGTAGTTGTAGGCGTATTCGAAAACAAAAAATTATCCGCCTCAGCTTCCGCATTAGATAGCGAAGACGAGATCGCTGCAGCACTCAAATCCGGCGATATCACTGGCAAAATTGGCTCATCATTATTGCTACGTAATATTGCAAATATTGCAGCAGAACGCATATTACTCGTTGGTTTGGGCGAAGAAGACGTTACCATATCAGAAAAAGCCTTTACGCAGGCGGTAAATGCAGCCGCACGTGCGCTGGCAAACCTCGGCGCAAATGACGCAACAGTAGCTCTGCCATCCGTTAAAGAGCGCGATACTGCCTGGACAATACGGACTGCTGTCATCGCCTTCCACGAATCGATTTTCCGTGCTGACGGCCTCAAAAGCAAAAAAGATACTACAAGCACTGGCGTTAAAAAAGTCGCTTTCGGTGTTGATGCAGCAGAAGCAACTGCTGCAAAAAATGCCCTGGCACAAAGCATTGCGCTGGCAAACGGCATGGATTTAACCAAAGAATTGGGGAATTTGCCTCCCAACATCTGCACGCCAACTTATCTTGCAACGACAGCGAAAAAAATCGCTACCGATTACAAAATGGGCATAGAAGTATTAGATCGCAAGCAATTGCAAGCGCTCAAAATGAATAGCTTTCTGTCAGTCACCAATGGCTCTGTCGAACCACCAAAGTTCATCGTGTTAAAACACATGGGCGGCAAAGCCAAAGATGCGCCAACGGTGCTGGTCGGTAAAGGCATTACATTTGATTCTGGCGGTATCTCTCTCAAAGGCGGCGCTGGTATGGATGAAATGAAATACGACATGGGTGGTGCGGCTTCTGTCCTCGGCACCATGCGTGCGATTGGCGAAATGAAGTTGAAGCTGAATGTCGTCGCAGTCATCCCAACTTGCGAAAATATGCCTTCTGGCAGCGCCACACGTCCGGGCGATATCGTTACATCCATGTCTGGTCAAACGATAGAAATTTTGAACACGGATGCAGAAGGTCGTCTGATTTTGTGCGATGCACTGACTTACACCGAGCGTTTCAAGCCATCCGCCGTAGTTGACGTCGCAACACTGACCGGCGCTTGCGTCACGTCTTTGGGCCATCACAACACTGGCTTGTTCACACGCCATGACGCGGCACACGATGCGCTGGCGACTGAATTGCTGACCGCTGGTAAACAAACCGGTGATACCGCATGGCGTATGCCGATTGAAGAAGCTTATAACGAGCAACTGAAATCGAATTTTGCTGATATGGCGAACATCGGTGGCCCGGCTGGCGGCAGTATTACTGCAGCATGCTTCCTTGAACGCTTCACCAAGAAATATACTTGGGCGCATCTGGATATCGCTGGTACAGCATGGAAATCAGGTGCAGCCAAAGGCTCTACTGGTCGCCCAGTTCCTCTGCTGACAATGTTCTTAATCAATCGTGCTGGCTAAATCCGTCGGAGCTTGAAGGGAGTTCGTTGAGAAAATAACGTCTTCCCTAGTTTGAACGAAAATACGAAAAGCGTGCCTTGCCTTAGCATTGCACGCTTTTTATTTAGCATTTTATTTTGCACTTTATTTAGCACTTAGGGTCTTCGTTAAACTTAGCGTTTTTCGACTCATTAATAACTCTGTAGTCAGACAACGTCAACATTACGCCAACCACACCAACCACCTAACCTTGTAGCAGGATATCCATCATGAAATTAGTCACCTGAAGTGTGCATTGATGTTTCAAGCGATCTCATAATTTCTCAAAAACGCCTAAAATACCAATTACATCAATAACTTAGCGCCTCATGTCGTCTCATTCCGTTTATAGAAACTTCTTGGAATCTTGATCGATTGGGGGTATCGTTGGGGGTATCAATTCAAGGATACCCCCAGATATGCTGTCCACACTAAAGGTCAAATCCGCCAAACCGGAAGCGCGCGCGTACAAGCTCGCCGACAGCGGTGGGCTGTATCTTCTTGTACAGCCCAACGGCTCTAAGCTGTGGCGCTACAAGTTCCGCGTCTGCGGCACGGAGGGACTGAAGGCGCTCGGCGCCTTCCCCGAGATTGGTCTTGCAGAAGCACGCGGACTGCACATCGATGCCCGGAAGCTTGTAATCCAGGGTATCAATCCCATACAAGCCCGGCGCGACGAGAAGATCATCCAGGCGCAAGATCAATTGGAGCGCATCAATGGGGTATTCGCCACCGTCGTGGCGGATTGGAACGTAGCAACGGCGGCGGACCTGCGGCCATCCACGGTGAGGCAGCGCAAGCGCGAGATCGACAACGATCTGCTGCCAACGCTCAAGAGTCGCCAAATCGGCAGCATCACACGCCTGGAACTCACCGCGCTGCTCAAAGGCGTCGAGAAACGTGCGCCCGAAGTGGCGCGCAATCTGCGCAATCACTTGTGGGGAGTGTTCGAGTACGCAATCGATTCTGGCCTGATCGAGAACAACCCGGTGCCACCCGTGCGCGTAATGAAGAAACGCAACCAGAAAAACCACCCCGCACTGTCCGACAAGCAGATCGGCAATTTTCTGCGGACGCTGGATAACACGGGCAGGATTAACGAGGAAACGCGCATCGCCATGGTGTTGGTGCTTCTGACTGCCTGCCGCAAGGCCGAAGTCATCGAAGGCCGATGGGATGAAGTGGATTTGGCAGGTGCCCAGTGGGAAATTCCGGCTTCACGGATGAAGGCGAAGCGTGCGCATTGGGTTCCACTGCCCCCGCAGGCAGTAGCGTTACTCACCCGCTTGCGCGCGCTCGTGCCAGCCGACCGAGAGTACCTGTTCCCGAACCGAGTGGACCCGCGCCGGCCGATGGCCAACCGCAGCTTGAACGCCTTGATGGAGCGGTTGGGACTCAGCGGCGTAGGTACGCCGCACGGCATGCGGGCATCGTTCAGTACGTATTTCAATAGTATCGGCGGCAACATCGACGTGATCGAGCACTGCCTGGCGCACGTGCCGGCAAACGCGGTACGCGCAGCCTACAACCGCCACGCGTACCAGGATGAACGACGCGCAATGCTCCAGCAGTGGGCGGACTATCTGGATCGGCTGCGCCAGGAACGAGCAAGTTCCGAGCACGAATCCATCACGCCCATCGAAAAGACCGAAAAAACGTCCCTGCTCGCAGCAAAACCGAAGGCGGCCCGCGTTTTCACGGTTTCAACAGAAGGTGTTCCGCGCGTGATGGCGGTGGGGCGGCAGTGATCTTTGGGAGTGCAGTCAATATTTTAACTTTTACAATTCATCGAGTCCTGGCAAACCATCCTGCACTATGGCTTTGCGACACCCCATGCGCCAATAACTTGGTCAAGTGGGAACGGTGATGTCTCTCTTGACCACTCATGGAAGGGAGCGGCAGTCTGACTATAGGGTCCCGGCTCGGGTCGATCGAACTGGACGCGCGCTGGAATGTGAAAAGCACTCCCAAACACGATCGCCTCGCCAGCGGCGAGAATCGTCACTTGATCAAGTAGACGGCGTGCCTGCAGAGGAATGATGCGGCGGAAGTGATCAATGTCATCGGGATTCTGCAAGCGGTGGCTGACGAAGTTCGCGCATTGACTGATGATGGTTTGGCTGATTTCGCTGGGCCGCTGGCTCGCAATAATGAGCGAAAATCCGAACTTGCGACCTTCCTTCGCAATTCGCTCATAAGCCAGTCGTGTCAAACAGCGTTCAATATTTACCACCTGTCAGCGTCCAAATTTTTCCACTTTATCGGCTTGTTCAGAACGATTTTTGCTGTGCTTAAATCGGTAAGAATCGTTCCCGGTTTCCAAGATATCGCAATGGTGCGTAACACGGTCAAGCAAAGCGGTAGTCATTTTTGCATCACCAAAGACCTGTACCCACTCGCCGAATGACAAATTGGTCGTAATGATGAGCGAGGTTTTTTCATAGAGATGGCTGATCAGATGAAACAACAATGCACCTCCAGAAGCGGGAAACGGCAAATATCCCAGCTCATCTAAAATGACAGCGTCCATCAGGCAGAGCTGTTTCGCCAGATTGCCGACCTTTCCCTGACTCTTCTCTCGTTCCAACTGGTTGACCAGATCGACCGCATTAAAGAAACGCACCCGCTTGCCATGATGGATTGCCGCGACACCGATGGCAGTGGCCAAATGCGACTTGCCGGTGCCAGTACCACCCACCAGAATTAGGTTGTGCGCTGTTTCCATAAATCCTGCGGTCGCCAATTGCTCAACCACTGTTTGCGATAAGGGAGTCTCTGCCCAGTTAATGCCAGTTAAGTCACGGTGAATCGGGAAGCGTGCTGTTTTGAGTTGATAGCGTAAGCTCTTGAGTTGCCTATCGGTTTGTTCTGCATGGATTAACCGCTCCATCCAGCTTTCAGGTCGATGTGCTTGCCTGGGCTTTTCTGCCTGCAGCTCACTCCATGCCAAAGCCATCCCATAGAGTTGCAGTGTTTTTAAACTGGTAGCGTGGTCAGTGGACATTGGCCGCTCCCAGCAAATAATCATAACGGTGGCAGTTCGCCAGAGGTTCCATCGTCAAAGCAATGGTGTCTGGCAGGTGGATCGCTGCTGCGGGTAAATGCGGCGCAATGAGACGGCGCAATTCATTCATCACGATAGGCGCACTGATGACGCCGCCCTCCAGAGTTAACTCACATGCCACAGTAAGCGCATCAAGTCCTGCTTCACCGGCAAGCATCAGTAATTCTACGAAGGCTCGGTCTCCTTTCGGTTGCTTCAGAATCCGGTCGCGTACTTGCACAACCGCTCTGGGTAATGTCCATTCAACGAATGGTGCGCCATTGCGTAAAGCGCCAGGCTTCTTCTCCAGAACAGGCAGGTAATGCCAGGGATCACAAATCAACTGGTCACGACTGAATTGACGGGCATGGGCGGCAATCACTTCGCCCTGTGCGACGACCCGCACCAGATTTGCTGTCGTGCGAACAGATACCGCCTGCCCGGCAAACCGCGCTGGCACACTGTACTTATTCCGGTCTACTTTCACTAGACAAGTGGACGAGGCACGCATCATTTTTTCTACATAGCCATCAAAGTGCGCGCTGACAGGTCGAAGCAAAGGCTGCTCATCAGCATAACAGTCTGCAATGGTGCGCTGACTTTGTGTCGGGTGCATACGTTGCGCTAATTCCTGGCAGCGGGTTGTGAGCCACGCATTTAAATCCGCAAAGGAAGCAAAGCGGGCCAACGGGGTAAACAGCCATTCCCGTACATTGCCAACTTGATTCTCGACCTGACCTTTCTCCCAACCAGAAGCAGGAGTGCAGGCCACTGGTTCAAACAGATAATGATTGGCCAGCGTTAAAAAGCGCCGGTTAAATTGACGTTCTTTACCGACAAAGACGGTGTCGACGACGGTCTTGAGATTATCGTAAATCAGACGGGCAGGCACACCGCCAAAGAAGGTAAATGCACGGATGTGCGCATCAAAGACCATTTCCTGCGTTTCTCTGGGATAGGCGGCCACAAACATTTGGCGGCTATAGGCTAACCGGAAATGGGCGACTTTAATCGTTTGCATGATGCCAGCGATTTCCACCTGTTCCTGGCTCCAGTCAAACTGGCAGGCATCGGCTGGCAGAAACACCAACGGAATAAACGCTTCGGTGATTTTTGGACCATGTGCGCTGGATTTCCACTGTTTTACAAATCGTTGAATGCTGTCGTAGGCCCCGCCGTAACCTAGTTCCTGTAGCCCCTCAAATAGCCGTTGCGCTGTTCGGCGCCGTGATCGGGGTAGTTTGGATTCTTCTTCTAACCAGGAGGTTAGCTGGTCTTTATATTCATCGAGGCGGGGTGAAACCGTTAGCAGCCGCTGATATTTAGGCTGTTCGACGGTATTGAGATGTTTGCGTACGGTCGGCCGGGAGAGTCCCATTTCTCTCGCAATGGCAGAAATCGATTGTTTCTGTACTGAATGACGTCTTCTTATTTCGTAAATGATGTCCATATAAATCACTCCAGATACCCCCGGCTAAAACACCGGATGGTGACACACTAGGGTGGAAACTTTTGGACGCTGTTTCCAACCCTAATCTGGTAAGTATTGCACGCTGTTTGACACGCCAGCGGACTTTGCAGCCGCCTGGCTGCGCCATCGCGGCCTCGACTGGGCCGCAGACCTGATTCCCTCTTATCCGTCGTCCCCCTTCACATCCCAGGAGAAGCAGCCATGAAGAAAACCTTGCTTGCCATCGCCGCCGCCGTTTTGGTCGGCACCATACCCGCTGCGCACGCGCAGTGGGTCGTGATCGATCCGACCAATCTCGTTCAGAACATCATGACGGCTGCCCGCGCGCTGGAGCAGATCAACAACCAGATCAAGCAGCTTCAGAACGAGGCGCAGATGCTGATGAACGACGCCAAGAATCTGACCAGTCTGGACTTCAGCGCACTTAATCAGCTACGTGCAGCACTGTCCGCAACGAACCAGCTCCTGCAACAGGCACAGGGTCTGGCCTTCAACCTGTCGCAGATGGAAACCGAGTTCGCGCGGCTCTATCCCAATGCCTATTCCACCTCCACGTCAGGTAGTCAGATGTCAACCGACGCCCGCACGCGCTGGCGCAATTCGTTGGAGGCGCTGCGCACCGCGACCAAGGTGCAGTCGCAAGCAGTACAGAACTTCGCATCCGACGAGCAGACCTTGACCGACCTCGTGAACCGCAGCCAGTCCGCCGTTGGCGCGCTGCAGGCCACGCAGGCGACGAACCAATTGCTGGCACTGCAATCCCGCCAAACCATCCAGGCGCAGCAGCTCCAGATTACGCAGGACCGGGCCACCGCGCTGGAACAAGCACGGCAGGTCGCAGTCCAAGAGCGTGCGCGTGAAGTGCGCCGTCGCTTCCAGGGCGATGGCACTCTCTACACGCCGACCACAATCAACTACTACAACCCATGAGGACTCGACCATGAAAACCCTTCTCACCGTTACCGCCTGCACCCTGCTACTGGCCGCGTGCAACAAGCCGGCACCCACCGAGTCCGTCGAATCGCTGATGGCCAATCCCGAACGACTGAAGGATGTCCGCGCTCAGTGCAAAGCCGACCACGCTAAGGTAGGCGATGCGCTATGCACGATGGCCGCCGAGGCCACGCGCCGGCGCTTCATGGGCAGCGGCACACCGTACACGCCTGCGCCAGCAGCTACGCCACCGCCCACACCGAAGGACTAAGCCATGAACGACTTGTCGGTCATCGACCACTTCCTTGATGTTTTCTCGCGCTACATCGACTCGGGTTTCGGATTGCTGCATGGCGAGGTGGCGTTCCTCACCGCCACGCTAGTGGTGATCGACATGACACTGGCCGGGCTTTTCTGGGCCATGGGCGGCGAAGAAGTCATCGGCAAGCTGATCAAGAAGACTCTGTACGTCGGTGCCTTCGCTTTCATCATCGGCAATTTCAACAATCTGGCGGGCATTCTGTTTCGCTCCTTTGCCGGGCTCGGGCTGGTGGCGTCGGGCTCCACACTGACGCAAGCGCAGTTTCTACGACCGGGTGTGCTAGCCAAAGTCGGCGTCGATGCGGCACGGCCCATCATGGCGCAGATCAGCGACATGACCGGCTTCCCGGAAGTGTTCGCGCACCTTGATGTTATCTCGGTGTTGTTCCTCGCCTGGCTGGTAGTGATCATCAGCTTCTTCGTGTTGGCGGTGCAGCTTTTCGTCACGCTGATCGAATTCAAACTGACAACACTCGCGGGCTTCGTGCTGGTGCCGTTTGCGCTGTGGAACAAGACGGCATTTCTGGCCGAACGCGTATTGGGCAACGTGGTGTCGTCGGGCATCAAGGTGCTGGTGCTGGCCGTGATCGTGGGTATCGGCACAGGACTGTTTGCGCAGTTTCAGGTGCCGCCCGGCACCGAACCATCCATTGACCTGGCGCTGACCATCATGCTGGCCTCGCTGGCGATGCTGGGACTGGGGATCTTCGGGCCGGGGATTGCGACCGGGCTGGTGTCTGGCGCACCGCAGCTCGGCGCTGGTGCTGCAGCCGGAACGGCGTTGGGTGTCGCTGGGTTGGCGGTGGCTGGTGGTGCCGCTATCGCATCAGGTGGCGCAGCGTTGGCGGCTGGTGCACGCATGGCGCCGGGTGCCGCGCGCGCGGCCATCGGCAGCGCTGCTTCGGCCGGGCGCGCAACCAGTTCAATGGCAAGCGGTGCGAAATCCGCCTACCAGGCTGGCGCTGCTGCATCGGGTGGCAGCGGTGTTCGTGCGGCCGGCGCGGGCCTCGCCAATGTGGCCAAGAGCGGTGCCGGTGCGGTCGGCCACCGCGTCGCAACCGGTGCGAAAGCGGTCAAGGACCGCGTAGCGAATTTCGTCGCGGAGGCTGCTGCGCCTGCGGCGGCAGCCGGCGCTCCCGAATCGGCCGAATCGACTGACGCTAAGCCCCCTGCGGGCGAGCCCGCTTGGGCCAAACAAATGCGGCGCAAACAGCAGGCAAGCAGTGCGGTCTCGACGGCGGCGCACACGTTGCGCTCGGGCGACCACGGTGGCAGCGGCGCCAGCCCGAGCCTGCGCGATGAATCCAGCACTTGACGCTAACCCTTGAGGAGAAAAATTCATGCTATTCAAACGACCCCAGGTGCGCTACTCGGAAACGCCCGAGCCTGTCACTCCCTACCAAGCCGCTGCGCAGGTCTGGGATCAGCGTATCGGCAGCGCCCGCGTGCAGGCGAAGAACTGGCGGTTGATGGCCTTCGGCTGTCTATCGTTGGCATTGCTGATGGCGGGCGGTCTGGTGTGGCGCTCAGCGCAATCCATCGTCACGCCGTATGTGGTGGAGGTGGCCGCCGGTGGCCAGGTGCGCGCGGTCGGCGAAGCGGCCACGCCGTACAAGCCGAACGACGCGCAGATTGCCTACCACCTGGCGCGCTTCGTCACCGACGTGCGTTCGCTGTCGATCGATCCGATCGTCGTCCGCCAAAACTGGCTCGAAGCCTACGACTACACGACGGACAAGGGTGCGGCCACGCTGAACGACTACGCACGCACCAACGATCCATTCGCGCGCATCGGCCAAACCTCGACGGCGGTGGAGATCACCAGTGTGGTTCGCGCCAGCGAATCCTCGTTCCAGGTGCGCTGGATCGAACGTAACTATGCGAACGGCTCGCCATCGGGCACCGAGCGCTGGACCGCCATGTTGTCCGTGGTGTTGCAGCCGCCACGCACCGAAGAACGACTGCGCAAAAACCCGCTGGGAATCTATGTCAACGGCCTGTCCTGGAGCCGTGAACTCGACGCAACTGAAGGAGTGAAGAAACCATGAAAACACAAATCCGTATTGTCGCTTTGCCGTTGATCCTGAGTGCCACCTTGGCAACCGTCACCGGCTGCGCCACGCATGGACAGCCGCCACCTGACATCACGTTGGATGAATCTGTCGCCGCGCACGCGTTGCCTGAGCCGCCCAAACCCATCGAGATAGTCGAGGTGCCGAAACCGCTGCCGCTGCCCGAGCAGTTGAAGGCCTTGCGCAACGCACCCGAGGACAAACCGGCGAGCGAATCACCCGATGAGAAAACTCGCGTAGCACGCGCCAATGCTGAAGCGCGGGTGGCCCCCAGCCGCGAAGGTTACATCAACGCGATCCAGGTCTGGCCTTATGCGGACGGCGCGCTGTATCAGGTCTACACCAGTCCGGGCCGCGTCACCGTCATCGCCTTGCAGCAGGGCGAGGAGTTGGTGACGGTCTCGGCCGGCGACACTGTGCGCTGGATCGTCGGCGACACGGCCAGCGGTGCGGGCGCCAGCCTGCGCGTGAACATCCTCGTGAAACCAACGCGCATTGGATTGAAGACGAATCTGGTCATCACCACCAATCGCCGTACCTACCTGCTCGAATTGTCTTCGACGCCGCAAGCATGGATGGCGTCCGCATCGTGGGACTATCCGAAAGACCGCCTGCTGGCCTTGCAGAAGCAGGCTCAACAGGCTCGGACGGCAGCGCCGGTAGACTCCGGCTTGTCGCTGGAGCAGATCAAGTTCCGCTACGCGATCACCGGCGACAACCCACCGTGGAAGCCGCTGCGCGCCTTCGACGATGGCGAGCGGGTATATATCCAGTTCCCCGCTGCCATCGCGCAGGGCGAATTGCCGCCGCTGTTCGTGATCGGAGCGCAGGGTGATGGCCAGCTCGTGAACTACCGCTTCCGCTCGCCGTACTACGTGGTGGATCGGTTGTTCGGTGCGGCCGAGTTGCGGCTGGGCGCTGACAAGGCCGCCGTTGTTCGCATCGAGCGCACCGATGGTGTGGGTAGTACGGCACGGAGGCATTGAGCATGAGCACGCCTGCCACGCCACCACCAACCGGGCCGAATAAGGCCGACCCGGACACCATGGCTCTGCGCGCTTCGCCGCGCCCGGTCACGCGACTGAACCGGCGCATGCTGGCCGTCCTTGCGGGAACCCTGGGTGCGGTCGTCTTGGGCGGCACACTGTGGTCGCTGCAATCGCACAAGCGCGAGCGCAACGCGGGCTCCGAACTGTACAACGTGGATCGTGTCTCGCATGCCGAGAACCTCGACCAATTGCCCAAGGACTATTCCAAGGTGCCGGTGGCTGCCAAGCCGGTGCCCGTTTTGGGCGAGCCACTGCCGGGCGACTTGGGTCCGGCCATAGTGGCGCAGCGTAATGCGGGAGCGCCTGCGCAGACTGGGCGCATTGCGCAGCCGGGCGATGCCGAAGAGGCGGCACATTCCGGGGTTTTCTTTCGCAGCGGTGCGGTGAAAGCAGCGCCGTCACCCACTGCCAGTTCGCCCATGCCCGAGTCGGTATCTGGCAACCAGCCATTCAATCCGATGGCCCCTGCGGTCGCATCGGCGCAACCGACCGACCCGACGGCGGTGCAGAACCGGCAGGATCAGAAGCAGGCGTTTGTCGCCACTGGCGGCGACACCGCGACCCGCAATCCGGCCAGCTTGCAACTGCCAGCCTCACCCTACCAGGTGATGGCGGGCACCATCATTCCGGCAGCACTGGTGACGGGTATCAATTCCGACCTGCCGGGACAGGTCATCGCAAACGTCACCGAGGCGGTCTACGACACGGCCACAGGTCGCTTCCTGCTGATTCCGCAGGGCTCGCGTCTGATCGGCCGCTACGACAGCCAGGTGTCATTCGGTCAGCGGCGCGTGTTACTTGTGTGGACACGGTTGATCCTGCCCGATACCTCATCCATTTCGCTCGACCGCTTGCCCGGCATCGACCCAGCTGGCTATGCCGGACTGGAAGATGGCGTCGATTGGCATTGGGATCGCATCCTTGCCGGTGCGGCGCTGTCCACGCTACTCGGCGTGGGTGCTGAACTGGCCGCGCCTGATCGCACCGGCAGCGATAGCAAGATCATCATCGCCACGCGCCAGAGTGGGCAGGACACGGCAAACCAGGTCGGTCAGGAGATCACCAAACGCAATGTGAGCATCCAGCCGACGCTCACTATCCGGCCCGGCTTCCCGATGCGGGTCATGGTGAACAAGGATCTGATCCTTCGGCCATATCAACCGCTGTTCTTCCAGAGGGGATCGTCGCAATGAGCATATCCACCAGCAAGCTGCGGCTAGGGCCACTGCCCAAGACCGCGACCATCAAGGTCACTTTCGCCTGCACAAGTGCGCTCAAGACGGAGTTGGACCGATATGCGGCGTTGCATGCGAAGACCTTCGGCGAGCCCATCGACACCGCCACGCTGATCCCGCACATGCTGGAAGCATTCATGGAGCGTGATCGAGTGTTCAAGCGATCCAGTCGGTCGGGCCAATCCAGCCCCCTGATCATCCATGCCAAGCCAACGCATCATGTGAGCGATTCGGATACACCTGAACCAGTTCATTCGAAGAAATGAAAAATACGCTGGCTGGCTTCGCCACAGTACGCCTACGTGAGTTTCCAGTCGAGACCTTCTGAGTCAATCTGAGGGCATGGTCACTTTCTCAGGATTCGCCATGTCTCTCGCACAACCTGCCGACCACTACGGCCGTAACATACCGATGGTGGCCCCGGCATTCTTCCGCATGGCCGACGTGATACGCATTACTGCGTTAAGCCGCGCCACCTTGTACCGACGCATCGCAGAAGGGAAATTCCCGCCACCCGTTCATCTCGGGGGACGGGCATGCGGCTGGACGCCGACGGCGCTCCAAGCCTGGGTCGATGATCCGGCAGGCTATTCGATCGTCATTGCCCCATCCCAACACCTGGCCGAGTGAAATTGGCTTACCGCCCAGGCGGCCAGACTCATACCGCAATTTGCACACGATTGCCATGTGATGATGGGATAATGCGACACATAGCGTTACAACCGCTGCCCCGAAGACTCATCGGGCATCGTTGCGCTGAGAAAATCGTGGTACGTATCTGTAGCAGCCGGCGTGCGTCACGCAAGCCGGAGCCCACCCAATAAGCCGTGTTTCAGGTCAAATTCATTTGGGGGTATGCGTGGGGGTACTATCAAAGCAGAAGAAAATTAAATTCAATAGAATCAATTACTTACTTCAATAATGAAAATTGCCACCTGGAATGTTAACTCCCTTAAGGTTCGCTTACCGCAAGTATTGACCTGGCTAGAGAGCAATCCCGTCGATATACTCTGCGTACAAGAAACCAAACTCACGGATGATAAATTTCCACAGGCGGAGATTGAGGCTGCGGGTTATCACGTGGCTTTTACCGGACAAAAAACCTACAACGGCGTCGCCATCATCTCGCGCCATGCGATCAGCGATGTGCAGAAAAACAATCCGCTGTTCCCTGATGAGCAACAACGCATCATTGCCGCCACGATCGAAGGGGTACGCATCGTTTGTGCGTATGTGCCGAACGGACAGGCGCTGGACTCGGAGAAATATCCCTACAAATTAAGCTGGCTCGCCGCACTGCATCAATGGATACAACAAGAGTTACAACAATATCCGCAATTAGCGTTGCTGGGTGACTACAACATTGCCCCCGAAGATAGGGACGTGCATGATCCCGCTGCTTGGGAAGGGATGAATTTAGTCTCTCCACCGGAGCGCGCCGCGTTGCAAGCATTGGTTGATCTGGGTCTGAAAGACAGTTTCAGAATGTTTGAACAGGCAGATAAATCTTTTAGCTGGTGGGATTATCGCCAGTTGGGTTTCCGCTTGAACAAAGGTGTGCGTATCGACCATATTCTGTTGTCGGCGCCGCTGGCAGCACGTTGCACCGCTTGCGTCATCGACAAAGTACCGCGTAAATGGGAGCAACCATCTGACCACGCACCGGTGATTGCAACCCTGGATTGAGGATTTGAGCTGATGACGGATGCGCTTTTCAAGATAATTTTGACGCGAGTTTGTTGTAAATACGGCGCTCATGGCGAGCCGGGCAACGAAGAACGTCAAAAATGACCAGAAACGCATCGTCAGCAATCAAATGGCACCTCTCGTGCATCGAAAGGAAAATCTCGGCTTAATATATACTCCTAATTAGTATATATAGAGTGTCCATATAATCATTGGACAATACGGCATATTCTATAAAAATATAGGGGAGTATATAAAAATAATGTCGAATTTACGCCTGCAAAAGTAAATCCTGGTCGGAAATAAATCACTGACGAATGATTCCCGACTTATACGAATATCCGCTTGGCCACCGACTCGACTCAACATTCTTTCGCCCCGCTCATCTTGCTCAATTTCCATTGAAACCACGTTTCTTGCAGTCTGTCGCAAGTGAATTGAGCATCGCCAGCTGCTTGCCTATCATGCACTCATCGCATCAACACAGAAGATGTTGATGTTCTTAACGATTTTTTAAGGGTGCCATCATGACAAACTCCACACGCAACTACCTCGTCACTTTTAGCGTTTTAGCGACGATCCTGGCTCTGATCTGCGCTACCTATTTTTCAATGGATACCTCGTCAATCATGATCGATGGCGAATCCGTCCACGGTTTTGCAGGGGTTGGCATCGCGGCAGGCGGCGTCATGATTGGGCTACTGGCGGTGGTTTTTGCCATTGGCATTACAGGCGTCGTACTGGCGGGTGTGTCGATATTTTTGGTGTTGTTATTTGCAGTGATTGCCGGCGCGATCTTGTTGGCGATTCTTCCTGCCTTATTGCCCATACTGATCGTGATCGCCATCGTCAGTCTGATCCTGAGAAAAAAATCGACTTGATCAAAAAGTAGTTAAAAAAAACCGATGAATAAAAAATGCCGACAAAAGTCGGCATTTTTTATTTCGGTCTACACATCATCAGCGCTGCAAACTCTCCCACACTTTCTGCAAGCGCTTGACTGACACAGGCATCGGGGTACGCAACTCTTGGGCGAATAAAGAGACTCGCAACTCCTCCAACAACCAACGGAACTCAGTCAATTTAGGATCGGCATCGGCACCCGATTTACGCGGCATTCTTTGCCAGGGCTGGGCAACGCTATTCCATTCAGCCAGCAATTTGGCGTCGCGTGCCGGGTCCGCCCGCAACTTTTCTAAGCGTACTGTGATCGCTTTCAGATACCGCGGAAAATGCGACAACTGTGTGAAGTCATTCTCAGCAATAAAGCGTTTGCTGATCAGTTGTTGCAGCTGTGTTTGCAAATCCCTCTCGGCAAGCGCATGCGCTTTAATGCCTTGCAGTTTTTTTGGTAAGCCATGATATTCGGTCAAAATCAGTGCGGCAAGTCTGGCGATTTCATTGGCGAGTAAATTTAAGCGCCCTTTGCCCTCTTCTCTGCGCTTATTAAACTCACCAGAATTACTTGGTAAAGGATGCTGTAAACAAGCCCGTTCGATCGCGGTCTGAATAATCTGGTCACGTAACTCTTCTTGCGAACCAAAGACCATGTACTGCATACCCATTTGCTGCAAACCCGGGATATTTTTCTCCAGAAATTTGACTTGCTCTTTCAATTGCAAAGCGAACAGACGCCGCATGCCTGTACGATGCACACGAGCTGCTTCATCAGGATCGTCGAAGACCTCGATATGGCAATGCGTGAGCTTATCAACCAACGCTGGATAACCGATCAGCGTTTGTTTACCCTGTTGTACTTCGAGCAATTCTGGCAGTTCATCAAAAGTCCAGGCGGTCAAATTCTCTTGCAGTTTTGCTTGCTGTACCGTGCTAGCTTTTGCCGTTGACGTCGCGGACGATACTTGAGTACGGCTCGCTGCAGCATGAGTATTAGGAGCAGCGACCGCCTTCACATTAGACGTATTGCTACTGGACTCCAACAAGGCTAATTTTTCAGCAGAAGCAATTCGCTGAAAACTCTCCCTCGCTTGTCCGCCAAACTCGGCGCGTAAGGTCGACAGATTACGTCCCATTTCTAACTGACGGCCGTGCTCGTCAACCACCTTAAAATTCATCGTCAAATGAACCGGCAGAGTCTCAGACTTAAAATCCGTCGTTTTACACAGCAAACCTGTTTGCTCACGGATATCTGCGATCACCACGTCGATTAAATTACCGGTACCAAACTCATTGCGCTCACAAAAACCTGATGCATAATCTGGCAGCGGTACACAATGACGACGGATTTTTTGCGGCAAAGACTTGATCAGCAAATGCACTTTTTCTTTGAGCATACCGGGCACCAGCCATTCGCTACGCTCCGCAGATACTTGATTCAATGAGAACAAGGGCACGCTTAACGTAACACCATCACGCGGGCTACCTGGTTCAAAGTGATAACTGAGTTGCAGCGCGACGCCCGTTACTTGCATCGTTTTAGGGAATAAATCCGTCGTGATGCCTGCTGCCTCATGGCGCATCAATTCATCTTTGTTCAGGTGCAGCAGCTTGGGATTTTCCCTCACTGCGTCCTTATGCCATTGTTCCAGCAATACAGCGTTGTACACACCAGCAGGAATATATTTGTCATAGAACGCTGCGATCAACTCATCATCCACCAATACATCCAAGCGGCGGGATTTATGCTCTAAGTTTTCAATCTCGCGCACTAGCTTTTGGTTGTGTGCAAAGAAAGGCAAACGAGTATCCAGCTCACCACCGACCAGCGCATCACGGATAAAAATTTCACGTGCCTCGGCTGGATGCGTCAAACCATATTGAATACGCCGTTGGCTATACACCACAAGGCCATACAAAGTTGCACGTTCGAATGCGGAGACTTGTCCGGTACGTTTTTCCCAACGGGGTTCACCGTAGGATTTTTTCAGTAGATGACCGCCGATTTTCTCCAGCCATTCTGGTTGCAATTGGGCGATGCAGCGGCCATACAAACGCGTGGTGTCGACCAGCTCTGCCGCCATCACCCAACGTCCTGCCTTCTTCGCTAAAGTAGAACCCGGCCAGATATAAAACTTGATGCCGCGTGCACCCAGATAATGTGCCTCTTCATCCGACTTGTAGCCGATATTACCAAGCAAACCAGTCAGCAGCGCCATGTGTAATTGTTCATACGTCGCTGGCGCTTCATTCATGCGCCATGCTTGTTCTTTCACGATCGTCAGCAATTGACTATGGACATCGCGCCACTCCCGCAACCGCATTTGCGAGAGAAAATTCGCGCGGCAATTATCTTGTAACTGACGATTGGTTTTTTTGTGCTCTATCGCGTCTTCAAACCATTTCCAGATTTTGAGATACGAGTTAAATTCTGATTTTTCATCCGCGAATTTTTTGTGAGCGAGATCCGCTGCAGCTTGCGCCTCCATCGGACGATCACGCGGGTCTTGTACCGACAAAGCGGCAGCAATGATCAGTACTTCGCTCAACGCATGATGATCACGCGCTGCCAGAATCATGCGTCCGACGCGGGGATCGAGCGGTAATTTAGCGAGTTGCTTGCCGGTAGGCGTGAGCTGATTGCCCTCATCCATCGCGCCTAATTCTTGCAGCAACTGATAGCCATCCGCAATGGCACGACCGGGCGGCGGCTCGATAAACGGAAAGGTTTCAACGTCGGTCAAATGCAGCGACTTCATGCGCAAGATCACAGCAGCCAAGGACGAGCGTAGAATTTCTGGTTCTGTAAATTTTGGCCGCTGGATATAATCGGTCTCTTCATACAAACGTATACAGACACCCGCAGCGACACGGCCGCAACGACCTGCGCGCTGATTAGCCGCAGACTGGGCAACAGGCTCGATCTGTAATTGCTCGACCTTATTGCGGTAGCTGTAACGTTTGACGCGTGCCAGACCGGTATCAACCACATAGCGAATGCCAGGCACCGTCAGCGATGTCTCTGCGACGTTTGTCGCCAGCACGATGCGTCGCGCATTGCTGACCTTGAATACGCGCTCTTGCTCTTGCGCCGACAAGCGGGCAAACAGCGGTAAAATTTCTACATGGTCTGGATGATGTTTGCGCAAGGCTTCGGCAGCATCGCGGATCTCGCGCTCTCCTGGCAAAAACACCAGTACATCGCCAGACCCGACACGACACAACTCATCGACCGCATCCGTAATCGCTGTCATCAGGTCGCGTTCTTTATCCTTTTCATCTTCTTGCACTGGCCGATAACGCACTTCTACCGGATACAAGCGACCGGATACTTCTATCACCGGTGCTGGCTTAGGCTCCGATCCGGCCGGATTGGCAGAATCTTCAGCAAAGTGATTGGCAAAGCGCTGCGCATCAATCGTCGCCGATGTGATGATAACTTTCAGATCACGGCGCTTGGGTAGTAGCTGCTTGAGATAACCAAGCAGAAAATCGATGTTCAGGCTGCGCTCATGCGCTTCATCGATGATGATCGTGTCGTATTGTCTAAGCAGCGGATCAGTCTGCGTCTCTGCCAGCAGAATACCGTCCGTCATCAGTTTGACGTAGGCACCCTTGGTCAAAGTGTCATTAAAACGTACCTTGAAGCCAACATGCTCACCCAGTGGCGAATTTAACTCTTGCGCAATCCGTTTGGCCGTTGATGAGGCCGCAATACGACGTGGCTGAGTGTGACCAATCAAGCCGTTCAGACCGCGTCCCAGCTCAAGACAAATCTTTGGCAACTGGGTAGTCTTGCCCGATCCGGTTTCACCACAAACGATGATGACCTGATGCTTTTGTAAAGCCTCAGCGATTTCGGCACGTTTGCCGGAAACTGGTAATTCTTCGGGGTAAGTAATGACCGGCGGCGGGTTGCGGAACGTTAGCACTTGCTCCCGCATAGCGGCTTTCTCACCCTGTCTAGTTTTAGTAGGCGGAGCAATCCTTCGAAGATCTGAGGTCGTTGGGTGAGTTTGCGCAGGCTGGACTGGCTTTGGTGGCGGCACAGCGGGGATTTTAACCGCGTCTGGCTTCACTTCTTGGTGCACTTGTTGAGCCTGACGCAGGCTATCACGCAATTGACGTAAATCAGTCGTGGCTTTTTTGGGAGAATTTTTGGATGAATTATTAGCAGACATAGCGGAGCGCATTATAATCTGCCCATGGAAAATCCTGTTCAATTCGTTCAATGGCTGCGCTCAGTCGCGCCTTATATTCACGCCTTCCGTGGCAAAACCTTTGTGGTCGCCTTCCCCGGTGAACTGGTTATGGCGGGCGCTTTGCCTGTACTGGCGCAAGATCTGTCGCTTTTGCATGCACTGGGGATCAAAATTGTCATCGTGCATGGCTCACGACCGCAAGTAGCAGAACAATTGGCCCTGCGCAGTGTGGAAGGCAAATTTCACAACGGCATACGCATCACGGACACTGCAGCACTGGAATGCTCCAAAGAGGCTGCAGGAGAGTTGCGACTGGATATTGAGGCTGCGTTTAGCCAAGGTTTGCCAAATACGCCAATGGCACACTCCGCGATCAGGATTATCTCTGGTAATTTTGTCACTGCTAAACCGATTGGTATTGTGGATGGTGTTGATTTTGGCTTGACTGGGATTGCGCGCAAAGTCGCCTACGAGACCATCCATGCCATTCTGGGTGCTGGGAGTCTGGTATTGCTTGGTCCACTGGGATTTTCGCCGACTGGTGAAGCATTTAACCTGACCATGGAGGATGTTGCGGTTGCAACAGCGACCGCACTGAGGGCAGATAAGCTCATCTTTATCAGCGAAACACCGATGATGCTCGACAAAGATAATGATGAGATGCGCGAGCTGTCATCGGTACAGGCTGAGCAAGAAATCAAAGCGAATTATCTGCCGGCGGATTCTTCGTTTTATCTGGAACACGCTGTAAAGGCGTCACGCAGTGGCGTGCCTCGGGTGCATATCGTGCCGTACAAACTGGATGGTTCTGCCTTACTAGAGTTGTTTACGCATGATGGCGTCGGTACGATGGTCAGTTATGAAAATCTGGAAAGCCTGCGCGAAGCCACGATTGAAGATGTCGGCGGCATTATCAAACTGATCGAACCTCTAGAGGCCGACGGTACACTGGTCAAACGCGGCCGTGAGCTGATCGAACGCGAGATTAATTACTTCTCCGTGATTGAACATGATGGCGTCATCTTTGGTTGCGCAGCACTGTACCCCTTCCCGATGGAAAAAATGGGAGAAATGGCTTGCCTGACGGTCAATCCCGATGTGCAAAGCCAGGGCGACGGTGAACGAATTCTCAAACATATGGAAAAACGGGCAAGACGGGCTGGTTTCCATTCACTTTTCGTACTGACGACAAGAACTGAGCATTGGTTTTTAAAACGCGGTTTTGTCAAAGCGACCGTTGATGATCTGCCGAAGAACCGCCAAAAAATGTATAACTGGCAGCGTAAATCGTTGGTACTAATTAAGCAGTTATAATCTGGGACATTGTTGTAACCTCGGTTGTTATTTAAAAGATTGATAGGAGTTTTACCATGGCCCGTACGGTCCACTGCATTAAATTAGACAAAGAAGCTGAAGGTTTAGATTTTCCTCCGTATCCGGGCGAACTCGGTAAGAAAATTTACGAAAGTGTGTCCAAAGAAGCCTGGGCAGCCTGGCTTAAACATCAGACGATGTTGGTCAACGAAAACCGTCTGAATTTAGCGGATACCCGCGCCCGTAAATATCTGGCAACACAAATGGAAAAACATTTCTTTGGCGATGGCGCAGATGCCGCAACTGGCTATGTACCACCGACTGAATAAGCCCACCGGCTTAGCTGTCCAGATAAAACATATTAAGCCTCGCATCCTTGCGGGGCTTTTTTCATATACCTTGATGCTTAAAATTGACACTTAAAATTGTTATTTAGCGCTAATGTTAAAACTCTATCCTTCGAATAAATTAAATTCATATCCATGAAGCTCCGGCAAAAAATTATCCTGTTTGCAATCACCCCTCTGCTGCTTTCCTTGGCAGCGATTGCGATGGCGGTTTTTTATCAGACCACTTTGCTTGCGGAGCAACAGCGCACGACTGTGGAACAAGCTTATCTGGCGAGTAAAGAGATTGAGTTAAAACACTATGTCACCTTGGGTGCTGCTGCGATATCGAATTTATACAATGCAGAAAAACAAGATCTCCGCACTCAAGAAGAAGCCAAGGCAATTTTAGCCAAGCTAGATTTTGGCGATGATGGTTATTTTTATGTATATGACATGCATGGCAAAAATTTGATGCATCCACGCCAGAGCGATCTGGTTGGCCAGGACTTATGGAATATGAAAGATCCTGAGGGTAATTTCACCATCAGGAAGTTGATCGCTAAAGCGCAGGAAGGTGGCGGCGTAGTGCGTTATCTGTGGGAAAAACCCTCCACCCACAAGGTCGCCGCCAAACTAGGTTATGTCATACCGTTGGAACGCTGGGGCTGGATGCTGGGTAGCGGTATTTATCTCGATGACGTGAATAATGCTTTGAATAAAATCGAAGTACAAAATACTAAAAATAGCCAAAGCACTCTATTCTGGATTGCCGGCATTGCCATCACCAGCGCCTTGTTGATTGCCGCTTCTGGCCTGGCATTAAACATTAGCGAATCTCGCGTAGCAGAGGCAAAACTCAAGGTGCTGGCGCAAAGTGTAGTCCGGTCGCAAGAGGATGAACGCGCCCGTTTGTCGCGTGATCTGCATGATGGATTGAGTCAGTTATTAGTCTCGGTCAAATTGCAAATCGAATCAGGCTTAGCCAAGCTGGATGCGGAGCAATTAGAACCCGTCTCTGAGAACGGGTCTAAAAATATATCTGCTAAATCCTCATTCATGCGCGCCACAACCCAACTCAACGATGCATTAGGCGAGGTCAGAAGAATCTCCCACGATCTGCGCCCTGCAATGCTGGATGATCTAGGACTCGCCGCAGCGTTTGAGCATTTAAGCGAAGAATTTACCCAAGACACTGGCCTGCCAGTCAACTTTTTAAGCGATGGCGACTGCGATGGTTTGGACGACATCAGTAATACGGTCTTATTCCGCATCGCCCAAGAGGCTTTGACCAATATCCACAAACATGCTGGCCAGGTGACACAGGTGCAGATTACTTTACGGGGCGACAAACATTCTGTCGATTTAATGATCGAGGATAATGGTGCCGGATTTGACGTACAAGGTATCGCCAGTCACCCCAAACGCGGTATAGGATTAAGCAATATGCGAGAGCGACTGGCAACCGTCAACGGCCAGTTAGAATTGCATTCCAGCGCCAGCGGCACCCAAGTTATTGCCCGCATCACCAGCATCGCAAGGAACTCATCATGAACACAGCAACGCCAGATCAGGCCACCACAAAATTCATCAATCTGCTGCTGGTAGATGATCATCCGCTAGTCAGAGACGGCCTTAAAGCAAGGCTGGAAACAATTCCGCATTTCCATATTATTGGTGAAGCAGCTCATGCTGAGCAGGCGCTGCAACTGGCAGCCAACTTGCCCATTGATCTGATACTGATGGATATCAATTTGGGGGCAAATTCTGCTAACGGTATTAGTTTGACTGCACAGTTAAGCAGGGATTATCCAAAAATCGCAGTGATCATGTTATCCATGCATGAGAAAGCAGAATATGTCAGCCAATCCATGCAAGCTGGCGCACGTGCTTATGTTTTAAAAGATGCGCCAGCAGAAGAGATCATCGCGGCCATCCATGATGTGATGGAGGGTAAGCGGTATTTCAGCTCAGGTTTACAAAAACAATCCGCTGCGCCCTCGGCGGCGCAGATGCTGACCCAAAGAGAACAAGGCATACTCAAAAGCATCGCTACAGGCAAATCCAATAAACACATCGCCCGCGAACTCAACTTAAGTGTCAGAACGGTAGAAACGCACAGACTCAATATCAAACGCAAATTACATATTGAAGGACAAGCAGATTTGATCCGCTTTGCGCTAACTCAGGTAACTCAGACGCTGGATTAAAGCTGGGTCCTACACGCACCAATCAAGAATCTGACATTACACGGCAACAAAATACAGTGCTAAAAGCGCATAAAACCAGTTCAATAATTAGACAAGATAATAATATACTACCACTATGTATATTTTTAATGTCCATATAATCATTGGACAATGCGCTATTTTAAAACAATTTAGATGGGAGTATATTAAATTAACAGGTTAAAACGCCAGATATTTTCTCGGCAAAAACAATCTCTGATGCTATTCTCCCTGCGTATGCTGTAAGACAACGCTGACAACATCCCAGGCTCTTTGCGTACAAAAGTACGCCCCTTATTCCGATGGCAACTCTTACTTTAAACACATAAAGTACAACTCATGCACTGACACCAGACGTGTTGATGTTTGCAGCAACTTTGACCAAGTTTGATACGACTTATGTGATTTTAGGACTTACGCAAAATTGTCCTAGCAAGACGTAGCGACGACGACAGTACTTTAGTACGGCTAGTCGCTGCAACGCAGCTGGGGCGGTTTTGCGTAAGTTATAATTTAAATGAGAGGCTAAAAATGACTGAATCCTTGCGCACTGAAATCTCCATCAAAGCAGATGTAGCGCCACGCTTACAACGCTCTTTGCTGAAACATGATTTCGCCATCAATGCAGTATTGAATCCACGTCCTATCGGTCCAATTCAAAATGATTTGTTGGCAGCATTGCCCGCTGAAGAATTAGCCTTCCTTTTGCCGCACTTAGAATTTGTCGATCTGTCGTTTGATCAAAAATTGCATGACTACGGCGATAAGCTCTCTTATGTCTACTTCCCAACTACTGCCATCGTTGCGCTCTTATACGTACTGGCAGATGGTGGCGTAACAGAGATTGCCGTGATCGGTCATGAGGGTATGGTCGGTATTTCTGCACTGATGGGCGAAAGTGCCATGGGTACGGCGATGGTACAAAGCACAGGCTACGCCTATCGTTTAAAAACGTCGGTCTTAAAAGAAGCTTGCAATCAAGGCGACAAATTACAGTCTTTGATGATGCGTTATACCCAAGCCTTATTCGCACAGATGGCACAAAATTCTGTATCTGGTCGCCACTACTCTGTAGACCAGCAATTATCCCGTTGGTTGTTAGACCGGTTAGATCGTTTGCCGACCAATGAGCTGAAAGTAACGCATGAGTTAATTTCAAATATGCTAGGTGTACGCCGTGAGAGCATTACCGAGGCCGCTGGCAAGTTACAACATGCCGGCTTGTTAAAATATCGTCGCGGCAGCATCACGGTATTGGATAGAGAAGGCCTGGAAGCACATGCTGGCGAATGCTACAAAGTCGCCAGACATGCTTTCGATTTAATGCTGGCAAACGCGGCAATCAAACGATAGCCGTCAGATCATTTCGCTAGCAGGACTTTGTCCCGGGTAGGGAATACGCGCCTCAACTAATGTACCCGTATCGTCCTTACCTGGTTTGATCGTAAACGTTCCGCCCAATAGCAGAGTACGCTCACGCATCCCCAGCAATCCATGTGAGCGCGGCTTTTTAATAGCGTCAATAGAGATACCAATACCGTCATCTAAAATCTGTAAATACAGTACCGACCGCTCTCTTTTTAAACTGACTGTGACTTTTTTTGCTTTGGCATACTTGATCACATTCGTCAGCGATTCTTGCGCGATTCTAAATAAAGCAATAGACCAGGCTGGATCTATTCTGTCGATATCCTCATCAATATCCATCACCAGTTGCAAGCCAGCGATACGCGCCGCCTCGTCACAATAATTTTGTATGGATGCTGCCAGACCAAGGTTATCCAACATACTGGGACGCAGATCTTCGATAATGCGACGCTTAAGATCAACCACTTCTAACAAGGTGGTTTTTGCTCTTTGTAGCTGAAGAGACAAAGCTGGCTCTTTGATCTTTAATTTCTCCGTCAACATTGATACATCCATACTGATAGCGGTCAGGCTAGCCCCCATTTCGTCATGTAGTTCTCGGGCTAATTTTGCTTTTTCTTCCTCAGATACACGCAGCAGATGATGCGACAAAACTGACAGCTGTTCAGTACGTGCCATGACCGTAGACTCAAGATTATCGTTTGTCGTTTTTAATTCTGCCTCCACCTCTCTTTGTTTTGCAAAGCTCTTTTGTATCAGCCGATAAAAAAGCATTAGCACCAGAATAGCAATGATATTGATCAGATTACCTATCCATAGCGCCTGATTATGCTCATTAAAAAATTGAGTACGGCGATTAGATAATAACTCCAATTCTTCTTTCTCCATGATGACATCCAGAAGACGGATCTCATCCATGATTTCTCTGCCCTCACCTAGCCGAATTACCTTAACAACCTCATCTAAACCACCATCTTTATATAGCGCAATACCTTGATCAAATTTTTTCATTTTCCGATCAAACATCTCGCGCAACTGAGATAGGTTTTTGATTTGAGCTGGATTATCTTTGACTAAACTATTCAGTAACAGAAATTCCTGATTAAGCTGAATAGCGGCATTTTTCTTCGGCCCCAAAAATACCTCATCGCCTGACAAGTAATAACCACGCATGCTGCTCTCGGCATCCATGATGAGCAAATTCACATTTTTTAAATGATCTTTAATATTCCAGGTGTGCTCGATCCAATCGGTATTATTTTTCAGCTTTTGCAGATTTTGATAATCAGATATCGCGTTACCAATCAAGGTAATTAAACAAACGACAAATAAAGCTGTGATGTACAGCGGCAGTGAAGTGGAGGAAGTTTTATTCACACGAATATCCTAATTTGCTATGGATGTGGCGACTGTTATGCGTTTTTTTAAAATTTTAGCTGGCGATTATTAATAAAACTAAGCACGAAATAGTACGAAAAATCTGCACGTAGGAACACTCCTACATCATCTTCAGTTTACGCTGATTGCAAGCACTTATCACCCTGTTTACAATGACTCTAAAGCGAGATCATAAATGGAAATCGCGAATTGGAGCCGCAATGCAGCAAATAACTGAAAAATCGTCAACATCTTCAGCGATGTTACGTGAGGTCGAAATTATGGATGTAAGGAAAAAACTTAAAGTGTTCTTAATAGAGGATTCTCAGCGAATCCGTACTGTCCTGATCGACATGTTGCATGACACGGAACAGATCGAAGTGGTAGGTTTTGCTGAGAACGAAAAAGACGCTTTAAAGCAATTGAGGGCTAGTGAATGGGACGTTGCGATTGTAGATATCAGTTTGAGCGAAGGTAATGGCTTAGCCGTGTTAGCCGCCTTACAAAATGATGCTCGTGATTACGGAAAGCGCTTTGTATTTACCAATCATCCTACGCCAGCATTGCGAACCCACAGTCTTAAATACGGTGCTGAAGATTTTTTTGATAAGTCGCGTGAGATGGATTTGCTGGTAAGCCGTATTCGGGACTTGCTACATTAAAGTCTTGAAAATTAATGGGAAAACAAGCTTGCGATACAAGTAAATTTATTGAGATAGCTGACGATTTTTTTAAGTAATTTTTAATCCAGCAAATTATTTTTTAAAGCGTAATACGTCAGATCACTGTTTGAATGCAAGTGCATTTTTTCCATCACGCGAGCACGGTAGGTGCTGATCGTTTTTACACTAAGCGATAAAACAAGCGCGATATCAGACACCGATTCTCCTTTCGCCAAGCGCAAAAATACCTGAAACTCCCGATCAGATAATTCTGTGTGTAAAGCTGCAGTAACATCCTGATCAAAGCCCTGCGCCAATATTTCTCCCACCTCTGCACTCACATAACGCCGTCCGGTCGCGGCCGTGCGAACAGCTTTAATCAGCTCGTCGGTGTCACACTCTTTATTCAGATAACCGTTGGCACCCATTTTGAATAAATTGACCGCGTATTGCTGAGCTGGGTAACCACTTAAAATCAAAATCGGTAATTCTGGCTGCCCTTGCTTGATGGTGCGCAAAGTATCAATGCCACTCTGATCTGGCATGCTGATATCGAGCAGCATTACGTCGCACAACTTATTCCGCGCAATATCCAACGCTTCTCTACCGGTACTTGCCTCAGCCACGACCTCAATATCGGCTACCTCAGAAAAAATCTGCTTAAATCCAGCACGAACAATTTGATGATCATCACAAATGGCAACACGTATCATTGTAGTCCTTGAGAATATTTAACCTATAGCAGGCACTCAGGATTATGCACTGGCTGTCTTAAGGTGTGTTGGTCTATCAGCGCATAATCCTGTCCACATCTAATCAGATGGTGGACTTACCAAGGTCTTAAACATCACAAAAGCATCAACATAACCAAGTTGACGGTGTTTAAAAGCGAGAGGCAGAGTACCAATCACGCTAAAGCCCAGTCGCTGCCAAAGGCGCACGGCGCGCTCATTGGTAGACACCACCAAATTAAATTGCATAGCAAGAAACCCCATCGCGATTGCCTCTGACTGCGAATGTTCACACATTGCAGAAGCGACACCCTTGCCTTGTACATCTGGCGCGACCACATAACCGCAATTGCAGACATGGCTACCTAAACCTGGCTGGTTGGGTTTGAGGATATAAGTACCCAATATCTGTCCATCTGCTGCGCAGGCGACATAAGTAGCGGCAGGTGTCTTAATCCACGCGCTATGTATCTCTGCCTCGGTGCTTTGAGTATCATAAGCATAGGTATCACCTTGCGCAAAAGTAGTCTGCAAGATCGGCCAAATACTGTTCCAGTCAGTTGCAAGGTAGCGACGTATAGAGATCATCATTATTAAGGTCATTTAATCAAAAAAATTAGTAACCGACATCCTACTGCATAGCGGCCGTCCTTAAGCCAACATTGCGCCAACACTCCGCTAGGCAAGTTTGGCTTGCAGACTCCACTCAGATGCTGGTCTATATGTTCTTACCCAAGACTCTACTGTGTGCGCTGGCATGGGATGCGCAATGACATACCCTTGCGCATAATCACAACCAAGTCGCATTAAGGAGACGCCCTGCTCTGCTGTCTCAACACCCTCGGCAATTACCTCGCGTTTAAAAGCATCAGCAAGGCCGATAACCGCACTGATTAACGCAAGGTCTTCTTGGTCTTCTAGCATGTTTCTGACAAAACTCTGATCGATTTTTAAGATTGATCATATTTATCTTGCCAGGTGTTTTTATAATCTGGTCGCTACTACTTGTTTCGCGCTAGATTAATTGTGCTATCTAACTGGATTGATGCTTGGTCGACAACTCTTTCAGTGAGGTTATTAAGAAATGACTTACTTGTCGCATCTCGTTAGAACAACGCTGCTTAACATCTTCCGTTTCGGCCCCGATCAACAAATAATATCTAAACCCACAAACAAGAACGATTAATAATGCCAACGGAAAATAAAGGCGGAAATACACACCCTTTAGTCGCCAAGTACGGAAATAGTTTTTTAGTTTGTACACGAATCAATAAAGTCAGTAGGTATCGGGATGTGGATAACAACTGCAACGTACCCCAATGGGTGACCGGGTGACGAATAGTGTAAAAAAATAGCCTCGCTTGTCGAATTAAAAATTTGATTGCGGATTAAACTTTAAATCGCATTGAAACTTTAAATAAAGTTGCATATTCGACAATAATCAAGTGCGTCGAATTCTAACCCGAAGATTCAGGTTTTTCCCTACGGAAAGTTTATATTCATTCATTTGGGTACAAACTACAACATCAATCTGGATGTGTTAGCTCATTTCTGAAGTAAGAAATTCAATGAAACTAATTTGGCTTTGGTGAGCCAGACTCAAGTGAGTAAATCGCTAATCATTATTCACTTGATCAACAAAAGGGATTCGGTACAATCCGGCATGCTCTCTGAATTCGACCTTATCCAACAGTATTTCGTCACACCCGCCAGCAGCGACCGCCGGATTGCGCTGGGGATAGGTGACGACTGCGCTTTACTCCAGCCTTCACCCGGCATGCAATTGGCGATTTCCAGCGATATGCTGGTATCAGGCCGGCACTTTTTTCCTGACGCCGATCCGCGCATGCTGGGGCATAAATGTTTGGCGGTGAATTTGTCTGACCTCGCAGCGATGGGTGCCAAACCCGTTGCGTTTACCCTGGCGCTAGCCTTGCCAGAAGCAAAACCAGATTGGTTGGCAGAATTTTCTGGCGGCTTGCTGGCGCTGGCGGAGCAACACGACTGTGTTTTGATCGGTGGCGATACAACTAAAGGTCCGCTGACAATTTGCATCACGATTTTTGGTGAATTACCGCCCGGACGAGCTTTGCGCCGCGATGCTGCGCAGGTCGGCGATGACATCTGGGTTTCTGGTACTTTAGGCGATGCGCGTCTGGCATTGGCGCACTATTGGGGTGAGATGCGCTTGAGTGACGCTGATCTGGCGATTGCCGCACCACGCATGCATCAGCCTACACCACGTATTGCGCTGGGCACGGCATTGCAGGGTATTGCGCATGCGGCATTGGATATCTCGGACGGTTTGATCGGCGACCTTGGGCATATTCTAAAAAAATCTGGTGTTGGTGCCAGCTTGGCGGTGGATGATTTGCCAGCAGGTTTGGCACTGCGCAAACAAGATCAAACCAAGCGCCGCGAGTTTTGTCTTGCGGGTGGTGATGATTACGAATTATGTTTTACCGCCCCTGCTAGCCAACGCGATGCGGTTGCGGAGGCGGGACGCCACAGCCAGACTACGGTCACACGTGTTGGCCGGATTGAGACTGATCTTGGCTTACGCTTGCTGGATGCCAGCGGGCAGCCGTTAGTTTTATCATTGACCTCTTTTGATCATTTTAGTAGTCCATAGCCGAGACAGAATCAGTCCATGAGCATATTTAACACCTCTAGCACCTCTAGCACCTCTAGCACCGACGGCATAAAAACAGTCAAACCAAGCGCACGCTTTATGCTAAGCCATCCGGCACATATCCTCGCGCAAGGCTTTGGCAGCGGACTCTCGCCCATCATGCCTGGTACCAGCGGTACCTTATTCGCCTGGCTAAGTTTTAATGTGCTGAGCACGCGCTGGCCAGATTTTTTCACGCCAAGCTCATGGGCGTGGATTATTGTGCTGGGTTTTGTAGTAGGTGTATGGGCATGCCAGGTAACCGGGCGCAATATGGGCGTGGCAGATCATGGCAGCATGGTGTGGGACGAGATCATCGCGTTTTGGCTGGTATTGCTGTTTGTCACGCCTGCCAGTTTTTCTACCCAATGCTGGGCATTTTTCTGGTTCCGGGTATTTGATATGGTCAAGCCACCACCGATAGGCTATTTTGATCGCCAGCTCAAAGGTGGTTTTGGTGTGATGTGGGACGATATTCTGGCCGCGTTTTATACCTTGTTGCTATTTGCTCTGTGGCGAGTAATCTGACGGCTTCATTGCGTTAAACTCCTCATTAAATTGAATATACTCCCCCTTACTTTTAATAAATATGGCTAATTGTCCAGATATTACCTGGACAATAAAATATACTCACCATGAGTATATAAAATCATCTCAATCCAATCCTTGTTATAAAAACTAAAAAAGTATTCCAAATACGTACTTTTTTACGCTCTTTCAACGTCTACAGGCAAACTGTTTCAGCCAGTAGTGTTAGCTAAAGATCTGATTTTGCCCGTTTGTAAAAATCCACTTTACAAAGCTGAAACTTCATCAAGTCGCTATCAATGCGCATGGACAAAGTGGTAAAGTAATTCATCAACTTGATTCGTTTATTCGACTAATTGAGCTAATTCACCTCAGGAGACCATGCCATGCTAAACGCTATTCAACTCGCTACCGAAGTCGGCTCAGCCCTGCAATCCAAAAAACTTTTATTGTCGGTCGCAGAGTCCTGCACTGGCGGCGGCGTTTGCCAAGCCATTACCGAAATCGCTGGTTGCTCGGAATGGTTTGATTGCGGCTTTATCACTTACTCCAACTCCTCCAAAACGGAATTATTAAATATCTCCGACGCATTGATTGCACAGCACGGTGCGGTCAGTGAAGAAATTGCCGCGGCCATGGCAGAAGGTGCGCTAGCCAATTCTGAGGCCCATGTCTCGCTCTCCACCACGGGCATCGCTGGTCCGGGCGGTGCAGTACCGGGCAAGCCGGTTGGCACAGTCTGTTTTGCCTGGCTGGTTGGAGGCATCACGCATACTGAACGCAAAGTATTTAGCGGTGATCGTCACGCTGTACGTGAGCAAACGATAGTGCATGCTTTAGATAAGTTGCTACGCTATGTTAAAGAAGCGTAGCAAAAAATTTTAAAGAACTTCGCCGGAATAATGTAGCGCAAGTCCTGTCAAAGATAGTGTGAAGGAAATCGATTTGTCTACGACTAATATACACACTGATGCACTCACAACGAGCCCCAACGCCAGTAAAGCCCACTCGCAGGCAACGCTGCCGGAGCCGCACATTAATGCCCTGCTGGTCGATGATGATGCTGACATCCGTGAACTGTTAGCACGCTATTTAGAAAAATTTGGTATCCGCTGCATCACGGTCGCCGATGGTAAAGCGATGCGTCAACAATTAGCGACTACCCAGATCGATATTATTTTGCTTGATCTGATGTTGCCTGATGAAGACGGTCTCTCTTTATTGCGAGGTCTGCGAAATAGCAAAGACAGCCAAATCCCCGTCCTGATGTTGACCGCACGCGGCGAATCTGCCGACAAAATTATTGGCTTAGAGCTTGGTGCAGACGACTACGTAGTGAAGCCCTTTGATACCCGGGAACTGGTATCGCGTATCCATACGATTTTGCGCCGGACACAGGTTGGTCAGACTAGTCAGACCAACCTGAGCAACCAAATTAGCCCGCACAATAACCGTACCGAAGAAGAAATTACGTTCCATGGCTGGCGTCTTAATTGCCACACGCGCCAGCTCAATACACCCGACAATTTAGTGGTGCCGCTGTCCAATGCAGAGTTCCGTTTGCTATTCACTTTTGTAAAGCGCCCGGGGCAAGTTCTTAGCCGCGATCAGTTATTGGATATCGCACGTGGCAAATCGTCTTTGGCATTTGATCGTAGTATCGATCTGCTGGTCTCACGACTACGGCAAAAACTCAGTGAGGATTCGCGCCAACCATCAATGCTAAAAACTATACGCGGCGAAGGCTATATGTTTCAGCCACCGGCATCTGCATCTACATCGAAAACAGTTACAGCGACACTGCTGCCATCGCCATCCTTGCCTCATCCTTCCTCGAATTAAATAATGACGACAACATCGGCAACAAGATTGGGATTACGTCGTTTTTTCTCTGATACGATTTTTACGCGTTTGTTCGGATTGGCAATGGGCGCGGTGATCGTCAGTCATATCATGACCTTCATCTTGCTATTTGTATTTTTGGGTGACCGTTTTCCACATCCGCGTGCAGAAAACAGGTTACCGCTTTCTGCACAAATACAAACGGTACCGCCCGATAATCTGGCTTCGCTAAGGCATCTGCCACCGCACGAGGATCACTTCCCGGGACCGATGTTGGGATTTTTTCTGAGTATGTCTATGCAATTTTTAATTCTTGCAATTGCTGCCTGGTATGGCTCACGCAACTTGGCAAAACCGATACAAAGTCTGGCACATGCCGCAAGCCAGATTGGTGACAATTTGAATGCGCCAGCTTTGCTGGAAACCGGCCCAGCAGAGGCGCGTCAGGCAGCCAACGTGTTTAATAAAATGCGGGAACGGATTCGATTGCAATTAGAAGAGCGAGGTCGCTTTTTAGCTGCGGTGTCGCATGATTTGCGTACACCTTTAACCCGCATGAAATTACGGATAGAGCATCTGGACGACGATGCCGCCAAAGATAAATTGCAACAAGATATAGAAGAAATGCGCTTGATGCTGGATGCGACTTTGGAGTACCTGCGCAGTAATGGCAAAGCGACCGTAGCGGGACAATTATTGGACGTGCAAGCTTTGGTGGAAGCCTTGGTTGATAATGCACAAGAGCAAGGACATCAGGTACATTTTTCAGGCGATGCTCAGCCACTCTTTGCGATTATTTCTGATTTGCGCCGCTGTATTTCTAACCTCTTAGAAAACGCGCTCAGTCATGGCAAAGAAGTCGAGGTTATTTTGCACGATAGTCCCGATCAACTTTTAATCCAGGTTGTCGACGATGGACCAGGTATTCCGCCAGATCAGTTACTGCAGGTGTTTGAACCATTTGTCCGTTTATCAGAATCACGAAATAGAAATAGCGGCGGTGTTGGCCTGGGCTTAAGTATCGCCAGAGAAATCGCGCGCCAGCATGCTGGCGATTTAGTTTTGTTCAATAATACTGGCCGCCGCGGCCTGACTGCGCAAATCAGCCTGCCGAGAAAATTGCCTTTTTAGCAAAAAATTATTCTAATTAAATTCTATTGAGTGATTGTTCTGAACATACTCAACTTCTTGTGTTCGTTTTAAATATGTCGATTCTGATACAAAGCAGACACAGCTAAGCAACATCACTGCGAGAAACTGGCACTATCAGTTTTTTCGCAGCACTTTGCTTACTAACGTCATCAATCAGAAGGGAGCGACATCATGAGTTCAATAGGAAGCATAGGCACTACCTCGGCCTATAATTATTCCAGCAATGTACAAAAACAAAAGCCAGACCCGACGCAGATTGCGGACGATGTTTTTAGTAAGCTTGATACCAATAATCAGGGCTATTTAAGCGAAGCTGATTTGCAGTCGGCTTTTAGCAAACTATCTTCCTCGTCCTCCGCCACTTCCGCTACGACCTCCTCCAATGCCACTACCGCTTCTGGCAGCAGCTCAAGCAGCACGACCGAGATTAGCGATCTTTTCAAAAAACTAGATAGTGACAGCGATGGTAAAGTCACTAAACAGGAATTCAGCTCTGGTTTGCAAAAACTCAGCGATGAACTAGAAAGCCAGTTCAACGCCCGCCGCACTTCTGGTGCAGGCACTAGCGATGTCAGCAATCAAGCCCCACCTCCACCAACAACCCAAAGCGCGGGCTCTGGTCAGGCTCAATCAGCTGATTCTGGCGAACAAAGCGGTGGTGGCGGTGGCGCTGCCAGTGCAACCGCCAGCAGCAGTGCGACAAAAACCTATGACCCGGCAGACACTAATGAAGATGGCACGGTTTCAACCAAAGAGAGTTTAGCCTATGCAGAGAAACTGTTAGCCGCCGCCGAGGCCAAGCTAAACGTAACATCTAGCTCAGCAACGTCGGGTACCAGCTCATCAGGTACCGCCAGCAGCACCAATGCCACGGGCGCTACTGGAATAGCGGCAACGTCGTCCAATGCAGCATCGTCCAGCACGGGATCAACCGGCACCACTTCCGACAGTAGCGGCAACGCCAGCACCAGCAGCGATGCCACCTTATTCAGAAAGGCATTGCAGTTATTGCAAGCCTACTCCGATCCTTTTCAGTCTGGCAATACCGGCTCTGGAAGTAGTATTTCTGTCAGTGCTTAGGCTGTAAGTCTGTTTTTAAGACCGATAAGCTGTAATGACAAAAGGGAGCCAGGCTCCCTTTTTAACTCTTCAATCAAACGCTTTTACTTAAATACGACAGGCATTAATCGCATCTCTGGTTTCCATCGCAACCCGTCTCGCAGCTCGGCTATAGTTTTCCTCGGCTTGCGGTTTGGCATACAAGATCGCTCGGGACGAATTGATCATCATCCCAGTCCCGCCAGCCGTTTTACCGGCGGCCACTGTCGCTGCAATATCGCCGCCTTGCGCACCGATCCCCGGCACTAGCAAAGGCATATCACCAATGATCTGACGTACTTGCGCCAGCTCCGCAGGAAAAGTTGCGCCGACGACCAAGGCGCATTGGCCGTTAGTATTCCATTTGTCGGCTACCAATTGGGCGACATGCTGATACAGCGGTTTGCCACCGACATCTAAGAACTGTAAATCCGATCCGCCTGCATTGGAGGTGCGGCACAAAACGATCGCGCCACGGTCTTTCCATTCCATGTAAGGCGCGACTGAATCAAAACCCATGTACGGATTGACTGTCACAGCATCGGCGTCATAGCGCTCAAATGCTTCACGCGCATATTGCTCGGCGGTTGCGCCGATATCGCCACGCTTAGCATCTAAAATAATCGGGATCGCCGGATAGGTTGTTTTGATATAGCGGCAAATAGCTTCTAACTGATCTTCTGCCCGCAAGGCAGCAAAATACGCAATTTGTGGCTTGAATGAACAGGCCAGATCCGCGGTCGCATCAATCATAGTTTTACAAAATGCAAAAATTGCATCTGGTTGCTGCGCGATCTCTGCGGGGAAGCGAGATACATCAGGGTCAAGCCCGACACACAACAAAGAATTATTTTTCGCCCACGCGGCGGAGAGTTTTTCGATGAACGTCACGATTTACCTTAATATGAAATAGTCTGCATTATAACGTGTGACATTATTAGGACTTACTCAAACCTGCCGCTGCATCGTGGCAACGCTAAAGTCTTTATTTGATAATCTGACCCGGAGCGCCGATAATTCATGCACACTTTATGCAATTTCTGGCAAGACGTGACATTCAGATCCACCATCATCAGCGTATTAATACAGCAATGAAAAATACCTCTAAAAATAGTTCTAAAGACAGTACTACTACTGAAGTCGATTTACTAGCGCTAGACAATCAATTTTGCTTCGCGCTGTATTCTGCGTCCCTGGCGATGACCAAGACGTATAAACCCTTGTTAGAAAAAATCGGCCTGACCTATCCGCAATACCTGGTCATGATCGTGCTGTGGGAGCATGACGGTATTCTAGTCAAAGATATAGGCGAGGCGCTATTCCTGGATTCCGGCACGTTAACGCCACTGTTAAAGAGGATGGAAGCCGCCGATCTGCTGCAGCGTACACGCGACGAGGTCGATGAACGCCAGGTCAGGATCACGCTAACTAAACAAGGTAAGCAACTAAAAAAAGCTGCCAAAGAAATCCCTCTGCAAATTATGTGCGCCAGTGGACAAACTAAAGAAACCTTAATCAATCTGCGGTCTCAGTTATCGCAAATCAGAGGTGATTTAACGGAGAGCAACTTAGGCTAACCGAGCAGTATTGTTCAACAAATATTACCCAAAAGAATTGCTTGAGATATTTGCATGGTCAGATTTTTAAATATGCTTTTTAAATACCGGTTTTAAATAAGTTTATTAAATATTTCTGTAAATTTAGATTGCGCACAATTTAATTGTGTACTATTATATTTTCACTGGCAGCGATAATGCCAAAACGACGTAGTTAGAATTTCAGAGTAAGTAGATCGAACATTAGTCGCAGCAACATTTATTTCAGCTTGATCAATTATTTATTTGGACTAAACTCATTAGTCCAATCCAACCGGAGAATCACATGCAAGTACTTTACACAGCAAACGCAACAGCAACTGGTGGTCGTGATGGCACAGCAGCTAGTAACGACAATCACCTCGCCGTTAAACTGAGCACACCTAAAGAACTAGGCGGTGCAGGCGGCGAAGGTACTAACCCGGAGCAAATGTTCGCTGCTGGTTATTCCGCTTGTTTTATTGGCGCAATGAAATTTGTCGCCGCTGCAACTAAAGTAGCATTGCCAGCGGATACATCCGTCAACGGCTTAGTCGGTATTGGCCCAAATGACAAAGGCGGTTTTGGTTTAGAAGTCGCATTAAATGTTTCCATCCCTGGCATGGATCGCGCAGCTGCAGAAGCCCTGGTTGCTAAGGCGCATGAAGTTTGCCCATATTCAAATGCAACCCGCGGCAATATTGATGTCAAAGTCACTGTGCTGTAAAAAGTAAGTTGGATCGAATTAAATGTCAGTTAAAGCCCGAGTCGTTCGGGCTTTTTTAATTGTCCGGTCTTTTTTATTACCTGTCTCCGATGTTGCTAGAATGAAGGATTACTGTCACAACCAAGGCGACTAAACCAATCGCCAAACAAGGCTGTCATCCATGTCCAATACCGAGTCCAATAAGATTCCCAGCACCATTCCCTACATCAACAAGCAAACTCTGCAGCAGACTTTGACTTATGCTGATCTGATACCTGCTTTAAAACTTGCATTTGCCAGCAACATCATTGCGCCAAAAAGGCATGTATATAGCTTGTCTGAACAGCCGGTTTCTACTTTGCTGTTGATGCCGGTATGGCAGCCACAAGGCACGACCGGTGTGAAGCTGGTAACAGTGGCTCCGCAAAATACCTTGTTGCCCTCTGTGCATGCGGTATTTATATTGTTTGATACCGTGAGTGGTGTGCCGCTGGCATTGATCGATGGTGAGGAGTTAACCTTACGGCGCACGGCAGCCGCATCTGCGCTGGCATCCAGCTATGCGTCACGTGTTGACAGCGAACATCTGTTGATGGTTGGTACCGGCAGCCTAACTCCTTACCTTGCCTGCGCCCATAGCCAAGTACGGGCAATCAAACAAATTACGGTCTGGGGCCGGTCGACAGATAAAGCGGCGCAAACCCTTAAGACCATTCAAGCACAGACAGAATTACCTGCGCATATCCGGCTTAGCATCGCCACCGATCTGGCAAGCGCTGTCAGTCAAGCAGATGTGATCAGTTGCGCCACCACCAGCACCACGCCGATTGTAATGGGTGAATGGGTCAAAGCCGGAACTCATATCGATCTGGTCGGCGGTTTTACTCCTGGCATGCGGGAGGTTGACGATCTGCTGATGTCCAAAGCAACTGTGTTTGTAGACACCTACGAAGGTGCGATCGCGGAAGCCGGCGACCTGACCCAAACTTTGAGCAACGGCAGCCTGCAACGCAGCGCCATCGTCGCCGAGCTGGCAGAGTTGGTCAGCCAGCAGCATGCAGGGCGCAGTGATGATCAGCAAATCACGGTATTTAAATCTGTGGGGACGGCGATAGAGGATTTATGCGGTGCTAATTTAGCCTGGCAAGTGCATCAGCGTGGTATCGAATAATTAGGAGCGAACTTTTGTCAGTGGTGACGACAAGTTGTGTCACTAAAAAATCTTACTTTTGGGAGCGCAGCGATCACTATTTTTCGCTGACAATCTACACATACTGGATATTAGTATATTTACATTGTCCATATAATCTATGGACAATAAGGCATATTTATAAAAAAATAAGGGGAGTATATTAAAATCTCCCCTTATCTTTATTACTCGCTCAATGCTTCTTTAGCCGCCTGCTCTGGCGTCAAACCATCAAAGAATAAATCAGTAAACCAATCGATCTCCTCTTCAATATGATCCTGTGCCTGACGCAAAGTCGCGCCGCCTTTGACCAGAAAACCTTCTACCTCAGTACACCATGCGATGAGGGCAGCGGTTTCTGGATCTATTTCTTCTTTCTTTGCCATTTGTCATCACCCTTGTAGTCAAAATAAAGCGTCCCTTTAAAACAGGAAGTCGCTAAGACAGGACTCTAGCATGATGTTATCCGCACTCATCAACTCATTCTTAAATTCAGTCCCTAGCCATCTACACAAATCCAAGATTACGTTTACTCGCATCAAAATTATGCAGGTTCGGCAATAGCGTCAGCAAGTCAGAATCCGACGCGCCCATCCACTTACCCAGCGTTGCCGCGTACTGGTCTACCGAGGTGCTTGGCAACAAGCGTCCTTGGCCTACATCGTCTGGCCCGTCGCTAGCAACAATCGGTGGTGTGCCATAAAAACTTTGGCCATTGACTGCGCCCCCCATCATAAAATGCATGCTGCCCCAACCATGATCTGAACCGTCGTTGTTGCCGCTTAATGTTCGCCCAAAATCAGACGCGGTGAAACTGGTGACATTGTTCGCCACACCTAATTCTTGGGTCGCTTTATAAAATGCCGACATCGCATCTGCCACACTGGTCAGCAAACCTGGGTGGATGTCGAGCAAACCGTCATGCGTATCAAAGCCCCCCATAGATACAAAAAACACTTGCCGTTTTGCGCCTAAACTACTGGCAGCAGAAATCATTTTTGCCACCATTTTGAGCTGATCACCCAAATTATTATTCGTCGGGAAAACCGTCGTTAAAGCCGGCGCACCCGCTAAGGCGCTAGTCAGAATTTGGTTGGCATCCATAGATCGTCTGGTCACCCGGTTGTATTCTGTCGCAAATAAATTGCTGCCCGTTTGTGTCATCAGTGTTTGCAGCGCAGTCGAGCATGCGGCTGATCCAAACAAGGGCTTGGTACTGGCATTTAAGGGGACAGAACCGCTGGTAGAAACCTGATATTGCACTGCTGTGTTACCCGACAAATAGACTGCGTTGCCAGATACGTTGACGCAAGTAAAAGTCGTATTGCCATTACTGGACTCAAACAAGTCACCCATGCGTCCGCCCCAGCCAGACACCGCACCTTCTGGCGCCGACGATTGCCATACCGATTGCTGATCATTATGTGAAAATAATTTAGGTGGCAATAACACCGATTTATTGGTGTATTGCAGCTTGGTCGTCGGTTGTACTAAGGTGCCGACGTTCAGCATCACGCCCATTTTCCCTGCATTAAAAATCGGTAGCAATGGTGCCAGCTCTGGTGCCAACGCATATTGCCGGCTCACGCCTGCGGTATCGACGGGGGCGACTTTCGGCACCAGAATTGTGGAGCTCAAACTGTCGCGGGCGTAACACAAGGTTGGGCGCAGTTGTTGATACAAAGAGTAGTTGGTGGTGTCATAAGGTATCAGCGTGTTGCCATAGTCATTGCCACCGTATAAAAAAATACAAACAGTCGCTTTGTAATCGGTCGCATTCGCTGCTGAGGCCTCTGCCATCGCGGCTAAATTAATCGCCCATGGCGTAGCGACACCAGCTAATGACAAGGCGCTGGCCTTTTTTAAAAATGCCCGGCGTGATGCATCCATCCGAATAATGTTTTTCATGATTTCCCTTTGCTTTTTTTAGATGGACTACTTTTGTACAATGAAATCTGGCGACGCCAGGATCATCGTCAGCGCTGCATAAATCCGGTTATACCGCACCGCGTCGCTACCGCTTGGCATGCCATTAATCGCATTGAGAATCAGGCTATATGTCGTGCTGCTCAACTGGCTGGCAACCAGAACCAAGTTCAATTCGTCCAGCAAGGATTGCGCGTTGTCAGCCAATGGTAATAAGCTGCTGTAATCGGCTTTTACATCGCCAATCCCGGTACTGACCGCACGCTGCATATAATTGACATAGCCGATGACGGTTGATTCATTCGTGATCTGAAACTCTGGTGCGACTAAGGATGCGCTGTCAAATCCCGTGTTAGGTGGGACGTAACCGGGGCGAAAAAAATTAAATACCGATGGCGAGCGCAAAGGACTTTGTCCTAATGCGGTGGCGGGATTTGTAGTGTCGCCAATTTGCCAGGCATTGGTTGCCGAGCTGGCATTAAATGCTCTGGCCCAGGCGGTAAAGCGCAAAATCGGCTCACGCAATTTTCCAAAGTTGGGATCGGTAATCCCGCCATCACTACGCGCCTCGGTATCTAGCAAAATTGCTTTGATGACTGCTTTTAAATTACCTTTGACACCGGTGCCGTCATTACTAAATGCGGTCGTAACACGTTGTATATACGCTGTACTTGGGTTGCTTGTAACTAAGCGCTGTATTAGCTGGCGGCTGATAAAGGGCGCAATATTGGGATGTGCGAAAATGCCATCCAAGGCCATTTGCAAACTATCGACTCCATTGGTACCTGCCGGGATAGTGATGCCCAAAAAATCTTTTTCACCCAGCTCGTGACGAGCGGGTATTTGTGTCATTGGCCGACGTAAAAAATCTGGCGTGGTGGTTTTCAACGCATCCAGATTAAAGTCCCAGCCTGTGAACACTCTTGCCAACCCGGTGATATCGCTCAGAACATAAGTTTCTTGCGAGACGCCGTTGACCTGCTGCACCGAACCATCTTGATTTAGCTTTAGCAAACCAATACTGAACAATTGCATTAATTCGCGTGCATAGTTTTCATCTGGCAGCGCACCGGTGGCCGGATTGTATTTAACGTTACCGCGAAAAGTCAGAAACTGTCCCATCGCAGCGCTGGTCGAAATTTGCTGTAACAAAGTACGATAATTACCAAACACATTGGTTTCTAATAAATCAAGATAGGCAGCCGCCGAAAAGGCGCGCCAGCCACCTCCGATCAAACCATCAATCGCCGCTACCGTGATTTCAGAAATAGCAAAGGTCAGGCGCTGTCGTAATGTATCGGGAGATGAAAGTAGCTTGGACCACGCAGCAGAATCAAAACCCGCTTCTGAGTTCTGATAAGTAGCGGCATTAAACCCCTTAGCTACCAGCCAATCAAACCGGGCAGTCGATGCAGGCAAGGCGAATTGTGCATCCAGCCAGCCAGAATAACCAAGTAGCTGTACCTGCGCTATTTGCGCTCTGTTCGCACCCATCGACGCCTGCACTAAAAAGCGCGCAGCCTGGGCGGCAGTAATGCCGACGGGTGGTGTGACCGGCGGCGTTACTGGAGGAGTAACAGGCGGAGTGACGGGCCCAGAACTCGTGCCAGCAGATGTTGCGACAGCATCTGAGCCACCGCCACCGCAAGCGCTTAGTGATAAGGCTGATAATGCTGACAATCCTGCAAGTACGCCATTAGCAAGAGTCGTACTAGATAAATTTATCCTGGCTTTATTATTATCGTCTGTTGACTGAGGAGGGTTGTTTGATGCGATCGGCGCGGATGTATCCGCCAAACTCGTGTTCTCTGACATGTACTGCCTCCGTTGCGATGGGCTGTTTTCTAAACGTTCTATTAGTTTCGATCTTGTTTTCACACATTGAAACAATAGATAACTTGAACCTAATTGCCTATTCGCACTTTGTAAGTAGATGTCACACCGTTTTTAGTAACTGCTAGACAAGCGCAAATGCACTCTCATCGGTGATTGCTTGATTATGTTAAGAAGAAATAACAAATATGCGATAAAACTCGTCAAGCCTGCTTACGGAAGTCTTCATTTGTTACAAATTAGCAGGAACGTTTTTGGGTCAGATCAGCACGAAGGCAAGTCCGTAAGTCACGTAGTATCAACTTTCTTAATATCATCAGCAAAGATTCCTAAACTAGCTCAAAATAAGCGTCGGTTCATCAACGACGTAGCCAGCCTTTTGTACTTGGCAGCGTGCCTTTTATCTGTCGCCTCCGTACAACTCCCCCGATATCAACCTAATGGAGAAGCAAGCCATGACCTCTCTCAATATCAATAACAAAGAACATACTCTCGATGCCGATCCCAGTACGCCGGTGTTGTGGGCCTTACGCGATTCGTTGGGTCTGACTGGTACCAAGTTTGGCTGCGGTCAGGCTTTGTGCGGCGCCTGCACCGTGCATATCAACGGGCAAGCTACGCGTTCTTGCGTCACGCCGATTTCTGCCGTGGCAGGACAAAAGATCACGACGATCGAAGCCATGTCCGGCGACAAAGTTGGCAAGGTAGTGCAAGACGCCTGGGTCAAGCACGACGTAGCGCAGTGTGGCTACTGCCAAAGCGGACAGATCATGAGCGCGACGGCGCTTCTGAAGTCGAATAAAAAACCGAGCGATGCCGATATTGATGCCGCAATGGCGGGCAATATCTGCCGTTGCGGAACCTATGTCCGTATCCGCGCTGCAATCCATGATGCAGCCACCCACCTTGCCTGAACCAGGAGACGATCATGCATTTTGATATCAGTAATGAATTACCAAAACAATTGCAAGCTATGTTCGAGCAAGAGTCCGGCGCAAACAATGCGATCAGCGCACACGCTGATCTGCCACGTCGCCGCTTTTTAAAAGTTGCCACGATCAGTGGTTTTGCTCTCGGCGTCTATCCGCTCATCGGCAACGCACAAAACAGCCAAGATCCGGCTGCAGCGAAAGCCAGCGGACTGAAAGCAATCGAACAACCAGCGGCGTTTGTCCGGATTGATAAAGATGGTACGACTACGATCACCATCAATCGGCTCGATTTTGGACAAGGTGTGCAGACTGGTTTACCGCTGATACTGGCAGAAGAGCTGGATGCCGACTGGAGCAAAGTCAAGAGTGTGCATGGCGATAGCAACCCCGCTTATGTTGATCCTGTGTTTGGGATTCATTTAACGGGCGGCTCCAGTTCGATCAAAAATTCTTACACACAGTACCGCGAACTAGGCGCGCGGACACGCGCCATGCTGGTCGCTGCAGCAGCGAAGCAATGGAATGTAGATGCCAGCAGTTTAAAAACACAAAACGGCATCGTGATCGGTCCGGGCGGTAAAAAGCTAAGTTACGGTGAACTGGCAGAAGCAGCAATGAGCCAGCCTGTACCAGAAAATGTGACGCTCAAAGATCCGAAGAATTTTCGCCTGATCGGTAAACCTACAGGTCGCCTCGATGCCAGAGCGAAGTCGACCGGTTCGCAACAATACGGGATCGACACCCATCTGCCCGGCATGTTGACAGCGGTGGTTGCCCGTCCTCCAGTATTCGGCGCCAAAATTGCCAGTGTTGACGATACCGCCGCCAAAGCAATGCGCGGCGTGAAGGCCGTTATCCGCATCCCGGTTGATCGCGGCGGCGAAGGTATTGCCGTGATTGCCGATGGCTACTGGTCTGCCAAGCAAGCCCGTGACGCGCTCAAAATCCAATGGGATAACTCAGCTGTTGAAAAAGCAGATAGTGCGCAATTATTGGTGAGCTACAAAGAGCTGTCGAAACAAACTGGTAAGCTGAAATTTAACGACGATATTTCAAGTATGGCGGCAGCGCCTATGAAGATCGATGCTGAATTCGTCTTCCCATTTTTAGCACACACGCCGATGGAGCCACTCAATTGCACCGTCGCGATCAATTGTGATAAAGCGGAACTATGGGTAGGAACACAAATGCCAGGCATAGACGGTCTTGCAGCGTCAAAAGTCTTGGGAATCCCACCGCAAAACCTCAAGGTCAATGTACAAATGGCAGGTGGTGGATTTGGTCGCCGCGCCGTGCCAACCAGCGATTTTGTGGCGGAAGCATGCACAGTTGCCAAAGCCGCCAAGACCGCAGGATTGACCGCGCCGGTTCGCACGTTGTGGAGTCGTGAAGATGATGTCAAAGGCGGTTACTACCGGCCTATGCATGTGCATCGGGCACAAATCGGTTTTGATGCCAAGGGTAAAATCGCCGGTTGGGATCATGTGGTCGTAGGACAATCGATTCTGGCAGGCACACCGTTTGAAGCCATGATGGTCAAAGACGGGATTGACTCCACCGCACTGGAAGGGATGAAAGAGCCATACGAAATTCCTATGCGTCTGTCAGTACATCATCCCAAAGTCAATGTGCCGGTATTGTGGTGGCGCAGCGTCGGCTCTACTCATACCGCTTTCGTGATGGAGACCTTGCTCGACGAGATTGCAACAATGACCAAGCAAGATCCGGTCGCTTATCGTTTAAGCCTGATCGGCGATCAGCATCCGCGTCATAAAGCCGCCTTACAATTAGCCGTCGCTCAGTCGGGCTATGGTAAAAAAACCTTAGCCAAAGGCCATGCCTGGGGCGTTGCCGTGCATGAATCCTTCCAGACGGTCGTGGCCTATGTCGTAGAAGCCTCGGTTAAAGATGGCACACCAACACTACATAGCGTCACAGCAGGCATCCATTGCAATCTTGCCGTTAATCCTAAGAGTATCGAAGCTCAGGTCCAAGGCGGTGCATTGATGGGTTTATCGATGTGCTTGCCGGGTGCGGCGATCACTCTAAAAGATGGCGTGGTGGAACAAAGTAATTTCGGTGATTATGTCGTACCACGAATTACAGAAATGCCAAAAGTCAGCGTCCATATCGTACCAAGTGCAGATGCGCCGACCGGTATGGGGGAACCTGGATTGCCTCCGCTGGCGCCGGCTTTTGCAAATGCGATTGCTAAAGCGACTGGCAAACGCTTACGCGAATTGCCGTTTAAATTAGCGTAATCATCCTGCGGTAATCACAGCATAAATATAATCGGGGTAGCGTAATCGAATAGATTCGCTATCCCGATTTTTTTCATCGTTGTCGATTTTCTTTTTGCACCATGTAGAGTCGCGCTAAACGGATATTTTTGATGACTTTTTGATTCCAAATCAAAATTAAAAGAAAATTCAACATAACTTCATCATCGATAAGCATCTGATTATTAAAGTATTTTTAATATTTCACCTCAATCAGCCTTGAAATAGGTGTCTTCCGCCCATATAATTAGCACTCGTCGGGAGAGAGTGCTAACAATCTCTGGCCTGTACTTATTTTTGTAGCAACTATTATTTAAATATCATCTTTGTCCGTGAGACACCGGCAACGTTGCAGAGCATCGCAGCACAGTGTCTTACATTATTTTGTAAAACCATTGCTATTTTTAGCTAATCACAAGGAGTTTGTATGAACCTTCGTCCCCTGCACGACCGCATTATCGTCAAGCGTCTGGATCAAGAAACAAAAACAGCATCTGGCATCGTATTGCCTGACGCGGCGGCTGAAAAACCAGATCAAGGTGAAGTTTTGGCGGTTGGTAACGGCAAACAACTCGACGACGGCAAAGTACGTCCATTAGAAGTCAAAGTGGGCGACCGCGTCCTGTTTGGCAAATATTCTGGTCAAGCAGTTAAAGTTGACGGCAATGAAGTTCTGGTAATGCGCGAAGAAGACGTTTTCGCAGTCGTTCAGAAGTAATTCATTTTTTGTGATTCAGTCTGTTATTTACGATGTAATGCAGGCTGAAAACAATATTCCATTCAAGATTCTGGAGATTTAACATGGCAGCTAAACAAGTAATTTTCGGCGATGATGCACGCGCTAAGATCGTCAATGGCGTTAACATCCTCGCTAACGCAGTTAAAGTAACACTGGGCCCTAAAGGTCGTAACGTTGTCCTGGAACGCTCTTTCGGCGCACCTACAGTGACTAAAGATGGTGTTTCAGTCGCTAAAGAAATCGAACTCAAAGACAGATTAGAAAACATGGGCGCGCAGCTCGTGAAAGAAGTTGCTTCACGCACTTCTGACAACGCTGGTGACGGTACAACAACAGCAACTGTATTGGCACAAGCGATTGTTCGCGAAGGTTTCAAATACGTCGCTGCTGGTTTCAACCCAACTGATCTGAAGCGCGGTATCGACAAAGCGGTTACAGCCATCGTTGCTGAAATCAAAGTGTTGTCCAAGCCAACTACAACCAACAAAGAAATCGCTCAAGTTGGTTCGATCTCTGCTAACTCCGATGCAAACATCGGCGACATCATTGCAAAAGCAATGGACAAAGTCGGCAAAGAAGGCGTGATCACTGTTGAAGATGGCAAATCTTTGGACAATGAGCTGGACATCGTTGAAGGTATGCAGTTTGACCGTGGCTACCTGTCACCGTACTTCATCAACAACCCAGAAAAACAATCCGTGATTCTGGAAAATCCGTTCATCCTGTTGTTCGACAAAAAAATCTCGAACATCCGCGATCTGCTCCCGATCTTGGAACAAGTCGCTAAATCCGGTCGTCCATTGCTGATCATCGCAGAAGACGTCGATGGCGAAGCATTGGCCACTCTGGTTGTCAACAACATCCGTGGCATCCTGAAAACTGCTGCAGTTAAAGCGCCAGGTTTTGGTGATCGTCGTAAAGCGATGTTGGAAGATATTGCTATCCTGACTGGCGGCCAAGTGATTGCCGAAGAAGTTGGTCTGACATTAGAAAAAGCGACTTTGGCTGATCTGGGTCAAGCTAAACGTATCGAAATCGGCAAAGAAAACACCACCGTGATTGATGGTGCTGGTCAAGCTGTTGGTATCGAAGCACGTGTAAAACAAATCCGCGCGCAAATCGAAGAAGCAACTTCTGACTACGACCGTGAAAAACTGCAAGAACGCGTTGCCAAGTTGGCAGGCGGCGTTGCTGTGATCAAGGTTGGCGCTGCAACTGAAGTTGAAATGAAAGAGAAAAAAGCCCGCGTTGAAGATGCTCTGCACGCGACTCGCGCAGCGGTAGAAGAAGGCGTTGTTCCTGGCGGTGGTGTTGCTCTGTTGCGCGCACGTCAAGCTGCTGGCGTCATCAAAGGTGACAATCCAGATCAAGAAGCCGGTATCAAACTGGTGTTGAAAGCGATCGAAGCGCCATTGCGTGAAATCGTTGCTAACGCCGGTGGCGAGCCAAGCGTTGTTGTCAACGCCATCATCAACGGCACAGGTAACTTCGGTTTCAACGCTGCTAACGATACTTATGGCGACATGATTGAAATGGGTATTCTGGATCCAGCAAAAGTAACACGCTCTGCTTTGCAAAATGCAGCGTCTGTTGCTGGCCTGATCTTGACAACTGATGCTTTGGTTGCCGAATTACCAGATGACAAATCTGGCGGCATGGGCGGCGGCATGGGCGGTATGGGCGGCATGGGTGGTATGGACGGCATGATGTAATTCCGCAAGGAATAACATCGCTGAACGTGGCGTGCAATACGCCACATCAGTTAAGCAAAAGCTAAGCAAAAAAGCTTCACAGTGAAAACTGTGGAGCTTTTTTTATTTTGTAAGATTAACTGTGTACAGAGTTGGAGGATGGTACGAAGCCATACAACAGCAACCTAATAATAAATATACTCATAGTAGGTATATTTAAATTGTCCATATAATCATTGGACAATAAGCATATTTTTTATAAATTAATGGGGAGTATATTTATTTTAGGATATTCCATACCGTGCCAGGCAAATCGAAAGAGGATAAAACTATTTAGGCAAAACAACCCATCTATGTAAATACAACGTCAATCTGTTGAAAATAAATAATGTTCTTAGAGCAATATTCTTAACAGAGAAATTTATACTTGTACAACGTAAGATTTCTCTAATGCATTCTCATCCGTGTTCAGATGTAGGGCTTAAGCAAAGTTGCTAACCGAGTGACGCAAAAGCAGTTTGCTACAAGTCCTGACATTATTTCAATACCGACTTAAAAGACCATAAAGCCATCATGAAATTACTGTCAGCACATCTACCCGCTATTAGTTACTTTCTATTCGCAGGTTTTTTAATTGCTACCGCTTTACGCACCCACAACGACACTACGATTGCGATTGTTTGTAGCTCTGTTCTCATGTTTGCAATATGTTGGGCCAATGCCATCCATTTGCTTGGTGGCAAAGCAGCACTCAAGTTTGTCGCGATTGCCCTAAGTTTTGGCTGGTTTGCCGAGCAAATGGGGGCATCACATGGCTGGTTTTTTGGTAGCTACACCTACACCGAGGTGCTGGGCTGGCGCTTAGGTGATGTGCCGATGGTGATCCCGCTAATGTGGTTTGCGCTAACCTACTCTTGCTATGTGATCAGCAACCTGATTGTCTGGCGTACACCGCTGGACACTTCCTCCGCTTCCGGCAATATATTGTTCATGTCGTTTTTAGCAGCGATGCTGGTGACTGCATTTGATCTGGGCGCAGACCCGTATATGGTATTCGTACTCAAAGCCTGGATCATGACCAAAACTGATGGCTGGTGGTTTGGCGAAACCATTCAGGGATTTTTTGGCTGGGTCTTTGTATCGTCGATGATTTTACTGACCTTCCGCCTGTCCACCCGGGATGCGATTAAAAAACCCGGTGTGGCGTTTAGCAAACAAGAGGCACTGTTGCCGATGGGTTTATACGCCAGTGGGATGATCTTCCAGTTATTGCTAGGCTACCCTGTAGAAATCCGTAGCATGACCGTGTTTGTAATGGGCATACCTTTGCTGTGCGCCTTTGCTGGCTGGTGGCAATGGACGATAGAACCAGTGCCGCCGTCGGAAAGTAAAGTCAGCGATGAAGAATTAGACCAAGCCCAATATCAGGCTGACCCCTTAGCAGACAATACCATTGCCGCGATTCTCGGCCCTTGGGATGTGGCCACAGAAATCGATTTTTTGCGGGTACATGCCATGCACTGGCAAAAAATTGGCATCATCAATCAACAATTTGAGCAATGGCAATCCAACGCCGCCATCTATCACTGGACACCTGCCAACCCAGCCACGCCTGCCGATATCAGCGCCAACTTACAAAGCTATCTGCACGAAGGGCGTGCGCTACCACCATGGGCAGATCTGGCGCAAATACATCGTGCCGAGACCTTGTTTATCGACTACGGCATGTTGTCGTGCTCTTTGCTTTTTTGCTCTAGCCTACCGCAATGCTATGTCATACCCGACCTGTCGGCGGTGTTGCATATCGCAGGACAATTAGAGAAACACACTGAGTACCGGGTACGCTCCACTGCGGCGATGATCTTCCCTGTCATGTTGGCGGGTGGGTTGACCAAACCAGACGGCAGCGGCGTCGCACAGATCCTTAAAGTACGCCTGATTCACGCCACCATACGTAACTTGATTTTGCATGGCAATCCCGCCGATCTGGTGCTGGCGTTGGGCAATCATCAAAATCAAAATGATGCCGGCGTCATACCGCCACTAGCCGCGGGCGCATTGCCAGAGACCTCCAACAATATGTACCAGGCACTGTTCTCGCATGGCTGGAAGTTAGGCGAAGACGGTCTGCCTTGTAATCAGGAAGAGTTGGCTTACACCCTGCTCACCTTTGGTTATGTATTTTTGCGTAGCCTGCGCACACTGGGCTTAGGATTAGCTCAAGAAGACGAGCTGGCCTATTTGCATACATGGAATGTGGTAGGCCATATTTTAGGGATTCGACGCGAATTAATGGCTGAGACTATGGAACAAGCCGAAGCCCTGTTCAATCAGATGCAAGCCCGTGGTCGCGCAGATCCGATTGACCCCGATCCTCGCCCCGGCCTTGGTATGGCATTGATGAATACGATGGAAGCAATCATCCCTATCCGCTTGATTAAACCTTTTCCGGTGTTAATGACACGCTATTTATGCGGCACCAGAACAGCAAAAGATATTGGTATTGATGGCCGGGTGTCTTTGCTGTCGCGCATGGTGTTTAGTTTGGGTATGTTACTGATCAGGATGACCGATACCGTGGTGCGGCTGTTATTGCCAGAGTTCTCAATCTCACGCTTGATTACTCGCCTGCTGGGCAAGCAATTGATGAGCAAAATTCTGATGGATCAGACTCGTCCTTTAAAACTGCCTGAGCATCTTTTATATTCGGTAAATTCAACGATGGCAGACTGGCAAACCGACCCCAAAGCACCTGCATGGATGAACGCTTTAGAAGCGCGTTTGAGTCAACCCGCAACTAAGTAAGACACTAAGGTAGATACTAAGGCAGAAGATCAGCCAGAAACTAAGCCTGCAAATAAGCTTGCAACAACAGATGCCGTCGACAAAGATCAGCTCCCTTCCACAGCAAGTTAAGTCAGGCTTTGCATAAACAGAGGGGCAATTCTAGGGAGACACGAAGAGGGTAAAAAAAAGGGAATGCAGAACAATGCAAGTCTGGGCGAGATGGGCGAAATCAAGTAGCTAGATTTCGCCCATTCCCATATGCTAACAGTAGTAATTATTTATATACTCCCACGATTTTTTATGAAAAATACCTTATAGTCCAATGATTGTATGGGCAGTATAAATATACTCACCCAAAGTATCTATTTTATGCGCAACTTGTACCCATGTTCATTGAGCCATCCCGGACAAGCTTGCGGCAGCGATTTTATTTAATAGAGACCCAGCGGCAAGCAATGGAATAGACTTATTTTATCGACAATATATTTGGGATGGCGAGTAGTTCACACGGCAGTATTCGCCGCGATGTTGGAAAAAATGCTGCTTGACAGAAAAACCTCAGCGACACGATACTCTTAATTTGGTTTTTCGCTGAACTGACGTACTTGTTCTCACAGGCTTTTTTGCCGCATCCATCTGCAACTCATGACAAGTAAATTGCATAGATTTGCTAAGTCCTTATTGCCTAAGCACCGGCATCCTCCCATGCACCAATTTCAGGTGCTGCGACACTGTATTTCATTCATTTTGCTTGCTGCACTCAGCTTGGGCTATGTTGGTGACGATGCCAATATAAGTTCAGCAGGCGCAACAAATTCCGCGTTTGCACAGAGTCCGGCAAGTACTTCAGGCAAACTCGGAAAAGCCATTAGCAATCAGCAAACAACCCAGCAAACAGCACCGCTACTGCTAATCGATAGCACCCCACTGATCCATGCTTGGTCTGCAATCACCTTCTTGCCAGATGCCAGCGGCAAACTGAGTCTGAATGACGTCATCGCGCTCAGCAATCAGTTCACCATCCCTCTGACAGCAACGGATACCCTGGGCTTGCGCAAAGATGTAGTTTGGTTACGCCTGCCCTTAACTGTTGCCGCCAATGGTGATGGCTTATGGGCTTTAGACATTGACTATCCAGTTCTGAACAAAATTGATGTCTATCTGATGCAAGGCCAAGATATGGTGCAACATCGGCTGCTAGGAAATATGCAACCCTATTCCCAACGCCCGATCACCAGCCGCTCTCACGCCTCCGGTTTACGGCTAAAACCAGGCTTGGACTACGTGATGTTTATGCGGGTAGAAACGATAGGTCCGATGATCTTGCCGATCACCCTGAGCAAGCCCTCCACCTTCCATGCACGCGCGATGGACGAGCAAATGCTGCAAGGCATTTTGACTGGTATCGCACTTTGTCTGTTGCTCTATAGTGTTGCTCAATGGTTTAGTCTGCACGAGTATCTGTTTATTAAATACGCGCTGCTGATCTCAGGCAGCTTACTATTTTCGTTACTGCAATTTGGTGTGGGCGCGCAGTACGTCTGGACCGACAATGTCTGGATGGAACTCCATGCAGGCGGCCTGTCTGCATTGATCGCTGCCTGTGGATCGTTTCTATTTATCGAGCAGGCTTTACAGAGTAAAGATCGCTATCGGCACTTTGGTTTTTTAATGAAAACAGGCGCGTGCCTGACCGTCTTTTTTGCCGTGCTTTACACGTTTGATCTGATCAATATTTACACGGTCACAGCCATCATCAGCACTTTAGGCTTAGCGCCCGCTGTACTTGGCATACCGGGCGCAATCACCCGTGCCCGCAGAGGCGATAAAGTCGGGATGTATTTCTTAAGCGGCTGGGCGGTTTATTTCATCACCACCGCGATCCTCATCGGGGTTATTCAAGGACAAATTCCGGCTAACTTTTGGACCATGCACTCATTCCAGTTTGGCGCAACTTTTGACATGTTGATTTTTATGCGCGTACTTGGCTTACGTACCAAAGCGATCCATATGGAAGCCCAAAACGTGAGTAAAGAACGTGACACCATGCATTCGTTAGCACATACCGATCCATTAACAGGACTACCTAACCGACGTGGCTTAAATACCAGCCTGGGCAACCTATTGCCACAAGCATCCGCAGAAAAAATTCTCGCCGTATATATGCTCGATCTGGATGGCTTTAAACAAGTCAATGATCAATACGGTCACGACATTGGCGATGAACTACTAATCGCTGTCGCCAAACGCTTGCAAGCTAATTTGCGCACCTCAGATCTTGTCTCACGACTCGGTGGGGATGAATTTGTGGTCATGTCGAGTGGGCTCAATAACGTACAGCAAGCAAACGATCTGGGACTTAAATTGCTGGATGCTTTTGACAGCCCGTTTGTCTTAAGTGAGCAAACTTGCAGCGTCGGCTTAACCATAGGCTACGCGCTGGCACCACAAGATGGGCATGACCCGATCAGCTTACTCAAACGTGCCGATGCCGCGATGTATGCCGGCAAGCAAGGCGGCAAATATTGTGTGCGCAGAGGTGAGGCGTCAGAGGGATTAAATTAGCTAAAAACTTAAATCAAAACAGCATCGAAATCAGAATAGTGCGATGTCTTAAGCGCTTCTTGCTGCCCTACAAATCCATCAAATGCATCGAGCAAAGGCTGGTACTTTTCCGATGTACTCTCCAACATCATCAATGCATAACAAGTCGCTTCCAAACTAGAAAGCTGATCCGGCTTATGTGCTTTGCGAATCCGGTATAACGACGTTGCCGTGTCCCGCAAAGGGAGACGAGGCAATGTTTGCAGCAGCGGATTAAGGTACAACATTTTTCGACTTTTACGCCAGGTGCCATCCAGCACGATCAAACGTATTTTGTCAGGCTGCGCCAATAATCTAACATCAAAAACAGGCGCAGGCATCACACCTATTCCCTGATCTTGCGGCGTTTCCGGGTACAGCAATATGCTATTTTTTCCGGGTACATCCAGTAAGGATTTAAGCAAAGATTCTTCAAATTTCTCACCGATACAAATTTGACTTCCGGTCAAACTTAAATGTAGCAAGCGTGCGCTACCTTTTGTATTTTTTACCTCTAGCGGATGCTGAAAAATCACGACCTCAACTTGCGGATTAATAGCGATAATCCAATGGCAAATACAAGTGCTTTGCGGACGCAGACAACGCGTACAACTGCTACGCTTTGCAGTATGGGTTGTACCCTGCTGGATACTTAACCCCGTACCAGATTTAGTCGCTACATTCATTTTATTTTTATCAAATTTTTGACTATTTTCAAATACACTTTTTTACCGCTCAACCCTCAGTCACCAAGGCTTGTAATGCATGATCTAAGCTTGGATAGTTAAACGTAAACCCAAGTGCTTGCAACTTTTTTGGCACGACATGCTGACCACCCAACAGCAGCAAGGACATCTCACCCATGGCGGCATTGAGCAACCATGCAGGCGCAGCAAAGATTGCCGGACGATGCAATACGCTGGCGAGCGTTTGTGTAAATTCGGCATTCCTCACTGCATTCGGAGCCACCATATTAAACGCGCCCTCAGCATCAGGATGGGCCAGCAAAAACAAAACAGCATCGACGTAATCGGCGATATGTATCCAGCTCATCCATTGCTGACCCTGCCCTAATCGTGTCGCAAAACCCAGCTTAAACGGCAGCAGCATTTTTTGCAGCATGCCGCCGCGCGCGTCGAACACCAGACCGGTACGCAACAGTATCGTTCTAATCCCCACCGCGCTGGCTTGATTGGCTTCATGCTCCCATGCACTACACAGCTGGGCACCAAAATCTTGAGCGAGCTCAGCCGTTTCATCAATGATACGATCGCCCGTATCGCCGTAATAACCAATCGCTGATCCGCTCAAAAACAGTGTCGGCTTTTGTGCGGCACGCTGCATGCAAGCGACCAACTCGCGGGTCAAGGCGACCCGGCTATCTAACAATAACTGCTTACGTTTTTCGGTCCAGCGCGCATCAATAATCGGCTCGCCGGCAAGATTGATGACAATATCAAAATGGATCGCCGGCAACCACTCCTGCAAAGACGCCATCGGCTTTACCGCAGCACCGCACAAACGCTGCACCTGTGCCGGGCGGCGACTTAATACAGTCAACTCATGCCCCGCTGCCAACAACGCTGGACATAAGCGCTGCCCGATTACACCGGTACCACCCGTGATCAAAATACGCATCGTGATTGCCTCTTCTATGGTTAGCTCTTATCTCGCAAAACTACCGCAATTCCTCAGTAATCCTTAGCGCCTCTTCAAAATTCCAGACCCGGCGTATTTCAATAGTGTCATATTTTTCTGCCACGTTGGCGGGGAAAGATGCATAGCGGGCGTTGACTCTGACGATGCGGCGCACTGCTTCGTCCAGGTCTGCACGACCACTAGAACTGATGAGGACGATGTCTTCTACGCTGCCGTCGCTGCGTATGATGACCGATACGACGGGGTAACCACGGGCTTTGTCTTTGGAAATTTGTGAATAATTAAGGCTACCGTTGCGCTCGATTTTTTGTCGCCAGCTTTCTACATACATACGTAATGGAACATCTTTGCTGTATTCACTACCGACTGCGCGGCGACGTGATTTGTCGTCGTCGCCAAAGATGGGGACTGGTGGCCGGCCACGTAACAGACCTAAGCCGCGTGATTGCTCCAGCGCTTTGTTGGCGAGATCGCTGCTGAATAAATTTTTAGGCAGGACGAAACCTTTTTCGCTGCCGTTACCATTGCGGTCGCCGTCTTTGATGCCGTTGCCTTCGCCTGATTTATCACCACTACGATCACCACTGTCTGCACGGCTGGCAATGCTTTCGCCGTGATTGTTGTTATTGCCGATCGCAGGCAAGGTACGCGGCTCAAATTTTGTGCTGGCCTGAGCGGTTAGAGCTTGTTTGCTTTCTTGTTCTCGCTGTGCGGTTTGCTGTGCGATGCGCTGTGCTTCTTGCCTGGCCGTCTGCTCGGCGGCTTGCTCGGCGGCTTGCTTGTTGGCTTGCACAATGGCCTGCTGTTGGGCTTGTAATTCTGCTACTTGCTTTTGCTGACGCTCTTGCTGAATCGCTTGTTCTCGTTGGCGCACTTGCTCCAGACGTGCTAGCTCTTGTTGGGTGCGTTTGGCTTCGTCCTGGCTTATTTTCTGTGCTACTTGCTGCGCTAATTGCTGGACGGCTTGCTGCTGTTCGATATTTTTTTGTTCAATTTTCTTTAGTTCGGCTTGCTTAAGCTCGGCTAATTTTTGCTCTTCTAACTTGGATGCTATCTCTGCCGCCCCGCTGACATCCGCTTGTTTACGATTGTCTTCTTGTAGTTTTTGGATCGCCACATTTTGCGGAGTCTGGACTGCAAGCTGTGCTTCTGATTGCAAGCGCGCCTGCTCTTCTTTCAATTGCTTTTGTTGCCGGATTTGTTGCTTGGCTAGCTGTGTCCGCTTGGTCTCTTCTGCCAACTTTGCTAACTCGGCCGCCTCTGCCCGCGCTGCGGCTTGTTGTATCGCTGGGTCTGGCTGCTCAGATACACTAGCTACACTGGCGACATCCAGCATAGGATCAGGTGCGATGGGGGCGACAGATTTAGTAATTTTTTGCCGGGACTCTGGATCGGGCTTGTGCTCCGGGTCTTCTGGGCTGGGGAGCGGCACGACAAAGCTGTCATCCCGCATCTCATTTTGGGCAATAACACGTACCGGATCTTCTGGCGATTGTTCCTGCTCAGCTTTAGGCATCACCGGAATAGCGCGTGCTACGATTTTTTTGGGGCCATTTTTTGCTTTGGCCTCGGCTAACGCTGGCTTGGATGATGTGGGCACTGGTGCTGCTGGCGTTGCAACCGCAGTCGCTATCAAACGTATGCCAGTCTCTGCTGCCAAGGCTACCGGCGGTGTTGACACAGGTGGCTGTGGCACCTGCAACGGCGGGATTGCGGCGCTGGTATTAAGTTCTGGATTTGCAATCTGGATCGTCAATTCTGATTCAGTTGCAAGGGCAAAATTATTTTGCTCCGGCGCTGCCGCTCCTGGAGAACCCAGACCGGGCACGCCAAACTGTACACACAATATCAATGCATGAATCAATAGAGAAATCATCACGCCAGCAATCAACCGTTTTTTGACGGGATCAGGCTTGGGGGTTTCGCGCTGTCGAGTGACTAAATTCATGCGGTTTTGGGCGGTGGTTTCAAATAAGCAGTTCGCATTATCGCATGGCAATTTTGCTGCATCCTATCCCATTTTTACATGATTATTTTTTGTACAGTTTTATGAAAAACGACGAGTTAATAGTGACGGAAATGATCCGGGGTTACCTTTGAGCCATCTTCACTAGCGAGCGTTGATCTCAGATGACGGAGAATGGACGGCATGACATAAAACATATACTCCTTATATGTATATTGTAAACGTCCAATTAATTATTGAACCATAGGTCATTTTTAATAAATTTTATGGGGAGTATATTAAATTAAAGACGAACAGCTTACTTAAAATAAAGTTACATGTCGCCCGACGTTATCACGACTGTCATAATTATTTAAACTATCTTAGAGTCAAAATAACGCTGACTATGCTGATTTCAACAATAAGCAAGAGCCAATCCGTCAAGACAACGCGCCAACATCTGATTATTCTGTGCACATGAAAAAAATATCCATTATTGATTCGCATACCGGTGGTGAGCCCACCCGGTTAATCGTGGCTGGTGGCCCTGATCTGGGCAAGGGCACTTTAGCTGACCGCGTCAATCGCTTTAAAACTGAATTTGATCATTACCGCACTGCGACCACCTGCGAACCGCGAGGCTCCGATGTGATGGTTGGTGCTTTGGCCTGCCTACCGCACAACCCTGTATGCACTGCCGGCGTGATTTTTTTTAATAACGTGGGTTATCTTGGCATGTGTGGTCACGGCATGATTGGCTTTGTGGTGAGTCTGGCTTACCAAGGCAAGATCAGCGTTGGGCAACATCAAATTGACACGCCTGTTGGCGTTGTGCAGGTTGAACTCCATGCTAACGATAGCGTGACTGTGCATAACGTTGCGGCATGGCGCTACCGCAAAGAAGTCGTGATTGAAGTCGCTGGCCACGGTCTTGTAACAGGCGACGTGGCATGGGGTGGCAATTGGTTTTTCCTGATCGCTAATCATGGGCAGGAGTTAGAATCAATAAATATTGATGCGCTTACCGATTTTTGCTGGGGGGTAAGACAAGCCTTGGAGGCAAATGAGATTACCGGTGAGCACGGCGCGTTGATAGATCATATCGAATTATTTGGCACTCCAGATTCAGCCAATAATCACAGCAAAAACTTTGTACTATGCCCGGGCAAAGCCTACGACCGCTCACCTTGCGGCACCGGCACCAGCGCCAAACTGGCTTGCCTGGCGGCAGATGGCGAATTGACAGAGGGTGAAATATGGCGGCAGGAAAGTATTATCGGCAGCGTGTTTGAAGCGTCTTATCGAGCGATGAAAGCAGATGATTCCGGCGACGCAACTAGTGCAGAAAAAATCTTACCGAGTATTCGCAGCAAGGCATTTGTGAATGCTGAGGCGACTTTATTATTGGATGAGAGAGATCCCTTTGTTTGGGGGATGCGCTAAGGAAAGCGTTTCTATCAGGCTCTGGCTTCGAGAATAGACTGACGTTGTAAGACTTCGCGGTATTCACTCGGGGTCATGCCGACAGTGGCTTTAAAAATACGAGAAAAAGCGCTGTGATCCTGGTAGCCGCAATCTGCTGCAATGTCAGTGATGCTCTTGCTAGGATCAGCCAACATCTGGGATGCTGCATCTAAACGGATTTTAATCATCATCTGACGTGGCGTCAGTGAGAAAATCTTTTGGAAATAACGCTCAATCTGGGTAATCGACAAACCGGTTAGTTGCGCCAAATCTGCCATTTGTACTGTCTGAAAATAATGACTATGCAAATGCCGGACAGCAGCGGCGATCTGGTGATAAATCGGATGGCGTTGATCCGGCATCGCTAAATCACGAGAAATACCGGTGAGACCGATGACTTTATTATTGGTGTCGCGCAGTGGGATTTTTTGGGTGAGGCACCAGCCAGGATCGAGGTTGGGATACAGATGAAGTTCTAATTGATCGTTTAAGGCATGATTGCCGCTCAGTACCATTTGATCTTGTTCATCATAATTAACAGCTAAAGAAGCCGAGAAAACTTCAGTGGCCGTATGACCAATTAAGGCAGCTTTATCTTTATAACCAGCTCGTGTGGCGAGTGTCTGATTTACCACAATATAACGACCAGCCAGATCTTTGACGAAAAAAACTACATCTGGCATCGCATCAAATAAAGCTTCGGTGAAAAAAATATCACTAATCTGACCTGCCAATTGATGACGATTTTTCTGTGCTTCTTCAGTGGAGATGATAGGCATAGGATCGATGATCATAAGAAATACCGGTAATTAATAAGAATGAATGACTAAATAATATTATTCATTTTACATGAAACAGCAATAACTAAATAAACAATCACTAACTTTTACAATTTTTTATCTGTTATTTAAATATATTTAAAATATTTTTAAATAATATTAACATGTACTAAACTCTTTTTTGATCAAGCGAGCTCAATCCACCAAGTTCAATCAAGTTCTACTAACTAAGTCAGCGAAGGAATATAAGCATGAGCACAAATAAATGGCGTGGCGTTTTTCCGGCAGTAACTACCAAGTTTAAAGATAATGAAGATTTGGACTATGCTGAAATGGAAAAGCATTATGCTTTTCAGATCGATAGCGGAGTCCATGGCTTGGTCACTTGCGGCTCTTTGGGCGAAGCCAGCACCCTCTCGTTTTATGAGAAACTGGAAGTCACCAAGATTGCCTTGCAGGTTGCGGATAAGCGCCTGCCGGTCTTAGTCAATGTGTCGGAGACCCGCACCAGCAATGCCTTACGGTTTGTGGAGCAAGCCGCGGATATGGGTGTGCAAGGTCTTATGGTAATGCCATCGGTCTTGTATGCCGCCGACGCCCGCGAAGCAAAAGACAATCTGCGTGCCATCGCCAAAGCGGCACAATTGCCGATCATGGTCTATAACAATCCTGTGACGTACAAAGTTGATCTAACACCAGAAGATTTTTTGGATTTGGCTGATTGTGAATGGCTGGTGGCAATTAAAGAATCAACTGACAACATTCGCCGCATTACGGATCTGCGCAATGTGTTGGGCGATCGCTATCAATTATTTATGGGCGTGGATGATCTGTCATTTGAAGGATTAGCAGTCGGCGCAGATGGCTTACTAGCAGGCTTGGTCGTCGCCTTTCCGAAAGAAACGGTAGCGCTCTATAACATGATGCAAGCCAGACTTTATGACGATGCACTCAAGCTATATCAATGGTTTATGCCGCTGTTGCATTTAGACGTATCCAACAAGTTGGTACAAAACCTGAAGCTGGTCGAAACCCTGGTCGGCGTTGGCAATGAAAACGTACGCCGTCCGCGCCAGCCGCTTGTTGGTGCAGAACGTGAACGCGTGACGACTATCGTACAAAAAGCCTTAGCAACTAGACCGGATGTCTCGATCTACCTTTAACCGACTTTTCTAAAAAAGTTCGCGTACAGATGTAACTATGGGGCAAACTTCCAGCAAAGCATGCTCAGTTTGCCCAATCGTGCGCCTATATAAATACGCAATAATTTCGAAAAAAATGAATATTACTGAGTAAAATTCGGCGAAATGTCGCTATTATAGAAATAAAATATTGACTCGGAAAACCTCATGCTAGCCACAGCAAGCAAATCAGCGATGGCGACAGCGCTACCGCAAAAATCTCCACCACCCAAGTTGCGTGCGGTGGATATCGCTTATGACGCGATCGAAAGCATGATTGTCACCCTACAACTTAAGCCAGGCTCTCCGATTGTAGAGTCAGAATTAATTGAAATCACAGGTTTGGGACGCACCCCCTTGCGTGAAGCCTTGATGCGGATGTCATCCAATGGACTGATTCTGCAACTACCAAGACGCGGTTTGATCGTCAGTGACATTGAAGCCGCAGAACACATGACGCTGATCGAAACCAGGCGCGTAATAGAACGTCTGATCGCCACCAGCGCAGCCCGTCGCAGCACACCGCAACACCGCAAAGACATGGTGGAATGCGCAGATCAAATGTTGGTCGCGGCTAAATTCGCTGATCTAGGTGCATATATGGCCGCCGACCAAGCCTTAGATCACGTGATACACGAAGCCTGCCGCAATCCGTCTGCGGTAGCGGCGGTCGTGCCACTGGTGATCAAATGCCGTCGCTTTTGGTATGCGTTTCAGCATGAAGGCGATATAGAAGAAGGCGCACGTTGCCATCTGATGCTAGCGAAAGCGATCGCAAAAGGCAATGAAGAGCAAGCCTTAAAAGCAACCGACTCCTTAATGGATTATCTGGAATCGTTTGCCCGTAAGATTATCAATGGCTAGTCACAGAATACGTCGTAAGCCAGACGATAAGTAGTCCACCATTTATAAGATGTTCGCTCGCGACTTAGGCAAACGTTTAACATTTGGCAGGGCACTAGTTGTTAACCATAGTTTAAATCGTAGCATCTTAATATTAGCGCGACGATGTTCTGTGCGCGTTGCCAACAAACGTAGCAAACCAGCCTCTGTGACACCGATTTGCTTATGGCCAGGAATGATTTTGTAATCGTCACCGAGTAAGCGTAATTCACGTTCGGCCAATCTCGGCACGATCAAGTTTTGGATATCTTTTATAGGTAACCAGATAACATCGTCCACCATGTAAAAGCGAAGATGATAATGATCAAACGAATAGTATCTTCCTTGCCATCGGTTTAAAACAGAATATCTGGCCCAATATCGGACGGCAGGAATAAGGTCAACAATAAACGGGGCGAAGAAAATACCCCAGGCAACAGCAACAACGACTAAAACAATGGGGCCATACCCTGCTCCATATAGCTCAGCAATATCCCAAGCTTTATAGCTAAGAAAAACACAAAGGACAAATCGCAAGAGGAAAGATAACATCTATTTTTCCATCGGATAGATTCAGTTTTACTGCCTCGGCAATTCGTCCAACTCGCCCTGCTCGCCCTGTGATACGTCGGTCGTTTTACCTTGCCCCAGCAACACTGGTGGCACATAGGTTGCGAGCAAATGTTCGCGGCTGGCGGGCGTCTCCAGACTGACTCGTCCTAAAGCACCACTGCGATAATCTAACAGCAAAGTGTGAGCCGCTTTTTCTAAATCCCAGTCACCACCTTTGAGGCGGTAAGCACGTTTTTTGGCAACGCCCTCGATCACACTCACGCCATCAATCCCCTCTGTGACGATGCCATAACGGGCTGTCAAAAACTTAGGGTAATTTTGTAATAATTGTTCGGCTAAAAAGGTAGCGACTTCTTCTTCAATCAGAGCTTTTACACCAACTGCATGGCTGGCGGCTAACATCAAGCCATCGGTCGGATGGGCGATTTTTGGCCAGAGCATACCGGGAGTATCGACCAAAATCATATTTTTACCGAGATACAAACGCTGCTGTACTTTGGTGACGGCAGGTTCATCACCGACATTGGCGACACGGCGATTAAGCAACGCGTTCATCAAAGTAGATTTACCTACGTTGGGAATCCCCATAATCATCATGCGCAAGGGCTTGGTTGGTACGCCGCGATGCGGTGCGATGCTAAGCGCAATACCAGGGATTTTGGCAACGTCGGACGGTTTTTTACAACACAATGCGACTGCGTGTACACCTTTTTGGCTGTTATAAAAATCCAGCCAAAACTTAGTGGCATGCGGATCAGCTAAATCGCTTTTATTGAGTATTTTTAGACAAGGACGCTGACGAAACGTGCGCAGTTGTTCGACCATAGGATTACAACTGGCTTGCGGAATGCGGGCATCTAAAACTTCTATCACCAGATCGGTGTTTTCCATGGTTTCTGCCGCTTTTTTGCGGGCAGCGTTCATGTGACCGGGGAACCATTGTATGGACATGCTTATTCTTCTATTTGCTAAATTCAAACCGCTATTTTACGGACTTGCGCACAAGAATTCCTGTTTAGTTTTTGGCGAGGAAATTAGCTACGGGGTATAGCAGTCGCCCAGATCATCAAAAATTGGCATTTTAATGGGAGTATAGGCATAAAATGCACCTCAAAGCCAATTAGCGTATGGACAATAAAATATACTATATAGCAGTATTAATTTAATGCCAGGCAAAAGGATAGCGTTTTACTCTGCCGAAAAAGGCAAACATCAATACAAAAAAAGCAAAAAACTCAGCGTTACAAAAATTCTAGCTACGCTCGTCATCAGCTCCATTCCCATCATTTTTATGCTGAGGTTTGATGTTTTTGAGACATCTGGCGCAAGAATCTGATCATCAATCTAGCTCGGCTAGCACTTTAATATGAGCAACCACGCTACGACCCAGAGCCGACAAGTTATAGCCACCTTCAAGGCAGCTAACGATTTTGCCACCCGCATGCTCTTTGGCGACTTCCATAATTTTGCGGGTCATCCAACTGTAGTCCGCCTCGACTAAGCCCATCTGGCCCATATCATCTTCTTTATGTGCATCAAATCCGGCAGAAATAAAGATCATTTGCGGGCGATGTTGATGCAAGGCGGGAAGCCACTGCTCCAGCACTAATTGGCGTACAACATCGCCATAGGTATGCGCTGGCACTGGAATGTTATGCATATTGGGCGCCGGATGCTCGGTGCCTGAGTAGGGATAAAACGGATGCTGAAAAAAACTCACCATCAACACCCGGGGATCGTTATGAAAAATCTCTTCCGTGCCGTTGCCATGATGGACATCAAAATCGACTACCGCGATACGCTCTAGCCCATGCACTTCCATCGCATATTTGGCAGCCACGGCGACATTATTAAACATACAAAAACCCATCGCCTCGCTAGAAGTCGCATGATGCCCCGGTGGGCGCACAGAGCAAAATGCATTGTCCAGCTCGCCAGCAATCACCGCGTTAGTGGCGGCAATCGCAGCACCTGCGGCACGCAACGAGGCACGCCAGGTGAAGGCATTGAGTAAAGTATCTGCATCTAGCGGAAAGTGCTGATGTTCTGAGTGCGCCGTGGGACAGTTTTCTCGAATCCGGTAAATGGCACTGGCGGTATGCGCGCGCGCTAAGTCAGCCTCTTCTGCCGCTGGCGCTTCACGATATTCCAACAAGCTGTCAATACGACTGGCGATCAATTGATCTTCGATGGCTTGTAATCTATCGGGAGATTCTGGATGCCATGATCCCATTTCATGCCGCTTGCAATCGGCGTGGGTATAAAACGCGGTCGTCATTGTTTGCTCTTTTGATCTTCGTAGATTGATATGTCTCTTGGCGTTAGTGTCAACCTATTTGCGGCATTTTGCAAACGGCCTTATTGCCAGCTTATTGCCACCGCTTACCAATTTCCGGTTCCAGGCTAAGCATCGCTCATTTTAAAACGGTTCATGATGCGACATCCTGTATATCTTGTATGGTGATTGCTTTAAATCAGTTTACACTCGAGTTACTGTAGTAAAACTTACCTAATTAGGACTTACGCAAAATTGTCCCAGCAAGGCGTAGCGACGACGACAGTACTTTAGGCTAGGAGCTGCAACGCAGCTGGGGCGGTTTTGCGTAAGTCCTACTAATAAGACTGACGCAAATTCATTTCATAAGGCTTAGTGCTCACTATGTTTTCAAAAGTTCACGCAGTTGCAAAACAAGTTAATCAAGTCATTATCGGCAAAGACACACAAATTCGTCAGGCCTTGGTGTGCCTGCTGGCGGGCGGTCATTTACTGATTGAGGATGTGCCAGGCGTCGGCAAAACTACCTTGGCGCATGCCTTGGCGATTTCACTTGGCTTACAATTTAATCGTCTGCAATTTACCAGTGATTTACTACCCGCAGATGTGGTTGGAATTTCTATTTTTGAACGTGAAAAAAATCAGTTTATTTTTCATCCTGGCCCCGTATTTACGCAGGTCTTGCTGGCAGATGAAATCAATCGTGCTACACCGAAAACTCAATCTGCTTTGCTAGAGGCGATGGAAGAACGTCAGGTCAGTGTGGAGGGCAAAACCCGTGCGCTGCCTCATCCCTTTTTTGTCATTGCGACACAAAATCCTACTCACCAAGTCGGCACATTTTCTTTGCCAGAATCGCAGCTTGATCGCTTTCTGATGTGTCTTTCTCTAGGCTATCCCGACGCAGCGGCAGAGCGCGCACTGTTGCTTGGCGAAGATCGCCGTAGTCTTCTACAAAGCCTGACCGCAGCAATGCAAGCTAATGAATTAGTTGAGGCGCAAAAATTACTGAAACATATTCATACCTCACCGTCTTTAATCGATTATGTACAAGCACTGGCACATGCCACTCGCCAGGATGATGTTTTTGCTGATGGCATGAGCCCGCGAGCCTCTATCGCATTGCTGCAAGCAGCACGTGCATGGGCGGCATTAGAGGGACGCGATCATGTCCTGCCAGAGGATGTGCAAGCGATACTGATACCGGTCATCGCACATCGTTTGCGGCCTTTAAAATCGGTCAGCGGCAAAACCAATGCCAGCAGTGAATTGCTACAGCAAATGATGTTGCGGATTGCGGTATAGATGCCAACTAATATTAGTTTAGTAGGGCTCACGCAAACCCACGCCAACTGCGTTGCAGCGCCTTGCTGGGACAACTGTGCATAAGTCCTGCTTAGTTAACTTTTTTAATCAGTAACAATGAGCTTATTCACGAACCTACAAACTCGTTTTCGGAAAATGGTGTTTTTAGAAAACAAGCCTGAAACTGGTGAGGTATTTCTTAACCAGCGCAGAGTATTCACGTTGCCAAGCAAGCCTGGCTGGATGTTTTTGCTACTGCTGATCACTTTGTTTATTGCTGCCACCAACTACAATTTAAGCTTGGGTCTGGCGCTGACATTTGTACTAATGTCCTGTGCCTGGGTGAGCGTGTTTTTAGGCTTCCGTAATCTAGCGCATTTGCATTTGCTCGCTGGCACAGCACAACCCGTATTTGCCGGTGAAGATGCGCAATTTACGCTGCACTTAATCAATCGCCGCAAATATGCGCGCTATGCCGTCTGGGTGAGTTTTTCCAGCAAAGATGCAGCACAACATGCGGTCGATATCGCGGCATTTAGCCGCACTAGTATCCAGCTAAGCTGCTCTAGCGAAACGCGCGGTTATTTGCCCATTCCCAGAGTCAGGTTACAGACCTGGTTCCCTCTTGGTTTGCTGCGCGCCTGGAGTACCTGGTTACCCGACGTACAAGCACTGGTGTATCCGCGACCAGAACTAAATGCGCCACCCCTGCCATATCAAGGCTCAGAAAAAAATGATGGGCGAGGCCATGCAGGCAGTGAAGATTTTTCTGGCGTCAGAGCATATCAAACAGGTGACGCGCTTAAGCATCTGGCTTGGAAGCATATTGCCAAAGTTGATGTGGCCGCTGGTGGTCAGCTTGTGACGAAACAATTTTCTGGCGGCTCTGCCAGCGACATCATGCTTGATTTTTCTAGTTTGCCAAAGAACATGGACGTGGAACTGAAATTAGCACGCATGACCAGTTGGGTATTAGAAGCAGATGCCAACGCACAACCGTATGGTTTTCGACTTGGCGGCAATCATTATGCCCCCGCCACGGGACAGGCGCACCGGCTAGATTGCTTACGCGCTTTAGCGCTTTATGAGCTCTAGTATGTGGCTTAACATGAGATCGAGGCGATGACGATATCCGCTCCATTACCTGACCTACCAGATTCCAAAATCAAATCTGGGGCGAAGGCTATTTCTACATTACATAAAAGTTGGAGAAAACTCCCGCTTGCCCGTGATAAGGCCGATACCTTATTGCTGATTTTTGCCTGCTTGTTGGTTTTATTACCCCATATCAGTCAAGCGGAACGGTGGGTTTCTGTTAGCTGCCTTTGCTTATTAGCCTGGCGTGGCTGGCTCACGCTGACTGGCAGACGCATGCCACCCTCTTGGGTGTTGGTACCCATTGCCAGCTTGATGATGGGTGGCGTGTTCTTACATTTTCATACCTTTTTTGGACGTGATGCCGGTGTCACGATGCTGATGATGCTGCTGGCTTGCAAGCTATTAGAGATGCATGCCAAACGTGATTTATTTGTGGTGCTGTATCTGAGTTTTTTTCTGTTGCTGACACAGTTTTTAGATACCCAAACCATAGGAAGTGCTGCATTTGCCTTGTGTGCCGTGATTGCGCTGCTAACAGCGCAATTGTCGTTTAACTATACGGGCGTTGTGCCACCTTTGATGCAACGTATTAAATTAGGATTATTGATACTGGCTTTGGCGATTCCGTTAACCATTGTTGCGTTTTATTTATTCCCCCGATTACAGGGTCCGCTTTGGAGTTTGCCTAGTGATGCCAATACCGGACGCAGTGGATTATCGGACTCTATGACGCCTGGAAATATCAGTAAGTTAGCGCTTTCTGAGGATATTGCTTTCCGAGTTAAATTCCCCGATTTGGCAATCAATACTGCTCCTCAAAAATCACTTCTATATTGGCGTGGAATCGTCCTTAGCCATTTTGACGGCAGCAGCTGGACCCATGCCGAGTCCCCCAAATATCGTAGTAGAGATAACACCATTAGTTTCAGCGGAGCCAAAATACGTCAAGAAATCATCATGGAATCGCAAGGGCAACGCTGGCTATTTGGACTGGATTTACCCAATGAATCAGCCTCAATCAATGACCTTGGCAGTTCGCTCAATACACAAGGCGAACTCAGCGCAACCCAAGCGATCAATCGCCGTATGCGATATGAAGTAACATCGCAACCCCAATACAGATGGCAACCAGAATTAAGTCTCAGGGATCTGCAAACAGAAGTTGCATTGCCAGCGGGTTTTAATCCTCGCACCCTGGCTTTTGCGGCAGATTTACGCCAACGTGCATCAGATGATAAAAGTCTGATTCAGGCAGTGCTACACTTTTTTAGGACAGAAAAATTTAGCTACACATTAGAACCTCCGCTGTTAGGAAAAAATAGTGTAGATGATTTTTTATTCAATTCACGCGCAGGATTTTGTGAGCACTATGCCAGCGCATTTGTAGTATTGATGCGAGCTGTTGACATACCAGCGAGGGTAGTCACTGGTTACCAGGGCGGTGAGATGAATTTAGTTGATGGCTTTATGGAAGTGCGTCAATCCGATGCACATGCCTGGGCAGAAGTTTGGTTGCAAGACCAAGGCTGGGTCAGAGTTGACCCTACCGCAGCGGTCGCACCTGAACGTATCAACTTAAATTTAAGTTCTATTTTGAATCGTCGTGGATTCAGCGAATTTATGAATCTTGGCGCAGAGAGTAAATCTTTACTATCCCGGATGCGCATGCAATTAGATGCTGTCAACAACTCGTGGAACCAATGGGTGTTAAATTACAACCCCGCAAAACAAGTGGATTTTTTACGTACGTTAGGCTTAGGAGAATTAGACTGGCCTAAATTGATGCTAGTTTTTTTCGCCATCGGGACAGTGCTTATTGGACTAATTGCATTGCCGCTTTTGTACCATCGACCTAAACTCGCGCCCCTCGATAAGTTATACTTTTCTTTATGTAAAAAGCTGGCAGATAAAAAATATCCACGTTTGTTGCACGAAGGGCCGACTGCATATACGAGTCGTCTGAAAAGCAAACTACCGGAAGCGCTATTTATACCCGTCCAAAGCTTTTTAGCTTTATACGCAGCAACCAAATATGGCGACTCGAAACAGCCAATGTCTAGTGTACTGGCTCAACTTAAAACTCTCTTAGCGCAATGTCGCTGACCAGACGAATCTGAATGTCTTCCATTATATTTCTATGACTAATTTACGTACTAAACTGAACAAACTTCCTAATCAGCTTTTATTAGCCGTAATTATCACTATCACTAGCCTATTGACTGTTGCACCCAACGCCGATGCGGCACGCAAAAAACTATCCAAGGACCAAGAGCAATCAGCTAATAGTGCTGAGTTTGTGCACTTTGCTCAATGGAAAGAGGTGAGTGAGTTTATTGACCAGATGGTTATTAAACATGATTTTGATAAAGCCGAGCTAGTCAATAATTTTGATAAAACCCGCTATATAGAATCAGCTATCCAGTTAATGAAGCCAGCGCCAGGTGGACGTCCCAAAAACTGGAAAGCTTACCGTGCACGGTTTGTGGATGCGCACAGGATTGATGCTGGCATCGCATTCTGGGATAGGTATGCCAATGCTCTAAATCGTGCCGAGGCTCAATACGGCGTACCGCCAGATATCATCGTAGGCTTGATTGGGGTAGAAACGGTATTTGGCCGGAATACCGGCAACTTCCGCGTCATGGATGCATTGACTACACTGGCTTTTGCTTATCCTGATACACCAACACGTACTGCGCGTATGGAGTTCTTCCGGTCAGAATTAGAGAATATGTTGTTACTCTCCCGTGAATCACAGGTTGATCCCTTCAGTTTTAAAGGATCTTATGCTGGCGCAATTGGCTGGTCACAATTTATGCCGAGCAGTATCCGTAAATTTGCTGTTGATTTCGATGGTGATGGAAAAATCGATCTGTCAGGTTCGCCAACAGATGCGATTGGCAGCGTCGCCAATTACTTATCGCTGCATGGCTGGAAAAAAAATGTTCCTACCGTATTCCCTGCAAGCTTAGCGATCGGAGACGAGCAAATCAGTTTATTAGACAGCTTTTTAGGGCAAGGATTAAGAGCGAGTTACAAGCTAGATGAACTGAAGACGGTAGCAACGACGGCAAGTCAAGATGCACCCGAATCTTTGCTATATGGATTAGTCAATTTGCAAAATGGAAATGAACCGACCGAATATTGGTTAGCGACGGATAATTTTTTTGCCATTACGCAATACAATCGGAGCTACTTTTACGCTATGTCTGTGATCGATTTAGGGAAAGTGATTGCAGCAGCACGAAATAAATAAACAAGAAGGAAAATCTTGCTTTTCAGAATTTTTTATAGCTCGATAAGATTTTCGCCGATTAATATTGCTAAATAGTATGTTTTAAACTACAGTAACATTATCGAATGATACATTTATGTGTAAAAAGACAATGTGTCAAGAGATTTAACAATGTTTTGCTATTTTTCTAGCAAGAAAAAGCATTTTAAAGATACAATATTACCGTTTGATTAATTTTTTATTGAGGCAACTTTTTTTGCTTTAAATAAGCTAAATAGCGAGGTAATTATGGCAAATCTGACACAGCTTGAATCCGATGAGATTGACTACGATCCGAATAATCTTCTGGATACGTTGATTAAACAATTGCACTTGAAAAACGACGCAGCTTTGTCCAGAGCGTTAGAAGTAGCACCACCAGTTATTAGTAAAATCCGTCACCGTCGTTTGCCTGTAGGTGCATCACTGTTAATTCGTATGCATGAAATTAGCGATGTCAGCATCAAAGATTTACGCGAGTTGATGGGTGATCGCCGCGCAAAATTCCGTATCAGCGACAAGCAATTCAAACCAAAAGACGCTGCGGATAATAGTTAATTTGGTACGACATCATAAGTGTCGTTAGCCAATATGAGAATACCGTAGATGTACCCAAGTACATCTACGGTATTTTTTCGTCTGTCATATCGACAAACTGCTGTAATTTAAGCTGGGAAAACCCCAGTAGACAAATAACGGTCGCCACGATCACACACGATAAACACTATAGTTGCGTTCTCAACTGTATGCGCTATACGCAAAGCGACTTCACAAGCACCAGCTGCTGAAATCCCACAAAATATACCTTCTTCTGCAGCCATGCGACGAGCCATGTGCTCGGCATCAGACTGACTCACTGACTCCTCTTGGTCAACTCTGGCCTTGTCATAAATTTTAGGCAAATAAGCTTCTGGCCATTTCCGAATTCCTGGAATCGAGGATCCCTCCTCTGGCTGTGCACCGATAATGCGTATGGCTTGGTTTTGCTCTTTCAGATAGGCAGATACGCCCATTATGGTGCCGGTAGTTCCCATAGCACTGACGAAATGGGTTACCCGACCTTCAGTATCACGCCAAATTTCTGGCCCTGTAGTTTCGTAATGAGCCAAAGGATTATCAGGATTAGCAAATTGATCCAGAATCACGCCCTTAGCTTCTTTTTGCATTTGCTCTGCAAGATCTCTGGCGTATTCCATACCACCTGTTTTAGGGGTCAATATAATCTGTGCACCGTATGCTGCCATGCTTTGACGACGTTCTATACTCAAATTCTCCGGCATCAACAGTACCATTTTGTATCCGCGCATGGCAGCAGCCATGGCTAACGCAATGCCGGTGTTGCCGCTAGTGGCTTCAATCAAGGTATCACCGGGTTTAATTCGACCACGCTCTTCTGCACGCTTGATCATAGACAATGCAGGCCTATCTTTAACGGATCCTGCTGGATTATTACCTTCTAACTTACCTAAAATAATATTATTACGTCGTTTAATTTCCGCACTGGGAATACGTTGCAACATAACGAGCGGGGTATTTCCTATAGTGTCTTCAATCGTCAGATAAGGCATAGTCGCTAGTAAGCAATTTAATATAAAACATCATTCTAAACGCTGTAGCAGCTTGCTGCTCACCACACGGCATTGTTGTCAGGAGAATTTGCGGCAATAAAAAAACATCTCCTGCAAGCAAGAGATGTTTTTGTTTTTTAAACCTTTAATGCGCTCACATACCGACAACATAAAACGGAAGCATAAAACCAAATTTACTTCGATGCAGATGCCTTAGCAGACGCAGCAGGTACCGCAACCGAGGCAGCCGCAGATGCAGTCGCTGCTTTATCCGCTTTCATCGGTTTAGCGACTTTTTCTGCTGCTGGCTTTGCTGGCGCACCAGTCTTAGCCTGACCGTTAACGGTCAAACCGGCCTCAGACAATTTGACTGCACTTTTTGCGCCAACGCCTTTAACGCGAGTTTCAAAATCCGCCCAATCTTTGAAATTGCCACCTTTAGTACGCTCGTCAATAATCGCTTTAGATTTGGCAGGACCAATACCTTTGATACCATCCAAAGCAGCTTGATCGCCTTTATTTACATCAACATCAGCAAAGGCAAATCCCATGGAGACGACCATTGCTGCGACTGCTAATAATAATTTCTTGAACATATGAGTACTCCCGAATTAAGTAAATTAACTACGTCTATTTAACTGCCAGACCAGATAGAACGATGTATCTCGTTCTGTATCAATTAACGACTTACGGCCATACAGGTTGACAGTCAAAAGAATATTAACATTAAATTAACATTAATTAACAGACGCAAATAACTCTTCTTTAGAAACCGTAGCAGTACCTAGCTTACCTACCACAATACCGCCAGCACGATTGGCAAGCATTACGGCATCTTGTAAGCTCATACCAGACGCGATACTTGCTGCCATAGTTGCAATCACGGTATCACCTGCACCTGAAACGTCATACACCTCACGCGCCATAGCGGGCACATGCGTTACCTCTGTTGCTGTGTATAAACTCATTCCCTCTTCAGAGCGAGTGAGCAGCAATGCCTGTAAATCTAATTTCTGACGTAGTGCCTGGACTTTCTCTGTCAACTCTGCCTCATTTGCCCACTCACCAATGACTTGGCGCAATTCAGACTTATTAGGCGTCAGCATTGTAGCGCCAGCGTAGCGTAGAAAATCACTTCCTTTCGGATCTACCAATACTGGCTTACCAGCAAGACGGGCAGCAGAAATCATCGCCGCCACATTGACCAGACTACCTTTGGCATAATCGGACAAGACAATTAAATCGTAATCGGCAATCAGAGCGTTAAAACGGGATAGTTTATCTTTGAGTACATGCTCAGTAGGTTTTTCTTCAAAGTCAATTCGCAGTAGTTGTTGCTGGCGACCGATGACGCGTAACTTAATGATGGTAGAAATGCTTGTATCACGGCTTAAATAACTAGTAATGCCAGACTGAGTCAATAAGCGCTCAACGATATGACCCGCCTCGTCCTCACCAATCACACCTAACAAACCCGCCTGCAAACCCAACGCCACCGTATTGCGCGCCACATTAGCGGCACCACCAAGACGCTCCTCGCGTCTTTCAACACGAACGATAGGCACAGGTGCCTCAGGAGAAATCCGGTTGACGTCGCCAAACCAATAGCGATCCAACATGACGTCGCCAGCAACCAAAATACGCTTAGATTCCAACATACTGATCATCCGCGCGTCAACACTGAGCGACCGATGCCATGGTATTCGATACCGATTTCGGTCATCACAGCAGGCTCAAATAAATTACGTCCATCAAAAATGACAGGCTGCGTCAGAAGCGATTTAACTTGGTCAAAATCTGGGCTACGAAATGCTTTCCACTCGGTCACAATCGCTAATGCATCTGCTTTTACCAAGGCATCCATAGGATTACTGGCAAAGCGAATTTTCTCTAATAATTCTGGAGTATCAGCAAAATCTAGTGCAAAAACCCGCTTGGCTTCAGGCATAGAAACTGGATCATAAACCGCAACAGTAGCGCCTTTACGCAATAATTCCGCCAACAAAACGCGGGAAGAGGCAGCGCGCATATCATCGGTATTCGGTTTAAATGCCAGGCCCCAAATCGCAAAATGCCTACCGCTGAGATCATCACCAAATCGCTTGACGATTTTCTTACCGAGTACCAATTTCTGCTGCTCGTTTACAGCTTCAACGGCTTGTAAAACAAGTAAATCCAAACCGTAGTCTTGCGCTGTACGCTCGAGAGCTTGTACGTCTTTAGGAAAGCAAGAGCCACCATAGCCACAACCAGCGTACAAGAAACTATGTCCAATACGCGGATCAGAGCCGATCCCATGTCGTACCGCCTCAATATCAGCACCAACATGATCTGCCAGATTGGCTAATTCATTCATAAACGAGATACGCGTCGCCAACATAGCATTAGCAGCGTATTTCGTAAATTCAGCAGAACGTACATCCATCCAATAAGTGCGCTCATGATTGCGGTTAAAAGGCATGTACAGCTTCTTCATCTGTGAGCGTGCCTGATTACCTTGTGGCGTATCGTCGCAACCAATCACAATCCGATCAGGGCGCATAAAATCTTCGACTGCTGCCCCCTCTTTCAAAAATTCTGGATTAGATACAACGGAGAATTGACCATCTGAATTACGTGCAATTAACTCCGTTTTTAAAGCATCAGAAACCTTATCAGCCGTACCAACTGGCACAGTAGATTTATCGACTATGACTTTAAAGCCAGTCATATATTTGCCGATATTGCGCGCAGCGGCCAAGACATATTGCAAGTCGGCAGAACCGTCTTCATCCGGTGGAGTACCGACTGCAATAAACTGTACCTCACCATGGCTGACACTAGCCTCGATATCCGTAGAAAACTGGATACGGCCAGCAGCACGGTTACGCGCCACTAATTCTTCCAGGCCTGGCTCATGAATAGGAATCCCGCCATTATTTAAAATATCGATTTTGCGCTGATCAACGTCAAGGCAAAATACATCGTTACCGAGTTCTGCCAAACAGGCACCAGTCACTAAGCCAACGTAACCCGTACCAATAATTGTAATTTTCATGTTGTGATCACAATCCTATTTAAGTTTTTACATTTTTATTTTTACAAAAATAAAAAATTAATTCATTACGTTTAATTCTTCTGTACGACGTGGCGGATACGTTTCCCAGCGACTACATCCCGGACATTGCCAATAAAATTGACGCGCTTTAAAACCACAATGGGAACATTGGTAGCGCGCTAGTTTTTGTGCATAACCATGTACCAGATTTTTAACCATAGAGAGCTCAGGTCTAATGTCTGGCGGAGCCGACATCAAGCGCGCATCAAGCAATTTGTCCAAACCTAACAAGGTCGGCGTTCTACGCAATTCATCGCTGACTAATTGATTTGCAGCGCTAACTGTATCCAACTCCAGAGTCGCCTTAAATACGACCTCCAACAGGTCAATCGAGGATGCTTCGGCAAGATAGCCTCTGAGCAAATTCAAACCCTCCTGAGGTCTCTCAAGCTTGCGATAACCATCCATCAATCTTTGCGCCACTAAAGCAACATGAGGAACACTTTGCTGTTCTACTCTGCGCCAGGCCAACAAGGCCTTTTCTATGTCACCGTTAGTTAGATGTACATCCCCCATCAGAATTGCGGCACGCACATTATGTCTATCTGCTGCCAAGGCCTTATCTAACATCGCTAATGCTGCATCAGAATGCGTATGCACCAATTCGTCCTGTGCGATCTCACAATAAAATTGAGCGATTTCTTTTTGCCTGCCGCCTGCACCAGATTCTTGCAATGCATAAGCTGCCTCAATCGCCCTTGCCCATTCTTTTTCACGCTGATAAATTTCCAGCAAAGCACGTCTGGCTTGTATTGCATATTGACCAGCAACTAGCTGATTAAAAGTTTCTTCAGCTCGATCTAATAAACCAGCTTTGAGGTAATCCTGACCTAGTTCAAACATTGCCTGTGTTTGCTGATCAAGTGGTAAATCAGGACGGGACAACAAGTTTTGATGAACTCGAATAGCGCGTTCTGTTTCGCCACGACGACGGAATAAATTACCTAGCGCAAAGTGCAACTCTACTGTCTCAGGATCAAGTTTAACTATCTCGATAAAGGCATCGATCGCTTTATCGTGCTGATCGTTTAATAGAAAATTTAGACCCTTAAAATAACCGCGAGGCAAACTACGGGACTCTGAAAGAAGCTGGCGAATATCGACCCGGGCAGCAATCCAGCCAAGTGAAAAAAATAGGGGGATGCCAAGCAACCACCAGATATCAAATTCCATATTTTTATTTATCGCTATATTGGTGTTAGATATTACGAACACTATCCGGTTGAGGTGCTTCGGTACTGGCGCGTTGGGCGGCCAATCTTTCACTTTCAATTTCTGCGATTGTTTTTTTATGTTTTGAGATATCGCGTTTGTGTCGATAAACCATGGGTACCATGGCCAAAATACCTAGCACTCCGCCAGAGAGGAAGAAGACTAACAACAGAATAACTAAAGGAGCCGATTGTTGGTAACCAAAGAAATATTGCAAGGTCACGATCTGATCATTTTTGATCGCAAAACCAAAAAAGGCGATGAATAAAATGAGGGTAATAATTCTGGAAATAATTTTCATAACAGTATCCTATCTAGGCTCTTATGGAGTTTTTGACACCGTAACACAAACTCGATTGTTTACAAGTAATTTGCTGTATCGCAGCAGAATCTATCTACTCAATCAAAAATAAATATGCGAATTATGATTCAACAAACTCAGGCTTGAAATTGTACGTGAAAAAAAACGGCACATCGGTCAGACCGATATACCGCTTTCATTTTTTTGCATACTTTGTAAGACGCAGGTCACCGAAATGACGACCTTCGCTTAATCGTCTTGTATCGGTTGCCCTACCATGGCGTCCACTCTTTCACGCAATTCTTTACCTGGTTTAAAGTGTGGAACCCGTTTTTCAGGAACCATCACCTTGTCACCGGACTTAGGATTACGTCCAATGCGGGGAGGCCGACTGTTCAAGGCAAAGCTGCCAAAACCACGGATTTCGATACGCTGACCATTAGCCAGCACATCGGACATTGCATCCAGAATGGTTTTGACAGCGACATCCACATCTTTTGCAACCAGCTGTGGATATCGCTCTGCCAAGCGAGCAATCAACTCAGACTTTGTCATCTAAAACTCAGTATCTAAGTTGATGCTTAGTTCTTATTATCGAACTTGGCTTTCAACAACGCGCCTAAGCTTGTAGTGCCAGAAGCTGCATTGGAGTTCGAGTCAGAAGACATTTTTTGCATTGCTTCTTGTGTTTCAACGCTATCTTTTGCTTTGATAGACAATTGAATGCCACGTGCTTTGCGATCAATGTTCAATACCAAGGCTTCAACGCTATCGCCAACTTTCAGGTGTGTACCTGCATCTTCCACGCGGTCACGGGAGATTTCGGAAGCACGCAAGTAGCCTTCAACATCATCAGCCAATTGGATCACTGCGCCCTTAGCTTCAACAGATTTAACTGTACCAACAACAACTGCACCTTTGTCGTTCATTGCGCAGTAGTTATTGAATGGGTCGCCTTCGAGTTGTTTAACACCCAAAGAAACGCGCTCACGCTCAACATCGATTGCCAGAACGATTGCTTCCAGTTCGTCACCTTTTTTGAAGCCGCGAACTGCTTCTTCGCCAGTTTCGTTCCAGGACAAATCAGACAAATGCACCAAACCGTCGATATTGCCAGACAAACCAATGAACACGCCGAAATCAGTGATGGACTTGATCGCGCCGCGAACTTTGTCACCTTTCTTGTGGTTGATCGCAAAATCATCCCAAGGATTGGCTTTGCATTGTTTCATGCCCAGGCTGATACGACGACGATCTTCGTCGATTTCCAGAACCATGACTTCAACTTCGTCGCCCAATTGAACAACTTTATTTGGTGCTACGTTTTTGTTAGTCCAATCCATTTCGGAAACGTGAACCAAACCTTCAATACCTTGCTCGACTTCAACAAACGCGCCGTAGTCAGTCAGATTAGTGACTTTACCAAACAGACGTGTGTGTTGTGGGTAACGACGTGACAGACCAGTCCATGGATCATCGCCCAATTGTTTTACGCCCAGAGAAACGCGATTTTTCTCTTGATCAAATTTCAGGATTTTTGCAGTGATTTCTTGACCAACTGTCAACACCTCTGAAGGGTGACGTACACGACGCCATGCCAGATCAGTAATGTGCAACAGACCGTCAATGCCGCCCAGATCCACGAATGCGCCGTAGTCAGTGATATTTTTAACGATACCAGTAACAACTGTGCCTTCTTTCAAGGTTTCCATCAGCTTTTGACGCTCTTCGCCCATAGACGCTTCAACTACAGCGCGGCGGGACAGAACGACGTTGTTACGCTTACGATCCAGCTTGATAACCTTGAATTCCATGGTCTTGCCTTCGTAAGGAGTTGTATCCTTAACTGGGCGTGTATCAACCAAAGAACCTGGCAAGAAAGCGCGGATGCCGTTCGTGAGAACAGTCAAACCACCTTTAACTTTGCCATTAACGGTACCAGTAACAATCTCGCCAGACTCCAGCGCTTTTTCCAGCGCGAGCCATGAGGCCAGACGTTTTGCTTTGTCGCGGGACAAAATGGTGTCGCCGAAACCGTTTTCCAGCGAATCAATCGCTACGGAAACGAAATCGCCGATGTTAACTTCCAGCTCACCTTGGTCGTTTTTGAATTCTTCAACAGGGATAAAGGCTTCAGATTTGAGGCCAGCGTTCACGATCACGAAATTGTGGTCGATGCGAACGACTTCAGCAGAGATTACTTCACCGGAACGCATATCCTGACGTGACAGGGATTCTTCGAATAAAGCTGCGAAGCTATCTGCACCGGTAGCAAAATCTTGGGACATAAAAACAGTAGACATAGGGTACTCGAGTTATCCAGAACACGGCAAAAGCGCTGTGTACACTGGGTTAGGTTAAACAAACCCGCACTGACTTTGCATCAGTTTAGGCACTTCAACATTGATTTTCAAAAGATAAACTGATTGAAAATCAAATTCATTTGCAGGCTTTTTAGAACATTTATTGGCTTGCTAATTTGCATGTTGCAGCATATAAATCCAGTACGGTTTGCACCGCCTGCTCGACTCCCATTGCTGATGTGTCGAGGATATATGCCCCTGATGCTGGCTTGAGAGGCGCTGCGGTGCGGGCACTATCTCTCGCATCGCGTTCCGTCAAATCCTTTATCAAGTCTTCCATATTAGCAGAAAAACCCTTTTCAATCAATTGCTTATATCGTCTTGACGCGCGGGCATCAACACTTGCCGTAAGATAAATTTTCTGGGTTGCGTCAGGAAAAATCACCGTTCCCATATCACGTCCATCTGCCACTAATCCAGGCGCATAACGGAATGCCACTTGCAAATCGACCAAGGCTTTTCTGAGCTCTGGCAATACTGCGATTTTTGAAGCCGCGACACCGATAGCTTCTGCCCTGACGGCATCAGTCACATCTTTATCATCAAGCAACACATGGCCATGCACAAAACGACACGGCAGCTCGCGTGCTAATGCGGCCAGACTAATTTCATCATCTAAGGCAATGTGTTTTTGCTGCGCGGACAAAGCCGTTAAGCGATATAAGGCACCAGAATCCAGGTAGTGGAATCCTAACTGCTTTGCAACACGATGTGCCACCGTACCTTTGCCGGAGGCAGTTGGTCCATCAATCGTGATCACTGGCACTGTCGACATCATCAAAACAATTCCTTGTGGTTAATTTTGGCAAACGCCTCGAAATAATCGGGGAAAGTTTTCGCTACGCATTTAGGATCATTGATACGCATTGCAGCGCCGCGACGAGCAGCGCCATCCAAAGTAGCAAGCGAGAAACACATTGCCATGCGGTGATCGTCGTAAGTATCAATAGTAGCAGGCAAAATCTTGGCAGGCGGGGTAACGGTCATATAATCTGCGCCCTCTTCGACCAGCGCACCGAGCTTACGCAGCTCTGTCGCCATGGCGGCGATGCGATCTGTTTCCTTCACGCGCCAGCTGGCAATATTGCGCAAAGTCGTAGTGCCATTGGCATACAAAGCGGCAACCGCAATCGTCATTGCTGCATCGGGGATATGGTTGAAATCCATATCGATCGCTTGCAATACGCCGTTCGATTTAGCCTCTATCCAGTTGTCACCACGTGTGATTGTCGCGCCCATTTTCTCCAAAGCTTCTGCAAACCGCACATCGCCTTGGATACTATGCAAACCAACGCCTTCGACCCGTACTGGCCCGCCAGCAATCGCGCCTGCTGCGAGAAAATAAGATGCTGACGATGCGTCACCTTCAACATGAATCACCTCTGGCGACACATATCGCTGACCTGTTGCAATCGTAAATACCTGCCAGCCATCGCGTTGCACAGTTACGCCAAAACGCTGCATTAAATTCAAGGTGATTTCGATATAGGGTTTAGAAATCAACTCACCAATCACTTCAATCGTTACATCATGATCACGCGCCATCAGCGGCGCTGCCATTAGCAATGCGGTCAAAAATTGACTGGAGACATTGCCTTTGACTTGCAAACGATGCGCATGAATGTGACCGCGACGAATGTGCAGCGGTGGGAAGCCAGGATTACCGGTGTACTCAATCTGCACACCAACTTGGTTTAACGCATCGACCAGATCACCGATCGGCCGCTCATGCATACGTGAGACGCCGTGCAAGGTGTAGTCGCCTCCAATCACTGCCAGAGCAGCGACCAGCGGACGGATCGCAGTACCTGCATTACCCATAAATAAATCAGCCTGATGCTGCGGCAATACACCATCCACGCCAGTCACGGTGTAATTCTGGGTTGCACCGTCCTGTGTCCAATGTACGCCAAGCTTTTGCAACGCCGTCAGCATGACTAAGGTGTCGTCAGACGCCAGCAACTCCACAATCTGCGTAGTGCCTTGTGCTAGCGCGGCCAGCAGCAAGGTGCGGTTTGAAATACTTTTAGAACCTGGCAAACGCACTGTGCCTTGTGCCTGCATTACAGGGTGCAAATCGAGGTAATGTGGATAATGTTTAGCGGCTTGACTCATTTGGCTGATGGACTCATACAGATGTTAGGTGATAACGAGAACTGGTAGGAAACTGCTATTTTTTAAATTTTGGTGAAAAGTAATTAAGGCTTAGGCAAATTTCTCAGGCAAGGACTAGCGACCAAAATCGGCAACGCAGCCAAAGCAGTTTTGCGCAAATACTGACAATAAATACTTTTACCGCTAAATTAATACTCCACCAGGGTATATTTAAATTGTCCATAGAGTTATTGGACAATAAGGCTATTTTATAAAAAAATAAGGGGAGTATATTAAATCAATCAGGTAATCACAGCACCTAAGCCATAACATCTGAAGCTCAATCCCCACCCTCTTTGTTCTGCTTCTCAGCGGCTTCTATCGCCGTAATCCAGTTATGTCGTGCCGCCTGCGCATGACTGTAAATCGATTCGATCCCAGATGCGTTGGCGCTCACTAAATGCTCACGCAAAATTGCTAGTCGTGCCGTGTAGGAATCAAGTTCCTGCAACATGGCAGCTCGATTCGCCAGGGTAATATCACGCCACATCTCTGGCGACGAACCGGCGATCCGCGTAAAGTCACGAAAACCGCTGGCAGCATATTGAAATAAAGTATCCGCATGCGGCTTGCGCGCAATGTCGTCCACCAGAGCGTACGCCAGCAAATGTGGCAAATGACTGATAGATGCGAACACTGCATCGTGTTCTGCCGGACTGAGATGATGAATGATAGCGCCGCATTGCTGCCACGCATACGCGACTCTGGCAACCGCCTCATCCGTGTTCTCAGGCAAGCGCGTGATCACGACTTTTTTGCCCACATACAAGTCGGCCAGCGCAGCGTCTGGGCCATTTTGTTCACGTCCTGCAATCGGGTGCGCGGGCACAAATTGCGCAAGCTGATTGCCCATCACTTGCCGTGCTGCGGCAACGACATCCGACTTAGTGCTACCGGCATCAGTCACAATAGTATTGGGCTGTAAGTAAGGCTGAATCGAGGACAAGATCGCTGCCGTCTGTGCGACTGGCGCAGCGATCAATACCAAATCGGCATTCCGCACCGCGGCGGCAGCGGAATCAGCAATCTCATCAATGATGCCGAGTTGCTGCGCACGTTGCAAGGATGCCAAGCTACGACCGACGCCCACTACGTGCTCAACTGCGCCCGCCTTTTTTAAGGCTAGAGCAAATGAGCCACCAATCAGTCCAACGCCAAAGATGGCGACCCGCTTTAGCCGGTGCTGTTGCTGGTCTTGCTGTGCTATCGACTTCAACTTGTCGTCACTCGTCATCATGTTTCAGGCAGCCAGTATCTCTTTTAAAGCGGTGATAAATGCCGCATTCTCTTCTGGCAAACCAATAGAAATACGCAGGAACTGCGGCAAGCCGTAATTGCCGACTGGACGCACGATGACCCCACGCTTCAGTAATTCCAGATTGATACGTGCGCCCGCGCTGTCTTCATTACCGACTTTGACTAACACAAAGTTGCCAAAAGACGGCACAAAATCGAGACTCAACTCTTTAAACGCGCTGGTCAGCTGGACGTAACCATCCGCATTCAGTTTTGCACTTTTTTGCAAAAACTCTGCATCATTCAAGGCAGCGACAGCAGCAGCTTGTGCCATTGAATTGACGTTAAACGGCTGGCGTACACGGTTCAATAAATCAGTGATGCCCGGTTGTGCAATCCCAAAACCAATACGCAAGCCAGCCAGGCCGTACGCCTTGGACATGGTGCGCGATACCAGCAAATTAGGGTACTGTCTAACCCAGGCGATAGAGTCATATTGCAAGTCGGCGGCGAGGAATTCGTTGTACGCTTCATCGAGAACGACGACGACACCGGCAGGCACTTTTTTCAGGAAGGCTTCGATCTCCGCCGCCGGCAAAAACGTTCCTGTCGGATTGTTCGGATTGGCGATGAAAACTAATTTAGTATCCGCAGTAATTGCTGCCGCCATTGCGGGCAGGTCATGTCCAAAATCTTTCGCCGCGACCACAATCGCGCGTCCGCCAACAGCTTGCGTCGCCAATGGATACACGGCAAATGAATATTGTGCAAAAACGACTGACTGGCCTGGCTCCACAAAAGAATGTGCAGCCAATTCCAAAATGTCGTTACTGCCATTGCCTAAGGTAATCCAATCTTGCGGCACATTGTATTTCGCCATGATCGCGGCTTTTAATTCAAAGCCATTTGCATCAGGATAGCGCCCCAGATCAGCAGCAGCTTTCAGCATTGCTGCTTGCGCAGATTGCGGTACACCGAGCGGATTTTCATTCGATGCCAGTTTGACGATTTTTGATTCGTCTAGACCAAATTCACGCGCCACTTCAGAGATAGGCTTGCCGCCTTGGTAAGGGGCAATTGCACGAACATAGGCGGGACCAAATTGTGTAGACATAGCTGCTCCAGAAATTGTCCAGCGTCAGGCTGGATTTACAAAAAAGGGACTTCTAAAAAATCTTTAATCGAGATACATCGCCAGACCGTGTTTGCTAACTCAGCACAGCACTACTTCGGCGTTGCAAGACTTTATAGTTTTGCAAGCAATAGCTGCGCCTCGATTCGCTCAAGAATGAGATTTTAGAAATCCTTCAAAATTAGTCGTCCATTGTTTGTGCGGCTCTTGGAGCACTTTTGGCTTGAGAGGCTTATTTATACTGGACATCTAACAATAGAGATTCTAAAAAACTTTTTACCGAGCTTTATTTCATCAAACAGTGCAAGGATAAGAACCTAGTATCTTAAAGAAGGCCGCATTGTTATTCAAATCCGTCATGGCTTTAGCCACCTTCTCATCCATTACATGGCCTTCTACATCGACGTAAAAATAATATTCCCAATTGCCAGTGCGCGCTGGCCGCGACTCGAAGCGCGTCATTGACACGCCATGCTTGGATAATGGGGCAAGCAAGTTGTAAACTGCGCCGGCTTTATTTGGTACGGCCAATACCAAGGAGGTCTGATCCTTACCGCTCGGCGTTGTTTGTAAACGGCCAATCACAGCAAAACGCGTACGGTTATGAGGATCATCCTGAATGTGCGCACTAACTACGCCAAGCTGATATTGCTGTCCCGCGATTTCACTGGCAATCGCTGCCATCGTCGCGTCACCGCTGGCCATACGGGCGGCTTCTGCATTGGATGCCATGGCTTGACGTTCGATATGAGGATAATGCTGATTCAACCAGGCCTGACACTGCGCTAACGCTTGCGAGTGCGCGCAAATCCGCGTCACACCATCCATCGTGCCCGTTTTAGTCATCAAACTATGCTGTACCGGAATTGCTAGTTCACCACTGATTGCAAGGCTGGTCTGGAGTAGTAAATCGAGGGTGCGGTTGATCGCGCCCTCCGTTGAATTTTCAATCGGCACGACGCCGAAATCTGCGGTACCCGCCTCGGTTGCACGGAACACTTCGTCAATCGATACGCAGGGTAAAGCTTGAATCGCATGCCCAAATTGCTGATACACCGCTTGCTCACTAAAAGTACCGACCGGCCCCAAAAATGCCACCACTACGCGACGTTCCAGTGCCCGGCAAGCCGACATAATTTCACGGAAAATCAGTTGAATATCCTGACTCGCTAAAGGGCCGGGATTACGTTCAGCGACGCTGCGTAAAACTTGCGCCTCGCGCTCTGGCCGGAACACGGGGGCATTGGTCTCTGCCTTAACATGACCGACCTCTTCCGCAACACGTGCGCGCTCATTTAATAACGAGAGGATTTGTGTATCGATGGCGTCAATTTTCTGACGCAGAGGGAATAATTTGTTATCGCTCATAAGAAACCTAAAAACCGTTTAGCGAGTTGTTGAAAACGTCGCTGTATACTTCACACTTGTACGAGTCACACTCACGCCATTCTCGCTGGTTAGCGTAGCGTGATGGCAATGATGCTCGCCTCTCTTCCGACTTTTGGTCGTTGTCCTTAGCGCCACGGTTTCCAGGTGATGGTGAGTGCCATGCAAAGAAAGGGCTAAAGAGAAGAAGCTATCTGGTTGCTCACCGCTCATGCATGAGCGCGGGCAAATTCTTTCATAAAACTGACCAAGGCTTGTACGCCTTCTATCGGCATCGCGTTATAAATCGAGGCGCGCATACCGCCGACTGATTTATGTCCTTTTAATTGCAACAACCCGTGTTGCTTGGCTTGCGCTAAAAACTCTGTATTTAAACTTTCGTCATTCAAAAAGAACGGCACGTTCATACGTGAACGGCAATCCTTGGCAACCCGATTGACGTAAAAATCTGAATCGTCCAGATAGTCGTACAACAGTTGCGCTTTGGCGATATTTTTTTGCTCCATCGCTGCGACACCACCCTGGCGTTTTAGCCACTGGAATACCAAGCCTGCAATATAGATCGCATACGTGGGCGGCGTGTTGTACATGGAATCATTGTCTGCAACAATTTTCCAGTTAAATGCTGACGGGCAAATTGGTAACGCATCGCCAAGTAAATCGTCACGCACAATAACAATCGTCAAACCGGCGGGGCCAATATTTTTTTGTGCGCCGCCAAAAATCACACCATATTTAGCAACATCAATCACGCGCGACAGAATATGTGAGGACATATCAGCCACAATCGGCGCGCCGCCCGTGTCGGCATTCACATCCGGTGCGAACTGGTATTCAACGCCATCGATCGTTTCGTTGGTACAGATATGCACGTAAGCTGCGTCTTGAGACAACTTCCAGCTTTCACGTGCCGGGATTGCAGTATGTCCATTGTCTTCTGCTGAAGCGGCAACGTTCACATTACCGTACTTATGCGCTTCTTTGATCGACTTCGCGGTCCATGAGCCCGTGTGAATAAAATCCGCAGTTGCCGGCTGCGGCTTTCGCCCCATCAGATTCATGGGGACAATCGCGTTTTCACCTAAACCACCACCTTGCAGAAACAGAATTTTGTAATTATTCGGCACTGCCAGCAGCTCGCGCAGATCACTTTGCGCTGCTGCAATAATCGACATAAATTCTGGTCCGCGATGACTCATTTCCATGACCGACATGCCGCTACCATGCCAGTTCAACATTTCTGCTGCTGCCTGCTGCAACACCTCTATAGGTAATACGGCAGGTCCGGCAGAAAAATTGTAAATCGCTGTCACGATGTTGTTCACGTTTTCGGTCACTTTATCAATCACTTTGGAAGTAGAACTGGCAATCATCGTCGTCAAAACTTATTCCGTTGCGGCTTGTTCACCTTCGGCGCCATTGTCTATATCTGACTCAATAATCGCATCGACATCGACATCGACATCAGTTTCAACAATGCGTTGCAAACCAGACAGCTTGGTACCATCTTCAACAGCGATCAAAGTAACACCTTGCGTTGCACGTCCCATTTCACGGATTTCAGATACCCGTGTACGGATCAATACGCCGCCCGTAGTGATCAACATGATTTCGTCATTAGTGTCGACCAAGGTTGCTGCCACAACTTTACCGTTACGTTCAGAAGTTTGAATCGCAATCATGCCTTTAGTGCCGCGACCATGACGGGTGTATTCCAAGATTGGTGTGCGTTTACCAAAGCCGTTTTCAGTAGCCGTCAAGACTGACTGTTGCTCATTCTCAGCAACTAACAATGCGATGACTTGTTGACCCTCTTCCAAATTCATACCACGCACACCACGTGCAGTGCGACCCATAGGACGTACGTCGTTCTCGTCAAAGCGCACCGCTTTACCGGAATCTGAAAATAGCATCACATCGTGCTTGCCGTCAGTCAGTGCAGCACCGATCAGGAAATCGCCTTCATCCAAATCGACTGCAATAATGCCTGCTTTACGCGGATTACTAAAATCGTTCAGCGGTGTCTTTTTCACGGTACCAAGACTGGTCGCCATGAAAATGTAGTGATCTTCAGGGAAGCTGCGGTTGTCACCGGATAGTGGCAAGATCACTGTAATTTTTTCGCCGTCCTGCAATGGGAACATGTTCACAATAGGCTTACCGCGTGAGTTGCGAGAACCTTGCGGCACTTCCCATACTTTTAACCAATAGAGACGGCCGCGGTTCGAGAAGCACAAGATGTAATCATGCGTGTTTGCCACGAACAATTGTTCGATCCAGTCATCATCTTTTGTCGCTGTCGCTTGCTTGCCACGACCACCGCGTTTTTGCGCACGATATTCCGATAATGGCTGCGACTTCATGTAACCGGTGTGTGAGAGCGTGACCACCATATCGACTGGCGTGATCAGATCTTCTGTTTCTAAATCAGTGGCATTGTGTGTAATCTCGGAGCGGCGTACGTCTTTGTTGCCTTCGCCGTATTCATTACGTGCTGCCGTCAACTCATCAGTGATGATGACGGTAACGCGCTCGGGCTTGGACAAAATATCCAGCAAGTCAGCGATTACAGACATAACGTCTTTGTATTCGTTAACGATCTTATCTTGTTCCAGACCAGTCAAGCGTTGCAAACGCATTTGTAAAATTTCTTGCGCTTGATCATCGGACAGTTTATACAAACCGTCTTTTTGAATACCGTAATGTTTAGGTAAATTCTCTGGACGGAATGCGTCGATACCGGCAGGATTGTCAGCAGCGGTGCGTATCAACATCTCGCGCACCATAGAGCTATCCCAAGCACGATTCATCAATTCCAACTTAGCCAATGGCGGTGTCGGCGCAGCTTTGATGATGGCAATGAAGTCATCGATATTTGCTAACGCAACTGCCAGACCTTCCAGCACATGGCCGCGCTCACGAGCTTTACGAAGCTCAAATACAGTGCGACGCGTTACAACTTCACGACGATGTGACAGGAAGCAATCCAGCATCTGCTTCAAGTTCAATAACTTTGGCTGACCATTTACCAAAGACACCATGTTCATACCGAAGGTATCTTGTAATTGGGTTTGCTTGTACAAATTATTGAGCACAACTTCCGGCACTTCACCGCGCTTCAATTCAACGACAACGCGCATACCGGATTTATCTGACTCATCACGAATATCAGAGATGCCGTCGAGTTTTTTATCCCTTACCAACTCAGCGATTCGTTCTAGCAAAGATTTTTTATTTACTTGGTAAGGCAACTCATCGACGATCAGAGCAGTACGATTTTCTTTACCAAATTCTTCAAAATGCGTTTTAGCACGCATTACTACTCGTCCTCGTCCCGTGCGGTAACCATCACGCACGCCAGAGACGCCATAAATAATTCCTCCAGTAGGGAAATCTGGCGCAGGAATAATTTCGATCAGCTCGTCAATTGTGCAATCCGCATTGCGCAACACATGCAAGGCACCATTAATGATTTCAGTAATATTATGCGGCGGAATATTGGTCGCCATACCAACCGCAATACCGGAAGCACCATTGATCAGCAAGTTAGGAATACGCGTCGGCAATACTGACGGCTCGCGCTCTTTACCATCATAGTTAGGAACAAAATCGACGGTTTCTTTTTCGATATCAGCCAGAATTTCATTAGCAATTTTATCTAGCCGGCACTCGGTATAACGCATCGCAGCAGCATTATCGCCATCCACCGAGCCAAAGTTACCCTGACCATCCACTAAAGTGTAGCGCAAGGAAAAGTCCTGTGCCATCCGCACCAAGGTATCGTAAATCGATGCATCGCCGTGGGGGTGATACTTACCCATGACTTCACCGACTACACGTGCACATTTTACAAATGGACGGTTATAAACGTTGTTCATTTCGTGCATGGCGAATAACACGCGTCTGTGCACAGGCTTCAAACCATCACGTACATCCGGCAAGGCACGACCAACAATCACGCTCATGGCGTAATCGAGGTAGCTCTTGCGCATTTCTTCTTCAAGGGAAATCGGGAGTGTTTCTTTAGCGAATTGATCCATTGGCGGGCCGGCAATTTAGAGCTTGGTTAAATAACGATGGGTTGAAAATGACTTGCAATCAAACTCGCGCCTAAAAACTACAACTTAAAAGACCTTCGAATATGAAAATTTAGCCATCTATTTTCAATGCTTAACTACCGATTTTAACATGCCAATCCTGCTATTCATGTGGTTTTTGAACTGAGCTAACAAGGTGATAATCAGTTATGTCACAGTAAATATTGATAGTTGCTAAGCAAGCCCATACGCAAGATTCCATATTACATGAGCATTAGCGAATCGCTTAGAGTGCTTTTTTATACATTGAACACTTTCTAAGCATCATCAATGAATAATACAAAAATAGTAACGACTCCACTTGAACTTATTTGCGCTATGAATATGTATAAATATTTACCACGACTTAATTTTGCGCTTAAGCTAAGCATCCAAGATCAAGCGATTTCAAGACAAGCATCTAGGTGTTAAAATAATGAATGATATGAAGTCTAAGCGTATTCGTGCGGCGAGGTCGGTTGTTAAAAGACGACACGCAAACAAAATGTTACTTTCTTAATTTAACAATTTTGGCTCGCCAACCTGTCTTGTGGCAGAATAATCAAAGTAAGAGTATGAATTCATTGTCAGAAATTGATACTGAAATAGTATTGTAATCAAGCACGTGGTAGTATCCGATTTTATGCAGCAATTCGCGCAGTTAATTCTGCGATAGAAATCTCACCCGAGAGGAGAAATATGAAAAATTTAGTAAAACTCGTTATCGCAGCTTCCTCAGTAGCCGCTTTTTCAGCATCCGCGCAAGATATGACGGACATCAAAGCAAGTACACCAAACAGTGCTTATGTTCAAGATGGTCGTGGTGTTATTGTTCGGGATCCATTTGGTTTGTGCTGGCGTACAGGTTACTGGACACCAGCAGATGCTGTTCCAGGTTGCGATGCACCTCTAGTCAAACCAGCACCAGCGATTGCAGCAGCACCAACTCCTGCGGCAGTAGCAGCGCCTGCTCCTGCAGTAGCCGTGCCACCTGCACCAACTTCTGAGAAAGTCACTTTCGCGGCTGATGCGTTCTTTGATTTCGACAAAGCAGTGTTGAAATCTGAAGCAAAAACAAAATTGGATGACATGGCATCGAAGCTTCAAGGTATTAACCTCGAAGTAGTTATTGCTGTTGGTCACACTGACTCTGTTGGTTCCGATGCATACAACCAAAAACTGTCGGTAAGACGCGCAGAAGCTGTCAAAGCTTATTTGGTGAGCAAAGATATTGAAGCTAATCGTGTTTACACTGAAGGCAAAGGCAAAAAACAACCTGTTGCTGACAACAAAACAGCTGAAGGCCGTGCACAAAATCGTCGCGTAGAAATCGAAGTTGTTGGTACACGTAACGTAAAATAATTTGTTTGCCCTCAGGTCGGCTAATTACTCAAAACCCTGCTTAGGCAGGGTTTTTTCATTGCTGCTGCAGCTTATATGCGCTGACGAAATATGCCCTACAATAGTGCTTTTATAAGTAAGGTGGCAAAGTCATTTGCCCAATATTATGTCAACTCAAAACGTCGATCCAGCAGAAATTCAAAAATTTAGTGACTTAGCTCATCGCTGGTGGGATCCCACATCTGAATTTCGTCCTTTGCATGAAATAAATCCACTTCGTCTTGAATGGATTAATAATCGAATCCCGCTCATCGGAAAAAAAGTCATTGATATCGGCTGTGGCGGTGGAATATTAGCGGAATCGATGGCTAAAAAAGGTGCTAACGTAACAGGCATCGATTTGTCTGAGAAAGCATTAAAGGTCGCAGACTTGCACGGACTAGAATCTGGCGTCAGCGTACGTTATGAGAAGATTGCTGCGGAAGACATTGCTGCTCGTGAACCTGCACAATATGATGTAGTCACCTGTATGGAAATGCTGGAACATGTCCCTAATCCTGCATCCGTCATCCAAGCTTGTACTGCGTTAGTAAAACCAGGTGGGCAAGTTTTCTTCTCCACACTTAACCGCAATCTTAAATCGTATCTGTTTGCGATCATCGGTGCAGAATATTTATTGCAGCTGCTTCCAAAAGGAACGCATGACTATGCCAAGTTTATTACTCCGGCAGAGCTGTCGCAAGCCATTCGCAACGCTGGCCTGCAAGTCGATACATTCAGAGGCATGGGTTACAACCCGCTGACAAAAATTTACTCCCTTAATCTTGACACTAGCGTCAACTATCTCGTAGCCTGCACTCGTCCTGCTTAGCGGATGGTCACTTCCGGCTATCAAGTCCAGACTTACGATCCTCGACAGCAAATTAATACAATGTGACGGATATAACAGTAAATTAATCTATGCAAACTCCCCTGGCAGTTTTGTTCGACCTCGATGGTACATTAGCTGATACAGCTCCCGATCTAGCGGCAGCAGTCAATATAATGCGCAGTAAACGTCAATTATTACCAAGTCCATACGTAAGCCTGCGCCCTTTTGCCTCGGCCGGAGCACGCGGTCTCCTCAAAGCCGGATTTGACGTGATTCCAGACCACCCAGAGTACGACGCAATGCGTGTAGAGTTTTTAGAAAACTACGCAAATAACATCGCTGATCAAAGCAAGCTTTTTCCAAACGTCCAAAATTTGTTAAAAGGATTAGAAGAGTTAGGTATCGTTTGGGGAGTTGTGACGAATAAAGCAGCTCGGCTTACCGATTTGCTAATCCCGTTGATTGGCTTACAAAATGCAGCGTGCATCATTTCTGGAGATACCACAGCGCACCCCAAACCACACCCCGCCCCACTTTTTGAGGCTGCGCGTCGCATCAATATCAAGCCTCAGAATTGTTGGTACGTTGGGGACGATTTGCGTGATATCCAAGCAGGAAACGCCGCAGGTATGTACACAGTTGCGGCTGCGTGGGGATATTGTGGCGCAATAGAACCTACTCACTGGAAAGCTGGTGGCATAGTCGATTCCCCTCTAGAATTATTAGAGCTGATTCGTGCCAAGCATGCTCAAACAGTGAGTTAAATTACGCATTATCACCGCATAAGCTAGTTACGCGTTACAATATTAACCTGTTTGGGGACGACCTGGCTTCGACAGGGGTTGCAAAGCAGCGCAGGGCATACCGAGGCCTGACTACCTCGTAAATACAATCAGAACTATATAACTGCAAACGATAACTCGTACGCATTAGCAGCTTAATTGCTTGCTAACTCTACACCGTCTCTTCCCTAGGGCGGGCTGGCAACAGCAGTAGAGTCATTCATAGGGAATCGCTATAAGCCGGGTTACTTGGCTAATAGCTAAATAATAGGTAACTCGTCCAGCCGAAGCGTGTGCGTCCGCGTCGTATGGATTAAATTAAATGGCAGCACTAAGTATGTAGAACTGTCTGTAGAGTGCTTCTGGACGCGGGTTCGATTCCCGCCGTCTCCACCATCTATTTAATTAGACTATTTATTAAAATTGTCAATAAAATCAATGAGTTAACAATGAAATCAGTCACTTATACGGTGGCTGATTTTTTTATTTCAGCGTCAGAAATGGTCAGGAATGGTCTGTTTTGGTCCTAAGTTTGCGACAAATTTGCTACAACATTTATAGCTAGTCACTTTGGATGTTTCCTATTTATCTCTAGTCAAACTTGATTTTCATGACTTCTAGTAAATTTGCGAGCTCAACGGACTCGAACAAATGTCGGACCCATTTGTATGGGAGCAATGGCGAGCCGAATGGGTCAAGCAAGGTCATCAAGACCCTGGAATTGACTTGGTATCCACTCGGCTTGAGAGCCATAAGCTCAAGCGCTTCTCCCATTTGGCTACTCGTCGACCTCACCAAAACGTCGTGGCGGGAGCGCCGCTCATCTGCACCAGCGCTTATAACGGTAACGCCGGCCGCTGCCAACATTCCATTATGCTTGCGCGCTTGCCCTCCAGGTAGAAAGATAAGGGCTGATTTATTTCTTATAAAGCGAGCCACATCTTCGCTAACACCCACGCGACAGACGCAGAGCCCAAAGAACGTTCTATGCAACAAAGGTATTCCCAAAACAACTTTTCGCTTAAATGTCGATGAGGTATTATCGAAAAAGGTATCATTGATAATTAAAAGTTCGTCGGACAAATGTGAACGGCGCCGCCGACAGTGAAAACAGGGGAATGGATTGGCAAAGCGTAAGGGAAACGGTGGTCTAGCTACCGCCATCGTAATCGTCGTGGCCGTGCTAGCTGTCTTGGCAAAACTCGTTGCTGAGTACTGGCCGTTCTTCGTCACCGCGGCGGTGGTCTATGCGATTTATAGGTACTATCTTCACTCGCAAAAATCCCAAGGAAATAACGGCCCGCACTCCGCAGCAAATCCTAGCCCTTCACACATCGGACAAGCCTATCCAGCTACCAGCACAAGTAGCACATGGAGTACACAGCCAGTCAGCCAGCCACAATCAGGCGGTAACGCAGCCCCGCTTGTCGAGGATGAACTGACATCATTTGGCTCTAGCACTAATCCAGCACGCGTCAATGACTATAAAATACCTGTCGCACCTAGCGAATTGAAAACCGCACTTCGGCTGGACAAGTCTGAATCTATCACCATCGAAGGAATCGAAATCCCCGGAGGGGAAGTCTACGTTGAGCCGTCGTTGACAGCAACAAATGGTAGAGTAGAACCAGCGCTAGTTGGCCAACGGAAGGCGTTGTTCTATGCGATTTATAGGTACTATCTTCACTCACAAAAATCCCAAGGAAATAACGTCCCGCACTCCGCAGCAAATCCTAGCCCTTCACACATCGGACAAGCCTATCCAGCTACCAGCACAAGTAGCACATGGAGTACACAGCCAGTCAGCCAGCCACAATCAGGCGGTAACGCAGCCCCGCTTGTCGAGGATGAACTTACATCATTTAGCTCTAGCACTAATCCAGCGCGCGTCGATGACTATAAAATACCTGTCACACCTAGCGAATTCAAAACCGCACGTTGGCTGGACAAGTCTGAATCTATCACACTCGCAGGAATCGAAATCTCCGGAGGGAAAGTCTACGTTGGGCCGTCGTTGACAGCCGCGAATGGCGGAGTGGAGCCGTCGCTGATTGACCCACGTAAGAATGTCGCAAAAAACGGACACTACACAGAACGGCACACGAACTATTGGCCAAACTATTCGGATATTTCCCCTCAGGCTCGTCGTGCGTATTTACTCTGGTTAGCAGACGGCAGAAGCGCACCAGACGCCGATATCGGCTACGTCTTCCTTTATTTCTATGGACTTGAACGCCGGATAATTTTAGACATTTTGCGAGAAAAGCAGGCCCAAGACGAGCTGCCCGAAATAGCTCTTGAGCTGAAGCGTCTATACGCCACGTACGCAGATGGTTCAAACTCCTTCAAAATGTACTGCGGACAGTTGATTGAAATAGTGGACGCAGCAAACCAGTCCTCTAGGCTCTACGTAGAAGACCTAGGTGACCTGCCTCCCTCCTACGGCCTGCCTCTACCTCTCAGGGTTGCCATCGGACAGGCTGTGCGCGACGGAGTCCCAATTCCAATGCGCCTTGCATTAGCTTGGGCCGAACGAGACCCTGCAATCTCACGTAAAACCCCAGTCCAACGGTGCTCCGACGAGTTCAAGAAGCTGTTCGCTAGCGAGTATGCGAAAGCCTTTGGGCAAGGTCTGAAAATCGCACCTAATAAAACCAAAATCAGGTTGAGCTATCGCCCCGCCTCCGGAGGCTTCATGGGTTCAACCGGTGTGGACATGAAGTTCGGAGACACCCCTGACGTTACCGCGCTTACGGCGCCCGTCAAAAAGCTCCAAGCAGTCGTGGATTCGTGCACCAAGCTCCTCGAACCATATAGCAGATATCTCGCACGAAATCCCGAGGGAAGACATGACCTCGAAGCGGTACTAACCCTACCCCTCGAGTTTTGGCCAGACACTTCTCGTCAGGCAATAGGGGACATCAAACTAAAGGTCAACAACGGGCTGGTAGTTCTAAAATTTAAAGAGCTATTCGCGACGTTCAAGGCCACTGGTGAACTGACGAAAGATAAACAGCAAGCTCTGGCAAGCGCTCTCGAAGCGGGCGGAATTGGTATTGAGCCGGACGTTCTTGGCTCCAATCGGGCCAGCAAACCAGAGGACCCTCTCGTGCTATTCCAAACTAACATACGCGCACAGGAGATAAGGGACAACCCTGCCTACAAGGTGGCAAAGATAAGCGTCGAACTCGCAGCGGCCGTTGCGCATGCCGATGGAGACTTCTCCGAAGCCGAGCTCAATCACCTCAATTTGTACATCGACAAATGGAACCACCTCAACATCGAGTCGCGCCTTCGGCTAAAAGCTTATGCGCAAGTGCTGGTGAACAGTTCCGTCGCGCTTTCATCCATCAAGAAAAAAGTTGAGCTACTCGACCAGCAAACTCGCGAGGCAATCGCGGCGTTTGCCGCTGCCATGGTATTAGCTGACGGCGTACCACTGCCAGAGGAAGTCAAACTGCTAGAGAAGATATATCTTCAATTAGGCTTGGAGCGCACGACTGCCTATAGTGATATTCATGCAGGCCATGCCGTCGCCAAGATGCCGGCTCAATCACCTAGTGTTAGTGCACCCGGCTTTACTTTGGACCAGTCAAAGATTGCGGCACTCAAAGAATCGAGTGACATGATTGCCCAGCGCCTTGCAGCTATTTTTGTAGAAGATACAGTACCTGAATCAGCGCCCGCCGAAATTCGTGCGGAACACCCGCAGTCCAACACCATACTCGGCCTGGACGAGAGCCATAGCGCGTTTGCCCGCTTACTCGTCTCTCGCTCAACCTGGGAGCGGGCCGAACTACTGGATGTGGCACAGGACTTGAACATCATGCTGGACGGAGCACTAGAAAAACTCAACGAAGCGAGTCTCGACGAGTTGGACACAACATTCACCGACGGCAATGACCCGATAGAAATCAACGCAGAAATGATAGAGAGCCTAACGCAATGAGCACAACAACTATTCGCCCCAAAGACCGCGATGCAGTTATTCAATCCCTGCGAGCCGGTGTATCGCCAAGGCATGGCCAACACCTGATTCAAGTCGGTAGAAATCACGAAATCGAAACGCTCATACAAGACATAGACCGCGTCGCAGACGGCGGCTCGACCATTCGCTTCGTCATCGGTGAATACGGTGCCGGCAAGACCTTCTTCCTCAATCTGGTGCGAGCCGTTGCGATGGAGCGCAAACTCGTCACCGCAAACGCCGACCTAAACCCGGACCGCCGACTGCATGCTACTGGCGGCCAAGCAAGGTCGCTATTCGCTGAATTGATGCGCAATCTATCGACCAGGACAAAGCCCGACGGAGGCGCCATGAACGGCATCGTCGAACGTTTCGTAGCGACCGCGAGGACGGAAGCACTTGCTGCCGGTACGACCGCTGGAGCGGTCATCCGGTCGAAACTCGAGCATCTGACGGAAATGGTTAACGGATTCGACTTTGCCGAGGTCATTTCTTGCTACTGCAAAGGCTTCGACGATGGTAACGAGCAGCTAAAGTCCGATGCTATTCGCTGGCTTCGCGGTGAATTCTCTACCCGCACCGACGCACGTCAGGCGCTGGGCGTACGCACCATCGTTGACGATGCTTCGTTCTACGACCAACTCAAGCTGTTCGCACGGTTCGTTCGCCTTGCAGGATACTCCGGCTTTGTGGTGTGTTTGGACGAGCTAGTCAACCTCTACAAGCTGTCGAACACGCAGGCGCGCAACGCAAATTACGAACAGATTCTCCGTATCCTGAACGACTCCCTCCAAGGCTCGGCTGAAGGGCTTGGATTTATCCTGGGCGGAACACCGGAATTCTTGATGGACACGCGCAGAGGTTTATTTAGCTACCCTGCCCTCCAGAGCCGGCTCGCTGAAAATACGTTTGCGAAGTCTGGACTCGTCGATTTCAGTGGTCCCGTAATACGGCTAGCGAGCTTGTCGCCCGAGGACTTCTACGTCATGCTGCTTAAGCTTCGTAACGTCTATGCCTTCGGCATGCCGGAAAAATACCTGCTTCCTGATGAGGCCATCGCACCGTTTATGGCGCATTGCGCACGTCGTCTGGGTGACAGTTATTTCCGTACCCCGCGAACGACGATTACGGCATTCATCAATTTGCTAGCAATCCTTGAGCAGAATCCGGGCCAGGATTGGAAACCACTGATTGACGTTGTTGACGTCGAGCCGGACACTGGCGGCAGTACGGACGCAGAGATTGACGTTGACGATGAGTTGGCCAGCTTTAAGATGTAGTCGATGAGCCAGCAATCATCATCTTTTGAACTGCTCGAGGAACGCATCCGCCGCTGGATTTGGTCGGCGGGCTGGGAAGAATTGCGGGAAGCTCAAGAGCGCGCGATTCCCGCTATTCTGCCGGGAGACCACGACGTCATCGTCGCTGCAGCAACCGCTGCCGGTAAGACCGAAGCCGCGATGCTCCCAGTGCTTACACACCTTCTGCAACTTGAGAATCAGAATGGCCTGGTGATTTATATCAGTCCGCTGAAAGCGTTAATTAATGACCAGTTCGGGCGCCTGGAACCCCTCTGTGAGGCGCTTGAAGTAGCTGTATGGCCATGGCATGGGGACATCTCCTCGTCGTCGAAGACTCGCTTCCTAAAGCGTCCGGCAGGGATATTGTTAATCACGCCTGAATCCCTTGAGGCGCTGTTGTGCAATAGAGGTTTTTCCGCACCGATTCTGTTTTCCAACCTAAAATATATCGTCGTCGATGAGCTACACGCCTTCATCGGTAGCGAGCGAGGCAAGCAGCTGCAGTCGTTGATGCACCGGATAGAACTCGCTGCGAACAAGCAGGTTCCGCGTATCGGCCTTTCTGCCACATTAGGCGATATGCGTCTGGCAGCATACTTCCTGCGCCCTGCCTCAGAGGACGGTGTCGAGATTATCGAATCGAAGTCTGAGGGCGGCGAGTTGAAGCTGGTCGTGAAGGGCTTTGTCGAGATGGAACCAAGCCCGGACTTGGAAGAGCAATCTCCAGAATCGCAGGCATCCCAGTCAATCACTGGCCACCTCTTCAAGACGCTAATCGGTTCGAACAATCTCGTCTTTCCAAACAGCCGCTCGAAGGTCGAGCAGTACACGTATGGGCTACAGAAACTATGTGAAGAAAGCGGCAGGCCAAATGAATTCTGGCCGCATCATGGAAACCTCTCAAAAGAGATTCGTGAAGAGACAGAGTCAGCGTTAAAAAACAAAGAACTCCACGCCACGGCCGTCTGCACAAACACGCTAGAGCTGGGCATTGATATCGGAGCAGTTAAGAGCATCGCCCAAATTGGGTCTCCCCCATCGGTTGCTAGCCTACGCCAACGGCTTGGCAGGTCAGGACGCAGAAAAGGAGAGCCTGCCATCCTGCGCGCGTATGCAATTGAATCACAGCTGACGGACCGGTCACATGTGCTGACACAACTGCGTGAGGGCATGTTCGAACTAACGGCGATGATTAGCTTGCTGCTGGAAGGATGGTTCGAACCCCCGCGAGCACGCGGTCAGCACCTGTCTACACTTGTGCAGCAATTACTATCGCTAATCGCTCAACGCGGTGGGGTAACTGCGGCAGACGCATACCGAACCCTATGCAGTTCTGGCCCGTTTGAGTCCGTCTCGAAGAGCGACTTCGTAGCACTGATTTCACATCTGGGTGCCATCGAAATCCTGCAACAGGAATCGTCAGGTGTCCTTCTGCACGGCGCCAAAGGCTCGCCGCTGGTAAATCATTACACGTTTTACGCCGCGTTCAGCGCTGAGGAAGAATTCCGCGTCGTGGCCGGCATTAAGAGCTTAGGCTCGATACCGGTATCTAGTGCCATTAGCGTCGGCGACTTTATCCTGTTTGCTGCAAAAACCTGGCACGTGGACGAAGTCGATGACGAGTCCAAGTCAATTTACGTGACTCATCACAAGACCGGCAAGGCCCCACCTTTCAACAGTCCCGGCGGAGCAATCCATGACCGTGTCCGCCAGCGTATGCGCGAGCTCTACGAGGAAAGGAGTGACCTCGGCTTTCTCGACGAAACAGCCAAGCGGCTGATAGCCGAAGGACGCAGCACGTATTCACGCTTTTCACTCGCGGCTAATGCGTTCGTTAGCGCGGGAAGTACGCACTTGTTGTTCACCTGGTTGGGTGATGCAAAGAACGAGGCGCTGGCGATGATGCTTCGTACAAGGGGATTTAGCGTCTCGTTGGTCGGCCCCGCGCTTGAAATTTTTGGAACCTCGAATTCTGTTGTCGATGCGACCGCCTGTTTGGCGGAGATTGCCACGATGCCGGCTCCATCAGCGAATATGCTACTTGCTGACGCCCATAATTTGACGCAGGAGAAGTGGGACTGGGCTCTACCGGAGCGACTACTGCAGAATTCCTTCGCGAGCCTGAAGCTGGATATCGATGGGGCTCATGAATGGTTAAAAACCCATCCAATCTTTTCGATACGTAACGCGCAGTGCGAAGCAGACTCGAGCCGCCCACCGGTCGCTGGGACCTCCGCATTCTCAAGCAACAGTTCCAATAACAATCAGAATAAGGATTCCTTATAAAGTGGATTAGTGCTTTAGAGCTTGAATAGCGGGCTGAAAAATTGAATGCAAGAGCAGACTTTCCTGGTGTCATATTCGATTTAGTCTGAGCATCCGCGACAAGTCTGTCTTCATAGACTTAGCCCGAAGACTCTGAGAGTCTGAACCGTGGGCACGCTTGTCGGACTGAGCCACATGACCTTGCAGGAAAGTTTATTCGGAGGCTAGGGCAAACGCTTATCAACTGCATATCCTGCCTTTGCTGGGCGATTAAACTTCATTTCCCGATTATTTTTCATATCTGGCACCAGATACTGGCCTGCTGTTTATGGTCAGTACCTATACATAATGTAATCTTAGGCCAACAAAAATTTCCACGGAGAAATTAAATACTTGACAAACTCGTTATTGCACTAGCATTTTGTGTAGTTTTACTAAGTGCTAGAAAATTAATTTCATTAAAGATAACAAAAAGGAAAATTTCAATGGGGCTAGTGTTGAGCGGTACGATAGAGGCAGACGTTGTGCCTAGTGCATTGGGTGGCAACTGGTGGCAAATGACTGGCAAAAATATCAAATTTGCTGACTTGCCCGTTGAGAGCTACACAGACGCCGTCGATGTCGATTTTGACGTGAGAATCGAGGGAATTCATGACAGCGACGCGATAGCCGAAGAGGACCCGCGAGTCAACGGCCGGTGGCATGAGTCCGTAATTGGGATTATGCACAGGCCATCTGGCGAGGCCATTTTATTAATCGAAGTGGGCGCCTTAGAGGGCAAACTTTTCGAGCTAATCTGCCCGTCGAGTTAGAAAAATAATAAATTGATTTCCTTAAAGACCCCTACCCGGGGTCTTTTTTTAACGGTGCACAGGTACCTATACTCATTAGGTCAACTGTGAGGAGGTACCGTGAAAAAACGAATTTTTGAGATTTACCGCTCGAGAGAAGATGCGCTTCGAGGCGACCCATTCGTCTGTGTCGAGGCAGCGGATTTGGAGCAGGCAATTGTTAGAGCGAGACAAATTGCACCCCTTGTCGATTCAACAAGACTCACGATGCTAACGCTCGAATCGCGGGGCTGGGGAGCTAAAGAGGCCGACGGGACAAACGACGCACCTCTGTGTCTCAGTGGGATTTTTGAGGTGCTAGACGAGCTGCTAGGGACTGTGAGGCAGTCAGAGCGAGACCTGCACTAGAATCTAATTAAGGGCCCCTCGGGGCCCTCTTCATTTCAGTCAAAATTAGAAAATCCAGTATCAAAAGCAGATGAATCAAACGGAATCGCCGTATCAAAATCACAAAATTGAGTAGCATTGTTAATACCAAAAGAACAATTATCAATCATACTGACCGAATTGTTAAGCTGGACTGAGGCTAATGGGTCAAAGCCTGGCATCGCATCTGATAAGGAATTTACAAAAGGCGATACCGGGGCAGCGATGGCATTATTGGAATAATCTGTCACATAAACGCAAAAAACTGGAGAATTCAGCGTATTTATTATAAATTTGAGCATGTTTATCACGTTTAATCTCCAATTTTTGGCAGGACTTACACTTTAGTACAAAACGAGGAAACTGCAAGATTTAGGTAAAAGCCCCCCTCCCCTAGTACTAGTACACATCACCATATCCCTTGTCGTAGTCAGCCCTAGTAGCGGCAGCCGAACTAGAATTCTGCGCGCGCCGTCTACTAAATTTCGCTTCTCGCGCTGCCAGCAGTGGCGCCTGTTCTGCAAATTGCTCCGCTCCCTCGGGTAGCCTAGACGATTTTTTAGATATCAGGCTGGCAACGTAGGCTGCGTGGTTGCCGATGCCGTAGCGGGCCTCACGGGCGGCGAGTTGGCGAGCCGCATACTGGTCGTTGGGCAACATTCGGTTCGTTAGGGCTTTGGGCTCGACACCAGGAGGCCCTGCTACTAATTTGAGAGTCGCCTCGGATTCCTCCAGCAGGGGCGACGATAATGCCGCGGACTCAGCAGCTATTGCGTCAGTTAGAGTGATTTTACGGACGCGGTTAAAACCCGTTTTTTCGGCGATTTGGAGGTAGCCTAATTCGGCTAGCATGTGCAGCAGAGGACCTAAATTTTTGCGATGCATTCCTATTCTCTCGGCTAAACGCTCCTGCGAGGCACGGCACAGTCCCGTGTGTACGTCAGCGTCGCAAGCGACTGCAGCGTAGACGAGCAATAGACCGGGTAATTGACGGGAACTCACACGGGGGTCGCTCAAAAGTTGCGTCGATAACATCACATATCCCGGAGCGAGATGTGCGGACAAAGCTGGTTTTTGCTGGTTTTTCATCACAATAAACCTCAAATGAATGTTTTTAGCATAGAGCCGTTAAGAACTGACTGCAGCTCCGCCGTAGTCGTGCGCTCCACGTACGCTAGCGTTCCTAACTCGTCGACTAGGCGTTGCAGTGACGGCGTGCACAGCGACAGGACGTAGCGGACGACAGCGGACAGAGGCCGCTGCTGCAACTCAGACAAAATGGTCAGTACGTCGTAGCTGTCCTGGTCTAGAGTCACCGACAAACGGGGTTTGGTAGTCGACATAAAAATTCTCCTGGTGATGCACTGCAGCGAAATTGCTGCAGTTACAAAACGTGTAGGCACGGAGATTAAAAAAGACGGCGCGTTAAGGGAAAGTTAAAAAAATCGTGCTGACGACGGTATGCCTCGTTAAAACTCCGAACTTATGCCATTACAGGTTAAAAGCTCCTAGGAAGGTTAACGACTGGGCGTTACCCACCATAAACACGCAGGGTGACCCAAGTCACCCTTGGCCGTGAGCGACAGGGAGCGTTAGCGAGCGACAGCGAACCAGCGTTACCCTTCCTAAGCACCCGAACTTATGCCCTTACAGCTTTTTATTTTCGTTAAGAAAAAGCTCCTAGGAGGGTTAACGTACTGTAATGGCATGAGTACGTAATATTGCGTAATAGACAACTGCAAAGTATTTTGACGCCGCCAACGGCGTCACAGCGGACCGGCGGAGGCCGGGGTACACGACAGTGGACAGCTCTCGCCAGAGAGCTCCCGCGGGGACCGCCTGGCACTGAGTCTCGCCCAAGCGAGACCAGGCTAGGGGGGGGCGCAGCCGGCTACCGCGTAGCGGGGGGGCCCCGTGGTCGGCGAAGACGAGCGTGGGGCCCGCCCGCGTAGCGGGTAGCCTCAACGTTAGAAATTCCGCCCTAGCGGAATAGAGAAAATGGCCCGACAGGGACTATTTTCGCGGTTCTGTGCAATTCCGAGAGGCAAGATTTTGAACTTGGGGTTGAGGTGTCTATACGGTGGACGTACAGCAACAGGGGACCCCTCGAATGAACACACCGACAAAGCAAAAATCAAACATTAGAATTGCACGCGAGAACGAGACAGAAGTGCTGAAATTTATAGCACTGCTAGGCTGGCTCAGCACGCAGCAAATTGGTAATTTGGTATGGACCAGCTCCACGCCGCACGTGGCTCGGAACAAAGCAGCGCTGTGCCTACGTCGACTCCACGCGCAGCGGTTCGTGCTGCCTCGCACTGGCTATGCGGGAATAAAAATGTATGTTTTGACAAGGGCAGGAGCCGATTTTGTGAATTACGAAACGGGGGTCAACATTGCCCATCACGGCCTGGACCTCAGCGTTGGAATGCACTTGAGGCAATCCCAAGTAATTGACTATTTAACAATTAAAGCGAAAGAGGGTTTCACTCCGCTGGGGGCGTCTGCGCTAAAACGTGGCGTCTCAGGAGTAAAAAATCTTTTTTGGGACGAAGGTCGAGGACTATCGGCGGCATACTACAACGCCACTACGAGAGAGGTAAAAGGGGTCTTGTGCCCCCATACGGCAGCACCGTCAGCGGTGGACCTTTTTGAAAAAATCCTGCGGCAGGGAAACGTCGACTTGATAGGAAGCCATTACATAATTGAGGCGATTCAACGGCAAATTCGACAAATGCGATAAGAAATTGATTAAACACTTCCCCACCCTCCTTTATAAAATTTCTTGATTTTAAAGAAATTCTACCTGCCATCGCCCCCCCAATTCCCGGAATATAAAATTCAAACGCTATACGGTTCTTTAAGGAGAACAGTAATGCAGGTCATGACACCGAATTGGGTATTAATAAATAAATTTTGTGAACTCAAAGGCTATAGCGAGGACGCAGTAAGAGCAAAAATAAAGCGCCGTGAATGGGAGAAGGAGGTACTTTGGCGTAAAGCTCCAGATAACCGCATTGTTATTAATGTGACAGCAGTTAACCTATGGATGGGGGGCTCCCATGTCTAAGGGTATTTCTGCAGAAAAGTCTGCCAAATTGAGATTAACGGCGTTGGAATTAAATGTATTAGTTACAAAGGGGACAAAGTTTTTTCCTGGGACGAACACACCAATTCCGAAGGGCGTCACTGTACGAAGCGCCAACGGCGTACAAATCGAATTTATGTTCGAGGGAACTCGATATTACGAAACTATTAGAGGGACGCCCACTGCTGGAAATATCAAAAAAGCAATGGAAAAACGCGAAAGGGTTCAACAATTAATCAGCCTTGGGAATTTTGACTATGATAAGGAATTTCCAAATAGCAAAGTTATTAAAAAATTAAATACTTCCCACAACCTTGCTTTACAAAACGATATAGTTACGATTTCTACCGCGCTCAACGAGTGGCTCGACGTGACTGTCTCTGCGGTAGGACACAACGCTGGGATAGACTATAAAAAGGATGCTACCCGTTTAAAGCAATTTCCAGCAGCAGCGTTGGATGGAATCGATAATTCTGATAGGCCAAAATCTGGAGGACTGCTAGGCGATTTATCCGTGCTTGAACTGAATGACCTATCTATAAAAAATTTGCAAAATTGGTTACTAATCCAAAATGGCCAAAACACGGGGAAGACTATTAGTATCAAACGGGTAAATAATTTAATGACACCGTTGCGTGGCGCTATGTCCAGGATGGCAGATGCTAAAAAAATACCTTTTGACCCATTTACTAAAGTTCGCCCGTTAAAAAATCAAAAAACATTTTCAACAAACAAGGCTCTAGATAAAACGGAACTGGACGGCCCACTCCCTATAGTCGGTAATCGTCAATATAACGAAAGCAATATTATCGTGGAGCCGTTTTCTCCAGATGAGATTGATGCATTACTAAGGCAATTTTCAGGCTCATTTTTAAATCAAATGATTTTTTGGCTTTGGACTGGCCTGAGAACCGGTGAACTCATAGCGCTGCGGTGGTCGGATGTGCACTGGGAAAGTGGTCAAATATTTGTGCGCAGGTCACTCTCCAGAGGACATCTTAAATTACCAAAATTTGATAAAAAACGCTGGGTAAAATTATGTGCTCCGGCACGTGAAGCGTTAGAGGCACAATTAAAGCTTACCGGTGCAAGTGAAGGATGGATTTTCCCAAATCCTTACACTAATAGTATGTGGACAAACGAGTCTAAAATTCGGACCCGTTTTAAAACAGCAGCCGAAAAAGCAGGGGTACGATATCGCCGCCCTTATAACTGCAGGCATACCTTTGCGTCTGTAATGCTGTCATCCGGTGAGAACACACTTTATGTAGCAGAGCAATTGGGACATGCGGATTGGACTATGCTAGTCAAGGTTTATGGTCGTTGGATGAATGAGGTAAACCACTCAGCAGGAGAAAATTTGGCCAAAATGAATAGCTCGGCATGGCGTTCATTAAGAGAAATGATGGACAAACGACAGAGCACCGCCGATAGCAATGACTTCCTTGAAGATGGTGACCTAATGAACGATGAAGAATATGAGCAAGACGACGATACATTTGAATTGTAATAAAAGTTGTTAAATATTTCTATTACGTTAGTGAAATGCATTTTCTAGACTGAACGTTGCCTATTGATGGTTGTTCATTAGTTTCAAAATTTTTGATTACGCCTTAGCTGGGAAAGATTCTCCGCTAAGGCTTTTTTAGGGAAAATAAATCAAAACTTAATTCTGTTAATCACAAAGACCTTTTATCCAGCTTTGCGAAGTATGCATATGGCAGACATTATTTATTTTTACTTTTCTTCCCAGCGGATAGGTAGTGTGTTGATTTCTTGGTCGTTCCATGCTGTTACTTCGCCAGCCATGAGCGTCCATTGATTGCCTATAAAAAATTTGACTATTTTGATATGCAAACGATATTCGCTCCTCGTTAGATGATTCGGCGCAAAATTACTCTCGTTTGGATTACTGTTGCTTTTTTATTTCTGATTTCATCAACCAAAGGCATCCTCAACACCATCGCGGTCGAATGCGGCGCTCTCTTAGTTAGTTCGCTTGTGCGCAATGGTTAATCGGGCAATATTAACTGAACGGTGGCCCCTCCTGTCCGCCATCAAGGACATTCCAGTCACTTCAATATATAAGTGGAGAAGCCTTTTTAAGAAGTTAATTTTGAAATAATGTTGAAATAGATATGCAAATAAAATCTATTGGTCACATTACTTTTACCTTTCCGGATTTGGAACGGATGGGTAAATCTCTCTGTGATGGTATAGGGTGCGATAGATGTAGAGGCATCTGCCAGAAATACATAGAAATTAATAAATGAGGGCAGTTTGAGCCTCGTATATTTTCTCGTTAAGCCTGATTTATCACCGTTCAGCATTTAACTTTATCCTATCTACGGGTGGCTCGTAGTCCCAACAGCTTGCAGTAAGACAAGGGCGCCAGTTAGATGCTAATATTTGACCTTTCTTAATTGCCTGAACAGTTTCTGCTGTGGGTTTGGACTCAAGATTTGCTAGGTTCTCCTTAGCTTCCTCGTGACCCTGTGCCGCGGCTAAATTAAACCACATATAGGCATTGGCAAATAAAGATATCACCTCAGAAAGGCGGGCTGTCTTGATGTCAGCTTGGGTCAGCATACCCATAAGAAATTGGGCATTTGCTACCCCTTGATTCGCCGCCTTTCTAATCCATTTTCTGGCTTCGATGTGATTCTTGGGAATTCCGTCACCGGTGAGATAGGCAACACCAATAAAAAACTGCGCCCGACTATCCCCCTGATTAGCCAGTGTATTTAAGCCCTCCCAACCATGCACTTTAATAGCGTCTGCCAAGGACTGTTCTAACACTTTTTGCTGTACTTTTCCTTTTGTCGCAGACTCAGTTTCGCCGTTGCAGCCGACGAGAGTAGTGGTAATTATACAAACGAGTATTAGGCTACTCAAAGCAATTCGTTTTTTCATTTTTTTCGGGTTAGGTTGTGACAAATACGGTTACTACTTCTCGGTTGCAGCAATAAGAGCCTGGTTCAAGTGACGCACTCTGCGCTCCTATGGCGACTTTTTTAACACATTCCATTGCACAACTGTCTCCGAACAGCACTACCTCCAAGCCGCAAGAGCAGCGCAAGGTATAGTCATCGCTCGTGGGATTGCGATATTTCGTAATCGAACCGGCCTGGCACTCAACATGCGTAAGCTGAATAGACTGGAACGAGACGTCTTTATCATCATCGAACGGCATTACTTGGATAGTTACAGTCATGAGAGCCCCTTTACTTTTAGCCATTGTTGCATCAAGAACAAATATGGCATGCGACTAAGTACATTGATAATAAACGAATTAGATAAATCACATCCCGTTTGCAGTAGCCTCTCGCAGGAATATGACATAATAAAAAAGGTTATGTTTAATTAATTTCCTTAAACAATTAAATATACAAAAAGGACGACATGCTCACAAAAATAGTTGGAATTGCAGTGTCACTGCTTGTCGCTCAGGCAGAAGCCGCCACATGGGAAAACATTCCGGAGGCGTACGTCGTCGATACGTCGTCTATTCGCAGGGAAGGAGATACATTTGTTGTTTGGCAGAAAATGGAGTTCGGCGGTCCTACGGATTATTTTGAAAATGGCACATTTGTCAGAAATGACAACTTACCAAAGCAGCAAATCTTAGCATTGACGAAGTACGATTGCAAAAATAGGACGTTTCAGTATTTGCATATCCTCACCTACAAGAACAATAAATTGATTTGAGAAGACAATACTCCGGACACGGTAAACATCATAAAGCCCGATTCTCCCTACGAAAAGATGCTGGTGAAGTTCTGCAAATCGAATTGGGAATTTTGGAAGTAATAGGCTTCCATCCAAAATGGACAACTTGTTGAGCTTTGAGATGTAAAATTTTTTATTTACTACAAGGCCCGCTGGGACACATCAGTTTGCTATTTGTAGTATGTTTTAACTCTGAGTTAAATTTTTCAGCTTTATTTAAACATACTAATATAGTATGTTTATAATTTGATGGATAATTGAACCATGAGTTCAAATATAAAACATTCGTTAATCAAAGAATTGCTAATTCAGCTACCACATGGCCAGCCCTTTGGACTATCCGAATTGGCGGCTCAGGGCATCTCGCCCTATCTCGCTGCAAAATATGCCAAAAGCGGTTGGCTAGAAAGACTAACCCAAGGAACTTACGCCTTCCCTAACGACGCCTTGCAATTGGACGCATGTCTATTGTTTTTGCAAAAACAAGCGCCCGGGCTTCATGTTGGAGGAAAGACTGCCCTGTCTTGGCAGGGCATACGACACAATGTCAGCTCACGACCAAAATTATATCTCTGGGGAACACAGCGCTATGTATTACCCGAGTGGTTCACTTCGCGATTTCCCGCACGTTACTATCAGCGAGCAATATTTAACCCGGACAAACTCCGCTCCACAGTCAGTAATCAGGGCTACGCTAATCTAGCCGACCATGCCAAAGGCCTATTCGTATCAAATAGAGAGAGGGCCTTGCTAGAGGTGCTAGATGAAGTTGGGGTCAGCCAAGATTTGGAAGAAGCTAAAAATCTCTTCGAATCCTTTACCAGTATGCGATTGGACATGGTTGGAGCCTTGTTAGTAGCTTGCTCTCGGGTCAAGACTACTAGATTATTCTTGCATCTTGCTGAACAAACGAAGGTAGTCGATGTACAACTTCTACGGACTCAATTCAATTTGCATTTAGGTGGAGACGCACGTTGGACGCGTCGACTTCAAGACGGAACACTACTCACCTTAAAAAATTTATGTTAGACGCCATCTATATCAATACAGTCCGCTTATTGTTAGACGTAATCCCGGACGTTTTCGTTGACAAACTATTTGCCATCAAAGGTGGCACGGCCATCAATCTCTTTGTGCGAGAGGCGCCGCGGCTATCCGTGGACATTGACCTAGTATATCTCAACGGGACCCAGCCCAGAGACAAGGCCTTTACACAGATATCTTCAGGTTTGCTAGCAATAGCATCGCGCTTGGAAGCCAGGGGATTGAAAGCAAAGCCAGTAAAAGTAGGCAGCGACCCAGAATCAAAACTACTAATAATGGAAGGCACAGACGGGTTGACACTAAAAATCGAAGTTAACACCGTTTTTCGAGGAACGGTTCTGCCGGTACGTGAAAATCAATCTGTCTCTGATGCGGTCATTGGCCAATTTGAAGTTCAAGTGCACGCCCCTATTCTTGACCTTGCTGAATTATACGCAGGCAAACTAGTGGCGGCCCTAGACCGCCAACATCCACGAGACTTATTCGACGTCTGGTTACTGTATCAGAATGAAGGTATCACGCCTGAATTGCTCGATTGTTTCGTCGTTTACCTTGCCGGCCACAATCGACCAACTCATGAAGTGTTGTACGGAAATGACCAAGTGCTAGACCTAATCTACGAAGAACAATTCGTTGGAATGACGGAAGCGGAGCCACCCCCATTGCACGAACTAATTATAACTCGCAGTCGCCTGCGCCAAGACATTCATAAACTACTGACTCCTGAGCACCGCCGTTTCCTTATCACTTTGGCCGAGGCAGAGCCCGAGTGGAATTTGCTGAGCCACCCGCAAGTGCAAGAGTTGCCGGCACTGCGTTGGAAATTAGAAAATTTAAAGAAATTCAAAGCAGCTCAACCTGGGAGATGGGCTGCGCAATTACAGGCATTGCGCGCGAGGTTATTGGAAGAGTGATATGGAATTGGAGTGTTGCATGCGACAAATTTGCGACAATCTCTCAAGTTTCCCTATAACGCCCGTGGTTACTGAGTGAACTTCGGGTTCGATTCCCGCCGTCTCCACCATTAAATAACTGAACAAATCAATGACTTATTAAGTGTCACTAATTAAAATATTTTAAAACTTTTAAGTAATAAAATAACAAAATAATGGCACTACGATAAAGCAAAAAAGCCTTGGTATATCCAAGGCTTTTTTATTTTTTTTGATATAGCAATTAAACTTCTTTATTGCCAGCAAATGTAGATAGTAGCGCCGCCTAAATAAACTGTGACTCAAAAACAGTAAGACGTCAAACCCATTTCACCTATCCTAATGCGATACTTTTTCAATTCCATAGCAACAAACTCATTGATATTGCTCAGCTTGATAGCCACACATGCATTTGCGCAGAATGCTCTGCCGTCTTCCTTGGAGTTAGCTTTTAAAAAAGTCGGGGTACCTGCCAACGGCTTGAGTATGGTGGTCATGCCGGCAGATGGCGGACCTGCGACGCTACTACTATCACCCGATATCGCGGTCAGTCCAGCGTCTACCATCAAACTGGTAACAACATTAGTAGCGATGGAAGAATTGGGGCCGACGTTTCGTTGGAAAACGCAAATATTGAGTACAACCGCCATCAAGCAAACGGGTCTGCCATCAGATCTGAATGGTGGACAAAATGGTGAGCTACTCGGGGATATCTATCTACGTGGTGGTGGTGATCCAAACTTAACATGGGATAAACTTGGTTTAATGCTACGTACCTTACGTGGTCAGGGTATACGCAACATCATTGGCGACATTGTGCTTGATCGGCATTATTTCCAGCCGGATCGATTAGATGCGGACATCGTTCAGTTTGATGAAAAGCCGGATACCTACTACAACGTGATACCAGACGCCTTGCTGATTAACGCCAACTTATCTGGCTTTGAGTTTGAATCTACGTCCGATAACATCAAAATTCTTAGCTTTCCGCCGATGGCCCAAGTCATCATCAAAAATCAGCTTAGACTAAATAACAGCCCGTGTGCTAGTTGGGAAAATATCTGGATACCGCCTACGGTAGAAGTAGATAACAACCGCACTACGGTGACGTTGATCGGCAATTTCCCCCGAAACTGTAAGGCCATCAAATACACTAATATATTCGACCGAAACAGGTACATAGAACATCTGATACAGCAGCTATGGCAAGAAATAGGTGGTACTTGGATTGGTCATGTTAAAGATGGTTTTACGCCAGCGACTGCCAGCATCTTGGTGGAGCGCCAGTCGGACACCTTGGCCGACACCATCAAAATAATCAATAAGCAATCTGATAACGTCATGGCGCGCTTGCTCTATTTAAGTTTAGGGGCAGAATTCTCTGAAGCTAAAAATTACGCCACTACCCTGCAAGCCGCAGATGCGCATGTACGGCAATGGTTTAGCAAAAAAGGGATTACTGATGAAGGCTTGATTCTCGAAAACGGATCAGGCTTGTCTCGCACAGAAAAAATTACGGCAAGACAACTAGGCAAGGTATTACAATTAGCCAGCCATAGCAACTGGTTTCCTGAATTTGCCAGCAGTATGCCGATTGTCGCAGTAGATGGGACGATGCGAAAACGGCTCAAGGATAGTCCTGTGGAAGGACGCGCGAGGATCAAAACAGGCAGCTTAAAAAACACCCTGTCGATCGCAGGCTACATCAAAGACAGTCATGAAAAGCTATGGATCGTCGTCGCCATAATCAATGATGAAAAAGCCGGAAAAGCGCGACCGGCGATGGATGAATTGATCTTATGGATATCTGGAGACCAAGGCAAATAAGCGTTAATCCAGATTTTCCGTTTTACGGACAACAAATGTAGCTTAGGAGAGCTGATTGGCTAAATGAGAAACTGTCGTAAGCCAAATAAAGCCATCAGATATCTCTACCTTTTTTTCTCATCTTTTAATTCTTGCTTATGCTTCTCTTGCCATTCACGTTCGCGGGCATCGATTACCGACTGTTCGTAATATTGCGCATCGGGTGAGCGACGGGCGATGTCTAGCTGCTGCAAGGCTGGCGCTAAACTTCCCTCTAATGCATAACCTTCCGCCAGCGCAATATGTTGCAGCGCCTGCTTACCTTGCTCTGCATAGACTTTGCCCAACAAATTTTGCACCTTAATATCTTGTCGATACAGCTGCGCCTGATCGCGTAAAAACCGTGCTGCATCTTCCTCTTTGCCCGCAGCCAGCAATGCATCAACATACTGATAGGCCAAACCACGCGATAAAGGGAATTGCTGCATTGCCGCCTCAGCTGCCTTGACTGCGGCGTCGGCTTGCTTGTTGGCGATTTTAATATCGATATCCAGGCTGACAAACATACTGGTTTTATTGAGTGCCGTTTTTTGCGTTGGAGATTGATCTATCTGTTTGATCAAGCTAGCCAATAAGCTGGCGGCTTTAGAAAACTCTTTTTGTTTGTGGGCAATAAAAGCGAGTCCATATTGTGCGGCTAGTTTTTCATCTTTTTGATCGGCTTTTAATTGCGTATCAAAAAAAGTAGCCGCATCAATATAACCTTGAGTCGTATCATTTTGCAGCACTCTGACTCTGGCTTTGGTGAGCAAAAATTCTAAGCTGTCTAAATGCTGTTTATAACGCTGATCGACCATGCGCGACTGGATATCCGCCATGCGCTCGCTGGTGAGTGGATGGCTACGCAAAAAAGGGGGCGCATTGTCGTTGTAATTGCGCGTTGCGACTTGCAAACGTCCAAAGAAAGAGACCATGCCACCGGTATCAAAGCCAGCATCACGTAAGATCTGAAATCCAATACGGTCGGCCTCCCGCTCGGCCTCACGACTAAAGGTCAATTGGCGCTGGATCGCAACCCCCTGCCCGCCAACCACTAGCGCCATTGCTGCATCGGGACTGGACTTGGCGGCCAATGCTGCCAAAATAACCGATGCCAGAGGGATCAAGTAATCCAACCGCTGGCTGCCTATCATCCTGGCGATATGTCGCTGTGCTACGTGGCCAATTTCATGTCCCATGACAGACGCTAATTCTGATTCTGTTTGCGAGGCCAAAATCAAGCCGGAATGGAATCCGATAAAACCACCCGGCAAGGCAAACGCGTTCAGAACCGGATCGCGTACGACAAAAAACTGAAAATCAAACATTGTCTCGCCACGTGCATCAGGACGAGTTTCTAACATCAGATTACCTAGCTTATTGAGGTACTCTGCTACCGGTCCATCATCCATATAATCCGGATCACGGCGCACACTCTGCATAATTTGCTCGCCCAATTTACGCTCTAGCGAAGGGGATAAATCTTCCCTTTCGGTATCTCCTAAAGTGGGCAAATTTTGCGCAAAACTGGTATTTGATGAGCTGGATACCGAAAACAAACAGACGGCGGCCAAGATGGCGGCGTATAAGGTTTTAGGTCGGAATGATGGGCGTTTTAGTTTCACGATGCTATGATACTTTGCTAATCAATTAGTTCTTAAACTGTTTCAAAGAAAGTCTATTTTCGACGGCGAGATTAATCTCTAATACTCATTGCTAATACTAAATTCATGACTTCAAACAACAACGACGGCCTGACGCCGTCCTTAGCTCCCGCATTAACTCCTTCATTAACTCATTTTGATGCTACAGGTCAGGCACATATGGTCGATGTTGCAGAAAAAAAAGACTCCCACCGCATCGCCATTGCAAGCGGCACTATCCGCATGAAACAGGGGACACTTGCCATCATCGCTGAAGGTACAGCAAAAAAGGGAGATGTTCTCGGCATCGCCCGCATCGCCGCCATCATGGCAGCTAAACGCACCGCTGATCTGATTCCGCTATGTCACCCGTTGGCGCTCACCAGAGTCGCCGTGGATTTTAGCATTGACACTGATCAGTCCAGCATCCATTGCAATGCGCAAGTAGAAACTCTGGGTAAAACTGGGGTAGAGATGGAAGCGCTTACCGCGGTGCAAATCGGCCTACTGACGATTTACGATATGTGCAAGGCAGTGGATCGCGGCATGGTAATGAGCGACATCCGCGTATTAGAAAAACACGGTGGCAAATCTGGCGACTGGGTAAGTCTGGTGGATGGCGCTGCTTGATCAGCAAATTAATCCGGCAAATGGGTTATTTGAGGTGAAATTGAATTGAAATTGGACAGCGATAACAAACAAACTAAGCGCGGAGATTAAGTACCATTTTTTTCTTTAAAACTGGTAAATAGCTGCTGAAATAGAAGCCAATTTCAATATACTCCCCCTCATTTTTCATAAAATCGGTCTATTCTCTAGGTTATCTTTGGACAATAAAAAATACTACCTACGAGTATTTAAATCTTCTTATTGATTAAAAAGCAAGGAAGTCTAATCAACCAGTTAAAATGGACAGGCTAAATCGCCTGTCCCGGCCAAGAGTCTGCACTCAGCCACAAGCGATCTACAAACGATATAGAAGCGATCCACAGACCATCCACAATTGGCCGCAACAGCCTGTAAGTGCCGGCGGCAATATGAATCGTCCAAAACGCCTACTCTGCTCTGATATCAAAGCATCCTGCAAACTCTTCTCCTGACTTAAGCATCTCTTTGCAGTCACGGCATCAATTCATACCCCTGTCATATGTTTTGACTATATTGCACGTTCCAAAATAAGCGCTTGCCAAACTGAATTCATCATCGGGATTAGCCAACGGCGTGCTAACCACTTTACTGACTTTACTGACACCTATGACTTCTCATTCTGTTTCCATAAAAAATCTGCGTTACACGCGCATCTATCTGGCATTGGCACATATTGGTTTCTGCGCCGCCTCACTACAAACGACGATGGCTATCGCAGCTGAAAATACTGACAATAGTGACAACGGCACAACCGCTCAAGTAGTAATCAAGGCAAATGTTGAAAAGAAAAAATTAAGCGACAGCGTCAGCAGCGGCGCATTGGGACGCCGTTCGGAGCTGGACACGCCCTTCTCGACCAAAGCCGTCAGCAGTGATGAAATCGAAGATCGGCTGGCAACCAGTGTCTCTGAAGTATTTAAATATGACGCGTCAGTCACCGCGATCAGCCCACCTATCAGCACACATCCGGCCACCATACAAATGCGCGGCTTGCGGCTGGACGATCTGAACGGCTACAAAATCGACGGCTTGGCGAATATCAATCGCGGTACCGAAATGCCGCTGGAGATGTTTGAAAGCGTTGAGGCGCTGAAGGGTTTATCCGGCTTTATGTACGGCTTTGGTTCGCCAGGCGGCATTATTAACTATGTCAGCAAACGTCCGACCACCGAACGCAGCTTTAGTGCAACCCTGGGTTACCAGCAAGGTGGTGCAATCAAGGAACAGTTTGATATCGGCGGTCACGCTGGTGTGAACAACGAATTCGGCTATCGCTTCAACTTATTACACGAAGATGGCGGCGTGGCTGCAGAAAGCGGCTCTATCAATCGCACTGCAGGCAGCGCGAATGTGGACTGACGCCTGACCAATGATCTGACCTTGTCATATGACACGATTTACCAGCGTCGCCGGACTGTTGGCGGCACTGATGTGGTGATTTCACCGTTATTCGCTGTACCCTCGCCAATAGATGGCGGAAGTCGCTTAAATAGTGTCGGCGCGGCAAGCGATGTCGATTATTTAATTTCGACCACTGCTCTGGATTATCGTCTGGCGCCAAACTGGACTGCCAACGCCTCTTACCGTCTGTCGGACTCTACCCGTATCTACAAAAAAGATCAGTACTACATCACTAGCAACAGCGGCAATTACAGAGACCGGGTCACCTCAGAATTACACGGCTATCATTTTGATCAGGTGCAAGCCAGCATCAACGGCAAGTTTGATACGGGCTTCCTGCAACACGATATAGTCGCCGGAATCATGTCGCAAAACCTGGTATCGACATCATCGGTAGTCACTCCAAAAACCTATCTGGGCGTCGGCAATTTGTATTCCCCAACCATCCTTAACGTGGCCAGCGTCAACTACAGTGGCGGCAAGTACGAAGATGAGCATACCCGGCAAGAAGCAAGCTTCGCCAGCGACACCATCAAGTTCAGCGATGACTGGTCAGTACTTGCGGGTCTGCGCTATACACGATTTACTGACACCTCGTATAACACTAAGGGGATCTTCACTGCCTACTATCCAGTAAGTAAAAGTACGCCAACAATCGCGGTCATGTATAAGCCAATGGCCAATACCACCATTTACGCTAGCTATGTTGAAGCGCTAGAGCAAGCAGCTAGCGCACCAACATCAGCAATCAACGCCAATCAAATCTTTTCGCCATTGCAAAGTAAGCAGACCGAAATCGGCATCAAAACCGAGCAAAAGGTATGGAATGCCAGCGCGTCTCTGTTTCGCATTGATCGCAACGCACAGTACTCAAATGCCGCAAATATTTTTGTAACGGATGGGCAGAACCGCTATCAAGGTCTGGAATTTAATTCTGTGGTGCAAGCAGCTAAAAATCTATCGATAGAAGGCGGCATCATGCTGCTGGACGCGACTCTGCAAAATGCGGCACCTGGCTATAGTGGTAAGCTCGCTGTAGGAGCCCCACGCCGTCAGGCATCATTGCAGATGACATGGCGTCCAGAGGCACTGCCCGGTCTGGCGCTGCATGCAGGAACCCAGTATTTGGGTGAATTGCCGATGGACGCGGCTAATGTTAATACCTTACCAGCCTATGAATTGTTCGATGCAGGTTTAAATTACCGCACACGGATTGGCAAACAATTTCTTAGCTTACGTGCGAATGTATCCAATATTGCCAATCGTAAATACTGGACTTACTATCAGGAGAACTATCTGAATGTCGGCGCACCACGGACAGTCAGCCTGAGTGCCCGCGTAGACTTTTAAGCCAATAATATGATCATTAACTGTACTAAAGTAATCCTGTTATCCGCGCTTGCCCTCAACACGGCGAGCGCGCAGCCAGCGTATTACGGCACCAAAACACCCTACCAACCTCAGCAAGCCATTTCTAGTTATGAGGCCGCGCCACAGGGCTATCAGCCAGTTTATACACAAATGCTGGCAAGACATGGCTCACGGGGTTTGACTGGGATGAAGGTCGACCTCGCCTTCTATAACCTATGGAAGTTAGCTGAAAAGGAGCAAGCGCTGACATCATTGGGAGCAGAACTGGGGCCAGATATTCAGCGAGTCATGGAAGCCAATGCCTCGCTGGGATATGGCGTCGCTGGCATCAGCAAGCCAGGCTACGGCAATGAAACCCAGTTAGGTATCGCAGAACACACGCAACTGGCGCAACGCTTGCGCCAGCGTCTGCCAACGCTGTTCCAGAGTCTGGATTGTGCAACACCAGACAAAGCGCCACGCCAAATTGTGGTCGTTACGTCTGGCAAAGACCGCGCAGTGGATAGCGGTTATTTCTTTACCCAGTCTTTAATCGCGCAACAAGCGTGCCTCGCCTCCAGCGTGACCTATCCGGCGTCTCTTGCACCGGGTGCAGAACAAGATCATCGCAGCCGGCCAGCAGGTACAGACCGCTTCTTACTCTACTTCCATAAACTGAGCCAAAAACAGGATCTGGTCAGCGATCCAGCCGATCCGCTATTTCCGACCTTTCAAGCAAGTCAGTCTTATCAGACCTATCTGGATAGTAATGAGTTAAGTAAAGCAGAAGCCAGTATATTGGCGCAACCGCGTCTGGCCGTCGCCGCAAAGACGGTACTGCAACGTTTATTCACACCCGCCTTTATTTCGGGGCTAAACCAGAATCGCTATCGCGCGAGCAACGAGGGCACGGTCACATACAAGAGTACTGATGGTAAATTTGTTAGCACGCTCAAAGGCGATGGCAATGAAGTAATCGCCTCAGCACTGGATGCCGCGCTGGCCTTGTATGACCTGTATGCTGCATCGGCCGATATGCCGGATGAGGCGCATACCAACTTCTCACAATACATGCCCGCCGAGCAAGCCGCAGTCTTTGCCTCTGTACAAGATGCACTTACCTTCTACAGTAAAGGCCCTGGCTTTACCGGAGCCAAAGGAGTCACCTGGCGGATGGCGCAAACGCTGCTCGATGACTTTTTCACTGAAGCCAAGCTCATCGCGGCGGGGAATTACGCACACGCAGCCAAACTAAGATTTGCCCATGCCGAAACCATTATCCCGCTAGCATCCTTACTCGGTGTACCGGGCATGGCGACACCACAGCCAAAAAATCTTGCTTACGATTATTCCAATAACTTATGGCGTGGTGAACAGGTCGCGCCGATGGCCGCGAATATTCAATGGGATCTCTACAAAAATGATGCCGGAAAAGTATTAATCCGGATGCTGTACAACGAGAAGGAGACTGGTTTCAAACCATCTTGCGACAAAGCCCGTGTAGCCAAAGACAGCTATTTTTATGATTACCAGCGACTGGCAGACTGCTATCAGCAATCAATAGCGAAGTGAAAAATTCTTAGTCGCTGATTGGGATTGATGGGATTTGGGGCGCGGAGATTTGGGGCGGAATTTTGGGCCGGTTTTTTAAAACTCTTATCCGATAACAAGCAGTTGGTTTCTTGGGTCATTCCGGCATGGTCTTAGCCGGAATCCAGCGTCGTCATTTTGACGCCGCATTGACAACCCGCTGACACCGCACCCACTACCTTTATGTTTGATATGTAAAGCGATCAACATCACTGGATTCTGGCTTAAAACCTGCCGGAATGACACCGTCTGATTTGAGAATGCATGAGTCGCGTATGAGATGCGTATGCGCCTCGCCTCAACGCTCACTGAAGCAAAAAACTAGACTCATATTTAACATACTCCCCACCATTTTTCGTAAAACCGCCCTATTGTCCAGACAATCTATGGACAATATTAAATACTACCAGCGAGTATTTAATATTACGCTTACTGAAAACAAAACTTCAAGTCAGTAAATTAGCATCTAACTATTGCGCATCCCGAGCCGGCATCGTCTTAAAAACCACCTCATAACGAGCATCTAAAGCTGCTTGGGCTTTCCAATAATCGTAGTATTCAGGATAAGAAATGGGATGTAGGCGCTGCAAGGTTTGCATCGTACGTGCCGCTTGTTCTGGCTTACCGTTTAAGGTATATACTTCTGCCATTTTGCTCAACACATGCACGTATCCAAAACGATGGCTCAAGCGCTCCGCGAATGCGATTTCGGTATCCGACATACCCTCGCGCGCGACCATTTTAGTCAATTTAAAATAATCAAAAAACTGCGGGAATAAAGTAAACGCGGGCCGCTCACTTGGGCTGATATCCACTACATACCCCGATTGCTGCCAACGCAAAACCCGAAAACCTGTCGTCACCCGCTGATAATCCCAGGTAATCAATGCCATGAATAAAAAAGCACCGCCAAGGATGACAGCAATCACACTTTTAGCAGGGCGCCCAAGCAATACGCCCTCAGAGGGCCAGCGCAGCTGATGCACCATACCCATCAATATGCCAACCGGTATCAGCACAAAGGCATACCAAAGCGGAAATTCAACCATGCTATGCACAAACACGGCGACAAAAAATAAACCCGCAAAACGGATCGGCACCGTCACCGCTTTGATAAAAAAGCATTGAACAGCCCACCAGGCCAAGCCTGAACATATCAATATCGTTGCAGGGAAACCTAATTCGGCGGCCAAATTTAAAATCAAATTATGTGAGTGCTCTGCATAAGTAGTCGATCCAAAATCCGCCGCAATCCTGACTTGTTCTGCACCAAAACCAAACCAGCCAACGCCCAACCAGGGATGCTGAGTCGCCATATGCCAAGCCTGCTGCATCAACACCATACGCTCAGAACGACCACCAATATGCTCAGCAACCGAGCCGCTAGCAAATCCAACATGCTGCCCCATGATAGGCAAACCAAAGACCAGCGCGGCATACAGCAATACCAGCACAGCTAAAAACCATCTGCTGACAGAGTGACCATCCTGAGTTTTAAACATACAAACTAAGGCAAAAGCCGGAACAATCATCCAGCCTATGCGTGACTGCGTCAGCGCTAGCCCTATCAGTAATACTAAAACCAATAAAACAGAAGCCCATTGATTGAAAAATCGTCGCTGATATAAGTACCAGACCGAAGCCAGAGAAAAACAGAATAGCAAAGCGAGTTGATTTGGCTGCGCGACATTGGCGTAAGGTCGCATAAAAGGCTGTGATTCACGTGCGATAAACATCACAGCAGGCGTAGCATCAATCCCCGTAATCTGTACCAATTGCATGATGACGGACAACAAACCTGCTAATAAGTGGGCGATCGCAAAGGACAAACAGATTAGCTCAACGTATTGTGTTTGAATCGCGAATGTCGCCCCAATAATAAATGCTACCGCGATTAATGCGATGTACAACAATGGGATTAAAGTATCGGGCAACGACGACGCTACATTTCCAGTGAGCTGTAAAAACACAAATCCAATCAATAAGATTGGTATCAATAAAAGTTGAGGAAAACTTAATCGAGGTGTGGTCGCAATCAAAATGCCGACAGACAAAACTAACAGACCAAAGATAGTCAAAAAATCATGGTAGTAAGTTCTGTAAGGATGAACATGATGTGGATGGATATAAGATACCAGCAACAACAGAGCAAAAATTGCGAGTGAGAGTTTAGTGGTTATTTTCAAAGTAATTACTATTGGTAATGCAATTAAATAGAATTAACCGTTTAGGCTGAAACAAAATATTCCTTAAATATATCTTTCCTACACACTCTCAGAAAAAATCCCTTGGCGTTAGTCGAGTAGCGAAAAACATTAACGTCGCTATCAATGCAAGAATCATCTTTTGCAAGTAACAATTATTGTTCAGATAGCGGCATGCAATTCGAATTTTTTGCGCCTCTCCGCAGGATTGAGGAGGTGCGGACTAAATGGAATTTGTTAACATCTTTAATTGCCATTTAAATAATTATAAAAAATCATCTATCGGAGCAAATCCTACAGGTTGAACGCTATTAACATCGATCAGAATGACCCAGCTCGCATTTTTTGAGATCAATGGCAAATAGCGAAGCTGTTGCCGCTTGACACCAGATTTAGCAACCGCCGCCTCTATTGTCTTGGACAACTTAGGATACTTGCTAAACAGGAGTTCAACAGGTTTGGATATTTTTATAATCTGCTCATACGATTTATCATAAGAGTCCCAGAGAGATGGATGTAATCCAGCGTCAAAGCCATTCATTGCTTTTGAAATATCATTCACATTCTCAGCTAAATTTTTACTAGGACTCATGCCGATTAATATAGGTCCAGTTTTTGAAAGAGTCCTAAACTCGGGCTTCGCATTCGACAATTCTTTTTGGTCCACCTCAAAACTGGTTACAACCCGAAAATATTTTGACGTAAAAACGAGTGCTACTGGTCTTGCAGAAAAAATAGTCATGACACCATAACCCAAGCCCATCATTTGAATGATTACAATAACAATCAAATCACGAGCCAAATGACGTTTATTTTTCTTCACATCAAAAACAACAAACGTAAGCAAGGGGCCTAATATGACATCAACCGATATCAATATATACAGTAAGGATAAGCCCCCACATATTTCGCTGTATGGCCAAGGAAACCATAAAAATAAAACTATACCAGTCACTGCCGCCGCTATCAGTGCAGATAAAACCAAATGACATCCTGCGGATATAAACCGATATTTAAAATGTCTCATAAATCTTAAGTAATCCAACGAAAGTTACCATCTAGACAAAATTAATATTTAAATTAATACTTACTTTATTAGTCAAAAAAAAACACCAATAACGGTGTGTTTTTTTAATTTCGACAATTTTGATTCTAGCATCCAAATAAATTGAAGGACAATCGGTAATTATTTTATACTTACTTTTGCATCTAAAAGCATGCCACAGATTAGCATAACCCAGCAGCTATACAAGTACTACTAACATCTTTTGACCATTTTATCGATCCATTAGCTATAGCTGGAGTCAGTATAAAAGTCTCACTATTAAAACTTTTTGTCGTATTTGCAGTACCCGTTACTACCGGAATTAAGGACGAAATCACGACGGACGCAACAAAATTACCTTGTGCACCCGTATTGATAGGAGTAGCGCCTATTAATGCAGCGGTATCACAAGTGCCGGCCGCAAATGCTGTTGCACCTGTAGATTGAAAACACACATCGACCATTTCTCTTATAGCAGCAGTTGCCAAAATGATCTCCGTAAATCTCGACCGCTTTTGATAGTTTTGATACGCCGGTAGCGCTAACGAAGCCAATATACCAATAATTGCAACGACAATCATTAATTCGACCAGAGTGAAACCGCGTTGAACATATCTAAAAAATTGCATAATATTTTTACAAATCCATATTTCACGATTTTAACTATTAATATATTGCAAGGCGTAACGTATAAAAATTAGTTTAATGCTCACCACCAAACGTCCAAGTCCACAACCAATCGGTATTAGTTAATTTAACCGACAACCTTTAACATAATCCTGCTGTTACACAACTACCACTTTTTGCCCAAGTCTGCGATCCGTTAGCCACTGCCGGCGTCAAAATAAACGTTTCACTGTTTAAACTTTTTGCCGTGTTTGCAGTACCTTTAACCACTGAGGTCGCAGCAGTAATCGTGACCGATGATACGAAATTTCCCTGAGCTCCAGTATTATTTGTCGTCGCACCGACAAGCGCTGCTGTGTCGCAAACGCCAGCACCTAGAGCTGCAGAACCACTAACTTGAAAACAAATGTCAACCATATCTTTCACCGCACCTGTCGCTAAAACGACTTCAGTGAATCTGGATTTCTTAAGATATGTTTGGTAAGAAGGTAATGCTATGGAGGCTAAGATACCAATAATTGCAACAACGATCATCAGTTCAATTAGTGTAAAGCCGGCTTGAATAGATTTTTGGAATTTCATATAATTCCCATCTATGAATTTTCGTCAATATTTTTATATTTGGATGAAATTAAAATGGCGTGAATCATAGTCGATGCTCCACGCCAATCTCTACAATCTATTATTAGCAAATACCAGCAGCTACGCAAGTACCACTCTTTGCCCAAGTCAATGAAGCATTTGCTACTGTTGGCGTTAAAATAAATGTTTCACTATTCAAACTTTTTATCGTGTTTGCTGTACCTGTTACTACAGAAGTAGATCCAGTAATACCGACAGAAGCAACAAAATTACCTTGAGCGCCTGTGTTATTAGCAGTAGCGCCGATTAAAGCTGCAGTATCGCAAACACCAGCACCTAAAGCAGTTGCACCTGTTGTTTGGAAACAGATATCAACCATATCTTTAACAGCACCAGTTGCGAGAACAACTTCAGTGAATCTCGATTTTTTCAGGTAAGTTTGATAAGCTGGTAGTGCGATTGCAGCCAAAATACCAATAATTGCTACAACAATCATCAATTCGATCAAAGTAAAACCAGCTTGCGCGCGTTGTGTCATTTTTGTGGATTTCATTTTAAAACTCCTAGTTTAAAAAAATAAATTAATTTGTTCTGTCTTACATAAGCTGAATTAGCAAACCCTGTGCCACCCCTATATTATTTACTTTTTAAAAATAAACTGACAAAAAAAGTGTATGAGAAAATCAAAATATGACGAATTTTGTCAGGCAAAACAACTAGTTCAAATTTATGTCATTTATTTTTTGATGTAATTACAAAAATAAGCTTTGTTCCTGACATATCAATCACATCTCCGTCAGCCAATTTTTGTGGCTGCTTGTCAATTATTTTATTGTTTAGTTTGGGACTTGAGGCGCCATCGACGTGTGCAACATAAAAAGATTGTTCTTGTTGAGTAATTGCAATGACCTGGACAGTTGGGCTACCGATAGTCGTAACTGGTTTATTCAGAACCAACTCTCGACCAGCGTTAGCACCATTTTGTACTTGAATACGTGCGGATACCGTGGATACGCTCAGGGAGGACGGTTTTATTTTGAGTGCTGCGTCCGGCAAGTCATAATTTTCTGAATCATTTTGATATCGAACCTTATATTTACCAATATCAATAATGTCGTCGTTTTGTAAAAGGTGCTTCTTAATTGGCTGTCCGTTGACCAAAGTGCCATTGGTACTTCCTAAATCCAAAACAAAAGACCCTGTGCTAGTGGTGTCAATCGCCGCATGCTGACCGCTGACGGTCAAATGATCAATCACAACGTCATTACCCGGACGTCGTCCCACCGTTATGCGTGATTTTAGGATTGACAGTTCTTGCTGGACCAGTCCGTTGAAAGTAACGACGATTTTCGCCATAGTGCTCTCTATAAAAAACAAAATCTAACTATTTGGACTTACGCACAATTGTCCCCGCAAGGCTTAGCGAGGAGAGTCGTACTATAGTATGCCGTGTATAAATGGTATCTGCATCGCGGCTGGAGCATTTTTGCGTAAGTTCTTTCTATAAAACTAACTGAAAAAAAGCTGCTGTATATGCTGCATTGGCGAATGCTGTTTTAAGCCATTCACTTTTATTAGAATAATCGAGATATTGTCCCGACCACCTAATTCATTCGCTTTGTGTAGCAACAATTCGCAACAAAGCGCTAAATTATCTCTATGCAGACTAACTGTGGTTTCGATTTCATCATGCTTGAGCATGTCGGTCAAGCCATCGGAGCACATTAGATAAATATCCTCTTCTTGAATGACATGCTCGCTAATTTCCACCTCAATCTCACCTTGCACACCGATTGCTCTGGTAATCAAGTTCTTAATCGGAGAATACTGCGCTTGCTCTTCGCTAATCAGACCAGCGTCAATTTGCGCCTGTAATACTGAGTGGTCGTGCGTAATCTGCAGTAAACGGTTGGACCGGTATTGGTAGACACGCGAATCGCCCACATGCGCAACAAGGAGTCTATCGTGATGACAAAACGCAACGACAACGGTGGTACCCATACCAATAAATTCGGGATTATTCTGTGCTGCATCCCAGACACGAAAATTGCTCATCTCGATTGCTTCTTTAATCCACTTCGCGGCAACCGATGTCTGGCGCGCAAATAAAGAAGAAAAAGTAGATGTTTTTTTGAGGAGTAACTGCTGCGTAATAATGTCTACCGTCATTTTGCTAGCGATCTCACCAGCATTGTATCCGCCCATACCATCTGCTAATACTGCAAAATCCGCCTCGGCACATATCTCTATGGCATCTTCGTTTTGTGCTCGTACCAGTCCCGTATCCGAGAGACCCGCAAACTCTAATACGCGTTGAAATGACATGAATAGTGATTAAATATGAGAAATAAATCAGGTTCTATAAATATAAAAAGATATAAATCATAATAATCCCAAGCAATGCTGAAGATCATTATTCAAGCTTAACACCAAGCTGCGGAACTGTTGCATAAAGATAAGTAAAATGGGGAGCAAAGCTCCCCATTTTATGATGTAACCCCGAATAAGTTGCTCAAAATTGCAACTTAGTCCGACATTGAGACTACAACATCGCCTTCAACAAACGCGCCATTTCTGACGGGTTTTTAGTTGCTTTGATGCCGCACTCTTCCATGATGTCTAATTTAGCTTGTGCCGTATCAGCACCACCAGAAATCAAAGCACCAGCATGACCCATACGTTTGCCTGGAGGCGCTGTAACACCAGCGATAAAGCCGACGACTGGTTTCTTCATGTTGTCACGTATCCAATAGGATGCATTGGCTTCGTCGGGGCCGCCGATTTCGCCGATCATGATAACCGCGTCAGTGTCTGGATCATCATTGAACATCTTCATGATGTCGATATGCTTCAAACCATTAATAGGATCACCACCAATACCAACAGCAGAAGATTGACCCAGACCTAATGCAGTCAATTGGCCTACTGCTTCGTAAGTCAATGTACCGGAGCGGGAAACCACGCCGATACGACCTTTACGATGGATATGACCTGGCATGATGCCGATCTTGATTTCGTCTGGTGTGATCAGGCCTGGGCAATTTGGTCCGAGCAATTTCGTTTTGCTGCCAGATTTTGCCATGCGGTCTTTAAGCATCATCATGTCACGGACAGGAATGCCTTCGGTAATGCAAATTGCCAGATCGAGGTCCGCTTCGACCGCTTCCCAAATCGCGGCAGCAGCACCTGCAGGTGGTACGTAGATAACAGAAACTGTTGCGCCAGTAGCCGCTTTTGCTTCAGATACGTTAGCAAAAATAGGAATGCCTTCGAAATCTTCGCCAGCCTTTTTAGGATTGACGCCAGCGACGAAACAGTTTTTACCGTTTGCGTAATCGCGGCACATACGAGTATGGAACTGGCCAGTTTTGCCAGTGATACCTTGGGTGATAACTTTTGTATCTTTATTGATCAGGATGGACATATCTGTTCCTTGCGATTATTAAGCGTGAGCTGCAGCAGCGGCAACAACCTTCTGCGCTGCTTCTTCCATCGTATCAGCGGCGATGATAGGCAGACCAGAATCAGCCAGCATCTTCTTGCCGATGTCTTCGTTGGTACCCTTCATGCGTACCACCAACGGTACTTGCAGGGAAACCGCTTTAGATGCAGTGATGACACCCTCAGCAATCACGTCACAACGCATAATGCCACCGAAAATATTGACCAAGATCGCTTTCAGACCTGGATTTTTCAACATAATCTTAAACGCTTCAGTCACTTTTTCTGCTGTCGCGCCGCCGCCTACGTCAAGGAAGTTAGCTGGCTCACCGCCGAACAACTTAATCGTATCCATCGTTGCCATTGCTAGACCAGCTCCGTTGACTAAGCAACCGATATTGCCGTCGAGCGAGATGTAAGCGAGGTCAAATTTAGATGCTTCAATTTCAGCCGGATCTTCTTCATCCAGATCGCGGTAAGCCACGATTTCTGGTTGACGGAACAAAGCATTCGCGTCGAAGTTGAACTTAGCATCGAGAGCAATGACTTTACCCGAACCGGTCAAAATCAAAGGATTGATTTCTGCCAGTGAACAATCGGTTGCCATGAAAGCTTCGTACAGACCTTTTAACTGAACGCGTGCGTCAGCGATAGACTCTTCTGGCACACCAATTTTGCGGGAGATATCATCTGCCTCTGCATCTTGCAGACCATTAGTCGGGTCGATAGCGATGGAATGCAATAGTTCTGGATGTGACTCAGCCACTTCCTCAATGTCCATACCGCCTTCGCTGGACGCCATCAAGACGACGCGCTGGCTGATACGGTCAGTCACCATACTGACGTACAGTTCTTTTTTAATATCAGCGCCTTCTTCGATCAGTAAGCGACGGACTTTTTGGCCTTCTGGCCCAGTCTGATGCGTTACCAATTGCATACCCAGAATCGCAGTCGCGTATTCGCGCACTTGCTCAAGGGATTTAGCTACTTTGACGCCGCCACCTTTACCACGACCACCAGCATGAATTTGCGCTTTGACAACCCAAACTGGGCCGCCTAAAGTTTCGGCCGCTTTAACGGCTTCATCTACGGACAGGCATGGAATACCGCGTGGTACTGTCACTCCGAATTTGCGGAGGATTTCTTTACCCTGATACTCATGAATTTTCATACGACTTCCCTTCAGACACTGAGGTATTAGTTGATAGGCAAAACAAAATAAAACAACAAAAATAAAAACAGTAAAAACGAACTAAGCAGATGATTTTGCGTCAGGCGGCGAACTACTTGCCACCGCCCATCGCGGGTAATATTGCACAACAGCTGGGCCATCTAGCCTTAGCGCATGGCAACGATTAAGTTGAAAAGGTTGTTGCTGGTTGTCAGAAGTGCGGTCAGAACTGCTGGCGCCATCGCGGGTATCAATCACATCACCGGCAAAAGCTTGCACCGCAGCGGTCGGGAGAATTTGGGCTAGCTCGGTAATATGGGTGCAGCCATTAATGCCAGACATTCTTTCTTTAACACCTTGCCGGAACTGCATCATCAAGTTAAGCCCAATTAACTTTTTATAATCTGGGCCTATCGTGTTGCAAAAGCCTGGGTACGGTACCGCATCCGAGACCGCCATTGCATCAACAATGGTCAAGTTGGTATCGATCGTAATCCGCAAACTAAGATCATGCAGCGGTGAGCCAACCGGCCGGATGCCAGAAGCAAGTTGAATGTCGCGGGTTTTGGTGTCGGTAATGTGAGCGTCAAGATCCCACAATCCATCATCGCGAGCGAATGCGTCGATTTGGATTGAGCGCGTGTGCTTAAGTGCACGGCGAGAAGTGGATATTGGTAAGGGCATATGCCTGATGGCGGCTATTTCAGTGTAAAGAGCCACAATTGCGCGTCGTCACCGCAGTTTCTACGATAACAGCCGCTCTTGCGGCCCTGCAAAAATCCCGAGAAGTGTAGCACAAGTCGATGCGTAAGCTCCTGCGTTTTGCGTCAAAGATCGTAGCTACAATTTAAATCGGTTCTTTTTTTGTGGCTTGCGCTACAGATTAATTGCCTCATGCCAAAGATAAATTCACACGAGCTCAACATACAGATGAAGCGATAACTAAGTAATTCGTCTCGACAAGATGAGAAGCCGTCATGAAGTATTTTCTCCTTGTCAGTGAAGGTTAATATTTCTGAGTGCGGCTCAACAGCAATACACTCCCCATTTCTTTAAATAAAAATGGCTTATAGCCCAATGAATATATGGACAATTAAAATATACCTACCCAGAGTATTATTTTCAATAATATCAACGGAGAGGCTTTACCGAAATTATAGTTGCTGAATATTGCTTAATATTTCTTAGAGAAAATCTTTATTATTTCCAAAAAACTCCATATATAGACGCTTATTCATCAGTATCTTCGTCACGGGGAGCGCGCATTGCGGTCTGAATTGCTTTGGAAGAAAATCCTCGCTGCTGCATGAAACGCGCCTGCTTTGCACGCTCAAGATGGTCTGCAGGGGAATGAGGGAATTTTCTGTGCAGCACATCGATCGCACGACTCAACTCTGATTCCGCCAACTCAGCTTTAACGCGATCAATTTCTTGCCCGTCCATCTGGTGGCTCTGTAATTCGGCGAGTATCCGCTGATTGCCGAAACGTGCTACACGGCGATTTACTAAGGAATCTGCAAAGCGTTCGGCCGACAGATATTTGGCAGTTTCTAACCAATCCAGAAGCACCGAGATATCTTCGCCTTCTCGCGCATGAGGCTGGAGCTTATGCTCCAACTCCATCCGGCTATGTTCTCGCATAGAAAGATAGCGCAGTGCTCTAGCTTTTAAACTGATTTTTAATTTAGCCATGGTTAAGTAAATATCCCAAAATATCTGCTCAATAAAAAACCGGAATATGCTTGTATTAGAAGCGTATTCCGGCTTGGACTTTTTGACTTGAGTTTTTGACTCAATGGCCGCCGTCGTAATATGGCTTGTTTAGGCTATTTCGCCAGGCGCTTAGTGAGTTTGCAACTAATAAGTTTGCGAATAATCAATTTGCGGCATCAGAATGACTCAACTTACATTAAGCCTATTCAGCCTTCTCCGCTTTTTCAGCTTTTTCTGCCTTCTCCGCTTTTGCTGGCTTTGATTTAGTTTTTTCTGTCACCAACTCTTGCAGCGTCGGCACTTTTAAATGCACACGAACTTTGTTTTCAATCTCATGCGCGAGTGCCGGTCGCTCGCTCAGGAAACTCCGTGCATTATCTTTACCTTGTCCGATACGTTCGCCATTGTAGCTATACCAGGCACCGGCTTTTTCTACAATCTTAGCGTCAGCGGCCAAATCTAAAATCTCGCCTTCGCGGGAGATACCTGCACCGTACAAGATATCAAAATGCGCTTCTTTGAAAGGAGGCGCTACTTTGTTTTTGACTACTTTAACTTTCGTTTCATTACCGATGACTTCGTCACCGGCTTTGATGGAACCTGTACGACGAATATCCAGACGAACCGATGCGTAAAACTTCAATGCGTTACCACCAGTTGTGGTTTCTGGGCTACCAAACATGACACCGATTTTCATACGGATCTGGTTAATAAAAATAACTAGTGTATTCGTACGTTTTATGCTGCCAGTAAGTTTGCGCAGAGCTTGTGACATCAGACGCGCTTGCAAACCCGGCAAAGAATCACCCATATCGCCTTCGATTTCAGCCCGTGGGGTGAGCGCAGCGACCGAGTCAATAACGATTAGATCGACGCTGCCTGAACGTACCAGAGCATCGGTAATTTCTAATGCCTGCTCGCCGGTATCCGGTTGTGAAATCAGCAAATCAGATAAGTTAACGCCTAGTTTTTGCGCATAGCCCACATCCAAAGCATGCTCCGCATCAATAAATGCGCAAGTGCCGCCCAACTTTTGCATCTCTGCAATGACTTGCAATGTCAGCGTTGTTTTGCCGGAAGATTCTGGACCATAAATCTCAACGACACGACCGCGTGGCAAACCGCCTACGCCCAAGGCGACGTCCAGCCCCAAAGAACCCGTGGACACAACTTGCACTTCTTCTACCACTTCACCATCGGCCATCCGCATGACGGAACCTTTGCCAAATTGTTTTTCAATCTGTGCAAGTGCGGCTGCTAAAGCTTTGCTCTTGTCTGAGCCGGTATCGGATTTTTTGTCGTCCATAATTTCTTTCAGGTATGTTGCGCTTTATGATTTTTTGAAATGTGCCGATGGGTTTTTTACAAAAATCAGCAGGTTTTCTACATCTGACGACACTGTATAAAAAATCAGTGATTTATGCAAGCAGGATTTTAAAGAATTTATTATTACCTAAAACTGCCAACTGTCGATTTTCATTTAACTTTGACCTTTTGGGAGTGCGCATCAACATTTCTTATCTTGGCTATTAATTAATTTGCACAATTTGGTTATCTGAGAAAATCGGATCTTTAATGATTAGCTCACATCCATTTTCGTCGAATAGCGTTTGAATGACCTTAAGACTTGATAGCGATTATCACTTTTGTCGCGCTGCAAGCTTTTGCTTAGGTCTGTTAACATTGAAACTTGCAAATGAATTGATGCCAAAATGCAAGAATGCGCCATGGCGCTGCTTGCTTGTGGCTTTGTGCTTGTTTAGACCCAATCCCTTACTCGGTTTATCTCGGTTTTGTGTTAACGGGTTCCGGCTTCGTCAGTTATTCTAGGGCAAGTATAGTCGTTCTGGAGAATCGGCTTGGCTCCTTGTCACAAGAAAAAGAACAAACAATACCTGTTCATTAGTCAAGTTCATTAGTCAACTTTTGTTATCCCCATTTTGAAAACATATCGGCTACTTATGAAACGAAAGCATCAATTCCCTCAAACTTCTGATCGGGCGACGGTCTTAGCCCACACCCGGAATCTCAAAATGACCAGCTCCGCGAGTGCGTACGTGCGCGGTAGCACATCAAAATTTTACGAATGGCTTGAAACATCCAGTATGGGGAAAATACCCGAAGGGCCACCTATATGGATTTGCGGGGATTGCCACATAGGCAATCTTGGACCGGTCGCTGATATTGACGGTAAAGTTGATTTTCAAATCCGAGACTTTGATCAAACGGTGATCGGCAATCCTGCCCATGATCTGATCAGGCTGGCGTTGTCTCTTGCATTCGCCGCTCGAGGTTCTAACCTTCCTGGCATTATGACGGCGCATATGCTAGAGGTGTTAATGGATGGATACACATCGCAATTTGTGATCGGCGATGAGACGCCGATCCCAGTACCGGCGGTGGTCCGGGCTTCAATGAAAGTAGCACGGAATCGCACCTGGAAGCATCTCGCACGGGAACGTATTGCGGATGTCCGGCCGCATATTCCGCTAGGAAAAAAATATTGGCCAATCCTAGCCAAAGAACAAAACGCCATCCGATCTGTATTTTAGAAAGGAAGGGCTATCGATCTGGTGAACAAGATTCGCAGCAGGAATCTTGAAGATAATGTCAGTCTTTTGGATGCCGCCTATTGGGTCAAAGGGTGCAGCTCACTAGGCCTGTTGAGATATGCTGTACTTTTGGATGTTGATGATGTGAAGACTAAACGACAAGAAATTTGCTTGATGGATATCAAAGAAGCGGTAGCAGCAAAAGCTCCGCGGTATCCAGATAGCGGCATGCCATTGGTCAATGCAGAACGTGTCGTAAAAGGTGCCAGAAATCTCTCTCCCAATCTTGGCGAGCGCATGATGACCGGACGCATATTAGGCAAATCGGTCTTTGTAAGGGAACTTAGGCCAGAAGATCTAAAATTGGAAATTCAGACTTTATCTCCGCGAGAAGCGGTAAAAGTTGCACGTTATGTTGGCGCCATAGTTGGTAAGGCTCATGTACGACAAATGGATGAATCAGTTGCACTGGATTGGTTTAAAGAATTGACACGTAACCCGTCTAGTAAAGAGGCGCCCAATTGGCTGTGGAAGTGTACGGTAGAGTTAGCTGCGCTACACGAAGCGGCCTATTTAGATCATTGCAGGCGTTATGTCTCGACTCAAATTGATGATTAAATCGCCGCAAGCTCATGAAGGATCGATCCTTCTGCCTTTTCTGGACTATATTCACTGAACAAAAAATAAGGCGAATAAAAAACGGGAAATTTAAAATTAAAAGAGGGAAGCCTTTAATTTGACTTGTTCAGTTCAAGGCTCTAAAAACACCAATTATTTTTATTTAATATGTATTTTCAGCCCACTCAACAAACCATCTTTAGCTGAATACAAAATTGGGCAGTTGACGACAATTTTGGTGGGTGTCAGGTCGACTAACTGCTTCTCTGTTGCATCCAAAACTTCTTCTTCTGATTTCAGCACATGGGCTTTTGTTGTATCGCGCCAGGTGACCATGTAGACGACCCATAATGGCGTGTATGCCTCGCTTTTATTGCGGTAGCCGACGCTCTCTGGTGCAGAGGGAAATACGCTGCCTTGCTCAAAATTGCTCAATTTATAGACGCGGTCTACTGCCGATGGCTGACCCGGCACTGGCGCACGCAACACATTAGATAGGCGCGATACGTAATTGGTATCAGCCTGTTGTGCCATCTTTTGATCGGACATGTCTGTCGAGATGTAATGCACCAGATGGCCTTGATACCAACCCGCTAGTAAGGGGATTTCTACCGTGGCGACCGATTTTTCATTGAGCTTGCTGAGATCGCTGTTTGTATCCGGTGCAGCGTAGCCAGCCTGGCTGGAGAACATCATGCTAAGCGCAATCGCACATGTGGCGATGCCGAGCTGGTTGAATTGAGTGCGGACGGATTGGAAACGACTTTGCATATGCTACTCCTCCATTGGTTTGATTTGGATATTAGCAGAGTATAGAAATTAGATGCGGTAGCGACAACAGCATTGTTTGGCGGAATAAAATTACTAAATTCAATCGTCCATATAAAATGCGGCTCCTGGCACGATATTGGCCTGAGAGCCGCAGAAGTATTGGACATCTAAAATATCAGTTCAATATCAAAGATCCAGCATCACCCGATTTCTACCGCTGCGCTTGGCCTCGTATAGCGCTTTGTCTGCACGCTCCAGCAGCTTACCTAGTTTTTTATCGCTTTCTAAATTTGTCGCTACGCCGATGCTGACTGTCAGGTGAAACTGCTCGCCCGATGTCGCATGTAGTACTAGGTCTTGCACGTGCTGACGTATCCGTTCTGCTGCGCTGATGGCGTCTTCGCGGCTGGCTTGTTGCAGCAAAACGCAAAACTCTTCGCCACCTAATCGTCCAAATACATCTGAATCGCGTAGCTCCAGCGTGACGGTTTGGGCAAATCGGGTCAGCACTTTATCGCCACTGAGATGTCCGTATTGGTCATTGATGGCTTTAAAGTAGTCCAGATCCAACATTAGCAAGGTCAAACTATTGTTGTAGCGCTGGCTAGTCTTAAAAATATGTTCCGCTTGCTCCAGAAAAGCACGCCGGTTCAATATACCGGTCAGCGTGTCGGTGGTTGCCAGCAGTTGTAGCTCTCGCTCCAACATTTTGCGTTGAGTCACATCGCGGTAAATGCCCTCTACCCCGGCATAAGCACCAGCGTCGTCGTAAATCGCTTTGCTGCTGATAGAGATATCAATCACTCGTCCATCTTTGCGCACCATCTGGCCTGGGAAGTCAGATACTTTGCCATCTTTGATAATTGCCGCTTTAAATGCATCGCGGTCTTCGTTATGCGGATAATACGATTCGGCATTTTTACCAACAATTTCTTCTGGCTCATAGCCCAATACGGTGCGCACACCGGGGCCAACCATTTGCACTATTCCGGCCGCATCGGTGCGGTAATACACGTCCTGCATATTCTCAAAAAGATGGCGGAAATTTTTCTCACTGATGCGAAGTTGCTCGGAGATTTCGCTCTGCGCTGTCATGTCCATCCCCACCAGCAATACTGCGCCCTCGCCGCCAAACTGAATAGACGAGCTTGCGACTAAGAGCATGCGCAAGTTATTTTTGCAAGTCCGCAGACGAAATTGGGTAGGATCATTAGCCCAATTGGCACCTTGTTTGTTTAAACGTTGATTCGATCGGTTGGCATCCAGAGGATGAACAAAATCACTGACCGGGCGCCCGATCAGGCTGGTGGCACTCTCTGCCTCTAGCAATATCGCAGCGGCCCTGTTGGCATAGACGATTTTGTTATTAATCAATACCGTCATCGATACCGGAATAATATTGATCAAATCACGAAGAAATGTATCGGACACCACTGCAACCTCTTTTTCTTTCCAGTACGACGATGCACAACAAATACAAAGCAAACACAAACTAAGTAGTAACACTGATGCACCTTAATTCTAGTCTAGCATTCTGACAAACCAAACCCAAAAATTGATTTGAAGCAAAATAAGTCATTATTTGCTATCTTGTTGCCTTCTCAATACTCTGCAGTGAAAAACTCAAGAGTTCACCAGTTTGTGCTGGCTAACGACCTTATCCAGTTTTCTAGGATTTTTATGCGCCCCTTATTATTCCCTTTACTCGCAGCCTTGGCCCTCCCCGCATCGGCAGAGCGTCTTACTCTGGAACGTATTTTTGATAACGCCAGTTTGGCTGGCAGCAGTCCCAGAAATTTGCAGGTATCGCCCGACGGCCAGCGAGTAACATTTTTGCGTGGGCGCGACGACGATCAGTTTCAGCTCGATTTATGGGAGTTGACCGTCAAAGATCAAAGCATGCGCCTGCTGCTGGATAGCAAAGTGCTGCAAGCCAACGAGCAGATTTCTGATCAGGAAAAAGCCCGCCGCGAGCGTGAACGGATTGCCAATCTGCGCGGGATAGTTGACTACGACTGGTCGCCAGATGGCAAACAATTATTAGTCCCCTTAGCCGGTGATTTGTATCTGGTTGAGTTAGCGCATACCGACAAAGCGCGCAAGATCGCATCTGGCGCGGTGATGTCGGCACAAATTTCGCCCAAGGGCCGGTATGTCTCGTACATCCGCGATCAAAATTTATTTGTGCTTGACCTCACCACCAACACCGAGCGCCAGCTGACTAAAGACGGCGGCGGGACGATCCACAACGCAGAAGCCGAATTTGTCGCCCAAGAAGAGATGGCGCAAACCAGCGGCTATTGGTGGGCACCGGACGATACTGCGATTGCGTTTAAACGCTTTGACGAAAGTCCGGTCCCGATTGCCCGCCGCTTTGAGATTTATGCTGACCGCACTGATGTCATTGAACAGCGTTACCCCTACGCGGGTGCTGCCAATGTGCTGGTGAGTTTGGCTCTGGTCAATCCGGAAAATAGCGAAATTAAACAAATTGATATTGGCAAAGACAAAGATATTTATCTGGTACGCGCCGACTGGAGTGCGGATGCAAAAACACTGGTATATCAACGCCAGACCCGCAACCAGAAACAACTCGATTTAATCGCTGTCAATGCCAGCAGTCTGACGCAAACAACTATGCTGACAGAGACCTCTGCAAGCTGGGTCAGCATTATGGATAAGCCTTATTTTTTGAAAGAATCGCGGCAGTTTATCTGGACCTCTGAGCGCAGTGGGCGCAAGCATATCTATCTGTACGATCTACAAGGCAAACTGATCCACCCTATCAGCCAGGGTGAATGGGGTATCGACAACATATTGGCAGTCGATGAGAAGGCACAAAAAATATTCGTTAGCTCCAACCGTGATGCAGTCACCGACAAACAAATCTATGCATTGAACTTAGATGGCAGTACTGCCGATACCCCAGTACGCGTCAGCAAAACCGATGGCTGGCACGAAGCCAAATTCTCAGGCAAAGCGGAGGTCTTTATTGATACCTGGTCTGATCCCAACACGCCGCCGCAAGTCAGCCTGCGTCAGCCAGATGGCACGCTGATCGCCTGGATAGAACATAACGAAGTCAATGCTAAACACCCGTATGCGCGTTACGCCAGCAGCCATGTGCCTACTGAATACGGCACGCTGACATCGGATGATGGTCAGACTCTGTATTATTCCATCAAAAAGCCGCTGGACTTTGATGCGAGCAAGCGTTACCCCGTGTTTTTGCAAGTGTATGGCGGCCCCGGCGCGCAAACCGTGCAACGTCATTGGGGTAGCTTGTTTGAACAATATATGGCGCAGCAAGGTTATATCGTTTTTAAACTAGACAACCGAGGATCTGCACGTCGTGAGCGCCGCTTTACCGACGCCATTTATCAAACGCTGGGTAAAAATGAAGTCGCCGATCAGGTCACAGGGATCAACTGGCTGGCGCAGCAAAGCTTTGTTGATGCCAAACGGATAGGCGTGTTTGGCTGGAGTTATGGCGGCTTTATGAGTCTGCGTTTATTGTCCGCTGCATCCGACAAAATCGCGGCGGGTGTATCGGTCGCGCCGGTGACTGACTGGGCCTTGTATGACACGCATTATGTTGAGCAATTTATCAACAGCCCAAAAGACAATCCGGCAGGCTACCGCCAAAGCGGTGTGTTTGCTCATCTGGATGGATTGAAGTCACCATTATTACTAATACATGGTATGGCCGATGACAACGTGTTGTTCACCAATACCACCAAGCTCATCGATGATTTAAGCAACCGTGGCATCTTGTTTGATCTGATGACTTACCCGGGTGCAAAACACGGAATATCCGGCGCAGCAAAGCAGAAGCATGTGTTTCGCACGATTGCGACTTTTTTTGATAAGCATCTGGCGAACACTCAAGGAAATAAAGGTGGCGCAACGCAGCTGAAATAGGCTGCCGCGCGCCATCAATTCTGCGATATCGGCGATGTGGTTTTGCTTGAAATTTCCTAGTGACAGTTGCGTGTTGGTTCTGCAACAGTTCAGCTATAACTCAGTAACAGTTCAACATTATTTCAGCACCGCTGCCACATCGACGATATCCACACCTTGCAGTTGTCCTAGCCAGGCATCGAACCACGGCTTGTGTGTGGCGCCGACAATCGACAAGACGCGGGCACCGAGGCGTTCGCGGAAGGTTTCGCGGATGTTGGCGACCATACGCAGATTACGGATTTCCCAGCCCGCAACCCACATTTGCGGATGGCCTTCTGGCGACTTTGCCCGTAAGGCTGCGCTGACATTGGCTTCGGCGCGTATCCGCAGGCCTTCCGGGTCGTTGATGGAACGGTATAGCGGCAGCAGATCGCTTGCCTTCGATAAGACATCTTCCCGCTTTTCACGCTCGCTCAACACCACACCGCCCGCGACCCAGGCCGCCTCGATCGACTTAACAAAGGCCTTAATGTCTGGCACATCGATACGATCACCAGTGTGATTATCTACTGCATAAACCTGCTGTAAGCCTAAGCGTGCGGCAAGACGCGCGGCTAACTGGTAGCTCTCGTTATTCACCGTCTCCATCCGTCTAAGTTTTGCGATTAATGCAGTGTCCAGACTATCGCCGACATGACGCTCCGCCTCTGGAAGCTGTCGCCACTGCACGTAGGCCGAGGCAAGTTCATTTGACGCCAGAAATAGCGCGGCCAGACGTCGCCGTTGCGCTGGGGTTGGAGCCTGATTCCTTACGGATTGAGCAGCCCAGGCCTTGAGCGTCTTATCCACTTCGGCCATAGCGGCAGGTACATCTAGCCCGGTAGCCGCTTTCGCCACGTCAGTAGGATCGCAGTACTCGGCACCGTACTTTGCAGGATGGCGGGCAGCAAGATCGCACTCTTCACCGGACTGGTCCTCAACAGTGATGATGTCAGGCTTAAACGCCGCCAGCCGGTTTAATACGCCGTCCAGTGCCGCAGGGTTGAAGTCTTTTGGCAGACTGTTCAGATGCATGGTGCCGAGTACCAGTATCTGCGAGCGTGGCCCGACCATGTCGCGGTCAAGCGTCGCCAGATCGCCTTGCGCCTGCGCTGCAAACGGCAGTGCCACGATGGCTGTTGCAGCGAATGTTGACACTAAACCCCGAATCCAATTTATCTTTTTACGCATGTCGTATTTCTCCAGGTGCGCATCGTTAAAATCTGACAGTGTAAGAAAGCACGAAAAAAGCTCAAGCGCATTTGGGACAGGATGCATATTCACAGGCTTAGGATGTTAAAAATACGGTATGTATTTTTACCGATCGTCAAACATACCAAGCCGGGCATATAACATCAGACAAGTAAGCGCGTCATCAACATGTAATTCTGCTCTGTGATGATATGAGTTTTTCTATTATTCTTACATGCTGCTCAGAAGCTATTCACGATTAAATCGAAAGATTACTGTTAATAGTCCTTGGCAAAATATCTGCCATCTCAACCATCTCATATGCCATGACCAAATCCAATTCACTCAGTAGCAGCAAGCTTCCGCATCAAGGTTTACACCGTTTTCAGCGGGCATTGATGGCGACATGCGTTGCTGCCAGCGCAGCCGCCATCGCGCTGTCCATTTCCGGCACGGCTGTAGCAGCCGACAAAATCCCTGCTAACAATGTCATTAAACCGAAACTGGTGGTGGTATTAGTCGTCGACGGATTACCGCAAGAACAGGTGCAACGTTATCGCGATCAGTTTGGTCAAGGTGGCTTTCGCCGCTTGCTGGATCAGGGTGCATGGTTTAGTGACAGCCATCAGGCACATGGCGTCACCGTGACGGCGGTTGGTCATGTAGCGGTGCTGACGGGCGCTTATCCTTATCAACACGGCATTATCGGCAACGAGTGGATAGATCGTGCCAGCATGAGCTCGATGTATTGCACACAAGATGCCGCTTACACTTACCTGAACGAAGAAACCAAACCCAGCGATGGCACCTCTCCTGCAAATTTACGGGTAAGTACGCTAGGCGATGAGCTGCGTTACAGCAATGGCAATTTATCTAAAGTGGTGACAGTATCAGGCAAAGATCGTGGTGCAATCCTGCTCGCTGGCAAAACTGGCACGGCATACATGTACATGGGCAAATCAGGTAATTTTGCCACCAGCACTTATTACCAGAAAGAGAACCCGGATTGGCTTAAAACTTTTAGCGCTGCCAAGCCGCAAGACCGCTTCTACGGCAAACAATGGAAACCCTTGTTACCTGCACCAGCCTATGCCAGCGATGCGCCGGATAATTCGCCAGGTATGGCAGCGGTGGTAGATAACCGCAGTGGTTTTCCTTTTATTTATGGCAGCGACTCAGGTCAGCCAGACGCTAATTATTACGGCAAACTGCCGTACAGCCCTTATCTCGATGAGCTGACGCTGGACTTTGCCCGCGCTGCCATTGATGGTGAAAAATTAGGTCGCAATCCGGCGGGCGTCCCCGATGTGCTGGGCATCAGCTTGTCTAGCCACGACTATATCAATCATAGTTTTGGCCCAGAAAGCCGTATGTCGCACGACCATCTGCAACGCCTTGACCGTCTGCTCGCCAGCTTTTTTGATGATGTAGAAAAACGTGTAGGACTGGAGAACACACTGATTGTGTTAACCGCCGATCATGGCTTCCCTAATGTGCCAGAATTTTCTCAGTCACAGAAGCGCGATGCGCAGCGTCTGAATACCGCCAAACTGATGAGCGACGTCAACGACCATTTATCAGAAAAATTTGGACTAAAGAATCTGGTCCTCAAATTTTCGTTTCCTAGCTTGATGCTGGATTACCCAAGCATCGATCAAAAAGGCCTGAAGCGGGAAGATGTAGAAAACGCGATCGCCCGCTTTTTATCTAACTACCCTGGCGTAGCAAATACCTACACCCGCACGCAGTTGAGTAACGGCAATTTACCTAACTCGCGCCAAGCCAAGCTGATGCAACGCGGCTGGAATCAGCAAGTGTCTGGCGACGTCATGATCGTTACCAAACCATATTGGTACTTCGGCAGCGGCACCACCGGCACATCACATGGATCGCCTTATAACTATGACACCAACGTACCATTGATGATCATGGGTAAGCGCTGGATTAAACCGGGTGCTTATGCGGAATATGCCGAAGTCGTCGATATCGCCCCAACACTGGCGCACCTGTTACATGTGCGCCCGCCTAGCGGCAGCGAGGGTCGGGTTTTAAACGAGATTATCAAGGCCGATGCCGTTAAATAAACGGCAGCGTTGCCAAGGTCTGGTCGCTAGGGTCTGTTGACAATTAAATCGTGAGATTTATTTGTCAACAGACTGACAGACCCTAGCCATTTGCATGGATGATTCTTACGATTCATATCAATTTGTAAGCAAGCTTTTAGAATTGATGCGAATGGCTACAATGATGTTAAGCCCCGAATATCTGGGCGAAATGCAGGGAGTGATTAAGGATGAATCCGTCCCTCTTTTCAACATCAAACGCAAGGAGAATTAACATGCTTCCAGCAAGCAAAGTAAGCAACGCAGCTACAGCGATCTTGGGCGCGCTAATGGCGATCGGTCTGATGTTGACGGCGCAAACTGCCATGGCAGGCGAAGCCAAAGTCAATTGGATAGCACCAGAAAAATTTACCGACATCCGCAGCGCCAACGAGACGCAAGAGAACGCACAAGCCAACCTGATTAAAACATTTGATGGGATTTTTGCCGATCTGGCAAAACGATTACCCGATGGCTACCAGCTAGAAATCAATGTCACTGATCTGGATCTGGCAGGTGAAATCAGACATGGCTTTGCAGGTGGACTACAAGATGTGCGGATAGTCAAAGCCATCGACTGGCCAAAAATGTCATTCTCTTATTCACTCAAAAATGATAAGCAGGAAGTCGTCGCCTCTGGCAAAGAAGATTTGCGCGACATGGATTTTCAGTCCAAACCTGATTTCAGTTATAGCGGCTTTAGATATGAAGAGCAGATGCTGAAAGATTGGTTTAAACATCAGCAAAGAAAAGATGTGTTCCCGACCCGTGATAAGTGAGCCGCTACCTTTGTCATCGGGATTTCTTTGACATTTTATGATCACTTTCAATATACTCCCCCTTATTTTATGAAAATATGGTCTATTGTCCAATGATTCTCTGGACGATTAAATATACATATCAGGAGTATATAAATATCAGATTTATGCAAAGCTGACTTCCATTGAGAGAATCCAGTCCTGCAGCAAACTCAAACATCAGCAATAACACCAGCAACAGCGTCATCAAAAGTCAAAGCCAAAAACAAAAGCCGTTCAGTCTAAACTGAACGGCTTTTTGTTTTTCAATAATTCGGATTAGCTTTAATCCAAATCCATTGTGCTAAACACTAGCGCGTTTGTGATGTACCAGGTACGCAAACCCTTTGAGCAAAGAGCGGAACACAAAGCGCAATAAGGTCAAGGTCAACAAGGCTTCGATCAAGGTAACAAAGAAAGCAAAAATAGGATTCCAACGACTATTTCTATCCGCAAACTTGGCAAACATGCGGTCGCGTGCGATCTCAATACTGTCGTAGAAAGTCGGCACCACCAATAAGGTCAGCAAGGTGGAAGTGATCGTGCCGCCGATGATAGAAATTGCTAACGGACGATAAAACTCACCACCCTCACCCATGCCTATCGCCACCGGCAACATGCCTGCGATCAGGGCGAATGTCGTCATCAAAATAGGACGCAAACGCATACGGCCTGCGTACATTAATGAGGCTTCTCTATCATCACCGGACCCTTCTTGCTCATGTTTGCGGGCGCAGTCCAGCAACAAGATAGCATTTTTTGCGACCAGCCCCATCAGCATAATGATACCGATCATACTCATCAGATTGATGGTGGAGTGCGTCAACAGCAGCGCAATCATGACGCCGATCAAGCTTAAAGGGAGAGACAACATGACGGCCAAGGGCGCGGTAAAAGAGCCAAATTGCATGACCAGTATCAGATACATCAAGCCGATTCCCATGATCAGAGCAGTGATCATTTCGGTGAATAATTCTTTCTGATCTTTGGTCGAACCAGTTAATTCCAAGCCAAAGCCCGGCGGGAAGTTGATCGCTTTCGCAATCGCCAAGGCATCTGTCGTGACTTCACCAGGCGAGCGCCCTTGTGTATTGGCAGACACGGTAATCGTCCGTTTGCCGTTGGAGTGCTCAATCTTGGCCGGTCCTTTACCCATTGTAATTTTAGCGATCTGGTCGAGTGGCACCATCTTGTCGCTACCGCTGACTGCTACCGGCAAATGCTCGATGTTTTCGGCGCTGACTCTGTCATCTGGATGCAAACGCACTGCCACATCGCGCGCCTCGCCAGTGGGATCTACCCAGTCGCCTACCTCAACCCCGGCAAACGCTACACGCAAAGCCTGTGCGGTGTCGTTGACAGAAATCCCCAAGGCATTGGCAAAGCCACGATTGAGTTCAATCTGCAATTCGTCCTTAGGATCTTGCTCAGACAAACCGACGTCGACCGCGCCATTGACTGCGCGTAATTTCTCAATAAAGTCACCGGTAATCTGGAGCAATTTACGAGAATCCGTGCCGTAAAAATTGATCTGAACAGGCTTACCGCCGCCATTGCTCAAGTCTTCTTGCACGACATATTCTGCACCGATCAGGCTACCAACTAGCTTACGCAGTTCGGCACCGATTTCAACTGCAGATCGTTTACGCAGCGTACTTTTGCCGATATCCACATACACACGTCCACCGGCTGAATTGACGTTGCTATTGGTGGCAACTGTCTCTTTAATCGTGCGTGCCAGTGTCGCTGCAGCTTCTACTTTTAAGCGGGCATAATCAATACTGGAGCTCGATGGTGTGCGCACATTAATGATAATCGTACCGTTGTCAGAGGCAGGGAAAAAGCTGGTGCCGCCGTATTTTCCAAACAAGCCGATTGCCAGTACCAAACTCATGATAGCGATCAACGCCATCCAGATCCGGTGATGTAAAGCCCAGGCAATGATGCGGCCATAACGATCTGCCTGATGATCAAACCAGGTATTAAATTTGGCGAGTTGCAGACTCAATCCTGTCTTCGGTTTCTCATGATGACCGATAGGATCACCCCAATACGCCGACAACATCGGGTCCAGCGTAAAGGAGATAAACAGACTGACCAGAACGGAACTGGTCACAGTTAATGCAAATGGGCGAAACCATTCGCCAGACACACCCGGCATAAACGCTACAGGGATAAATACGGCAATGATAGAGAATGTCGTCGCAGCAACGGCAAGACCAATTTCACTGGTGCCGTTGAGCGCAGCAGTGCGCCGGTCTGATCCCATCTCCATATGCCTGACGATATTCTCGCGTACCACAATGGCATCATCAATCAAGACCCCGACCGCCAGCGACAGACCCAGTAAAGTCATAAAATTCAAAGTAAAGCCGCACAGCCAGATCGCAATAAAAGCAGCAATCACCGAGGTCGGTAAGCTGAGCGCCGTGATCAAGGTAGAGCGCCAGGAATTTAAAAATACATACACCACAAAAATCGTTAAGACCGCACCAAACATCAGTGAATCGATCACGTTGTTGAGGCTATTCTCCGCGTTTTTACCACCGTCCTGGGTCACTTCAAACTTGGTACCGGCAGGCAGAGTTTTGCTGATCTCGGTCGTCAGATCGCGGATTTTATTCGCCACGCTCACCGTGCTGGCATCGCGTGAGCGGGTGATCGCTATACCAACGTTGGCATTACCGTTGCGGATACTAAAGCCGTTGATCTCTGCAAAATCATCTTTAATCGTGGCGACTTGCGCCAGTCTTACCACTTCGCTACCGCGCTGCTTGATCACGATTTGTTCAAACTCGGCAGGCGACTCAATACGGCCAATCAGACGGATACTTTCTTCATTGAGTTTGCCGCGGACTTTACCTACTGGCGCAGTGGTGTTTTGGTTACGTAAAGCGTTGACGACCTCTGCTGCGGAGACGTTGTACTCACGCATTTTTTGTGCACGCAATAAAATACTCAGCTCACGTTTTAAAGACCCATTTACCGTGACCACGGAGACGCCATCAATGGCACGAAACTTATCAGCCAACTGATCTTCTGCCATCCGCGATATCTCAGCATGATTTAAGGTACTGGAGGACAAGGCCAATTGCATGATCGGTTGTGCATTCGGATCAATCCGCTGCAAAATCGGTTCACGCATTTCGGTCGGCAACTTGTAGCGGACTGCACCAATTGCATTGCGCACTTCTTCCGCTGCTTCGATCATATTTTTGGTAAAAGTAAATCCCAGCACAATAGTGGCACTGCCTTCATTAGCAGTTGAGCTGATGTTGTCCACGCCAGAAATACTTTGCAGTGATTTTTCTACCCGGTTAATAATCTCGCGCTCGACGGATTCTGGTGATGCACCAGGATAAGGGAAAGAGACAATCAAAGCGGGGATTTCTACATTGGGACGCTCGTTGACCTTGAGCTTTTTTAGCGCCAGCAAACCGATGCACATCAAGCCGACAATGATCACGATCATCGCAATCGGACGTTTAATACTGAAGTCAGATAAGAACATATTATTTCTCCGACGCTTTAGCTGCGGTTGCAGTCGTGCTTGAGGCTGCGGTTGAAGCTGAAGTTGAGGCTGAACTTGCGACTGGTTTCAGCTCGACGCTCGCTGGCGCAGCAATCAGATCAACCTTTTGACCCTCACTTAGCGTAGATAAAGGACTGCGGATGACTTTGTCGCCAACCACCAGACCTGAGCGAATTTCGTAATCACCGTGACGTGGATCACGGGTACCCAAGATCAGGCTGACTTTTTTAATTGCGCCATCTTTAATCTGCCAAGCATAGGCTTTGTCGCCATCCAAGACCAAGGCAGAACGTTGAATCATCATCGTTTGAGTGCTACCGGCCTCGATACGACCTTCTGCATACAGACCTGAGACGCGTGGCTGCGTTTCGCCAGTCAATGCAACCAGTACCTCAACCTGACGCGTAGTCGGGTTGGCGGCGGTATCAACCCGCTTTACTTTTCCGCTGAACTCTTGGTCACCGTAGCCATTCATATGAAAAACGACTGCCTGGCCGATCTTGACTTCATTCACTTTATCGGCAGACACCAGGCCTTCCAGTCGCATGCTGGTCGGGTCAATGACCTTCAGTAATTCTTTACCGATCTGCGCCGTGTCACCAGCAGACACTTTGCGCTCGCTGACGATGCCGTCAAATGGGGCGCGCACTTCGGTACGTTGCATTTGCTGTTTGGCCTGAACTACTTTTGCCTTTGCGGCGACCAGATCGCTCTGTGCATTATTGCGGCGGATTTCGGCATCTTCTAAAGATTGGGTCGATACCATGCCAGATGCGCGCAAAGTTTTTAAACGCTGAAACTGCCGCTCCGCCTGATCAAACGATTGCGCAGATGCCCGCGCCGCCTCTTCTGCAGAATGCTGGCTGTCGCGGATCGAGGTGTCATCCAGGCGCACCAGCAAATCACCACGTTTTACGACTTCGCCATTTTCTTTTAGCACCTGCAAAACGACTGCGGATAACTCTGCACGCAAATCCGCTTTGCGCTCAGGCTGGACCGACCCGGTAATCACTGGACCGGAGGACAAGGCGCTATTTTGTATCAACAACATATCTTCGGGAGAAATCCGCAAACGACTTTGCTCAGCCGCCCCAGAGCTAGTGCTGGAGCTTGCGCTGGCCTTTGCACTTGCGCTGGCTTTAGCTGCATCATCTTTTCCATTTTTATCGTTCTTGCTGCAAGCCGTAACAAGAGTTGAGGCGAGTGCAATGACGATCAGCGTTTGACGCAACATAGAAGAATCTCCCTAGAGTAGTAGCTTTTGATTATTGATTTTGACTGTTTGGTGTGAACCTCTTATGTTTCAGAAGTTCAACAAAATGTAACGGAGTATTACCAGACCAGATCGTGGTGTCAATCACTCAATGAGGATAATTTTTTACACTGCCAGGAATGACACATTTTTTGTGTTTGACTTGCCAAATTCGCCGCAACTCCGTGCAAAAATCAATGCAAATATAGACGAGCACTGAACTCTTAACTTCAATACAGGCTTCAATAAACACTTGTGGTTTTAAGACGAGTCCAGTAGTCTGCGCCTCTTTCTTATTTTGCTTATCCAATTGGCAGTCAGGGACTCATCGCGAGTCAACTGCAAACCGGGCGCAAACGCTCAGTGCAAACAATACCTGCTGCCAAAGCTGTTTAAAATTTATGACCGTATTAATCGCCACAGATGTCTTTGGCAAAACCCCAGCGCTGGCAAGCCTGGTTCGTAGTCTGGGACAAGATTGTCTGGTGATCTCACCTTTTGATGACGAGCAAAGTGATTTCCGTTCAGAGCAAGTCGCTTATCAAGCGTTTATTGCGCAAGGCGGATTGACGCGCTATGTAGAAAAGATCATCGCGCTTTTAGAGGCGCAGCAGTTTGAGGCTAAACATAACGCCGAACATAACGCCGAACATAACGCCGAACGTAATACAGAACAAAATTCAGCACACAATCCAGAAAATAAGCTCGACGTCATCGGCTTTAGTGTCGGCGCCAGCGCATTGTGGATGGTTGCTGCTAGCAGCTTAGCCAGAAAAATAGCTTCGGCACACTTATTTTATGGATCACGCATACGCGAATACACACATCTACAAGCGCTCTGCCCCACCCGATTGATTTTGGCCGAACGGGAAGCCGCGTTTGATCCTGCAAAACTCCTACAGCAGTTGCGCCAGAACAAAACAGCAGAACTTTTAGTGGAGTTAGCCCCTAATACTAACCACGGATTTATGAATCCATATTCCGGCGGTTTTTGCGTTAAGGCACAGGCAAAATATACGCAAGAGCTGGCTCTGAGGCTGCAAAGCAAGGCTGCCCAGCATACGCCTCAAATTAGTCGAAGCGAGGCAGCACTCGCGGCATAAACATACTGAATATTAGAAAAAATTAGTGTCGATTAAGGCAAAGGCTACGACTGCAATGCCAACCAATGTCGGTAAGTCAGCAAAGCCACTTGGGCATCATCTGCGGCATACTTGATTTGGCGCTCAGTCAATGGCACTAATGACCAGTTAGAGGTGGATATCTTTTTCGACTTTTGTAGCTTCGTCCCGAAGAACAAGGCCACAGCCGACTTCGCGCCCATGTCACTGCCCTTTTTCTTACGCATTGCACGCGACAGATCAAGCACATTTTGTGGCGCGATCCCCAGACGAGAACGCAAACGGCTCTGATCGTCACCCAGACCAAAACCTACTTTTAATATATGACTGGCTTCCAGCGCCTGTTTGGCCGGCTCTAAATAAAGCGAATCCAAAACCGGAAATAAAAACGCCTGCGTATCGGTCGCCAGCTGTATCAAATGCGGCCCGCTAGAATGTTGACCTTTAACAAAAGTCGGGCGCGATTCCGTATCAAAGCCCAGCACATCCGCTGCCATTAAAGCAATTCGCGCCTGCTCAGCCAGTGCGGCAGTAGTAATCACGAAAACGTTATTTAAGGACACGCCCTCGTAAGGCGGCAACATTGGTTCGGGTAAGTCATCCGGCTCTGTAGCCTCGGACAAAATGGTATCGGTTGCTGAAGACGACACAGGGGAAACGCTAGTGAGAGACACTGCATCACCCGAATTATTCGGATCATCAGCGGAGTGAGTAGGTAAGTTCATTCGGGAATCATACACGCCATGTTATTAGGGGTAAATTGCATACCCAAAAGAGAACGCATCGTGCAAAAAGCAAAAGACCGCATATAGCGGTCTTTTCATTTGGTGCATCTTTCAGCTTGTTAGCGTCCAAAGCACATATCCCAATCTGATAATGCTTGAATAATAGTCGCATATTATTGTAGAGTCAATGTGTTATAAAAAAACAAAGGAACTAGGATGCTCGGCAAAATGGCGTATCGGTTGGCATTAGATTTAGGATCAACCTCTTTAGGTTGGTCAATGATAAGACTTGATCAAGAAATTCCGCCGTCTCCGATAGCAGTTATCAAGGCGGGAGTACGAATTTTTTCAGATGGACGAAATCCAAAAGATGGTTCATCACTTGCCGTTACTCGCCGAGAAGCACGTGCTACGCGTCGCCGTCGCGATCGTTTATTAAAACGAAAAGCGCGAATGACTAAATCACTTATAGAACATAATTTTTTTCCTGTTGACGCACAATCACGTAAAGAACTAGAACTACTCAATCCCTATACGCTACGAGCCAAGGGCTTGGATGAAATGTTGACGCCACAAGAATTCGCTCGTGCACTCTTTCATATCAACCAGCGACGTGGCTTTAAAAGTAATCGTAAAACCGATAAAAAAGATAATGACAGCGGCGCCCTAAAAACCGCAATTAGTAAGTTGCGATCGGCTCTTATTGAAGAAAACTGTCGCACAGTAGGTGAATGGCTACATAAACGAGACAGTTCAGGTAAAACTGTGCGTGCCCGTTTCCGTGAAAGTAAAGTTACTAGGGATGACGGAAAAACTCGCATCGATAAAAGCTACGATCTATATATCGACAGAGCAATGATTGAGGCTGAATTTGAAGCGTTATGGCAAAAACAAACCACATTCAACCCGACACTTTTCAACGAAACAGCCAAAGTAGATTTGAAAGATGCGTTGTTATTTCAACGTCCACTCAAACCTGTCACACCCGGGCGCTGTACGCTACTCCCAGACGAGATGCGCGCGCCGCTCGCACTACCAAGTACGCAGCGCTTCCGTGTCTACCAAGAAGTAAATAACCTCAGAATACTGCGTGCTGGTCTCAAAGAAGAATCTTTAACTATTCAGCAGCGAGACATTATTGTCGCGGCTCTCGAAGAGAACAGCAAACGTTCATTCACTCAAATAACGAAATTACTCGGTTTAGGATCCATTACATTTAATATTGAAGATGCGAAACGTCAGGAGCTTAAAGGCAACACGACAAGCGCGATTCTGAGCAAACCAGATCATTTTGGGAAATCATGGTTTTCATTCGACGAAAGCAAACAAGACGCTGTAGTGCATCAATTAGTAACAGAAGAAAATCTCGCAAAATTAATGCGCTGGCTTGTTACTGAAACGGGTATAGACGAAGACCAAGCGGAAGTCATTGCCAACATTGGGCTACCGGAAGGATATGGAAGCCTAAGTATACAAGCGCTGAACCGCATACTTCCAGAGCTAAGAAAAAACGTTATAACCTACGACAAAGCCGTACTGGCAGCAGGCTTCGCACACCATAGCAATATTAGTGCATCAGCGACAGGTGAGATTTTATTAGAGCTTCCTTATTACGGCCTGCCGCTACAGCGCCATGTCGGATTTGGTACAGGCAACCCAAATGACACAGATGAAAAACGTTATGGACGTATAGCAAACCCAACTGTTCATATCGGACTGAACCAGGTTAGATTAGTCGTAAATGCGCTGATTAAACGCTATGGACACCCTAGTGAAATTATCGTAGAAGTCGCACGAGATCTTAAACAAAGTAAAGATCAGCGGGACGATGCGAATAAACGTCAAGCAGAGAATCAAAAACGCAACGCACGCTTGCGTACCGATGTGGCAAATATTCTACAAATCAGCGAAGAGCGGGTAAAAGCGGCAGATGTGCAAAAAATGATTTTATGGGAAGAACTCAGCTTTAACCCAGCAGATCGTCATTGTCCATACTCTGGGATTCAAATCAGCGCGCACATGCTGCTCAGCAACGAAGTAGAAATTGAGCATATATTGCCATTCTCTATAACGCTAGATGATAGTCTCAACAATAAGACGGTGGCACTTCGCAAAGCGAACCGAATTAAGGGTAACAATACTCCTTGGGATGCGTTTGGAAAGCAAACGGTAGCCGGATTTTCTTATGCCGAAATACTCGCCAGAGCGGAGCAAATGCCTAAAGCTAAGCGATACCGCTTTGCGGAGGATGGCTATCAAAGATGGCTTAAGGACGATGCAGGTTTTTTAGCCAGAGCACTTAATGACACTCGCTATCTAAGCAAAATAGCACGTGAATACGTTCAATTGATTTGTCCAAAAACACGCGTTATCCCGGGACAAATGACAGCAATGTTGCGAGCCAAGTTTGGCTTGAATGATGTACTTGGGCTCAATGGTGAAAAAAATCGTAACGATCATCGACATCATGCAGTTGATGCTTGTGTCATCGGCGTTACAGATCAAGGTTTAATGCAACGGTTTGCGCAAGCAAGTGCCAGCGCAAGAGAAAAACAACTTAATCGACTTGTCGAGAATATGCCTTTACCTTGGGAGACTTATCGCGAGCATGTAGAGCGTGCGATACAAAGAATTTGGGTGAGCCACAAACCAGATCATAGCCACGAGGGTGCGATGCATAATGATACTGCTTACAGTTTGCTCGGCAATGACAAAGTTAGCGTGCATAAGATAGTTGATGGCAAACGTACTCGCGTTGAAGATAATCTCAAGGTCATTGAATTTACTGATGGCAAAGCAATTGATCGGCACGGACTAAAACCTAATGGGGAACCGAAGCCTTACAAAGGATATAAAGGCGACAGTAACTATTGTATTGAGATTGTCCGCAACGAAAAAGGAAAGTGGGAAGGAGAGGTTGTATCAACATTTGACGCTTACCAGCTTGTACGTAGTTCAGGAATTAAACGATTGCGTGACTTGACTCAAAGTCTTTCCGGAAAACCGTTGGTAATGCGGTTAATGATAGATGACTTTGTTAGGCTAGAAGTAGACGGCATTCAGCAATCGACTAGAGTTGCAACCATTAGTACTAATGGACAAATTTTTATGGCAGGTATTAATGAGGCCAATGTCGATGCTAGAAACCGGAGCAAAGAAGAGGCTTTTGGTTATATATCAAAAACTGCAGGCTCTCTACAAAAAGCAAAAGGACGAATGGTAAAAATATCTCCACTAGGTGAACTACGTGATCCCGGTTTTAAGGAGTAAACTCCATGATAGGCCGCATAGTAGAAATAGCTGATGACCGCCGCCATTTATTCCTATCACGCGGTTTTATGGTGGTGCAGGATACTGAAGGTCTACGCAAGGAACTAGGGCAAATACCATTAGACGATATCGCTGCGGTCATCGCTAACGCACATGGTTTGAGTTATACCAATAATTTAATCATCGCTCTAGCGGAACGCTGCGCACCTTTTGTGCTGTGCTCTGCGAATCACAATGCAGCCGGCATGCTACTACCAATCGAAGGCAATTTTCAACAGGCAAAACGTTTTGATGCGCAGCTAGCGGCATCTCAACCCACTATCAAACGCCTTTGGGCCGATATTGTTAAATCAAAACTCCAACAACAAGCGGCAGCGTTAGAGGCAGCTAACGTTGCCAGCATTCCTTTATCGTCCTTGGTACGCAAAGTACGCTCTGGTGATCCAGACAATTTTGAGGCACAAGGAGCACGACGGTATTGGAGTCTTCTATTTGGCGACGACTTTAGGCGTGATCAACAATCTGGCGGATTAAACTCGATGCTTAATTACGGCTACACCGTGTTGCGTGCGACAACAGCACGTGCTGTTGTCGCTGCAGGTCTGCATCCGACGATGGGGCTACATCATAGTAATCAAGGTAACGCAATGCGCCTAGTCGATGATTTGATGGAGCCATTTCGCCCAATGATTGATCTCAAAGTTTGGCAGTTGCATAAGCAAGGTGAGAGTTCTATCACACCGGAAAGTAAGCGCGCATTAGTTCGCACCATGTATGACGATATGCAAACAAATGTCGGTGTCACACCTGTTATTGTCTGTACGCAAAAACTTGCGACATCGTTGGCTCAAATATTTATTGGTGAAAAAGATAAACTGGATTTACCTTTACCTGGCTTACCCCTCAATTTGGCTTCAGCTCTGCAAGAAGAGTAATGCGCCATGCTTACCGGATATCGCATCATGTGGATTGTAGTGATGTTTGATTTACCTGTGATAGAAAAATCTGAACGCAAAGCAGCAAGCGAATTTCGCAACTCCTTACTCGATATGGGATTTGAAATGTCGCAATTTTCTGTATACATGCGCTTTTGTACTAGCCAAACTCAAGTAGATACGTATTGCAAACGAGTCGAGCAAAACTTACCCAGCGGCGGCAAGGTGAATATCCTACAATTTACGGACAAACAATACGAACGTATCATCACTTTTCGTGGAAAAGCGAAACAAGCCCCTAATAAATCCCCAGATCAATTCGACTTATTTTGATGAAAAATCCCGTTTTTACCACCTCAAAAAAGCATAAACCCCTGAATAATCAGGGGTTTATGGTGTTACTAGTTTAGCAGATTGGGATATGTGCTCTGACCGGAACCTTTGCGCGCAGTGGATAAAACATGGGATAGTTTAGCAGATTGGGATATGTGCTCTGACCGGAACATTAGCCAGTGACATAACTGTGGAACATAAAGTTTAGCAGATTGGGATATGTGCTCTGACCGGAACACTGGACTGGTGCTGGAGTCGTTGACCAACAGTTTAGCAGATTGGGATATGTGCTCTGACCGGAACGCAATCAACGTCGTCAATGCAGCGTCACCAAGTTTAGCAGATTGGGATATGTGCTCTGACCGGAACTAAGGTCTTCGATACTGGATACGCTCCGCGAGTTTAGCAGATTGGGATATGTGCTCTGACCGGAACCGGCAAAAGGTAAAGGTTCAAACACGAGTGAGTTTAGCAGATTGGGATATGTGCTCTGACCGGAACTAAAAGATACCACCTGATCGTATGACAACGAGTTTAGCAGATTGGGATATGTGCTCTGACCGGAACATAACTGCGGCGCGTAAAAATGTCATTGAAAGTTTAGCAGATTGGGATATGTGCTCTGACCGGAACTTAAATACCGTCACCCAGCTATTAGCGTCGAGTTTAGCAGATTGGGATATGTGCTCTGACCGGAACGCGTGGCCGTTGTTTTGGCTGCGCTTTTAGAGTTTAGCAGATTGGGATATGTGCTCTGACCGGAACGCATCCAACGGCTTGGCAATCGGCAAATTGAGTTTAGCAGATTGGGATATGTGCTCTGACCGGAACCTTGACCCGCTTAACACGTAGGGAAGTTTGAGTTTAGCAGATTGGGATATGTGCTCTGACCGGAACGGTGCATTCGCATGCGCCACTGTGTTCAAGAGTTTAGCAGATTGGGATATGTGCTCTGACCGGAACGAAAATCAATCACTTGAAAGAACGCTTTCCAGTTTAGCAGATTGGGATATGTGCTCTGACCGGAACCCGCGCAGTTCGTACTTCAAAGTCCAATCTAGTTTAGCAGATTGGGATATGTGCTCTGACCGGAACCTTGTAACGTTACATGATGATGAGATCGCAAGTTTAGCAGATTGGGATATGTGCTCTGACCGGAACTGGGCATCTGAGCGAGAAACTGAGCTGCGAGTTTAGCAGATTGGGATATGTGCTCTGACCGGAACCGGCCAGACTGAGCAGCGGCTAACTTGTCAAGTTTAGCAGATTGGGATATGTGCTCTGACCGGAACTGAGCCGGAGTAAAATCGGCCAACGAATTAAGTTTAGCAGATTGGGATATGTGCTCTGACCGGAACCCATTTTTACCGAGATGCTACACGCCGGAAAGTTTAGCAGATTGGGATATGTGCTCTGACCGGAACACGGACAAGACTTTGATTCAGAAGTCTATGAGTTTAGCAGATTGGGATATGTGCTCTGACCGGAACGAACGCATGATTTTTATGACCAATTGTGCAAGTTTAGCAGATTGGGATATGTGCTCTGACCGGAACATCGTCAACGTCGCTGCATCGCTGGGGCATAGTTTAGCAGATTGGGATATGTGCTCTGACCGGAACTAGCCAAAGGGTAACTTATTGGAGTCAAACAGTTTAGCAGATTGGGATATGTGCTCTGACCGGAACTGGCGGATGCTGTAGACGTTAATTGATCTCAGTTTAGCAGATTGGGATATGTGCTCTGACCGGAACTGCCAACATCTTCCAATCACGATGGCCTGAAGTTTAGCAGATTGGGATATGTGCTCTGACCGGAACGCTACTGTTTGCATCGAATTATGACTACTGAGTTTAGCAGATTGGGATATGTGCTCTGACCGGAACTCACTTGCGATGGATGATCTACCCTTAGTTAGTTTAGCAGATTGGGATATGTGCTCTGACCGGAACTGATGCGCGCCATCAATGCCTGCGTCAATGAGTTTAGCAGATTGGGATATGTGCTCTGACCGGAACCTAACCGAGCATCACAAAAAGTGGAATGGCAGTTTAGCAGATTGGGATATGTGCTCTGACCGGAACATTCACGTTGGCTGAAAAAAAAGGCCAGCTAGTTTAGCAGATTGGGATATGTGCTCTGACCGGAACGGCATCATCAAGCTGTATCACTTCGGCCAGAGTTTAGCAGATTGGGATATGTGCTCTGACCGGAACTGACGGCGTTTGCTGGGTCAGCCTGGTACGAGTTTAGCAGATTGGGATATGTGCTCTGACCGGAACAATACGGGCATGTGATCGGTAATGCGCAGCAGTTTAGCAGATTGGGATATGTGCTCTGACCGGAACCCAGCCGCAAGGCCTGGCGAACAACATCTGAGTTTAGCAGATTGGGATATGTGCTCTGACCGGAACCGGGACGGTTGGCATGTGGAAACGGATTTGAGTTTAGCAGATTGGGATATGTGCTCTGACCGGAACCTCATGTGTATTGTCCATTGTCGAAAACTTAGTTTAGCAGATTGGGATATGTGCTCTGACCGGAACAGCACCAGCGCATGAGATGTTGACGCGTCTAGTTTAGCAGATTGGGATATGTGCTCTGACCGGAACACGATTAAGGGCAAAGAGTACGCGGCTGACAGTTTAGCAGATTGGGATATGTGCTCTGACCGGAACAGGGAAGCCCAAGCGTATTTGTGCGGCGTAAGTTTAGCAGATTGGGATATGTGCTCTGACCGGAACAGTAGTACGGCACATCGACACTGTTACCTAAGTTTAGCAGATTGGGATATGTGCTCTGACCGGAACCTGATGCTGCTAATGCAAGCTCTATTTTGGAGTTTAGCAGATTGGGATATGTGCTCTGATCTGATCGCTACCGAACCTAAAACCCGTTTTTAATATTTGACGGGCCTCCAAACTTATCTAGCGAAATCCGCCATACGATGTTGATTAGCTACCAGAGAATAGAAGCTGACCTAAGAGATTATTCCATTGTTGCAAATTTCATTGATAGAATATAAATTAGTCTCTAAAACTGTCTTATCAATTTGCTTCTCTTTTTAAGAATAAGCGATTTGATGTGTGTTCCATCTGGTTTTTCAGACAAAATGCGACCCTGACTTTTTTGGGTCGATTTACATTCAAACCAATCACCGCAGTATTTTAGCCTTCAAACATCAGACCCAATGCGAACATCACGTCTACTCTTACGGCGCCCAGATGCAGACGATGCCGAAAATCTCTTTGCTATTTATGGCGATCCACGAACGAATGCTTACAACCCGCACGGACCATATCCAAATCTTGACCGGGCTAAAACCGTATTAGCCACATGGATCACACATTGGGAGCAACATGGGTTCGGCCAGTGGGCAATCTCAAGCGCTGATCAGCCTGAAAAAATTATTGGCTATGGTGGCTTAGCTTTAAAGATGTATGGAGATAAAGATACCTTAAACCTTGGCTATAGATTCGGGGTAGATTCTTGGGGCAACGGGTATGCAACCGAGTTTGCGACTGAAACTTTACGATACGCATTTGCAGATTTAAATGCTCCAGATGTTTCTGCCTTAGTCCGGCCACTCAACACGCCGTCCATACGCGTACTGGAGAAAATCGGGATGAACAAAATTGGTATTCTGGAGGACGAGCCAAGCGTACCAAGAGGTCGCTATTCCTTGCTGTACCATGCCGAACACAGTTAATGTCAGTCAGCACTGATGGCAACACATGGTTCAGTTAGGCTCGTCTGCTGTATATAATCGACCTGCGATCCTTAGCAGATGACACATGACACAAGATAATATGGCTGCGGCTTTTGTGATCCTGACCGACATCGATGGAATATGCTTTTTATGGATTTGAGCAAGATTCCTAAATAGCCGCCCGTCAGCAATTTGAGTTTACACCCCCTATCCCCTATACTTCCACCCGCGTGACACAATCACTGCCTTTTGTTGTCGGCAGCACCACATAGCCGCCGATGACATGCTGTATTTTTGCCCTTATTTTGTACTTATTTTTTATTCCTTAATCACCATTTTTGCGGCACGCCATCCCCATTCTTATCGGAATGAGCGATGCATAACCGCGCGGAGCCATAAGCATGACCGCTTTTGTATTTAACGAACTCAACTTTGATGACCACGAACAAGTGGTTTTTGCATCTGAACCCAAATCTGGCCTGCGCGCCATTATCGCGGTTCACAACACGAATTTAGGCCCTGCGATGGGCGGTTGCCGTATGTGGAACTACGACAACGAAGCCGCGGCCATTAATGACGTATTGCGTCTGTCACGCGGCATGACGTATAAAAACGCGGTTGCTGGCTTGCCTATCGGCGGCGGCAAAAGCGTCATCATCGGCAATCCAAAAGCAGACAAAACCCCTGCCCTGTTTGAAGCCTTGGGCGAAGCCCTTGAGCGCCTTGGCGGCCGCTATGTCACAGCAGAAGATGTGGGCACTAGCCCAGCCGATATGGCAAACGTCGCTAAAAAAACCAAGTTCGTTGCAGGCTTGGGTGACCGTGGCGATCCGTCACCATTTACTGCTCTGGGCTGTTTCGTCGGTGCGCAAGCTGCCGTCAAACATCAACTGAAACGCGACAGCATGGAAGGCCTGGTCGTCGCTTTGCAAGGTCTGGGTCATGTCGGTTACGACTACGCCCGTCGCCTGCATGAAGCTGGCGCTAAACTGATCGTGGCAGATATCGATCAGGCGGCATTGCATCGCGCTCAGGAAGAATTAGGCGCAGAAATCGTCGGCATCGACGCGATCTACGATGTGCAGGCCGATATCTACGCCCCTTGCGCATTGGGTGCGACTTTAAATCCAGACACGCTGTCACGCCTGAAAGCAACGATCGTTGCTGGCGCTGCCAACAACCAGTTAGCCACCGCCGACATGGGCGAAGCTTGCCGTCAAAAAGGGATTTTGTACGCACCTGATTTCGTCATCAATGCTGGTGGCATCATCAAGGTCTGCTACGAATATCTGAACACACCAGAAGACGGTATGGATGCTCATGTACGTCGTATTGGCGATACCTTGGCAGAAGTATTTGCCCGCGCCGATGCAGAAGGTTTGGCGACTAGCGTGGTAGCAGACCGGATTGCTGAAGCGAAATTTAAGAGATAGTTTTTTTAATTATTGAAATAATAAAAAGCCGTATCACGCATTGCCTGATACGGTTTTTTTACGTCTGACAAGTCTGACAAATCTAACAAATCTAACAATCGCATGTTACGTCCATGCGCTCTTCCGGTGCAGCGATAACAAGCAATACCAATACCAGCTTACAAACCCTGCACCGTCAACGCCTCGATCTCTGTATCACCGTCATCGACCAGCCGCATCCACCCATCAAACTTACCTAGCCCTAGCGAACGCGCCATTGGCAGCAATAAACTCTGTCTGATGCCACTCTAAAACAACTGACTCTGTATGCGTCCGACAGTCCCACCTAGACGATCAGCAAACAACCGATTTTGCCCGCAGCGGCAACAATTCATCAATACGATTATTTTTACAGGTAGGGAGTTTTTCCAAAGTTTCTTTAAGCCAGGCAAGCGGTTCGATGTTATTCGCTTTGGCGGTGGCGAGTAGACTTTGAATGGCAGCAGCCCGTTTGCCAGCGCGTTCTGATCCGGCAAACAGCCAGTTCTTCTTGCCGATGGCAATAGGACGGATGGCATTCTCGATCGGATTATTATCAATCGGTAGATTGCCACTGGCGGCATAGCGCATAATCGCCGGCCAGCGCTTGAAGCTGTAATCGATGGCTTTGGCCAGACTGCTGCCATCCGCCGTCTTTTGACGCGTCAGCAGTAACCACGCATGCATCGCTTCCAATCTCGGCAAGGCTTGTTCTTGGCGGTACCGTGCGCGTTGTTCAATCGAGTAATCTTTGGCCGCGCTCTCAATGTGATACAGCTCGGCTATTCGGCCCAGCGCTTCGGCGGCCGTTGGGTGTTGATTGGCCGCATGCAAATCAAAGAATTTACGTCGCGCATGCGCCAGGCAAGCGAGCTCAGTGATGCCCTGACCAAACATGGCTTTATAGCCCGCGTAGTCATCGACCATCAGGTGTCCTTGCCAATCGGCGAGGAAAGTGCGCGCATGGCTGCCACTGCGCCCAAGCTGAAACTCAAACACGATGATCGGCGGACCTTCGTCGAGACTATTACTTCGATACGCCCACAAGTAAGCGCGTTTGGTTTTACCTTTGCCGGGATCTAATTGTTGCACCGGTGTTTCGTCGGCATGCAGGACGCTGCGTTCTTTGAGTAATTCGGTCAATCGATCTACCAGCGGTTGCAAAGCGACCCCGATACGTCCGATCCATTCAGCCAGCGTCGATCGAGAAATCCCCGCACCATGACGGGCGCTGATTTGTTCGATACGATACAGCGGCAAATGATCTAAGTATTTTTGGATAACGACCCACGCATGCAAACCGGGCGCGGCTAGCCCGCCGTCGATGATGGCCGGAGGAATGGCGGCTGCGGTAACCGTTTCGCAAGCGCGGCAGGCGTATTGCGGACGGATATGGCGATGCACAAAGAAACGCGCTGGTTCGACATCGAGTTGTTCACTGATATCTTCACTGATCTGCACCAGCACATTGCCACATTGACCGCAGTTGCACGATTCTGGTTCGTGCCGATGTTCGATGCGTGGCAATTCTGCCGGCAGTGGCTTGCGCCCGGTTGGTTTCGTTTTTACGCGGGGTGCAGAGGAGAGTTGCTCCAGTTCGGCCTGCATGGCATTAAGATCGGTTTCTTGTGTCTCATCGAATAAATCCCGTTGCTGTGCAGTGAAGGCTTCGGAGGTGCTGCAAAATTTGATCCGCTTGTGGTACGCCAGCTCTAACGTGAGAGCGGCAATTTTAGTGACTTTACGGTGTATTTCTGCATCGTGTTGGGCGATTTTACTAGCATCCTTGTGCGCTTGTTCTGCCCAGGCGGCAACCTGTATCGCCAACTGTTCTGGTGACGTGGTGTGCGGATTAAACTGAGCGAGTGCGGTAGCGAGATCCATGCTGGAAGTTTACATAGACTCGCCCATGTTTACAACCAAAAAGAATGGTGTTTCGCTATTTTTTTGAACGTATTAAAGATTCACACTTGCCAGTGCGTTGGTGCCTGTGCCGTCAGGCGATGCCAGTCGACACCTTTGATGAGCCAATCCCATTGTGCTTGCGTAATCACCCAGCATCGATCATCGTTGCTGGGCCAAACAAACGCACCACGGTGTAATCGGCGCTGACAGCACCACACGCCAGTGCCATCCCAGATTAACAGTTTTAATCGTGTTTTAGGACGATTGCAAAATGCATAGGCGGTGCCATCGCATGGCGTGGTACCTAAACTAGTTTGTATCCATTGCGATAAACTCTCTAGGCCACGGCGCATATCGACTGGTTCAATCACGCAACAAATTTGACCTGGTGCGATCATGCTAATTCATTGAATAATCGAGCTAGCCAGGTAATCTGCACATCCGCAGGTAGCACAAGCTGCCATCCAGATCCATGTTGCAAGACGATCGGCAGAGTCGATGCTGCTGGCGTGCTGGGTTGAATTACAATCGGAACAGTGATCAGGGGTGCTGTTGCTGGTAACTCCTTTCGGCCACGCATAATCCAGCCGTTGAATGTGGTGGCATTTAATTTGCGCTCACGACAATACGCTGCTTGCGTCAGCCCTGATGCGCGCCAGGTACTAACATGTTGCAGCCAATCTGCGCGGATTAGGATGGATTTGATTCTTGACATACTTTGCTCTCCAAAATGATCCAGTCTGGACAGTGCATGAAATTATTTGCTGTTCATAGATGGTAGCGTTGGACGCTTACCTGACTCTTTTAAAAGCAATGGCGTTCAGCATGTTTTCTGCTACGATAATTAACAAAGGCGTTAGTGAGTAATCAGAATATAGCGACCAATGTTGATTAGCTTGTCACTCAAGTATGAGTAATGTTGCGTACGTCTCAAAATTAATATCGATGAAGACGCTAACATCTTCGATTTTTGCAAACATTTTTATGTGTTAAAAAAATCACTTTAGCTCAAGTAAAGCTAACTCGCTTGATCAATATCAATTTGACTGAGGTAAGTCCATATCTTCAAGACGTATCGCCGTTTCCGACATTGTTATAGGCCAACCGTTGCAATGGGACGTTTATGGTGGAGATGGTAGCTTATTACTTCGCAAGGGATTTGTAGTTTCTAATGTGAATCAGGTCTCGGCACTGATCGAGCGCGGCTTGTTTGCAGATGTGGAAAAATCTGATAAAGCGATACGTGATAAGAGGCAAGCAGAAAAACAAATAGAACTGCCCTCCGTCGTGCGGATGATTAATACATCTCGCACCGAACTACGCAGAATTTCTTACAACATAGCCAGCGAACCCAACGCACAAGAGCAATTTCTCGCGCTAGGAAAACAGGTCGCAACGGCTGTATCAATGAATCAAGAAGTGGCTCTCGGCTGTATCTTACTTAATCAAGACGATACCTATGCGACTAGGCATTGCGTTGATACAGCCGTAGTGGCTATCCTTGTTGCCCGAGCATTAAAAAAACCACCTGAAGAAATAATTAGGCTCACCGCGGCGGCATTAACTATGAACCTCAGCATGCTCAGACAGCAAGAAAAACTACAAGGAAAGAATGAGAGCCTGACACCTGAAGAACAAGATTTTATCCAACAACATCCCGAAGCTACGGTAAGACAATTGCGCAGCGCGGGCATTAATGACGAGGACTGGCTCTACTGGATTTTATATCATCATGAAAATGAAGATGGCAGTGGCTATCCTGGGAAAAAATCGGCCAATGATATTCCCCTTAATGCAAAAATCATTTCGATCGCTGATAGATATGGTGCCAGGGTATTTTCCCGCAGCTATCGCAAATCTTTACTACCAAATGCTGCTTTGCGCGATATTCTGATAGAAGGTAAAGGCAAAATTGATATAGCGCTAGTAACGGCTTTCATACGTGAGCTTGGTACCTATCCAATTGGCACTTTCGTGCGATTGGAAAATGGAGAAATCGGAGTAGTTACTGGCCGAGGGAGTAGCACAACAACGCCTTATGTGCATGCATTAATTGGGCCTCGCGGTGCTCCCCTATCCGTTCCTGGGAGGCGGGACACTCAACATAGTTTGCAATCGATCAGAGAAGTGCTACACCGTGACCAGGTTCCGATTCGATTTACTATGCGCCATCTATGGGGCGATATTGCAAGTATGTAATTTTTGGAAAACTACTCAGATAACGCGTTTGCTATATGCTGACCACGCCAATTAATATCACCACTGCCATGTCAAATATGATGTGCGCTTAACTTTATTGCGATCATCTGCTATGAACGATTATTCCTGCACCACTGAAAACTCAAGCGACACCTACCGCTTAGACGATACAAATATAGAAGCTCACAGTAGTCTGATTTACGTGTTTGGTGCTGATAAAGAGGCCTCTCAGCAATTAACACTATCCTTAGCTATTTATAACCACGAGGTCATTGACTTTAGCGACTTGGACGAATTACGCGCGGCGGTGCTCATTCGTACTCCACATGCTTTAGTACTCGATATTGATTCGAACAAAGGACAGGAATCCAAGCTAGCTTTTGCAAACTCTGCTCTGACCTCATTCCCTGTAATCTACATCTCCGGCAAAGATAACTTTACCGAGCGTCTCGCAGCCGTCAGAGAAGGCGCTGTTGGATACTTCATCAAACCTCTGGATATTGAGGCATTGAGTACAAGATTAGACGAAAAAATTGCAAAAAATGAGGTTATGGCATATCGGATTCTTGTCGTTGATGATGATGAAATCCTAGCTGAATACTACGAAGCCGTATTGAGCAGTGCTGGGATGCACGTGAAGTCAATTTATGATCCATCGTCAATACTCGATGCAATCAAAAAGTTCAAACCTGAGTTGATTATCACAGATCTGAACATGCCAACGTGTACAGGCATAGAGATGTCAAAAATCATCCGTCAGAACAATCGTTTTGTAGACATACCAATTGTATTTCTATCCTCAGAAACCGAGCGTGAGAAGCAAATAAGTGCTATTGCGACCGGTGCCGATGATTTTTTAAACAAACCAATTAATCCTGAAGATCTGATTTCCGCGGTAGCCAACCGCGCAGAGCGCTATCGAAGCCTACGAAATAGGCATTAAGAAATTGCCTTAAGCAATCGGCAAGCTACTGACTGGCTTAATCTCTTCCATACAAATCATGGAGCGCAAAGATGCAACGCCCGGTACTTGCATCAATCTGTCGGTTAAAAACTGCGACAGGCTTTTCAGGTCTGGGGCGACGACTTTCAAAATGTAATCAAAATCGCCCGTAATCGTATGGCATTCAATAATGTCAGGGAAGGCCATGATATTGCGCTCGACCTCACGCACATTGCGAAACTGCTCCCTGTCCAGCGACAAACTCACAAACGCGATCACACCCAAACCGATTGCCTCAGCAGAAACCTGGGCGACATAACCGCGAATCACGCGTTTTTCCTCTAATGCCCGTACCCGTCGCAGGGTCTGCGGGGCGGATAAATGGATGTTCTCTGCCAACTGCAAATTGCTCATCCGGCCATCGTCCTGCAGATGTTTCAAAATACTGCGATCATAGTTATCCACGCCATCTCCTAAAATTTAAATATTTTATGTATTTAGTATATTACGAAATATAAATGCCGAATTGAGACTTAATAGAAATTATATTTCATTAATAGCGTTTTATTTATCGCATTTAGAAATCTAATTTCCAGCCGAAACCGCTACAATTTATAGCAGAACAAAAGCAATATCGGCGCCATTGGCGGCAAACATTTCAGCAATATTCAATACCAATTAGCAAGACCAAAAAATCAACGGAGATCACCATGGTTACCTTCATCGGTACACAGGAAATGCAAACCCATTTGAAAAAAGTCAGTGTAGAAGACGCGATTGCGCGTTTAGCTGACATGATCAAGGAGGACTATTTACGCTGGAGCCAGTTTGACAAATGCGCCCGCGTCGCCAGCCACTCAGATGTAGGCGTTATTGAATTAATGCCGATTTCCGACGGCAAGCAATATTCATTTAAATACGTGAATGGTCATCCAAAAAATACTCAAGAGGGTTTGCTAACAGTTACCGCTTTTGGTTTGCTAGCCGATGTCGATACTGGTTATCCTAAGTTGTTGTCCGAATTAACATTGACTACCGCGATCCGTACAGCGGCGACCTCGGTATTAGCAGCCAAATACATGGCGCGCCCAGTCAGCCGCAGCATGGCCTTGATCGGTAATGGCGCACAAAGCGAATTCCAAGCGATCGCTTTCCATTGCATCTTGGGCATACAGGAATTGCGTGTCTACGACGTAGACCCGGCAGCGACTGACAAACTCATCAACAATCTGCGCGCCTATCCTAATTTGCGTATCATTCGGGCTGCATCGACAGCAGAAGCAGTCAAAGGCGCAGACATCATTACTACCGTGACCGCAGACAAAACCAATGCATTGATTTTACTGCCGGAAATGATCAGCGAAGGCACTCACATTAATGCCGTTGGCGGCGATTGCCCGGGCAAGACTGAATTACATGGTGATATTTTGAAAAACGCCAACGTCGTCGTGGAGTACGAACCTCAATCCCGCATCGAAGGTGAGCTGCAACAAATGCCAGCTGATTTCGCGGTAACCGAGTTGTGGCAGATTCTGGAAGGCCAGATTGCTGGTCGCCATAATGAAAAGCAAGTGACTGTATTTGACTCTGTCGGTTTTGCGTTAGAAGATTTTTCTGCCATGCGTTACCTAGAAAAATATGTGGTGCAAAAGGACACGCGGATTTTGGATTTAATCCCAGAACTGCTGAACCCAAAAGACTTGTTCGGGATGGCTGTGACACCAGTTGCACAACAGCGCGCCATGGCAGAAAATGTCGTGTCGATCAGTGCCTAAGTTAGTGCTTAAGTCAGTGCCTGATATCAGTCATTACCGCTGATCAGGTCTTGCTGAAGTACATGGCAGATGCACTAAATACGATTCACTAATTTATATTAAATCAAACCACTCAAACTCAAACGAATGAAAACTATTTCCTTAATTGGTGCTCCGACAGATGTCGGAGCAAGCGTCAAAGGTGCTGGCATGGGGCCAGACGCGCTGCGCGTTGCAGGCTTGGTAGAAGCGTTGGAGGCGCGCCAATTAAAGGTAATTGATCACGGCAATTTGCATGGGCCAGCCAATCCCTGGCAGGCACCAGTCAACGGATTACGTCATTTGAAAGAAGCGATTGACTGGAATCAGGCAGTCTATGACGCAGTCAGCCAAGCATTGACTGATGGTCAGATGCCCATGATGTTGGGCGGTGATCATTGCCTTGCCATCGGCTCCATCAGTGCGATTGCCAATCATTGCAAAAAGAATGGAAAAAAATTACGGGTATTGTGGTTTGATGCCCATGCCGACAGCAATCTCTCTACCATCAGCCCAACAGGAAATATCCACGGCATGCCAGTCGCATGCCTGATGGGGCATGGCCCAGAATCGCTGACGCACTATGCAGATCACTCACCAGCAATGAGTCCTGACGAAATCCGCTTAATCGGTATCCGTAGCGTTGATGCAGGTGAGAAAAAATTCATTCACGAGATGGGCATGCAAGTGTTTGACATGCGCTATATCGATGAGCATGGCATGCGCAGCGTGATGAAAAGTGCGCTGGAAGGATTGGATGACAACACGCATTTGCACGTCAGTTTCGACATGGATTGCTTAGATCCAGATATCGCCCCAGGCGTAGGAACAGCCGTATTAGGCGGCCCGACTTACCGCGAAGCCCAGCTCTGTATGGAAATGATCGCAGACAGCGGTCGCCTCGCGTCACTCGATTTAGTAGAACTCAATCCGGCACTCGATATCCGCAATCAAACTGCAGTTCTGGCGGTAGATTTGATTGAGAGTTTGTTTGGCAAATCGACTTTAGTACGAATGTAGTCTGTGTGTAATTAGCTAAGTAAAACCTTGAGATTAGCGGTGAAGTCCTAAAATTAATAGAAAACCTTTATAAAGAAGCAAAATACAGAAGCCACACAAAACATCGTGTGGCTTCTGTATTTTATAAACGAACGCAAGTAGATTTTGGGCTTGTGCAAAATTGTCGCGGCAAAGCGTAACCACGACCATAGTAATTTACTACCTTAATATCTCAGTTTCTAAGATACGACGCTGCAACGCAGCTGGGTCGGTTTTGCGTAAGTCCTGAGAATTATTATTTGCGCCACAGAAACACTGCATAAATCGTCTGGCGTGTAGAAACAAAGATGTTTTGGCGTTATGCTTCGTCATGACCGACGATATCCCCGCCCTACCCCTGACAAATCCGACCTTTGTGCCCAACCGACCTATAGGACGTTATGTATATATTAATGAGATAGGACGAGGCTCGGTTACCGTTACCGCACTGTTTCATGACCCGCTGATAGAGCGTCAAGTTGTGATCAAAACTCTTCATTCGCATTTGTCTGACGATCAACGACAATTATTCGAAAAACAGTGGATTCAAGAAGCAGGCCGATTAAATCACCCAAATATCGTAACAGTCTATGATGCTGACAAATCGAATGATGTCCTCTATTTCGTGATGGAATATTTAGAGGGCAATGCATTAAGCGATTTATTCAATAGCGGGCATCAATTTACCTACAAACAAATCGCGGAACTAATCGCGCGCGTTGCAACTGCCTTGGATTATGCACATGAGCAAGATGTTATACATCGAGGCATCAAGCCAGCCAGTATTTTTATCACTGAGAATTTAATACCAAAATTAATTGATTTTGGGATGTCTAATTCTCCGGATCAGTCATCACAAACTGGCATCAGCGAAGAACTGCCTAAGCATCAGGATAGTGATCTTAATAGTGACATCAGTTACGCCAATAGCGTTATTAATGCCGACACTCGCAACACCAACAATACCAATAATGCCTTTAATATCAGCGGTGATCTAAGTGACAATACTGCTGAACAGTTAAGCAATGACTTGGTAAGCGTCGAGACTCATCCGTCGAGCCCGCAATTTGCGGCAATCAATTATCAGTCGCCAGAACAAATTAAAGGCAAGGCAGTTGATGCGCGAACCGATATTTTTTCATTGGGTGTGGTGCTATACCAGTTACTTTGTGGCGAGCTACCATTTAAAGGTGAAGATAACAAGCAATTGCGAAAAGCAATTACGCGTTCCCCGGCTATTCCGCCCCAAGAGATTCGCTCGGATGTACCGCTCCGGCTGGCTCGTATTGCTGCTAGAGCACTGGCTAAAAAACCGGCTGATCGCTATGCGCGGGCGTCAGATTTGGCAGGTGATTTAAATCGGTATTTATATCGAGAAAAAGCCAAGCGCATAATCGCAGAACAACATAACACAACGCTTGGCACAACATTTACCGTGGTGAATAATGCGGATCAGGAAAGACAAAAAAATAAAAAAAAGCGCAGTACTATTCAACTACTCGTCGTTACCACCGTTGTCTTAATCGCTGGTATTACCAGCTTGGTGATGATCGTCCCTGTACCACCCAGATCAGCAACACTTGAAAAAAATGACGGAAATAATTCTAAACTAGCTGTCCAAACGGCACCCTCGAGACCGGTTGCGCTGAGTGAATCGGTAAATCGTGATACCGAGGAAATCATTAATATGCCATCGACAACGCAAAAGATAAAGCGGTTACCAGACAATAAAAAATCAGACTCTGCAGCAAGTAAAGTCCCACCAAAAATCAAAATATCAAGCAAGACGGCAAGTGCCGCCGCCGTTCCTGCTGCTGTTCCTGCTGCTGTTCCTGCTGCTGTTCCTGCTGCTGTTCCTGATGTTGTTCCTACAGTCTTGTCGCCAACAGAAAAGCGCTAGTTTGTACTAAAAAATATCTTCCTCTTAATTTTGAAAACAATTCAAATTGATGCGGTGATTTGAACCCAGATTTTCCATTGGAACAGCGACAAGTGTGCCTTTGGCGAACTGACTGGCTAGACGCGACGACGACGCAAGCTGCATCTTGCTAGGAGGAGCAACAACGCCAGGCAGTTCGCCAAAGGTGCAATTGTCGCTGTAGCGCTCGCACTCAAATCGCGGTCGTGCTATCTCGCTGAACACCGCATGTCCTCTGCGTTTTTTGCGAAGTAGTAGCGGTCTAATGGAAAATCTGGGTTTAATAGATGCAAACAAAAAGCCACATCAATCATTATGTGGCTTTTTGTATTATCGATTGCATCGATTCAATCTAATTACTCGATTGCCTTGACCATATCTTCAATCACTTTCTTCGCATCGCCAAACACCATCATCGTCTTATCCATGTAAAACAATTCATTGTCCAGACCGGCATAACCCGATGCCATTGAACGCTTATTCACGATGACTGTTTTAGCTTTATAGGCTTCCAGAATTGGCATTCCGGCGATCGGTGATTTAGGGTCTTTGGCCGCTGGATTAACAACGTCATTTGCCCCTAAGACCAATACCACATCGGCCTGACTGAATTCATTATTGATGTCTTCCATCTCAAACACTTGGTCATAAGGCACTTCGGCTTCTGCCAGTAATACGTTCATATGTCCTGGCATACGACCAGCTACAGGATGAATCGCGTATTTGACAGAAATACCTTTATGCGTGAGCTTCTCGGTCAGCTCTTTTAATGAATGCTGAGCACGGGCAACTGCTAAACCATAACCTGGCACAATGATCACTGTCTCTGCATTACCTAGCAGAAAAGCGACGTCATCAGCAGAGCCGGATTTCACATTACGTTGCGCCTGGCCGCCAACCGCAGCCTCGGTCGGTGCACCACCAAAGCCGCCTAACAGCACATTGAAGAAAGAGCGGTTCATCGCTTTACACATAATGTAAGACAAGATCGCACCGGAAGATCCGACCAGCGAACCAGCAATAATCAGCATCGAGTTATTGAGTGAAAAACCAATACCCGCCGCTGCCCAGCCAGAATAGCTATTCAGCATAGACACCACAACTGGCATGTCCGCGCCACCGATAGGGATGATGATCAACACACCCAAAATAAAAGCAATCGCTGTCATCAAAACAAAGGGAATCCAAGCAGGCGCAGTGCCCGGTGCGAAGCAAAAAATCAAACCTAGACCGACCATAAAAATTGCCAGTATCAGGTTTAGAAAGTGTTGCCCCTGAAAGCTGACAGGTGCGCCTTGAAACAGACGGAATTTATATTTACCAGACAATTTACCAAACGCAATCACAGAACCCGAGAAGGTAATTGCACCGACAAAAGTACCGATAAATAATTCCAGACGATTACCGAAAGGGATCGCATCATAGCGTGCCGTGATATTAAAAATCCAGGGCTCGGCAACTACAGATACGGCAATACACACTGCTGCAAGACCGATCAATGAATGCATCGCTGCTACCAGCTCTGGCATCTTGGTCATCTCTACTCGCTTAGCCAGCGTGGCGCCAATACCGCCGCCGACGACGACACCGAATATCACCAATCCATAGCCAAGACCCGAGCCAGCGGCTTCATTTTTCAGCTTTACGATCAAAGCAATCGTCGTCACTACCGCGATTGCCATACCAATCATGCCGAAGCTGTTACCGCGTCTTGCAGTCGATGGATGCGACAAACCTTTAAGCGCCTGAATAAAGCATACCGAGGCGATCAGGTACAACATCGTGACCAGATTCATACTCATTATTTGTGCTCCTTAGCTGCATCAGGAGTCACTTTAGGCTCTTTTTTCTTGAACATTTCCAGCATGCGCTGGGTAACTAAAAATCCACCAAACACATTGACCGCGGCAAGGGCAACCGCGACCGTGCCCATGACCTGGGCTAATAGACCTTCCGTCAAACCTGCTGCCAACATGGCACCGACGATGATAATGGCTGAGATTGCATTCGTGACTGCCATCAAAGGCGTATGCAAAGCAGGCGTAACTGTCCAGACCACGTGGTAACCGACATAAATTGCCAGTACAAAAATGATCAGGTTGGTAAGGGTGTGACTAACTTCCATGATGTCCTCTCTTCTTTATTTAGGGTGAGACATGCAAAGCAAACTGTCGAAAAAAACTTGATATGGTTAATACCGTCTTATTTAAATAACTTTCTTAATACGCCTTAAGACTGGTAATTTGATTCTTCCCGTCGACAAAAATCACTTTCGGTTTAAAGCTACTGGATTCCTCGTCCGTCATCGGTGCATAGGTACAGATAATCATCAAGTCGCCCAGTTGTACCCGACGCGCTGCTGCGCCATTCAAGGAGATTTCGCCGCTACCACGTTTGCCTTTAATCACATATGTGGAGAACCGTTCACCATTGTTGACGTTGTAGAGTTCTATCTGTTCGTGCTCTTTGATATCAGCAGCGTCGAGCAGATTTTCATCGATGCCACACGAACCTTCGTAGTGGAGATCGCACTGGGTCACAGATGCGCGATGAATTTTGGCGCGGAGCATGTTTCTTTGCATTGTCATTCTTCTTTCAATTACATTGACTAAAAATCCTGGCTACTAGCTCAGGATTATTTATCCTTATTTCCTTAAAACTTCACCGCCAGCGCACATCAGCGTAGCGACCACAATCTCGTCTTCTTTATTAATCGCTAAAGCAGCGTCTTTATCGATAATCAATTTCAGAAAATCCAATACGTTGCGCGCATACAAAGCAGACGCATCAGCAGCCACCAACGTTGCCAGATTCGGCTCGCCAATAATATGCACGCCGTATTTCGTCACTGTCTTATTTAATTCTGATAAAGGACAATTGCCGCCCTGCTCTACTGCCATATCCACAATCACTGAACCAGGCTTCATCGCCTTGACAGTTTCTTCTGAAATCAGCGTCGGTGCTTTACGTCCTGGGATCAGTGCCGTGGTGATGATGATGTCCGCTTGTTTGGCGCGTTCGTGCACCAGAGCCGCCTGTCGCTCCATCCAAGACGCTGGCATAGGACGAGCATAGCCGCCAACACCTTTGGCGATTTCTCGCTCTTCATCGGTCTCGTATGGGACGTCGATAAACTTAGCGCCCAGCGATTCGACTTGCTCTTTCACTGGCGGACGTACATCCGACGCTTCAATCACAGCGCCCAAACGCTTGGCTGTTGCAATCGCTTGCAAACCGGCTACGCCCACGCCCATGATCAAAACCCGGGCAGCTTTGACCGTGCCTGCAGCGGTCATTAACATCGGCATAAAGCGCTGATATGTATTTGCCGCCAGCATTACTGCTTTATAGCCGGCAATATTTGCCTGGGATGACAATACGTCCAGAGACTGCGCACGGGTGATACGTGGTGCAGCTTCGAGCGCGAATGCGGAAATACCATGCGCTGCCATGGCGGCAATGTTCTCTGCATCAAATGGATTGAGCATGCCAACTAGCGTCGTGCCCGATTTGATCAATGCACGCTCATCTGCATCTGGTGCTCTGACTTTTAACACCAGCTCTGCACCAAATGTCTCAGACGCAGTGCCGATTTGCGCACCTGCTGCCTGATACGCCTCATCAGTAATACTGGCGGCGATACCGGCGCCAGATTGCACGATGACCTGATGTTTTGCAGCTACATATTTTTTGATGGTCTCTGGGGTCGCCGCTACACGCGTCTCACCCGGCCGTGATTCGGCGGGGATGCCGATTCTCATAGGTTACTCCTTGATTTGCTTGTTTTAAATTCTGACCGGGCACACGCTGATGAAACGATGGCGCCAATTTGCTACTTAAGAAAACTCCTCAAGAAAGCTGGAAGCATCGTCAGCGCCGTCACCCGAATTTAGTATTCTTTCGTATTCGACAACGATCTTACACGCAAAATGTTGTGTGGCATTACCGTTCTTTTTTTGTCTTTTCGCTAAAAATGCTGCTTGTGGCTGCACCATTGCCGTGCAAATTGCGTCCGATACACTAGCATGAAAAACCACGCGCTATAAGCCTTTGCGGGAGAATCGCACAAAATAAATTGACTACTCCTGATGAAAATCGGGTTCAAATTTAAGCAAAATCAGACTGCTATAGACAAAATTCGTATTAGCTAATTCACCTTCAGATTTGCTGGTTTGCCACACAATATCTGATCGCAAAGTAAAATAGCGAACTTATAGAAAGAGGCGCTATGTCTACAGTCTGGAAACCCTCGGTCACCGTTGCGGCCGTTATCACTCGCCAACACGACCAACATCTGCAATTTTTAATGATCGAAGAAGAGACTGACGACGGCGTGCGGATCAACCAGCCTGCCGGTCATCTTGATCCTGACGAAACGCTGCAACAGGCAGTCACTCGCGAAACGCTGGAAGAAACCGCGCACGATTTCACACCCACGGCGCTGATCGGATCTTATCTGTCACGCTATGTGTCGCCCGTCACTGGTGAGCAAGTTACCTACCTGCGATTTGCCTTTAGTGGTGAGTTAGGGCAAGTACATCAGCGTGAACTCGATCACGGTATTTTGCGTACCGTGTGGATGACACATGCTGAGCTGTTGACATCACAAGAGCGTCACCGCAGTCCCCTGGTGTTGCAATGCGTCAATGACTATCTGGCAGGCCAAAGTGCACCGTTGTCGCTACTGTTTACGCATCCGTCTGCATTGGTGACAAGTCCAGTCAAGTAAAAAAAGTAAGCGCAGCACAAAGTAAGTAAGGTCAGGAAAAAGAGAGAACAACAAGTATGGCAAAGAAACGCGTAGTAATTGGTATGTCTGGCGGTGTAGATTCATCGGTGTCCGCTTGGCTGCTCAAACAGCAAGGCTACGAAGTCATCGGTCTGTTTATGAAAAACTGGGAAGACGATGACGACTCCGAATACTGCTCCACCCGCGAGGATTGGATTGATGCCGTCAGCGTCGCCGATGTCGTAGGTGTGGATATTGAAGCAGTCAACTTTGCGGTCGAATACAAAGACCGCGTCTTTGCAGAATTTTTGCGTGAATACCAGGCTGGTCGCACACCCAACCCAGACGTGCTCTGCAATGCCGAGATCAAATTCAAAGCCTTTCTCGATCACGCCATGAAGCTGGGGGCAGATTACATCGCCACCGGCCATTACGCCCGCGTGCGTGAGGTGAATGGTGAATTTCAATTACTCAAAGCACTCGATGCCAGCAAAGATCAAAGCTATTTTTTACACCGCCTGAATCAAGCGCAATTGTGCAAGACCCTGTTCCCGCTGGGCGAAATTCAAAAGACCGAAGTCCGCAAAATCGCAGAACAAATCCAGCTGCCCAATGCAAAGAAAAAAGATTCCACCGGCATCTGTTTTATCGGTGAACGGCCTTTCCGCGAATTTTTAAACCGCTATTTGTCTTATCAACCAGGCGATATGAAAACACCTGAAGGCGAGCTTGTCGGCAAACACGTCGGTCTGAGTTTTTATACCTTGGGACAACGCAAAGGCATCGGCATCGGCGGCATCAAGTCACATCAAAATGCGGATGGCAGTAGCGACGCCTGGTATGTCGCAAAGAAAGATATCGTTGCCAATACTTTGTACGTCGTTCAGGGTCATGATCACCCATGGCTGTTATCGTCGGCGTTAGAGGCAGGACAAAATAGCTGGATCGCCGGACATGCACCGGCGCAAACTCAGCTGTCGGCAAAAACCCGTTATCGTCAGGCCGATATTGCCTGCACGCTGCAAGCGGACAGCGATCGTTTTGCCTTGCATTTTGATGTGGCGCAATGGGCAGTCACGCCGGGACAATCCGCCGTGCTATACGACGGCGACGTTTGTCTGGGCGGCGGGATTATTAGCGGTGCGACGGCGGGGTAATCCAATATCAACTGGGATTTTTCGATTACCCCTAAAATCAATGCACAGAACAACTAGTTTTAGTTGGCAACAGATTCAAGAAAAAATATACTCCCCCTGATTTTTTGAAAAATAGCCTTATTACCCAATGCTTATATGGACAATTAAAAATACTATCAGGGAGTATAATTGGACTTGCGCAAAAAACAAAACTCCTCACCACAGAGGCACAGAGGAAGAACAAAGACAGAGAAAGGCAGGATTTCGCTGGTCTCCTAATTTTCTGTGTGCGTCTGTGCCTTTGTGTCTCTGTGGTGAGAGGTCTTGATGTTTGATGTTAAGCCATCGTGACTATTAACAGCCACGCAACGCGCCGTAGCAATGATAACTATTTATCCGGTTCGACAAAAGGCAAGGCTCCCAAGTGCTTGGCTCGCCTTAATGCAGTATTGATTTTATCGATGATGCCATCGTCTTTTTCCGCCAGAATGGCAAAATGAATATAGTCAATCGTCAGCGGTTTGCTAAGCACTTTAAACGTGATACCTGCTGGCATCGGTGTATCAGCCGCCACCTCTGTCATGGTCGAGTTGATCAGCGCTTCCACCTTAGCGGGATCGGAACTAGGATGATCGATCAGCATGACATCCGTTCTTTTCGTTAATAATTTTTTTAAACGCGAAGGTACCGAAACAAGACTTTCATCGGTGCTGACCAGCTTATTTTTATAACTATCAAATTCTTCGCCGTAGCTAGCGCCGCGTACAATACCAACTGATTTGTTTTTTAAGTCAGCAATATTCGCATACGGAAAAGTCATATCACTTCGAGTCACAATCCAGATGTGGTGGCTAAACGCAACATCGGAAAAGCGCAAAGTCTGCATGCGTTCCTTTGTTTTCGACAATCCAAAGGCCAAACCATCTCCCTCGGCCAGTCTTTGCAATAATCGCTTCCAGGGATAATGATAGGGATCGAAGCTGATGTTTAAATCTTGTTCTACATATTTAAGTATGCTGTTATAAGCATCGTTGATGAACATCTCTGCGTAATTTTCAGCATAAGTCTCACCTAACAGAATGACAACTTTGCGCTTCTCGGTAGTTGCTACACTCCACGCCATAGGTGGCAGCGAGAGTAAGGCCAACGTGAGTAATTTTCTTCTCACATCACAGTGCAAACTAAACGAGTTACCCATATCCACCTTTCACCTAGATATCCATTATGTAAACCGGATCTAAACTTGAGCCATTGGTTTGGTGCTATTCGCACCCTTTAAAAGTCATTTTAAGTTTATATCAAAATCATTCAAAGCTACCTGTATCACTACTTTCTTTTGACACTAGTACACACTTTTTAGCTATAGTGCCGCATCTCTCGTCAATCCTATTTGTCTGCGCATGTCTTCTATATTTTCGTTCGTTACCTCTAAGCTCACTGTGTCTACACCGACTACGCCCAAGTTTACTATTTCTAGTCTGACGCTTTGCGCGCTGACGTCCTCGGCAATTGTTGCCGCTCAGGCGGCTGAAAATACGGTCACTCCGTCAGTCGGCAAAGACCAGGCACAAAGTGTCGAGGTGCGCGGCGTCAGCATCGTATTGGATGAACGCAAACAGGCAACCGCCAGCAAAGCCATCATCAATCAAGAAGACATCGCCCGCTACGGCGACAGCAACCTGAGTGATGTTTTAAAACGGGTGCCGGGCCTGGGCTTTAGCAGTACTGGCGCGCTACAAATGCGCGGCTTAGGCAATGGCTACACCCAAATTTTGCTCAATGGCGAGCCAACGCCGCAAGGTTTTCTGGTGGACAGCATTGCGCCGGATTTGATTGAACGAATCGAAGTTTTGCGCAGCGCGACAGCGGAATACAGCACGCAGGCGATTGCGGGGACGATTAATATCATCCTGAAAAACAATGTCAAAAAGCCGCAGCATGATCTGAAGATTGGCGTTGCTGATACTGGCAGTAAGAGCAATGGCAAAATCTCACCGAACATCTCATTGCAAATCGCCGATCGTAATGGCCCTCTGGCATACACCATCGCCGGCGCGCTGCAACGTCAACAGCGAATTACACCCTCGACCCAGGATGAGGTCGGTACCGATCAAAACGGCAACATCAATTTACTACGACATGCCCAGCTAGAAGAACGTTTTACGAAAGATGAATTGACCTTTGCACCAAGGCTGATCTGGACGTTTTCTGACGACGACACACTCACATCACAAAGCTTTTTGACCAGCAGCCGCATCAACAATGTCAAAGATCGGCATGAGACCAGCGTACTCAATACGCTATCCGATTTCCCCAATAACGTCGGCAGTTGGGATGCTTATACCAATGCCTTACGCAGCGATCTGAACTGGCGACGCAAGTTATCGGATAGCGCCAAGATAGAAATGACCTTAGGCGTTAACCTGAGCCACCGCCATACCTATTTTAATTTTGATGGCATGTCCTTAGCGCAGACTTTGTTAGAACGGCATCAGGTGGTGTCAGGCGTTAACGACCAGACTGCGACTTTCAGCGGCAAATACACCGCACCCTACATCGATAAACATGCCTTGGTGCTGGGCTGGGATGGCAGCCTGATACGCCGCGACGAAAACCGGATTGAACATATCAGCGACGGGCTAGGCAATGACGCTGCCGATAGTAACGAAGCCTACCAATCCAAGGTCAAACGACTTGCCTTGTTTGCGCAAGATGAATGGGATATCAGTAATCAACTCAGTGCTTCACTGGGCTTGCGCTGGGAAGGTTTGCAAACGACCACTGATGGCAATGTGTTGAGTCCAGTGCACAACCAATCCAGCGTCTTAAGCCCGCTATTGCAAAGCGTATGGAAGCTCGATGGCGACCCCACTAATCCTAAGCAAACACAGCAATTCAGGCTGGCACTCACGCGTACGTATAAAGCGCCGACCACCACTAATCTGATTCCACGTCGCTACACCGTCGACAATAATAACAGCGCGGTCAATCCAGACAACCAAGGCAATCCGCAACTACGCCCAGAACTGGCATGGGGACTGGATGCGACGTTTGAACAGTATTTTGGGCAAGGCGGTTTGTTCAGTGCCAACGTGTTTGTACGCAAGATTGATGATGTGATTCTGGACAAAGTATCGCAACAAAATGGCGTCTGGACCAGCATCCCCACCAATAGCGGCAAAGCACAAGTGCATGGCATAGAACTGGAACTTAAATTACCACTGCAAAGTGTGATGAGCAAGGCGCCCGCGATTGAACTGCGCGCCAATGTAAACCGCAACTGGTCTAGCGTTGATCAAATTCCCGGTCCAGACAATCGGCTAGATCAGCAAACCCCGCTCAGCGCCAATCTGGCAATGGATTACAAGTGGGATCAGCAACTCACCTTAGGTGGTAATCTGGGCTATCAACGTGGCGGCCACATCCGTACCTCGCAAACCCTGAGCGGCTTTACGGGCAACTTGCGCACGCTGGATTATTATGCGGTCTGGAGTCTGGCAAAACAGACGCAGCTACGACTCTCGCTGACCAACTTATTCCCGCAAAACAAACTCGATGTCGAAAACTATCAGGACAGCCAAAGCGGACGCCAGTTATCGACGACAACCTCCGGCTTGAGCAGCGTGAAGCTGACTTTAGAACAGGCGTTTTAGTTAGCTCCGGCTTTATCTGCATCGGATTCGAAGACTGAGAGCGATGACAGGATCAGGACTTACGCAAAATTGTTCCTGCAAAGCGTGGCGATCGGGATAGTAATTTAGGGGCTACACCGAGGCTGCGGCAGTTTTGGCCAGTCCTACAGATCAACAAGGGAAAATATAGATGGATGTCACTTCGTTCACTACACATCAATCTACATACTCCCCATTATTTTTTTAAAAACCAGCTAATTGTCCAAATATTATATGGATAATTAAAATATACTTACCTGCAGTATATTTCATCGCTCTACGGCTTTCCTTAAAACTCTTCCCATTCATCGGCTCTGCTAGCAGATGCCGTGGTCTGCTCGGTCACCTTGTTTGCTGCTAATGCCCGGCGTTTGTATGCGGTTGCCGATTTTGGGGCCTGAGCTGCTGCGGCACGTACGACCGCTTTGGAGGCCGCTGGTTTGCTGTAGCTTGCTGTGTTTTGACTGCCGACGCTGTTGATCTTGAAGACACTGACGACTTGGGTCAGCTTCGTCGCTTGCTCTTGCATCGAGGCAGAAGCAGCGGCGGCTTGTTCGACCAGTGCGGCGTTTTGTTGGGTGGTTTCGTCTATCTGTGCAATAGCGATGTTAATCTGATCGATTCCGGCAGTTTGTTCTTGGGTGGCGGCGCTGATTTCGTTCACGACGTCGCTGACCCGCTGGACGCTTTGTACAATTTCTTGAATAGTGAGTCCGGCCTGATCGACGAGTTTGGTACCGGTGTCGACTTTTTCTACGGAGTTACCTATCAGTGTCTTGATCTCTTTGGCAGCGGACGCGCTGCGCTGCGCGAGATTGCGTACTTCGGAGGCCACGACGGCAAAGCCACGTCCTTGTTCACCGGCTCTGGCCGCTTCGACTGCGGCGTTGAGCGCGAGGATGTTGGTTTGAAATGCGATGCCGTCAATGACGCCGATGATGTCGACAATTTTTTTGGAGGAGTCGTTGATCTCGCTCATTGTCTGAATCACCTGGGAGACGACATTGCCGCCTTTGGTCGCCACTTCAGAGGCCGATACCGCGAGCTGGTTTGCCTAGCGGGCATTGTCGGCATTTTGTTTGACGGTGCTGGTGAGCTCTTCCATGGCGGAGGCGGTCTCTTCCAGTGAGCTGGCTTGTTCTTCAGTGCGGGAGGAAAGATCGAGATTGCCAGTAGCGATTTCAGTGGAGGCGGCAGTGATCTGCTCTGTTCCGGTACGGACTTCGCCGACGATATTTTTTAGGCTGTCGCTCATGGCTTTGAGTGCGCGCAAGAGTCTACCTGTTTCATCATTCGAGGTAACGATGATGTCTCTGGTTAAATCTCCTGCTGCGACGGTTTCTGAAATTTCGATTGCCTCATTAAGAGAGCCGACAATTTTTCTTGTGATAAAAACTCCTAAAGTGATCACCACAAGGACCGTCAGCAGGGCAATTGTCAATGCCATCATGTTGGCATGTTTTAGCGCGGCAGCGCCATCGTCAGCACCTTTTTTTCCTAGATCAGCGTTATATTTTGCATGCTCTTCAAGAGCAATATCCATACTTTTTACCACGCCCGTCACACTCTTAAAAAGTACGTCCAGAGCCTCGTCGGCTTTATCTTGTTTCATCAATCCGATCACTTGCTCTTGCATCACGCCGAACGCTTTAAAAGCAATGCGATCATTTTCTAACAAAGCTTTGTCTTTATCGTCAGATAAGTCTTGCTTCTCATACAGGTTAAACATCTCTGTGATTTTTTTATACCGGTCGATCATGCCGATTTCTAAATCACGCCGTTTATTAGGATCTTTTGCCGTGACATATCGATAGGTCATCACCCGCAATTTAGTAATAGTCACAGCCGCATTATTTAAATCTGTCAGGCTAGGCACGGTATTTACATTGGCGTAATTAGCCGCTTCATAGACCTTATTAATTTGGATGACGCCCAAACCTGCGATTGCTGCCAATCCGAGAAATGCCATACCTATCAACAGGTACAATCTTTGTGCAATTGTCATTTTATGTTCTCCTCCGTCGTTATCCGGTACTTCAACCAAAATTGAACCGCATGAACGTTGTTACATTTTGATTCAACCTTTTGGAATAATCGTTGATTTCAAATACTATTTGTTGCCACATGTCAATCTTTTTGCAATTTTTTACAAATAAATCTACAATATTTGCGTCGAAACTAACTCTTCAGAACAGGGATTAGAGATGGCGTTAACAAATTACACCAAACCGTAATCGGGACGATTAAACCACTAGGAAGTATTAACGGCCACGTCGGGCTTGAACAGAATGCGACTGAGTTGTTAAAGAGATTTTCACAAGTCCAGCTATTGAATAAAAATAAGAGATATGAATTGACGCAGCATGGTTCTAAGCAGCGAATGAATATACTCCCCATTATTTTTCAAAAATATGGCTGATTGTCCAGATATTATATGGACGTCTTAAATATACTTATAGCCAGTATATTTAAGACAGATACGCATCTGGAGAGTAGTTAACCATCTCAGAAATGCAACAAATAGCAGAGAGGATATGGGTCTATGTCAGACAATAATTCACTACTGGCATAGGTTTTGGAAGGTACTCGTCTTGCAGCGAAGCGCGTAAATCTATCTCAATGGCACGGCAAATACTATCGAGCGGCAAGTCATTCGATTGCAGGCCAAAAGGCTCCTCAATCTCATCACCAAGTACATCCAAACCGAAGAAAGTGTAGGCAACGATCCCGACTACAAATGGCGTCATAAATCCGATCGAATCCACCAATCCAAATGGCAAGAGAAAGCAATAAATATAAGCTGTCCGGTGCAGTAGCAAGGTGTAAGAAAACGGAATCGGCGTATTTCTGATGCGCTCACATGCAGCCGCTGCACCACTCATCGCACTCAACGTCGCATCAATCGATACCGCCAGACAAGCATCAATCCGAGATTCTTTTAGACACTGGCGCAAATCCATTCCCATTTTTTGCATCAAAAAATCGGGCTTATTATGAGCTGTGCTGAGCGCCAGCCATTCAGATTTTTGCAGTAAAGGCTGGATATCTTGCGACATCGGCAAATCCCTAAGTAAGTCTCTGAGCGCATGGCTAAACGCGATCGCGCGATAAATCATCCTTACACGGATATCGTCAAAACCCGCCCTCGCCAAAGCTGGCTCGGGATAATCAATCAAACTCAGACATTGCCGGGAAAAATTTCGGCTACGCAGAACCAGCTCGCCCCACAGTTTTCGTCCCTCCCAAAATCGGTCATACGCCGCGTTATTTCTAAAGCCCAAAAATATCGCCAGCGGCAAACCAATTAAGGTAAATGGGATCGTCGTCAACGTGATTTTGAGTTTAAATAAATCACCGTGCGATAAGGTCACCAAGGTGGCAACCAAAATATTGACGATCAGTGCGGGTAAGATGCGAGGCAAGATCGAACCACGCAGTAACAGAAACAGCCTAAGGCCGGATGGTCGATCTCGAATAATCACGTGTCGTCCACAATATCGATTTGAAGACACTCATTATTGCACTGACTCAGGACCACTACTGAACTTCTGCTTGGATTATTTGCAATTCAACCGAGATCTCGCTCCATTGAACTTGAATATGGCAGGCAGTATTGTCTCTGACCAGATCAAAACCAAAACTGGCTTGTGCAAATCCAAACACTGCACTCAACAGCGCTTTGATTCACACATTCTTTCTGCTTCGAATTACATTAAAACTCTTCCCATTCATCCGCTCTCTTAGCAGATGTAGTGTTCTGCTCTGTGACCTTTTTTGCTGCTAGCGCCGGACGTTTGTATACGGTCACAGGTTTCGATGTCTGCGCTGCTGCGGCAGATACGACCGGTTTAGATGCCACTGATTTGCCGTAGCTTCCTGTGTTTTGACCGCCGATGGTGTTGATCTTGAAGACGCTCACGACTTGTAAAAGATTCTGCGCCTGATCTTGCATAGACGCCGCGGCTGCGGCGGCTTGCTCTACTAATGCGGCGTTTTGTTGTGTGGTCTCATCAATCTCGGTAATGGCAATATTGATCTGATCAATGCCAGCGGTTTGCTCTTGGGTGGCGGCGCTGATTTCGCTCACGACGTCGCTCACACGCTTGACGCTCTCTACGATTTCTTGAATAGTTTTACCGGCTTGATCCACCAGTTTAGAGCCTGCCTCGACTTTTTCTACAGAGTTGTCAATCAGAGATTTAATCTCTTTGGCGGCAGAGGCGCTGCGCTGTGCGAGATTGCGTACTTCTGACGCTACTACCGCAAATCCACGACCTTGCTCGCCTGCTCTGGCAGCTTCTACCGCTGCGTTGAGTGCCAGAATATTGGTTTGGAAAGCGATGCTGTCTATCACGCCGATGATGTCGACGATTTTTTTAGAAGAGTCGTTAATGTCGCTCATGGTGTGGATGACTTGCGACACCACATTGCCACCTTTGATCGCCACCTCGGAGGCGGATACGGCGAGCTGGTTTGCCTGACGTGCGTTGTCGGCATTTTGTTTGACGGTGCTGGTCAACTCCTCCATTGAGGAGGCAGTTTCTTCTAATGAGCCGGCTTGCTGTTCTGTGCGGGAGGACAGATCGAGGTTGCCAGTCGCAATTTCGGTCGAGGCAGCGGTAATCATGTCAGTGCCGGTGCGTACCTCGCCGACGATATTTTTTAAACTGTCGCTCATATCTTTAAGCGCCTGTAGCAGTTGCCCGGCTTCGTCCTTAGAGGTCACTTTGATGTCGGTCGTAAGATCACCGGCGGCGACAGTTTCTGAAATTTTGATCGCCTCGCTGAGGGAACTAATAATTCTTTTTGTAATCAGCAAACCCATGACGGCAATCCCAATAATTGCAAATAATGAGATGGCAGTAGATACCATGTTGGCAGTTTTTAACGTTGCAGCACCTTCTTCCGCTACGGTTTTACCCAAATCCATATTAAATTTAGTGTGCGCACTTAAACTCTCATTGAGTTTCTTTGAAATTGTACCGAGGTTCAACACTAATAGATCTCTTCCCTCATCACTTTTTCCTATTTTTGCCATCTCTAGCACTTTTTCACGCAAGGCGTTGTAGTCTTTAAACGCAACACGATCTGCATCTAACATGGCTTTTTCTTCTTTACTAGAGATGTATTCTTTCTCGTATGCAGCAAACGTCTCCATCACTTTGGCATAAGTCACTTTCATTTCTTTTTCTACTGCGTCCCGCTGGGAGGCGTCACTCAGCGCCAGGTATTGCCACAACAGCAAGCGCAGCTGCGCTATGTCACCGCTGGCAATACCTATGCTACTGATACTCGGTATGGTATCGACATTGGCATAATTGGTTGCGGTATAGACTTTATTCATCTGGTATATGCCAAAACCAGCCAGTCCCGCCAAACCTAAGAACGCAGAAAAAATCAATAGATATAAACGTTGCGCAATCGTCATTTTATTTTTTCCTTTAGTAGTGAACTATTAGCTAAATCGATTTAGCGGCATTGGGAATTACTGATGCTAGGCTTACTAAAGAGTAATCTCCATGACATTATCTTTATTTAAAACCAAGTAAGAGATTTGGTAAGACTTACACAAAATCACCACAATTTTGCCAGCGGCATAACCAATCCGGTGAATAAAGACAAATCTGGTGATGCCTTATTCAAGCCTTTGGCAAAACCAAAATCAATCGTCAGTTTATTACTCGGGCTGTAGGTTAATGCAGCCAAAGCTTGGGCAGTGTCGTCGGTGCCGCGTCTGCGTGTGCCGCTGAGTTCTGCCGTGATACCCCATTTTTCAGTGACGGCTAGTGATGCGGATGTTGAAATACCTGTTTGCGTTCTGGCAGTACCGGGATCGACCAAGCCCAAACGCGTAAAATTAAGGTTGGCATCTATATGCAGTTTGCCGATGTCTTTACTGTAAATCCCATTCACGCTGTAATCTGTTTTGCCACTACCGATCGTATTTTTAGCGGTGGGGACTTTGACGCCAAACTCCAGTCCAAATGCGGTATCGTCATTCATCAAGAAGGCACGCTTTAATACCAGCGTGGTATCACCCAAGCTGCGCTCACGGTTGCCCTGATCATCCGATGATGAAACTATGGCCTCACCGCCGATCAACACCCCCCATTGCGGATTAAACGCCAGCTTTAATTGGTAAGGCAAACTATCTCGTCTGGTCCCATCTTGCCTGGTGCTAAGCAGACCCAATTCCAGTTCTAATTGTCCTGGAAACGGTAATTGTGCTGGACTCGATACCGAGGGACGGTACGGCGTAACCTCACCATCATCAGCGTAAGCATAGACGCAACAACTGAGCAGAGCGAGCAGACAGATGGGGAGATGAGTAGGTCGCATTCTTATATTCCGATCTAGATGGGGAGATAAATGGTTTCAAGATCCAATTACAATAAACATATAGGACTGACGTAAAATTATCCCAGCAACACGCATTGACGATTACCCTATTTAGCATCTAAGTTACCGAGATAACTTACGGTGACTCGGTGCCGTAACGCTTTGGGTCGGTTTTGCGTAAGTCCTGCATAAACATCGAACTGGGAAAAATTTAAAAATCTGTCACAAAAGACGAATTAAAACTCTTCCCACTCATCGACCTTGGCATCAGACGTCGTTTTCTGCCCATTGATTTTTGTGATACCCAACACAGGGCGGTTAATAAAAGTTGCTACTTTGGGCTTCTGTGCTTTGGCAGGATGTACTACCGGTTTGACTACGGCTGCTTTTGTTGTAGTGCCTGCGCTGTAGCTGCCAACTATGTTTTTTGCACTATTGACACTATTGATCTTAAAGACGCTGACGACTTGGGTCAGGTTAGTCGCTTGCTCTTGCATCGAGGCGGCAGCAGCAGCAGCTTGTTCGACCAGCGCGGCGTTTTGTTGGGTGGTTTCGTCTATCTGTGTAATAGCGATATTAATTTGATCGATTCCGGCAGTTTGTTCTTGGGTCGCGGCGCTGATTTCGCTCACCACGTCGCTAACCCGTTTGACGCTTTGTACGATTTCTTGAATCGTCAGGCCAGCCTGATCAACCAGTTTGGTACCGGTATCGACTTTCTCGACAGAGGTATCAATCAGTGTCTTGATCTCTTTGGCGGCGGAGGCGCTGCGCTGTGCGAGATTGCGTACCTCTGAGGCGACGACGGCAAAGCCGCGCCCTTGTTCACCGGCTCTGGCGGCTTCTACTGCAGCATTGAGTGCGAGGATGTTAGTTTGGAAAGCAATGCTGTCTATCACACCGATGATGTCGACAATTTTTTTGGAGGAGTCGTTAATCTCGCTCATGGTCTGAATCACTTGGGAGACGACATTACCGCCTTTGGTCGCCACTTCAGAAGCCGATACGGCGAGCTGGTTGGCCTGGCGGGCATTGTCCGCATTTTGTTTGACAGTGCTGGTGAGCTCTTCCATGGAGGAGGCGGTTTCTTCCAGTGAGCTGGCTTGCTCTTCTGTGCGGGAGGATAGATCCAGGTTGCCAGTGGCGATTTCAGTCGAGGCGGCGGTGATCTGGTCTGTTCCGGTGCGTACCTCGCCGACGATATTTTTTAAACTATCGCTCATATTTTTCAGCGCTTGCAGCAGTTTGCCCATCTCGTCATTGGAAGTGATTTTGATGTCGGTTGTTAAATCTCCTGCTGCAACTGCTTCTGAAATATTGATCGCCTCGTGGATCGCGTTCACGATCACTTTAGTGACCCACACGCCCAGACCTGTCACCACAATAATTGCCAAAAGAGAAATCACGAGAGAAAAATTAAAAGCATTTTTGCGAGCGACGACAGCACTATTTGCTCTCTCGTTTCCAAGAGATTCGTTAAATTTTGCATGCTCGTTAAGATTACTGGTTACCTTATTAGCCACGTCCGCGTTACCGAGTAACTCTACTTGCGCTTCTTCCCCTTTGCCGCTCTGAGCCATGGAAATTAAGTTATCGCGCAAACTACCATATGCTTTAAATGCTTGACGGTCTGCATCCAGCAAAGCCTTATCTTTTTCATTGGAAACGGATTCCTTCTCGTATTTATCAAAAGATTGATTGATTTCGATATCTTCATCTTTGATTTTTTTTCTAATGCATTTCTCTTTTCTACATCCGTCTGCTGAAGGTACTGCCAGACTTGTACACGCATCAAAAGTGCAGTTTTAGCTATGTCATTTAACCCAATAATACTAGGGACAGTTTTAACATTTCCGTAATTGGCGGCGTCAAACACTTTGTCCATCTGGGCAAAGCCAAAAACTGTCAGCGTAGCGAGTCCCACAAAAGCAGAAAAAATTAACAAATATAAGCGTTGCGCGATCGTCATTTTATTTTTCCTTTAATGATGGCTTAGTTATTAGATGGCTTAGTTATTAAAACCGAAGTGAATTCGTCCTGCTACCGTCTCTGAATAAACTACTAGAATCCAGATTAAGTGTAAAACTAAATGTGCGTCGTCCAAGGAGTCAACCAAAACGACATCGGAAAATTTTACAAATTGTTTCAATTAAGCCTCAAATTAGGACAAAAATAATGCAATTCAATTGCGTTAAAAAAACGAATAATATGAATTAATATTGGCAAAGCACAAGCGCTCTGCAGATACTATTGCATCCCTCTTGCGAAGCAGTCCAACCCATTTTCTTGCTCCGTTGTACACTCCGATGCGATACCACCGAGTTCATTTTGGAGACGAAGATGCACCTTGCGCGTTACCTCACCCTGATTACTGTCAGCGTTATATTTTTGTTGTCGATCTTAATGATCGATTTGTTCCATACGGGTTGGTGGTTGCTGGTATTGTCCGGCGCACTGACCGCGGTTGGGATTGCCGATCTGGTGCAAACCAAACGCTCGATCTTGCGCAACTATCCGATCATTGCGCACTTCCGTTTTATCTTCGAGGCGATCCGTCCGGAAATACGTCAGTATTTTTTGGAGGAAGATAGCGCTGCCAATCCGTTCTCACGCAACCAGCGCTCTATCGTTTATCAAAGGGCAAAACAAGATTTAGATAAGCGCCCTTTTGGTACGCAGCTCGATCTGTATCAGGCTGGTTATGAATGGATCAATCACTCCATCGCACCGAGCAAAGTCGGCTCTTACGATTTCCGTATCACCATCGGTGCCGATCGCTTGCAGCCGTATTCGGCTAGCGTCTTTAATATCTCGGCTATGAGTTTTGGTGCCTTGTCTGCCAATGCAATCCGCGCTTTAAATCAAGGTGCGCAAAAAGGTGGATTTATGCATGACACAGGCGAAGGCAGTATCAGCCGCTATCATCGCCCCGCAGACAACAATGATCCCGGCGGCGATTTAGTGTGGGAAATTGGCTCGGGTTATTTTGGTTGTCGCAACGAGCATGGCAGTTTTTCGGAAGAACGCTTTGTCGCCAGTGCCACGCTGGTGCAAGTCAAAATGATCGAGCTGAAATTATCGCAAGGTGCCAAGCCCGGACATGGCGGCTTGCTCCCCGGTGCTAAAGTAACGATAGAAATTGCCGAGGCACGCGGTGTGCCCGCCGGAACGGATTGCGTATCGCCAGCCTCGCATTCCGCTTTTTCTACACCAACCGAGATGCTGTATTTCATCGATAAGTTACGCAATTTATCTGGCGGAAAACCGACTGGTTTTAAATTTGCTGTCGGCCATCCTTGGGAATTTTTTGGGATTGTGAAGGCAATGCTGGCGACTGGCATCACGCCCGATTTTATTGTGGTGGATGGCGGCGAAGGCGGGACAGGCGCAGCGCCAATTGAGTTCACCGATCATGTCGGCGTACCTTTGCAAGAGGCGCTGCTGTTGGTACACAACACGCTAGTCGGCACCAACTTGCGCGAAAAAATTAAAATCGGTGCCTCCGGCAAAATCATCACCGCATTTGATATTGCGCGGACTTTGGCGCTGGGTGCTGACTGGTGCAATTCTGCCCGCGGCTTTATGTTTGCGCTAGGTTGCATTCAATCACAAAGCTGTCATACCGACCGCTGTCCTACGGGTGTGGCAACCCAAGATCCACTGCGCCAACGTGCCTTGTTTGTGCCGGACAAGGCAGAACGTGTAATGCATTTCCATCAAAATACTCTAAAAGCCTTGGCAGAACTGATCGCGGCAACGGGATTAAATCATCCCTCCGAATTACGTCCGTATCATTTGGTACGCAGGGTGTCGTCCGATCAGGTCAAACTGGTATCAGCGCTACTGCCTTACTTAAACCCAGGCGATCTGCTGGATGAATCCCGTCTGAGCGAGCGCCCAGAAGTCTTTGCCACCTACTGGCCACTGGCGCAGGCGGAGTCTTTTCATCCTATTAAATAAATATACTCCCCCTGTTTTTATAGTAAATATGGCTTACCCTCCTTATACTCTATGGACATCCAAAATATACACATGACAGTATATTTAGGATGTCCGATTAATGCGACGAAAACAAAGCTCGCTGATCAAGCAAATAATTAATATTATTTTTCATATATTCAAAATTTAAGAATAAAATTCTGCTAACTTTAGTTAGAATCGTTAGTGGCTAAATTTTATTTGCTTTAAATTTGATTAAGACCAAAACTTGGGCTTTGTTTGATCTCTCAACCAGAGAAACTCAAATTTGACCGAATCTATCTCTTTCCAATTTAAATCGACGAAATTACATTGATCTTCCACTCCCTAAAAATATAACCGCCGACCATGAACCGTCCTGACACTCAAGCACTAGGTGGTACTGTTAATACCCGCATCGGCAAGGTGTATATGCATTTATCTAAATCGCATAGAAAAACTGCTGATTATGTATTGTCCAATGTGTTTCGCTCGGCGACGATGTCGATTGATGAACTGGCCAACGCGGTTGGGATTTCGGTAGCAACAGCCAACCGTTTTGCACGTGCTTTAGGGTTTGATGGTTACCCGCAATTTCGCTCGGAACTGGTATACGGTTTTGAAGCCATGCTGGCACCGATTGATAATCTGCGTAACGAAGTGCAGCGCGCAGCCACCAGCACCGAAGTCATCGCCAGATCGCTAAATGAAGACATCAGTAATCTGGAAAACACGCGCCGCGCCTTGGTGCCTGAAATGTGTAATCAGGCAGTCAAAATGATTACCAATGCCGAGCGTATTTACATCGTCGGTTACGGCGCCAGCGCCTTCCTCGGCGGATTGATGGCACATGGACTGGAGCCATTTTGCAAAACGATCCAATGCACGATTGGCTCGGGCGGCCCATCCCATGTGGCACGACAACTATTTAAATATACTGAGCGCGATCTGGTGATCGGCATCACCTTCCCACGCTATGCAGAAGACGTCATTACGCTGCTACAACAAGTGCGCGAAAAAGGTGTTCCGATTTTAGGATTAACCGATGCACCGCGCTCGCCACTGGCATCTATCGCTAATCTGACATTGTTTGCGCAAACTACCCGACAACTATCACCCAACTCCGAAGGTGCCGCCCTCTGTCTGATCGAAGCAATTTGCAGCGCCGTTGCACACCAATCTAAATCCCCCGTGCATGCCGCATCGGAGATGACTAAATTTATGCTGCCGTGGATGTATCAAGAACCACAAGCATCAGTACGCAAGCCTAGTATTAGTGCGGACGAGCCAGCCAAAGATGCGACTAAACACCTGGCTTAGTTTAAGTAAATATATTGGGTTCTTGCATCAACTGAAGGATATGACTACCGGATGTTTCTGGCTCGTCGCTTTTTAATCCAGATCAATACGCCGGTGACGCTAAGCATCGCTACGACCAGCCCCATGATTGAGATAAAGATGCGTCCACTCAGGCCCAAGATGCGACCGGAATGTAATGGGAATTGCGCTTGCAGGAAGATGTCTCCTGCACTGCCGCTACCGGGGATTTTCGCTCCGGCTGAATGACCATCGCTGCCATCAAAATACAGCCATGCATTACCCAGGCCGCCATCGCCATGATCGTTTCCGGCTTCAAAAAATCCAACCCCATAAACGCCAAAAGCGGGCGAATAAAATACACCACCCGCTGGCAAAGTCCAGCCTCGCTGTTGCGCCTCGGTTTGGGCTAGTTGCATGACTTGTTCGCGGCTGAGCAAAGGCAACACGGGGCGATCTGGCGCTTGTGGTACACGCGTCGCAAAAACATCTGCACTCAGGGGTGAAAACAATTGTACAAGCGGGCGAACCACCTGGCTGTTGAGATTCATCGATACCGAGGTAATCGCGAGCACCAGTAACAGCAACCAGACCCAGACGCCGCCAGAACGGTGTAAATCAAAATTCAGTTTGTGTCCGCCTTGCCGCCAGCGAAACGCCAGTGATTTGCGCCAGCTGCGCCAGTTTGGAAAAGACAAGTACAGCGCAATAAAACAATCCAGCACCCACACCATGCCTATGATGCCCATCAGCCAGATACCTAACTCTATGCCTCCGACATTGGGAATATGCATGGTGTAGTGCAGTTTGTATAAAAATGGCAGGAGGTTTTCCCGGCTCAGCGAAATCTCTCCCCATTGACGCTTGCCTTGTATTTCGCCACTGACCGGATCAACCGCAATCTGATTAAAACCGAGTTCATACGGCTTGCCAGTGACAGGATTAATTTTGCCCTCTACCGACATCTGTACGGTATGTCCTGGCTCTGCCTCATTTAGTACATAGGTCACCCAGATTGCAGGATCGCTGGCCTCTACCCTATTTGCCAGCTCCAATCCCGACAACATCTTCGTACCGTCGTTTTTCTCCGCGCTACGGGCGTGAAATAACCGCGGATTGAGCAAGGCATCCAGCTCATGATCCCATGAGATAAAAGCACCCGTCAGGCCAGAAATAAATAAAAAAATTGCCACCGCCAGTCCAAACCAGCGGTGCAATAGTACAAACAAAGGGCGCATGAACATGGCTTATGTATGAATCAATATGAAGAATACGACTCAATATTTCCAGTTAATCGCCACACTGCCATTGCGCGGCGCTGCGTAATAGCCCTGACTCCAATACAAACTGGTCAGATATTGTTGATTGCCGATATTGTTCAAGTTGGCAGAAATACTCAGCTTAGGGTTCACGTCGTAACGTGCCATCAGATTGACGACGGCATAGCTAGCCTGACGAATCACAATGCCGGCACCTTCATCGCGGAAAGTATCTGCTTGCCAATTCATGCTGGCACCCACTTTTGCCTGCGTCAAGAAAGGTAGTTGGTAGGTGCTTGATATACGGAATAATTTTCTCGGCACATAGGTTTTGACATCCTGCCCATCGCTACCTTTGAGCGTCAACTGCGTATAGCCTGCACTGACTTGCCATCCCTTGGCAATCTCACCAGAAGCATCCAGCTCCAGCCCTTGTGACTCGGCATCAATCCCTTTGTAATAGGCTTTAGCACCGACATAGCCCGCCTGCTCCGCTGCATTGTTTTGCTGCGTCTTGAAGAGCGCGGCAGATAGATTGAGTTTGCGATCAAACAATTCGGTTTTAAATCCAAGCTCATCACTCTTGCCCTTGACTGGATCGAGGGTCTTACCATTGATATCAATTTCGCTTTGCGGATTAAAAATTTCTGTATGGCTGGCATAGATTGATGCGTTAGGCGCTATGTCGTACACCAAGCCCAAATAAGGCGTCGTGTTACGGGCAGATTTTTGACTGCTGACGCCATAAGCAAATCCCGTGCTGTCGGCTTTGGTGACATTGACACCGGCTATGAGCTTAAATTGATCCGCCAGATTGATGCGCGACGCAAGGAATACCGTTTGCTGCTTATCTTCATAAGCACTGCCCTCAATCGAGGCATTAAAAGCAGGTTCAGGATAATTGCCAGTCCAGTTGCTGATATCAGGTAAGGCCGTTCCAATCCCTACCCCATAATGCGATATATCATCCATCTTCGATTTAGACCAGTTGACACCAAAACTAAGGTCATGCTGACGTCCGGCAAAATTGAATTTGCCCGACGCTGCCACATCAAATAATGTCTGCGTATTGTCCGAGTTATACAAAGATGGGTAGCTATATAAACCCAATCCAGTGCTGCGATCCGGCGTGCCATAAACGTAAAACAGCTTAGAATCTGCGGTGGATTTATTACGGCTGAATGCCGCCTTAATTTGCCAGTCATTATTCAACTGATGACTGAGCTCCACAAAGCTGCGGTCGTCCTGTGTCACCCAACGCGACCAGTCTGCCGCGGTGCTGGTAGAAATCCGGTAATTCGTTGGGCTGCCATCGGTGTAATACAGAGGTAGTGCACCCCACATGCCGCCTTTTGCATCACTCTTTTGATGAGAATGCCCGATACTTAATACCGTCGCATCGCCCAGATTTGCCTCAACAATGCCGTAAAAAACGGTCTTCTCCGGCGAGTAACGATCCAGGTAAGAATCACCTGCCTGCTTTGCCACAACAAAGCGGCCAGCCACTGTACCAGCGGCATTCAACGCACCGGAAATATCTGCATCTACACGGCGTGTATTCCACGATCCCAGCGTTAAACCCGTCGATGCCTGGAACTGGTATGTCGGATGCTTACGAATAAAGTTGACCGTCGCAGATGGATTACCGGTTGCCGACATCAAACCATTTGCGCCACGCACTATATCGATACGATCATAGATCGCAGTATCGATATCCCCCGTCACATTGCCGGAAGTGAATGGCACGCCTATGCCGTCGTATTGAAAATTGGTGATATCAAAACCACGCGCCATGTAATAAGTGCGATCGGTTTCTACTTTTTCTACTGACACACCAGTCGTGTTGCCAAGCACATCGTTGATATTGACTTGCTTAAAGTCATCCATTTTAGCGCGTGTGACAACGGAGACGGATTGCGGAGTTTCGCGCAAAGATAAATCAAGTCTGGTCGCCGAATTACTTTTACGCGCTGTATACGCACCGGTTTTCTCTGTACTTTGCTCGTTGCCTGAGACACCTTTCACTACCACTTCTGGTAATTCAGTTGCCGGATTACCAGCATCTGCTATCTCACCGGAAAAGGCGATCGCCGGGTAAATCAGCGCTATCGCCGTCGATAGAGCAAGTGATAGTGGTTTCAAGCTAAATAAGTTTTGATGTGCAAAAGAAGACAAATAGCGAACTTTACGAGCTTTATCAAACATAAGAAATTCCCACAAAAGTAAAAAAATATGTTCCGCATTGTACGTAGATCAAATATTAATTGCAAACGATAATGAGAACGATTATTATTTAATAATGATATTAATATTACAAAACGACAAGGGAATAACATGCAACGTAGGGCATTCTTAAAAACCAGTGCAATCGTGAGTTCTTCACTCTGGTTAAGTGGTTGTGGTGGTGGCGGCAGCGGCGAAACCGTATCGGTCGCAAACTCCTATAAGCAAACTAATCTGGTTGCCAACTCGGCTAAATACGCGCCGCAAATTGTCGAGCCAGAGCTGGTTGACGCCTGGGGTCTGGCTATTCGCCCGGCGGGTGCGGGTGGCCATTTCTGGGTTACTGGCATGGGTAACTCCTTCGAATATCTAGGTGATGTAGGCGGCAAACCCCTAATGACGGATAGCTTAAAAAAAGTTGCCCTGCCCGCATCAGGCGAAAATGGTGGCGCAGGTAATGGCGTCGTCTTCAATGGTGGCAACAATTTTGTGATTACCCAAGATCATCCCAATGGCGCAATTACAGGCCCGGCCAAATTCATTTTTGTGTCCGACAACGGTGTCTTATCTGCCTGGACAGAGCGCAAATTAGCGGATGGCAGCTTTGATCGCTCAGGTGATGCACTGTCTATGGTTGACTATGGCGATCAAGGCAGTTCTTTTTTTGGTTTGGCGATCAATCCAGCAGAAGATCAATTGTTCGTCGTCGATTTTGGTGCCAATCCCACCCCGACAATCCGTATTTTCAACACCAGCTTCCAGGAAGAAGCATTGGGCGGTCGTTTTGCCAATCCGTTTATTGCAACAAGTGGTTTTAAGGTCGGCGATCTGGTGCCGTTTAATATTCAAACGGTGACATATGCAGGCAAGACCTCGGTATTCATCGCGTATGTCAACACCCAAGAAGATCACGATAATAAAGGTGCGTTATTGCCTGCTGTAGAGAGCTCGGGACGCGGACGTGGACGGCTGGTGGAGTACAGCGTCACAGGGCAACAAATTGCAGTCTGGGATGACCGCGGCGTGCTGAACGGCCCTTGGGCGGTGGTTGCAGCACCAGCAAATTTTGGTCCGTTCTCCAATCAACTCATCGTCGGTAATTTTTCCGACGGGACATTGGTTGGCTTTAATACGACGACTAAGCGCGCCACTGAATACATGCGAGATACCAAGGGCAATGTCATCAAAATACAAGGCTTGTGGAATATCTTGTTCGGTAACGGGCAAAGCTTGGGGGACAGTAATGCACTGTATTTCTCTGCGGGCCCCGCGGATGAAACCGACGGCCTATTCGGCTCCTTGCGCTTTGCTGGCTGATCCCACACTCCTTTTAAATTCCCATATGAAAAATCTCCAACATAATTTGCGATCCTCGTCATTCACACTGATGGCATTCCTCGCAGGCAGTTTTTTAGTCACTCCAGCCGTTCACGCTGGCGAAGCAATCTTCACTAATACTTATTTGGCCGAAACTTTGCCAGAGGGTGCAAAAGAAGTAGAACAATGGGTCACATTCCGCACTAAACGCTCCCAAGGTACTTACCAACTCTCCCAGACTCGTACTGAATTTGAATACGGCGTGACTGACCGCTGGACTGTGTCGTTATACGCCAATGCTTACTCAGTCAAAGCACAAAATAACAACTCGACAGCTTCACGCAATAACTATACGACAGTAGGCGATGGCGACGAGGTCTCCGGTGGTGGACCCGTAACTGCTGGCCCCTATGTACCTTTTGCCGAGATATTGCCGCTGCCCTCCTCCTTATACAAAAAATCTGATTTTGAAAGTATGTCTGTAGAGTCCATCTATCAATTTTTAAGTCCTTACAAAGACCGAATTGGATTGGCCGGCTATGTAGAAGCAACATTAGGCGAGAAGACGGAAGAGCTGGAATTAAAACTACTGCTACAAAAAAATCTGTTGGAAGACGATCTAATTCTTGCCGCCAACGTGGCCGTCGAATTAGAGCGCGAAAAATGGTCTGGGGTCAACGTAGATAAAGAAACTAAGCTCGAAATCAGTGGAGGAGCGTCGTATCGATTTGCACCTGGCTGGCGCGCGGGACTAGAGATCCGGAATGAAAGAGTATGGGAAGGTGACTATACATTCAGCAAAAGTAAACGTGATTATTCTGCCTGGTTTGCGGGCCCCAGCATTCACTACGCAGGAAAGAAATTCTTTGTCACGGCTGGCTACATGCAACAAATGCCTTGGGCAACAGCTTATTCCCTCGCCGCCAAGGACGAATTGGTTGATGGTCGCGTTTATAAATCTAGCGAACGTCATATAGTTCGCATTATGGCCGGGCTATCTTTTTAATTTTACTAATTTTTACTGACTTTTAAAGTTTACGGACTTTCAAAACGTATCTAAGCGTCAGCGTTTGTGAATCTTAGAACGCTGACGCGCGGATTAAACAATGAACACAATAGTGAAGCCAGTCCTGTCGCCCAAGCAATGGATACTGCTACCAACCCTAGTAATAACCTCGATTGCTCAACCTGCATATGCGGTGCAATATCACACTCAAGAGCAAGTACAGCATGTGTTATTTCCACTCGCCACTGAGTACAAAGAAAAAGGTTTTTTACTGACACAGGCGCAACGTAAAGCAATCGCAAACAATGCCAATGTGCGAGTGCGGGATTCACAAATACGTTTGTGGGAGGCGCATTCTGCACAAGGCTTACAAGGCTACATTCTGATTGATGAAGTCACCGGCAAGCATGATGCAATTACCTATGCAGTTGCCATTTCTACTCAAGGGAAATTACTCGGTGTCGAAATTATGGACTATCGCGAACTGTACGGCGAACACGTTCGTGATCAACGTTGGCGGGCCCAGTTTGTAGGAAAAAGCGTCGCAGACCCCATTAAATTAGACGAGGATATTAAAAATATCAGCGGGGCAACCCTATCATGCAGTCATGTGACAGATGGCGTGCGCCGCTTGGTGGCAACGTTTGAAGTGGCGATTAAAACAAATGATCACGCAGGATAGAGATGCGACAAAATTACTTTACACTCGTGTAACCATGGACTTACAGCGCAATCGACAAAATCAATTCATCCAGAACGGGACGCGCCCTGTCGGCTTTTTTATCGTTAATAATGGCAACGATAATCCACAGTTTGTCTTGTCTGTCTTTGACATAGCCAGCGATCGCTACCGCATCTTTTAAACTACCTGTTTTAATACGCGCCCTTCCGTCTAATGCGCTGTCTTTCAGACGTTTTCGCATGGTGCCGTCAACTGCGACGATGGGAAAACTGCTCGCAAATTCCGGGAACCAATTGCTGCGTGCCGCTACTTGCAATAAGCCAGCTAACTGTTTTGGACTTATTTTTTCTGCGCGGGATAAGCCAGAACCATTGTCAAGAATTAGACCCTCCGTACCAATACCCTGTCTTACAAACCACCGGCGTATATGTGCATCTGCCGCCTGCGCACTGGTTGCATAATTTTTAGCATCAGAAAACTCTACTCCCAAAGTCAGATATAGCAGACGTGCCATTAGATTATCTGATTGTTTGTTGACGATCTTGATGGTATCGGCGAGCGTTTCTGACTGCCGCTCGACCAACACATTCGCAGTAGCTGGCGTTATACCCTCTTTGGCGTGGCCAATCCAGGTGCCGTCCAGTTCTTGCCACAATTGCCGGATCAGATGTTCGATATAGCGATTGCGATCAAGCAGATTGGTGTATTTGGTCGCTTTGCAATTACGTGGAAAACTTCCAGAAAACGTGATGCTAGTCGTATAGTTACTATCGGTTTCTACCGTAGGCGGCATCCAGGTATTGTCCCAACTAGCGCATGGTTTGTTGTCCAGACGCAGCTGATTTTTAATCACTACTTGAGCCATCGGAGGTGAGCTTTGTAATTTGATGCTGTCTGTGCTGGACTCAATATCGAAGGTCGACAAATTACCGTTCACCAGCAACGCATCCGGTATCACGTTGTAATAGGTATCCGGTTTTTCATCAAATTGCACTGCATCGGTATCCATACGACTTGGCTGAAAATAATGGCGATCCAGCACAATATCACCGACGATATTGCGCACACCCTGCGACCGCAAACTACGCAACATGAATGCTAATTTATCCCAGGTAAAGTTGGGATCACCTCCGCCACGCAGATAAATATCTCCAAATAATCCGCCATTTAAATCGCCTGGCAATCCACCTTGTTTGATCGGCGTCTCACTGAGAATTTGTGTTTTCCAGCGAAACGTCGGCCCCAATTCTTCCAGTGCGACAAGTGTCGTCACCAATTTAATCGTAGAGGCCGGACTGACAGGCGTATCAGCAAATTGCGCCATTGTCGCAGGGCCGCCGCTGGCAGGCATTACGACAATACCCAGAGCAGTCGAAGGTATTCCTGCTTTTTTTAAAGCAAGCTCCACCGCCGTAGGCAAGGGACTTTGCGCCGCTGCAGAAATACAGAAAAAAGCGAGTGACGCTGCTACTAACTTGGAGATCGCATCAGGGCTAAATAATCGTGGCATCGAAAAACAAAAAGACTTTGGCATTGGCGGTAGTGGTGAACTGTGTTGGACTAACTTATTGGACTAACTTCACGGACTTGCTTATTGGACTCACCTACCGGATTAGCTTATTTTTCAAAAAAATAAAACAAACTGCATCGAGTGATTAAACTCAAACATCAACATACATGGTAAGGCAGATTTCTCCTGCGTTTAGCAGAAATGCCCAGAGACAGATTCTACCTATACAAAGCTGACGGCTCCGTCCAATCATGGGGATTTTTTGATTCTGCTTGTAACAAGGCTTGGCAACTGTCCAGATGAATTGGGATAACACGTATGTAGAACTCCTGTGCCAAATAAAAAGGCAGCCATATCGGCTGCCATTTTTATTTATAAAACCAACTAATTACTCAGCGGCAATCACCAAAGCAGCGGCATTAATGACGGCGGCAATACGGCCAACATCACGCAACTGTACGGCGGACATGCCTTCTTTTTTCAGCAATTCAAAATGTGATTTCACACAGAAATGACATTTGCCGACGATTGAGGCTGCCAGTGCGTACATTTCGAAACGGCGCTTATCTACGCCGCCATTGGTGGCGTAAGCGTTCATACGGAGTTGCGCCGGTTGCGTCTTCAAATCTGCATCATCGGCCATCTCCAGATAGGGATACCAGATGTTGTTCATGCCCATCAAGGCAGATGCAGTCAGCGCTGCATTGAGTTCTTCTGGCGTAATCGCGCCACTGCCTTTGATGGCATCGATGATGAACTTGCTTTTTGCAGCAAATGCAGCGGCCAGAGCGACACCGACTGCATCATTGCCTTCCAAACTGGAGCGGGCGATTGTGCCATCAATGTTCAGACGAATGTCTTTCGCATAATCGGGAATGGCATTTTTAATTAAATTAAGAAATTCCATAGTATTTTCCTATTATTCAATGATTTTAAAACCCGCCGCAGCGGGTTTTATTGATGACCGTGGACGCAGAGATGTCCTCGTTCAATTTACAGTGTAGAACCGCCAACTGTGCGATTGCATGGGCACAGCTCATCTGTTTGCAGACCATCCAGAATACGCAGGATTTCTGTCGGGTTACGGCCAACGTTCAGATTATTGACAGAAACGTGTTGAATGACATTGTCTGGATCAACGATGAAAGTAGCGCGCAAAGCAACGCCAGCGTTGACATCACGTACACCCAGCATGTCTACCAAAGAACCTGTGGAATCACCGAAAGAGTAGTGATTCAATTTGTCCAGATCTTTGTGCTCACGACGCCATGCCAATTTGCAGAATTCGTTATCAGTAGAACCGCCCAGCAAAATCGCATCACGATCAGCGAAGTCATTTGTCAGTTTGCCGAATTCAACGATTTCTGTCGGGCAGACAAATGTGAAATCTTTTGGGTAGAAGTAGATGATTTTCCATTTACCTGGGAAGGAAGCTTCAGTAATCGTTTCGAAAGCGGATACGCCGTTTTCTTCATGATGGTTAAAACCTGGCTTAGCTGCTGGTACGCTGAATGCGTCGAGTTTTTGACCTACAGTTTTCATAACTTTCTCCTGATTGGTAGTGTAAAAAATATCTAAACGAAATGATTTAGTCATCGTGCGCCGCAGTATATCACTATGAATTTTAAATATCCAATAGATTTTAACTAAACATCAATTAGCTAAAACGTATGTAATGTTAGGCACGCCACAAGACATGCGCGTGACAATCTCTTGGCATCAGAGGAATCATTTTCCAGGTGCTTAAAAACAAAAATCATACGGATGACGGTTTACGCGAAGCTGACTTTAGATTAAGTTGTGCTCACTTTATGCTCACTTACAACGCAGTCACCGCTATAATCCCCCATCTTATTTGCTATGGTTGATTTATCGTGCCTGATCGTCTCGCCGTCTTATTACAATATTTACTGCCGAAAAAGGCGATTACCGAGTTTGGTAGCCATGTTGCCAATGCCAAAGCGGGTCGCATCACCACAGGCATCATTCGCTGGTTTGTCGGTAAGTACAAAGTGAATATGAGCGAGGCTGTTAATCCGGATATCAGCAGCTACGCTAGCTTTAATGAATTCTTTACTCGCCCGCTGCGCGATGGCGTGCGCCCTATCGCCGACGCTGCCTGGGTTTGTCCGGTGGATGGCACAATTAGTCAGTTTGGGCCGGTTGCACAGGGGCAAATCTTTCAAGCGAAAGGTCATAGCTATTCTGCGACTGCGCTAGTCGGCGGCGATAGTCAATTAGCGGCAGCTTTCAACAAAGGGAGCTTCGCTACGATTTATCTTAGCCCGCGCGACTATCACCGGATTCATATGCCTTGCGACGGTCGCCTAACGCGCATGATTTACGTGCCGGGTGATTTATTCTCTGTTAATCCGGTGATGGCAGCGGGTGTGCCTGGCCTGTTTGCGCGGAACGAGCGGGTCGTCTGCGTATTTGAATCAGCTCATGGCACGTTTATCCTGACCTTAGTCGGTGCAGCGATCACAGGCAGCATGTCTACCGTCTGGCATGGTGTGGTGAATCCGCCGCGAACCAAACAAGTGCGTGAGTGGACTTATACAGATAAAAATATTCAATTCAAAAAAGGCGAAGAGATGGGGCGCTTCTTGCTCGGCTCTACTGTGGTCTTATTGTTCCCGGAAAATGCGATTGAATTTAATTCTGGCTGGCAATCTGCCGGCGCGGTGAATATGGGAGAAATGATGGGGAATAAGATCAGGGCATCAATCGATCCCTCATAGAACGGCAAGGACTACAAGCTGAGGGATGTAAATAAAAAACTCGTTCATGGGGTCAGCCAAGAACGAGTTTTTTATTTATAGTAGTTAAAATCGAGCAGTAAAACCATAAAAATCAATATACTCCCCTGCTATTTTCAATAAAATGCCTTATAGCCCAATGATTCTCTGGACGTTTAAATATACTCATTGAGAGTATATTTATCAACATGTAAAACTCCAGACCATCCTGCTAACGCTAAGCTACTCAAAAATCGTTAAGCGCATTAAACGCATTAAACCGTAATCACAAGACCTTAAAGTGCAGTCGCTTTGCCGGATGCCAGTGCATCCTGAAAAATGCTGAGCATGCCAGGTACGGCAGCGTTGGCGGCAGCTTCTTCCTGAGTATTTAAGTTCTCCATCTTTTTCCCAAAAGCATCCATTTGCTTACCCATGTCGTCCATCTGCTTGCCAATGGCATCCATCTTTTTGCCCGAGTCAGTCATAAACACAGAAGCTGCCATTTTGATGCCCAAAGCACCCATGCTTGCGCCTTGCGCGCCCATCTCCAGACCTAACTGCGTCATCTGGCCGCTATATAGATAAACGTCTCTAAGCGCATTATTAGCGGCGGTCAATATGGCGGGGTCTTGTACCAGATAAGTTTTGCCTGCTTGTTTAAACCAGAGGAAGTCAATTTTCTTCGATGACTTCAATTTTTCTACTCTTCTAACGTCGCTAGAATCGCAATAAAAGATCGAATCAACCCCAGCTGCGTTGCGCACCAAGGCAAAATTTAAATCGCTCTTTCTATGCTCGATATGGACATGCTTAGAAAGCAATTCTTTACTAATCGTGATGTTGACTGAAGGGCTACTAGAAGACTCGCTCGATGCAGCCCAAGTCGCCTGAGAGTAAGCACATAAGCTGAAAGTAAGTGCGGCAATACTAAGTAACTGGCGGCGCATGATGGCTCCTGAGAATGAAATTATTGTTGAAACTAAGGATGTGAATAAGACTAGCTAGTTGTTGAACACATAGTAACAAGCCATCAAAATTGATCGAAGCAGCATCCGACAAAATGTGGAATATGAGGCATAGAACGACAAAATATTGAGTTATTGACCAACATAGGACTTACGCCCCCTAAAGCATTACAGCGAATAGTCGTACCAAAGTACTGTCGTCATCGCTACGCCTTTGCCGGGACGATTTTGTGTAAGCCTTCAATAAATACAATGCTTGAGATAGGCAATCTCTTTAAAAAAGCTTGCAAATTCTCAATGGCTGGACAATAATCTAAACAAGAATTGTTCTCATTAATATTTGCGGAGGAAAAATGGCTGAATTCTCTTATGCTGACCAAGCTGAAAACAACAGACTTGCATCTAGCCCCGCCAGTGGCAACATCGGTAAAGATGGAAAACAAATCGTCCGTCTTAAAAGTCAGGAACTCATGCATCAGATGCGTGAAGTCGAAATTGATCATGAAGGCAGAATTTATCGCTTACGTGTAACCCAGTTGAACAAATTGATCTTGACGGCGTAATTTAGTTATTAGGCAGTAGTAGATAGCTAACTCAGCATTTCAAGAGTAATTCGATTTAAGCCAGCGATGCCGGACGACATGCAAAGCAAGCCAAGCAAACCTTACGAGGAGCGTTTGATGTTCAGCATAAATCCAGATTTTTTTGAGATTGCCAGCAAACCGGCCCAGCCAGAATTATTAGTCTCTGCCGTGTTGCACCTGATGTCGCATTACACGGTGAGTTCAGTACAAAATAAAGATGGCGGTGCGTGCCTGAAGTTGGCATCGGTAATAGAACGACATTTAAAAGCGCTGGCAGAATTACCTGATCTGGCACCGGTATTAAGAGCCACTTGCCAGCAATTGTCAGAACAATGGGCGGGCTTAGTTGAAAGAAGTTTGCCACCGCAAGGACGAATCAATTTGTTCACGCGTCTGGTGGCAGGTAGCAGGTAGCAGGTAGCGGATAAAAGAATTTTTTACTGACTTATTTGTAGAGAGTTAGTAGAACATTTTGAACTTAGTAGATTCATTTTTACCATTTTATTACCAGAGGTTTTCATGATCGTTTGTGTTTGTAATAACGTCTCTGAAAAGAAAGTGCGCAATGCAGTGGCAGCGGGCTTAACCACGATGTCTGAGCTGCGCACGCATTTAGATGTTGGCACTTGCTGCGGCAAATGCGCCAGTTGCGCGCGTAGTATTCTGCGTGAATGCCAATCATCTGGGGTAGTTTCTTCGATCAACAAAGCGCAACAGCCTCATCCAATACGCTTTCAGCCGCAGGCGCTGGCGGCTTAATATTTGTACGGTAATGCGTAATGCCCAATTAAACGAGATATGAATGTTTAGCAATACCTCAACAATGGTTTCCATGGACTATTCCAATCCAAGTCAACGACCGCTACATCGTATGTTGCCAATCCTTGGCATCGTACTGGCGCACCTCGGATTAATCTATGCGTTGAATGCAGGTTTGCTCAATAACGCGGTGCAGATTCTGCCAAAAGAGCTGATGGTAAGCCTAGTGGCGACGAATGAGCCAGCACCGGAGCAACCGAAACCTAAAATCAGCATGCCTAAACTCATGCCCTACCAAGCTGTTTTCGCGCCGACGCCTGAGGTGATGGTAGCGACGAGTACGGCACCATCAGTTCAGACTACCAACATCCCTCCAACACAAGAACATACCCAAATCGCGGTGGAGACCAGCGCACCAGTCGTTCCGACGACACCTGCATTACCTAAAGTAGTCACCGGGGTGGAATATATACAAGCGCCGCAAGCCGATTACCCGCCACTGTCCAGAAGAATGGGAGAAGAAGGCAAAGTCGTTTTACGTGTTTTAGTGAACGAAAAAGGGCGTGCAGAAAAAGTGGAGATTCAAAAATCCTCAGGCTCCAATCGCCTTGACGAAGCAGCACGCGTCGCTATCTCGCGCGCCTTGTTTAAACCCTATGTAGAAGACGGCAAACCATTAATGATGCTGGCAACGGCCGTGATTAGCTTCTCACTAAACAGTTAATTTGCGCCCTCGCCTCGCGTCGGATTTGCATCACAGCAAATCTGTTTAATGCCGATATTCATGCCGATATACGCCAGCGCAATCTCCTACATATCAATATACTCCCCGTTATTTTTTATAAAAACATCCTATCGTCCAAATAACATATGGACAATTAAAATATACTCACTATGAGTATAATAAAATTCAGATTTTCTATTAGACCGCTATCACTTCGTAGCAACGTAAATGACATGCATCGTTCAAAGCTATACTTATTACTGTCACAATGAAAAATCTGGGTTAAAAAATCAGAACTAGCGTACAAACGTTGTACATACGCTTATACTGCAAACTCCTGCAAACAAACTATTTCGAGGTCCCAATGAAAGGTGACGCCAAGGTTATTAAGCTGCTCAATGCGCAGCTAACCAATGAACTCAGCGCAATTAATCAATATTTTTTGCATGCGCGTATGTACAAGCATTGGGGTTTTGAAAAAATCGCCAAGAAGGAATATCAAGAATCGATTGGCGAAATGAAACATGCCGATAAATTGATAGACCGTATCCTGATGTTAGGTGGCCTGCCAAACTTACAAGCCTTGCACAAGCTGATGATAGGCGAGGACACGCCAGAGATGCTGCAATGTGATCTGAAGCTAGAAACTGCAGCACAAAAGACCGTTAAAGAAGGTATTGCAACGTGCGAATTAGTTGGCGATTATGTATCGCGCGACTTATTCCAAATGATACTCGACGATACCGAGGAACACATCGATTGGCTGGAGACTCAACAAGAGTTGATCGAAAAAATTGGCCTGCAAAACTATCTGCAAGCGCAAATGCTGGACGCGGAATAAGTTAGTTTTAATAATTTAGTTTTAGGATGTCTTATAGAAACTTGTCGACGGCAGACATTTTTAAACTATAAAAAAAGGAGGTAGAAGCTTAAACGCTTTTACCTCCTTTTTTATACGTGTTTTTTTAACGTAGCTTAGAAACTAGCTCACTGCGGCAGTGACTCTTTAAATGACGGACGCTCCAACAACTTATCAAATAATTTCGCTAAGTTGGGATAATCACCGCGCCAGTCAATCTCTGGGAAGCGGAAACTTAACCAACCCAAGGTGCATGCAACGCTGATATCTGCCAGGGTCAAATGCGTGCCCAGGCAAAAAGGTGCATCGCCCAAGCCCGTGGACATTGATTTTAAGCCTTCTGTCACTTTGCTCATCTGGCGTGCAATCCAATCGGCGCTTTGCAAGGCTTCTGGCCGCTGCGTTTTTTCCAGACGGATTAAAATCGCAGCATCGGCAATTCCATCCGCCACAGCCTCCCAGCATTTGACTTCAGCACGCTCACGTCCGTTGACCGGAATCAGCTTGCCGACAGGCGTCAGGGTATCGAGATATTCAACAATGACGCGCGAATCAAACATAGCGCCGCCATCTTCCATCAACAGGCAAGGTACTTTGCCCAGGGGATTAGATTGCTGGATTGTGGTGTCTGCTGCCCAGACATTTTCCAATACCAACGTGTAGTCGAGCTTTTTTTCCGCCATCACTACGCGGACTTTTCTTACATAGGGACTTCCGAGGGAACCAATCAGTTTCATAGGCACTTTGTGAATTTATTAGGCTAAATTATAGCATTGCCGTCTGTCTATACCCTCAAGGATGCAGATAGACAGTGACTGCAAGACCAGTGTAATGAGTGCGGGCTAGTGGTAAAATCGGGCATTCTGCGCAAAAAATAGCAAAAATCCTTAAGAAATCTGCTGTTTCGGCACCCGAATGACAAAATTGGATTATATCGCCCAGCGCGTCATTTTGTTGTTTTTTGCGCAATGCAATTATCTATTTTTGACGATTCAACCTCCTGTTCTTCGCTTTTTCACCTAATCCGTTACTTCAATCCCAAAATCATGTCTCTTTCCACACTCTCTGCCCTTTCCCCGCTTGATGGCCGTTATGCAAGCAAGGTTAATGCGCTGCGCGCCACTTTGTCCGAATCGGGTTTCATGCATCATCGCGTCAAAGTTGAGGTGTCCTGGTTACAAGCTTTGTCGCAAGCAGGCTTCGCTGAAATCAAACCATTTTCGACCGCGGCTAATGCTTTATTGGAAAAAATCGTCAGCGAATTCTCTGAAGAAGATGCAGCGCGCATCAAAGCGATTGAAGCAATTACCAATCATGACGTTAAAGCAGTGGAATACTGGCTGAAAGAGTCGGTAGGATTACCATTACCAGATAGCTACGGCCATCTGCCAGTACGCGCGCTGGCCATTGATACGGCAATCACACAAGAATTAAAAGCGGCAGCAGAATTTATCCATTTTGCCTGTACCTCAGAGGATATCAACAACACCTCGCACGGCATGATGCTCAAGAGTGCGCGTGACGGCGTCATGCTACCTGCCTTACAAAATCTGATCACACGATTAACAGAGTTAGCACTCACCAACGCCGACGTGCCGATGTTATCCCGCACCCACGGCCAATCTGCCAGCCCGACCACATTAGGCAAGGAAATGGCAAACGTCGTAGCTCGCTTGCAACGCGCTGCGCAACGTATCGCCCAGGTAGAAATCCTTGGCAAAATGAATGGCGCGGTCGGCAACTACAACGCACATTTATCAGCCTACCCCAAGCATGACTGGGAAAGTTTTTCAAAAAACGTAATTGAGCAACGCCTAGGTCTGGTCTATAACCCTTACACCATTCAGATCGAACCGCATGACTATATGGCAGAAATGTTTGATGCCTTTGCACGTGCAAATACGATTTTGCTGGATTTAAATCGTGATATCTGGGGCTACATTTCAGTTGGCTATTTCAAGCAAAAAACTAAGGCGGGCGAAATTGGCTCATCCACCATGCCGCACAAAGTCAATCCGATTGATTTTGAAAATTCCGAGGGTAACTTGGGGTTAGCGAATGCACTACTCAAACATTTGTCTGAAAAACTCCCAGTCTCGCGCTGGCAGCGTGACTTGACGGATTCCACCGTCCTGCGCAACATCGGCGTGGCGCTTGGTTACACCTTACTCGCTTACGATAGCTGCCTGCGTGGCTTAAACAAGCTAGAAACCAATCACGAGCGTTTAGCCAGCGATCTGGATGCAACATGGGAAGTTTTGGCAGAGCCAGTGCAAACGGTGATGCGTCGTTATGGCGTAGAAAATCCTTACGAGCAATTGAAGGAATTGACACGCGGCAAAGGGATTTCTAAAGAGGCTTTGCGAGCGTTTGTCGCCGGTCTGGCAATTCCACAAGAAGCCAAAGATTTGCTGTTAGAAATGACACCAGCAAATTACATCGGTATTGCTGCGAAATTGGCGAAAGCGATTTAGACAGATACGACAAACGGCAAAAAAATGGCGCATATGCAAAAATAATGCGCCATTTTTTATTTTGGCTTTAACCCAGATTTTCTATTCGATCGCTATCGCTTGGGAGAAATACAGGGGACATACATGACTCAAAATAAGTTAGTCCCGATTTCAACCCAGATTTTCCATTGGAACAGCGACAAGTGTGCCTTTGGCGAACTGACTGGCTAGACGCGACGACGACGCAAGCTGCATCTTGCTAGGAGGAGCAACAACGCCAAGCAGTTCGCCAAAGGCACACTTGTCGCTGTAGCGTTCCCACTCAAATCGCGGTCGTACTATCCCTCTGAAGACCGCACGCCCTCTGGATTTCTGCGAAGTGGTAGCGGTCTAATGGAAAATCTGGGTTCAAGTACAAATGCCAAAGCGACAATTTAAATTTAAAATTCATAGGAAAAAAGCGGTTTGCCGACTAATCTACTCAAGATAATTGAAGTGTTCTGCACGTTCCGGTTTTTTTTGATATATTGCCTCCAATTTAGTTCTAGTCCGAACTAATTTCCATTGCCATAATTGCTTTTTTTAACAGGGAACAGAAATGCAACGCTACAGCCGTCCTAGCATTCTCTTACACTGGCTAGTCGCCATTTTGATCATCGCGGCTTTTATTTTGGGCAATGTGATGGCAGACATGTCGTTTAGTCCGACCAAATTAAAATATTTCTCGTGGCATAAATGGTTGGGTGTCACCATCTTAGGTCTAGTTGCAACACGCTTATTGACGCGCCTCTTTAGCACTGTGCCAGCTTACCCAGACAGCATGCCAGGCTGGCAAAAAAAATCGGCCAGCGCTTTGCATGGTCTGCTATACATATTGATGTTTGCCATTCCGTTGTCGGGTTACTTCTACACATCCGCTGCGGGCTACCCTGTGGTGTATTTAGGTTTAATCCAACTCCCCACGATTATTGGCCCTAACGCTGAACTCAAACCGATTTTGAAAGATCTGCATGAGATTTTGACGAAGATTTTATTCGTCGTATTTTGCTTACACGTAGCTGCAGCGTTTAAACATTTGATCATCAACAAAGACGGTATTTTCCAGCGCATGCTGCCTGGCAAATAATATTTTATTTATCTAAAAATTTAGCAAATAAACATATAGAGGTAACACTGCTATGAGTATTTCTTTTTCTAAAAAGGCCAAAATCATTACCGCAAGTCTTTTGCTTGCCGCCAGCTTGCCCGCTTTGGCAGCGATTGCAAAACTCGACAATGCAAAGAGCAAAGTCACCATCGTATTTAAACAAATGAATGTCCCGGTGGATGCGCAATTTAAAAAATTCTCGGCGGCGATCGATTACAACACGGCAAAACCAGAAGCCTCTACCGCTACGGTCGATATTGATGTTGCCAGCTTTGATCTGGGTGATCCGCAGTACAACGCAGAAGTGCTTAAAAAAGAATGGTTTAACACCGCGCAATTCCCTAAAGCGGGTTTTGTCTCCACCAGTATGAAAGCTGGTGCCAATGGCGTGCTAAACGTCAGCGGCAAGCTCACTATTAAAGGCAAAACAACCGACATCAGCTTCCCTCTGTCAGTAAAAAAAGAAGGTGCTAATCAAGTGTTTGATGGCAGTCTGCCAATCAAACGCCTCACCTACAATATCGGTGAAGGCGAATGGAAAGATACCGGCATGGTTGCCGATGAAGTAGTCATTAAGTTTCACGTAGTAACGCAATAAAATTGCGAAATTCTTATTGTATTAATCGTTAATATTGACAATTAATATTAACCACTAAATTTGTCATTTCGCTTAGTATTTTTTAGAACAAGTTTTACGTTTTACGCAGTCTTATCACTCCCAAACCAGTATTTTTATTTAAGGACATCACCATGAAATTAAGCCAACTCGTCGCCGCAGCCTTAGTCGTTTGTGCAGCTCCTGCATTTGCAGATACCTACACGATCGATCCAAACCATACCTATCCAAGCTTTGAAGCGGACCATTTCGGCGGTTTGTCAGTATGGCGCGGAAAATTTGACAAATCCAGCGGCAAAGTCACTCTGGATAAAACAGCAAAAACAGGTTCAATGGATATCACGATCGATACGACATCCATCGATTTCGGTCACGATAAAATGAATGCTCATGCCAAATCTGCAGAGATGTTTAATGTAGAGAAATTCCCTACAGCGACATACAAAAGTACTGCAATCAAATTCAACGGCGATACACCAGTCTCCGTACAAGGTGAATTTACTTTGATGGGCGTGACGAAGCCACTGACTTTGACGATCAACAAGTTCAAATGCATCATGCATCCTATGCTGAAAAAAGAAGTTTGCGGTGCTGATGCGTCAGCAGAATTCAAGCGTACTGATTTCGGCCTGAACTATGGCATAGCTTATGGCTTCGCACCAGAAGTTAAATTGTCGATCCAGGTTGAAGCAGTCAAAGACTAATTAGGTCAAACAAATCAGTTCACGTTTGAAAAATGTGATCTGATGCTATTGCTTTAATGTGGTCAGGCTATGTTGTCTGACCACATCTCACCTCAAAAATTTGCCACCATGGGAAAACGTTATCTACGCAGCATACGATTACTCGCTGAGTGTATGCAGGCGTTTGAACAGATATCTGCCCAATATGTACGTCAATTCGGGCTAACGCATTCTCAGTTTGACATTATTGCCACCCTCGGCAATACCCCTGGCATGTGCTGCAAGAGTCTCGCTACCAAAACCCTGATTACCAAAGGCACGCTAACGGGCGTACTAGATCGCCTTGAGCAAAAGGGATTGGTCATACGTGAGCGTGGAGATCAGGACCGGCGTCAATTATTTGTCAAATTGAGCCCCGCGGGCGAAGCCGTATTTGAGGAAGTATTTCCCCAAATGGTAGAGAACGGAGCGCGGAGTTTTGCTACTTACAGCGACCAAGATTTCGTGACGCTAGAGGCGGAACTACGGAAATTTAAAGCCAGCTTGCATGCTGGTTTGAGTGACCTGCCCACCCCCCAAGTTTGCTCATTGAGCGATCAGGTCAAATAATATACTCCCCCAATAGTATAATTTATTGTCCATAGAATCATTGGACGATAAGGCATATTTCTTAAAAATGAAGGGGAGTATTTTCCTTCCACCCTATTTCCATCAAAAAAAACTGGTGACTACTATATATTTTTTTGTGTTGAATTGTGCTGAAAACCCACCCAAAAATCACCAATTTTTTCGACTCTACAACAACTCAGATATGATCACCAACAATCGGTCCAGTACCGCTAAACCGATCCAAGGCCAAATAAATCACAGGCGTGATAAATAAGGTAATCGCTTGCGAGAAAATCAAACCACCTACCACAGCCAAGCCCAGAGGTTGGCGTAATTCCGCACCGGCACCCAAGCCCAGCGCAATTGGCAATGCACCTACCAACGCGGCAAGGGTGGTCATCATAATCGGGCGGAAACGCTGTACGCAGGCTTCACGGATCGCTTCTGGCGGCGTCATACCCTGATGGCGTTGCGCGTCCAGCGCGAAGTCAATCATCATAATCGCGTTCTTTTTTACGATACCAATCAGCAGCAAAATACCGATCATCGCAATCAGCGTCAGATCTTGTCCAAACAACTGCAGCGTCAATAGCGCACCGACGGCAGCAGATGGCAACCCAGCGAGAATTGTCAGCGGATGGATATAGCTTTCGTACAACACGCCCAGCAAGACATAGATAACCAACAGCGCGGCGACGATCAATACGACCTGCCCTGATTGCGAATTTTTGAATACCGCAGCATCACCGCCGTAGGTGGCAATAATGGATGCGGGTAATTTGATTTCATCCCGGTATTGCTCAATTTTTTTCGTGGCAACACCCAAAGCGGCGCTAGGTGCAAGATTGAAAGAAATCGTCACCGCTTGCAACTGTCCGGCATGGTTAATTGAGGTCGGACCAACCGAACGCTTGATCGTTGCAAAACTCGATAAAGGAACCAGACCGCCGCCACTACTACGAATGTAGATGCCGTCTAAAGCACTCTCATCTTTTTTCTGATCCGGGGCAAACTCCATGATGACCTGATAGCTATCCACGCTGGTGTACATGGTCGATACCTGGCGCTCACCAAATGCGCTGTATAAACTGGAGCGGACGCTGTCCATATTGACACCCAGCGCGTTGGCACTGTCTCTGTCGATCTTGAGTTCTGCCTGCAAACCCTTGAGTTGCGAATCGGTTGTGACATCCTTAAAAACAGGATCGGCACGCAATTTGTCCTGCAACTTAATGGACCAGTCGCTTAACTCCCCGGCAGTAACGCTTTGCAAAATATATTGATACTGGCTCTTACTTTGACGCCCACCTAACTGCAAGTTTTGCGTGGGACGTAAGAAGGTGGAAATACCTGCGACTTCACTTAATTTACGGCGCAAACCCTCCACTACAAGTTTCATCGGTTTGCGCTGATCACGCGGCTTTAAGTTGACGAACATACGTCCGGTATTCTGCGAGCCGCTACCACCATTGAACGATGCCACCGTCAGCACATTGGGGTCATCTCGTATAATTTTGGCGGCTCTGTCCTGCAATATCACCATCGCGGGAAAAGACGTATCCTCCGCGGCTTCGGTCTGCACGCTGATCTGTCCGATATCTTCTTCCGGAAAAAAACCTTTAGGAATCGTCGCAAATAAATACGCGGTTCCGGCAAAGGTAATTAAGGCAACCACCAGCACCAGGCCGCGATGACGCAAAGCCACATCCAAAGCGCGCGAGTACGAGTTCAGAGAAGAGTTAAAGCCGTTTTCAAATACATGCAGCAAAGCGCCGATCAGTTTTGGCGGCTCTTTCATCTCATGTTCGCTTTTCAGAAAACGACTAGCCAGCATCGGCACCAGCGTTAAGGAAACAAACGCAGAGGCGACGATTGCCAGCGATACGATGACTGCAAACTCGTGGAACAACTGACCAATCACGCCCGGCATAAAAAAGATAGGAATGAAGACCGCAATCAGTGAAGTTGAAATCGAGATAATCGTAAAACCGACTTCCCGCGATCCCTTCAATGCGGCTTTAAAAGGTTCTTCACCCGCCTCCACATGGCGCATGATGTTTTCCAACATCACAATCGCATCATCCACTACCAGCCCAACAGCCAGGGTCAGCCCTAGCAGAGAAATATTGTCCAGCGTATAGCCAAAACCCCACAACAAACTGATTGCACCAACCAAAGAAACTGGCAAAGACAGGGTCGGAATAATCGTCGCGACTAAACGACGTAAGAACAAGAAAATCACGATCACGACCAAAAAAATCGTAAGTATTAAAGTCAGATTGACATCATGCAATGCGTCGCGGATAGAGACCGAACGATCATTCACCTGATTGATTTTGACTGAGGCTGGCAACTGCGCTTGAAAGCCCGGCAACGCGGCTTTAATTGAATCAACTACTTTGACGGTGTTGGCATCGGTCTGGCGCTGAATCGCTAAAGTGATGGAACTTTCACCATTAAAATTAGCCGATGATTTAAAGGTTTCGTAACTATCTTCGATCTTGGCAACATCATGCAAACGAACGACTTGCCCACCTTTATTGCTGACAATTAGATTAGAAAAATCTGCTGCGCTTTGTAACTGGCGGTTAGCTAACAAGGTTAAGGTTTGTTTATCGCCGTCCAAAGTGCCGACGGGCGTGTTGGCGTTTGCCGCCTTGATACTTGCGGATAACTCATCCAGCGAAATATTCCGTGCAGCCAGTGCATCAGGCATCACCCGGACCCGTACTGCGTAACGCTTGATACCAAAAATATTCACTTGCGCCACACCATCAAGAGTGGACAAGCTAGGAGAAATCAAATGCTCGGCATAATTGGTGAGCTCCGACAAACTTAACGAGGGCGAAGTTAATGCCAAAATCAAAATCGGCGCATCCGCAGGATTGACTTTGCGGTAAGAGGGTAGCGTCGTCATTTCTACCGGTAATGAGCGTTGGGCGCGCAACAAGGCGGCTTGCACGTCTACCGAGGCGGCGTCAATGTTCCGGTTTTGATCAAACTCTAAAGTCAGTGAGGTCGTGCCTAAAGTGTTGCTGGAACTGATGACAGACAAACCGGGGATCGTGGCAAATTGCTTTTCTAGTGGCAGCGCAACCGAGGTCGCCATGGTTTCTGGACTAGCACCGGGCAAGACTGCATTGACGCTGATCACTGGCGTGTCATAACTCGGCAAAGCGGCAATCGGAATAAACCGATATGCCAAAACACCCGCAACAACGATAGACAAGTTCAGCAATACCGTCATCACAGGACGGCGGATAAATAACTCCGACAAATTCATGATGCGCTCGCTGCTTGAGAAGCGGATTTTTCTGACTTGGTGTCTGACTTCGTATCCGTTTTAGGATTAGTCGTTTTACTATCCGCTGCACGCTCACGTATCAGATTGCCGGGACGCAGATTTTGTTTGCCATCCAAGACTACTTTAGCGCCAACTTCGATTCCAGTGACGACGGCATCCAAGGCTGCGGCGTACATCACTTTAACCGGGCGCAAGCTCACTTTATTATCAACATCAACCACGTAGACCGCGCTGCCTTGCGCATTATTGATTACGGCATCAATCGGTATCACGATAGCGTCTTTAATCGTACGTACACTCAATCCGATATCCGCATAAGCGCCTGGCCACAACTTTAAATCACGGTTGTCAAACACGGCTTTGGCCTTAATCGTGCCGGATAAAGCATCTACTGCGTTGTCAACAAACTGCAAACGACCACGGTATTTTTCCGGGTGATCTGGCAATTGGGCAGTGACTGCATTCGGATTTTTCTGGTCCTCTTTTTGATTCATCGCATCCAGTGCGTCCTGCAAATTTCTTTGTGGCAGCGGGAAGCTAATGGTGATCGGGTCCATCTGGGTAATCGTTACCAGCGCAGGCACAGTGGTGGTAGCCTGTACTAACGAACCTGGATAGACACTAATCACACCCGTGCGTCCTGCGGCTGGGGCAACAATACGATCATAGGTCAGCGCTACTTTGGCCGCATTCACCGCGGCACGATCAGAAGCAATTACCGCAGCTTGTGCGTCTACTTGAGTCTGACTGGTATCGACCACACTTTGCGACACGAATTTTTTATCGAGTAAATCTTTGCTACGCGTCAGTTGTCGCTGATTGTCAGCCTGAGTTGCAAGGTCTTTATCCAGTTGCGCCTGCGCCTTTGCCAGATTGACTTCATCGGCACGGCTATCCAGAGTAAATAGCAAGTCGCCTGCTTTGACAAACTGTCCTTCCTTGATATGCACTTTGGTAACGGTACTGGTAATTTGAGGACGAATATCGACGGTGCTTAGCGCCGTAACAACGCCGTTGGCAGAGAGCTGCACGGGGTAATCACGCTTGATCGCCAGGGTGGTCGAGACACTGATAGGACGATTATTATCGGCACCTGCTTTGCTGGCTTTGTCACCTGCATCGGTTTTAGCGGCACTCCATTTGTAGTAGCCACCGGCAGCCAAACCAGCAACAACTAACACGGCAACGATCGTCTTTAATTTACTCATACTCTTTTACCTGGTGGGTAGGACAAAGCCAATAAAATTTAGCAGCTTGTTGATTGATTAATTAATTAGTCTATGGGTCTAGTGGGTTCGTACATTCAGTACATTTAGTGCAAAATTGCTTTCATCAATTCATCAGCGTTTACTATTTTTATCACATGAAAAATTGAAACAATTTGACCAAATTTTAAAGATGGTAATGCTATCAAAGAAAAAGCCAGCTCAAGAGCTGGCTTTACTATTTAATACTTTTCGTTACAAGCAACGCGGTTCATCAGACTACTGCGCCGTCTGTGTCGTCTTTCTCTTTGATCGGCTTAATCAAGTCTTCACGTTTAACCCCCAGCCACATCGCAATCGCCGCTGCAACAAACACAGAAGAGTAAATACCGAAACAAATACCAATCGTTAATGCAATGGCAAAATAGTGCAACGTCGTGCCACCGATGAAGAGCATGGACAACACCATCATTTGCGTACAGCCGTGCGTAATAATGGTGCGGGAGATCGTGCTGGTGATCGCATTATCAATCACTTCTGTAACCGACATCTTACGTTGCTTACGGAAATTCTCACGAATACGATCAAAAATAACCACTGATTCATTCACCGAATAACCCAACACAGCCAATACCGCAGCCAAGACAGAGAGATTAAATTCCCATTGGAAGAAGGCGAAGAAGCCCAAAATAATCACCACGTCATGCAAGTTGGCGATAATCGCGGCGACCGCAAATTTCCATTCAAAACGAATCGCCAGATACGCGACTACGCCCAAAATAACAAATAGCAGGGCCATCAAACCATCATGCGCCAACTCATCACCAACTTGCGCGCCAACCAACTCAACTCGTTGCAACTTAACATCAGCATCATGCGCTTTTAAAGCACCAAATACCTTATCTGTTTGCTGAGCTAAAGTTTCATTCTTTGGCAAAGGCAAACGAACTACGATCGTTTGCGCCTGGCCGAAAGTCTGCACCGGGGCATCCAGATAACCAGTGCTGTCAACGGTCTTACGGACCTCATCGACATTGGCGGCCTTGGAATACATCACCTCCATAACGGTACCGCCAGTAAATTCAACTGAAAAATTCAAATTTTTATGCAGCAAGAAAAATACAGCTGCGACAAAAGTCAAAGCAGAAATGACATTAAATATCAGCGCATTGCGCATGAAAGGAATGTCTTTTTTAATACGGAATAATTCCATGATAAATCCCTAAATTCTTATTGTGTCGGCGGTATTGATTAGTCTGCAGGTTTCCAAATCTGTCCGATCGCAAGAGAAGTTAATTTCTTCTTACGTCCGTACCACAGATTGACCACACCACGCGAGACAAACACGGCTGAGAACATCGACGTTGCAATCCCCAGACAATGCACAATCGCAAACGCTTTAATCGGACCCGATCCAAAAATCAGCAGCGCCAAACCAACAATCAAAGTCGTCACGTTGGAATCTAGAATTGTCGCCCAGGCACGGTCAAAACCAATCGAGATCGCAGCTTGAGGTGTATTACCAGCACGCAGCTCTTCACGGATACGCTCGTTAATCAAGACGTTGGCGTCAATCGCCATACCCAGTGCCAGCGCAATCGCCGCCATACCAGGTAGAGTCAATGTGGCCTGTAACAAGGAGAGAATCGCTACCAGTAATAATAAGTTGACGGACAGGGCCATCACACTGAATACACCAAACAGCATGTAGTAAGCGATCATGAAAACGGCAATTGCGATAAAGCCATACAGCGTAGAGTTAAATCCCTTTTGGATATTATCTGCACCTAATTGCGGACCTATCGTGCTTTCCTCAATAAAGTCCATTGGAGCAGCCAGCGAACCAGCACGCAACAACAACGCCAAGTCACTTGAAGCGGCGGTAGAACCCATGCCAGTAATATTGAAGCGGGAACCCAACTCATCCTGAATAGTGGCTACTGTCAGCAACTCGCCCTTACCTTTTTCAAACAAGACGATCGCCATTTTTTTGCCGATCTTACCGCGCGTACCTTCACGCATTTTGCGACCACCATCGCCATTCAAATCGATACTGACAGACGGTTGTTGATGCTGATCAAAACTGGCAGAAGCACCAGAAATATAATCACCAGTAATCACAGGGTCCTTATACAAAATTGCAGGTGCACCACGACCAACTTTAAATAATTCAGAACCAAATGGAACTGCAGTATTTTCATCCACCAGACCAATTACACTTTCATCTACCAGACGCACTTCTAATGTAGCCTGGCGTCCAATAATATCTTTCGCGCGGTTGACATCCTGCACGCCTGGTAATTCCACCACGATGCGATCAGCGCCTTGCTGCTGAATAATCGGCTCCGCAACGCCAAGTTCATTCACCCGTTTAGACAAAGCAATAATGTTTTGTTTAACGCCTTCTGTCACCGCTGCCTTCAAGGCCTCTGGCTTCAAAGTGATCAGCAAGCTCAGCTCGGTGTTATCTGCGTTTTTGACATCAGTCATCTGCACATCGTTGATCTGACTAGACAAAACATTTTTCGCCTTACCTAAGGTATCGGCATCACGGAACTTCACGGTAATTTGCTGACCGTCACGAGAAATACCCGAGTGGCGAACTTCTTTATCCCGCAGTACGCTGCGCACTGTAGATTGCAGACCTTGTAAGCGGGTATTTAATAATGCTTTGGTATCGACTTGCATCAAGAAATGGACACCGCCTTGCAAATCCAGCCCCAGCGACATCGGCAAAGCATGCAAACTTTGCAGCCATTTTGGCGTGTCATTCAGCAGATTGAAGCTAATGCTATACAAAGGATCGGCAGGATCAGTATTCAAGGCTTTTTCTAATGCGGCCTTCGCTTTGAACTGGATATCGGCATCCTTAAAACGAGCACGGACAGAGCCTTGAGTGCCGTTATTCTCGTAAGACAAACTAGTTGCGGTAAGGTCCTGCGCTTTCAGCGCTTGCTCAACGCGACCCAACATATCGCTCTCAACTTTGACAGTTGCGCGAGCGCTATTGATTTGAATTGCCGGGGACTTGCCAAAAAAATTGGGGACTGTGTACAGCGCGCCAAATACTAGCGCGACGATGATCAGAAGATATTTCCAGAGGGGATAGCGATTCATATCGGTTCAGATTAAATTAAATACTGGGCTGAATGTGCAACGCAGCCATAAAATCCAGGGCTGCGTTGAATCACAGTATCAGATCGCTTTGATCGTGCCTTTAGGCAACAACATAGTGATAGCCACTTTTTGCACAACAACTTCAGTGCCGTTAGCGATTTCTATCGTGACATAAGCCTCAGTGACTTTAACCACTTTGCCTAACACGCCGCCAGCTGTGACCACTTCATCATTTTTCGCCAAAGCGTCCATCATCGATTTTTGTTCTTTTTGACGCTTCATTTGCGGACGTATCATCAAAAAATACAGCACCACAAACATCAAAATGATGGGCAGGAAACTCATCAAATCACCGCCACCACTAAAAATGGAAGATTGCGCATAAGCATTGGAAATAAACACGTTAAGACTCCAGTAAGATTTTAATAATTATCTGCAAGACAATAAAATTGGAAATGAATCAGCATAAGCGTCTCAAATGGTGCCAAAACCACCAAATAAAAGAGCACACCTAAAGAGCTCGCCATCAATCACAAAGCGCCACATTCTAGCATTGGAGCAGCGGCTTACCGTGATTTAGTCGCTTGATGTTGGGGATTAAAGTCAGGGTTAAGCTTAAATAGCAGCAAATAAATCTAGGCACTGATAAACGTCATGCTCAATCAGCGGCGAATAATTCAGATACAGGCAATTATTCTTGAACTTACGCTACAAAATAATAAATATACTCCTATCGTGTATATTTAAGATGTCCATATAATCATTGGACAATAAGGCATATTTCTAAAAATAAATGGGGAGTATATTCATCGATTAACGAAATCAGAGCGAACCATTACGCATTGAACTGACTGAATTATTGCACCCGGCGTATCTGCAAACCCCGTTGTTGCAATAAATCCAAAATGCTGTTCTTGCCCACCATATGACCAGCGCCGACGACGATCAGTACCGGCTTATTGCCGTTGACAAGCTTAATCACTTTGTCGCTCATGCCGATATTGCGATCATCCAGCAACCGCTTCATGAGCTTAGCGGTGCTGGCGTCTTTATCTGCGGATGACTGCATGATTTTCTCTAAGGCAGGCAAGTCACCACTTTTCCAGGCGGCCACCATTGCTTCGGAATCCCTCATCGCGTCGCCATCCTTCATACTCGCAATCGTATAGGACAACATTTCATCGCTCTCAGCATCGCTGAAGTCAGTCAATACTTTCATTTGAAAAGCCAGTGTCTCCAGTTGGTAGACAGACTTACCGTCCGCTTTGGCTCGCTTTAAAAAATGCAAATCAATCCCTGCATCTGGGGTGTAGCCAGTGCTTGTCATCATGCCGATCATTAAGCCAGTTGCAACGACGCCCGGCTTAAGTTGTTGCATCTGTTCTGCCGCCGGACCAAAGCTAGTAGATAACTGTGCCCAGGTCTGCGCAGACAAATGTTTTTCCAGCTTGTCTGGAGCGACATACATGGTTAAAGGCATGACTTTTTTGAGCGCAGCCATGTCGGTGACATCAGTTTCCACTGCAAGTATTTTTGCATTTTTATACGCCGTCTCGACTGCTGGCGACATCGGATAGAAATCGGGCTTGGCCAGATGGATGGAACCAAATAAATATCCGGTCTTGGTACCGGACTTTATCTCCCATAGAAAGCCCTTAGTTTTCTCTGCACCCTCAGCAACGCTGCTATTGGTGTCGGCATAGGCGCTATTCGAAAAGACCAGACAAGCCAGGCTAAGAGCAATCCATTGTTTGAACGTCATACGTCTGTTTTTAAAAAATGAAGAGATAAGTTATCGGAACACACTAATCCTAAATTGATAGAATTGACTCAAACCCCGCGCGCACGATCTGCATGGAACTGCGCAACAAACTCTGGAAAACGTTCGTCATCTAATGACTGACGTATGCCCTTCATCAGTTCCAGGTAGTAATGCAAATTGTGGATAGTATTGAGACGGGCACCCAGGATTTCGCCTGTGCGGTGCAGGTGATGCAAATAAGCGCGGGAGAAGTTTTTGCAGGCATAGCAAGAACAGGTGTCGTCCAGCGGTGCTTTCTCTTCTTTGTAGCGGGCGTTCTTGATTTTGATGTCGCCATAGCGGGTAAAAATCCAGCCATTACGTGCATTGCGGGTTGGCATGACGCAGTCGAACATATCGATACCGTTTGCCACACCGGCGACCAGATCTTCTGGTGTGCCGACGCCCATCAGATAATGCGGTTTGTTCTCTGGCAAGCGCGGGCCAACATGTGCCAGGACGCGCAACATGTCTTCTTTTGGCTCGCCAACGGATAAGCCACCGATGGCAATACCATCAAAATTAAATTCATTTAGGGCCGCCAACGATTCGTCTCGCAGATGTTCAAACATACCGCCCTGCACGATGCCGAAGAGAGCATTGGGATTTCCACCCTGATCAAACTCATTTTTTGACCGCTGTGCCCAGCGCAAGGACATGCGCATGGACTTGGCGGCTTCTTCTACTGTCGCCGGGCGGCCATCGATCTCATACGGTGTGCATTCATCAAACTGCATCACGATATCGGAATTGAGTGCGCGCTGAATTTGCATGGAGATTTCCGGCGATAAAAATAAGCGCTCGCCACTGATTGGTGACGCAAACTTTACACCCTCTTCCGTGATCTTACGCATCGCCCCAAGCGAGAACACCTGAAAGCCGCCGGAGTCGGTCAAAATCGGTTTATCCCAGCCCATAAAGTCATGCAGACCGCCAAACTTATTGATAACACTCAAACCAGGACGCAGCCATAGATGGAAAGTATTACCCAGAATGATATGAGCATCGATTTCTTTCAGTTCCAACGGCGACATCGCCTTGACCGAACCGTAAGTACCGACCGGCATAAATATCGGTGTTTCGATCACTCCGTGGTTGACAGTCACACGACCGCGACGGGCGGCGGTGGTTTTGTCTTTTTTAATTAATTGAAATTCGAGCATAAGGATTTACCGACCTGTATATAAAACATTTGTAAGGTGCGCCGTGCGCACCGGAGACCTGGGTGTAATTTAGATGCCGCTATGTGTAAACTATCTTATTACTGATCAGAGGTATTAGTCAGCAACATCGCATCACCATAACTAAAAAACCGATACTCGTTGGCAATCGCATGAGCGTAGGTGGCACGAATACGATCATAGCCTGCAAACGCAGATACCAGCATCAGCAAGGTTGATTTTGGCAAATGGAAATTCGTGATAAGCCTGTCTACTGTTTTGAACACATAACCTGGCGTGATAAACAAATTAGTGTCATCGCTACCGGCCTGCAAAGTGCCCGTTTGCGACGCGGACTCCAATGCACGCATGCTGGTGGTACCCACTGCGACGACAGCTTTACCCGCCGCTTTAGTAGCGCATATTGCATCAACCGTCGCTTGCGGCACGGTGTACCACTCACTATGCATTGCGTGGTTGGCTAGCACCTCGGTACGTACTGGCTGAAAAGTCCCGGCGCCGACGTGCAAAGTCACATACGCAAAGTTAATACCTTTGGCGCTGCACGCATCTAGTAAGGCCTGATCAAAATGCAAGCCGGCGGTAGGCGCGGCCACTGCGCCAGGCACACGTGAATACACCGTTTGGTAACGGTGCTCATCAAAATCGTCAGCTTCATGATTGATGTAGGGCGGCAACGGCAAACGACCGTATTGCTCAATCAGCTCAAACACATCACCCGGGAAATGCAGAGTAAAAAATTCTCCCGCACGCTCACCGACGACGACATCAAACGCATCTGCCAAGCGGATTTTGGCGCCAGCATGCGGTGATTTGGAGGCACGCAGTTGCACATGAACGATATGCTCGTCGGCCGTATTGCTGACCACACGCTCCACCAGCATCTCAACCTTACCGCCGGTTTCTTTTACCCCGTGGAAGCGTGCTTTTAGTACGCGGGTATCATTAAATACCAGCAAATCACCCGCAGATAATTGATCGACGATGTCAGCAAAATGGCGATCCACCAATACATCACCATCAACATGCAACAAGCGCGAGGCAGAACGATCCGGCAAGGCCGTCTGCGCGATCAGGTTTTCTGGCAAATCAAAATCAAAATCACTTAAAGAGTACATGGAGAAATGGTGCTTCTAAAAAATTAATAATAAAATGAAACCAGGATGTCCAATGATTCTGCGGCTTCTGGCATGATATTGGCCTGCGAGGCTCAGAATCATTGGACATCCAAATTGGCAAGAATGGCATGCATAGACTTGATCTTTAATTGAAAAAGAGATTAAGAGACTCTCTTTTGGGCATTAAAGACAATCTAGACAATCTAGTTAAACGATACCAACAGCAATACAAGCCACTTAGTAGACCACTTAATTAGCGAAATAGTGCGCTTGCAAAAAAAGCTGCTAGACACTGTATAAAAAAACAGTAGAATGGCGCCAGACAACTTGTGATCTCAGCCCAACCGCCAACTGCAAAACCGAGCATTTTACCCTATGCCCCCTGCCCCAATAATAAAAGCAGCGAAAGTAACCAAGCCTCCCAAACAAGCAGCGCCAGCAAAAACGCCTGCCAATAAGTTGGAGGATAAGTTTGCCAAGCTAGGTTTGCGGTCTGAGATGGATTTTGTGCTGCATTTGCCCATGCGCTATGAGGATGAAACCGAAGTCACCGCCATGCGCGATGCGGGTTTCCGGGGTGGCAGTATGGTGCAGGTGGAAGGTTTAGTAACCGCCTGTGATGTGCAATACCGGCCAAGACGGCAACTGGTTGTGACTATCGCCGATGACACATCGCAAGTGGTGCTGCGCTTTTTAAATTTTTACGGTAGCCAGATCTCACAAATGGCGGTCGGCATGCGGGTTCGGGCACGTGGCGAATTGCGCCATGGATTTTTTGGTGCTGAGATGGTACATCCCGCCTACAAAATGGTAAATGAAGGTGCCCCCTTACCAACGGCGTTGACACCGGTGTATCCGGCAGGTGAAGGCGTGTCGCAAACTATGCTGCGCAAACGGATAGCGACGGCTCTATCCAAGGTGGAGTGGCAAGATACTCTGGCACCCGCACTGTTAAGGGAATTGTATTTAGAGAGCTTTGAGAGCTCGGTACGTCTGCTACACAATCCACCGCCCGATGTCGACCAGCACAGCCTGATCGAGCGCGAGCATCCTGCCTGGCAGCGTATGAAGTTTGATGAACTGTTGGCGCAACAACTTTCGCTGAAACGCGCCCAGCTGGCACGTCGCTCTAAAGGTGCGACGGTATTACCTACGGTCGGTGAATTATGCAATGCGTTCGTGATGACGCTGCCGTTCACATTGACCGGTGCGCAAGAGCGCGTGCTCGCAGAAATTCGCTCCGACTTAAAACAAGCTTATCCGATGCAGCGTTTGTTGCAAGGCGATGTAGGCAGTGGGAAAACCATCGTCGCCGCACTCGCAGCAGCGCAAGCGATTGACAGCGGTTATCAAGCTGCTTTGATGGCACCGACGGAGATATTGGCAGACCAACATTTCAGAAAAATCGCCGCCTGGCTAGAACCGCTAGGCGTCAAAACTGCCTGGCTCACCGGTAGTCTGAAAAAGAAAGATAAAGAAAAAGCACAAGCCCTGATCGCTTCCGGCGAGGCACAATTAGTGATCGGCACGCATGCGCTGATTCAGGATGCGGTACAGTTTTCCAAACTTGGATTGGTGATTGTCGATGAGCAGCACCGCTTTGGCGTGGCACAGCGGTTAACGTTACGCAATAAAGGCGAGGCAGGCAAAGTCCCGCACCAATTGATGATGTCGGCCACGCCGATCCCGCGTACCTTGGCGATGACTTACTATGCTGATTTAGAAGTATCGGTGATTGATGAATTACCGCCAGGTCGCACTCCTATCGTCACCCGCGTCGTGGACCAAAACCGTCGTGACGAAGTGATAGAAAGAGTGCATGCTGCGGCACAAGACGGCAAACAGGTTTACTGGGTTTGTCCGCTGATTGAAGAATCAGAAACCTTGCAACTACAAACTGCAACCGACACCCACGCCATGCTCAGCGCAGCACTGCCTGACTTGCGCGTAGGTCTGGTGCATGGACGTCTTAAGCAATTAGAAAAGCAATCCGTGATGGATGCCTTCACCCGCAACGAGGTGCAAGTACTGGTTGCGACGACGGTGATTGAAGTCGGTGTCGATGTCCCCAATGCCAGCCTGATGGTGATAGAACATGCAGAACGTTTTGGCCTATCGCAATTACACCAGTTGCGCGGTCGGGTTGGGCGCGGCGCTGCCGCCAGTGTTTGCCTGCTACTGTATCTGGGCCCGCTGGGTGGCACAGCCAAACAACGACTGATGACCATGCGCGAAAGTACCGATGGCTTTGAAATCGCGCGTAAAGATTTAGAATTACGTGGTCCCGGCGAATTTCTCGGTGCCAGACAGTCGGGCGAGGCGATGCTGCGTTTTGCCAACCTGGAGACGGATCAATGGCTGGTCGATAAGGCGCGTGAATTGGCAGTTCAATTGCTTGCCACCGATGTACCTACCGTAGAAGCGCATTTGCAGCGCTGGCTGGGATACAAGGAAGAATTTTTACGGGTATAACGCTGACCTGTTCCGCGTCGGGCATTCTCAGTCACACTCCAAAGACGCAAGTCCTCAACAACATCATTCAATCATCATCAAAAAGACAACGACTATGCTCACAATTATTAATGCCGATCTGAATAATCCACAGCACGCTGGTGACCTCGTCATGTTACTCAACAGCTATGCCCTGGATCCCATGGGCGGCGGCGAACCTCTATCTGTATATACTCAGAATAACCTCATCCAAGAATTACAAAAACGGAGCACGATCCGAGCGATTCTGGCCTATGTTGATGATCAACCAGCAGGCTTTAGTATCTGCATTGAGGGTTTCTCCACCTTCGCCTGCAAGCCACTGCTCAATATTCATGACATCGCTGTGCTGCCGGATTATCGAGGTATGGGGATTGCTAAAAAAATCCTCGCTCATATTGAAAACATCGCCAAAGAACTGCACTGCTGCAAAATCACACTCGAAGTATTAGAAGGCAACCATCTGGCTAAGGGTATTTATCAGGATATCGGTTTCGCTGGGTATGAACTTGACCCTGCTATGGGCGGTGCGATTATGATGCAGAAAAAATTAGCCAAGTGAACTCGAGGATGGGCAATCATCCGCTGTTGTTCTCTTTTGCATCAGTCTTATGTATTAAGCCTGCGAATTAAAATAGAATAGTCGTACTTTTTTCAAGTTCTGTATTTTTATTCCCTTATTCTTAAAGGCAAAACAATGACGATCGATTTTAAAGGCCGTGTGGCTATCGTAACTGGTGCAGGTGGTGGACTCGGACGTGAGCATGCGTTGGCGCTGGCCAAACGTGGCGCCAAAGTCGTCGTCAACGATTTAGGCGGCGCGCGTGATGGCTCTGGCGGATCGTCTGCTGCGGCTTTAGCCGTGGTGGAAGAAATCACTAAAGCCGGTGGCGAGGCGATTGCCAATGGCGCGTCCGTCACGGACTTTGTCGCCGTACAAGCGATGGTCAAACAGGCGATGGATACCTGGGGTCGGGTCGACATCCTGATCAATAACGCAGGGATCTTGCGCGATAAGAGTTTTGCCAAAATGGAGCTGGACGATTTTAAACTGGTGATGGATGTGCATCTGATGGGAGCAGTCAACTGCTGCAAAGCGGTTTGGCCGATCATGACTGAACAGAAATATGGTCGTATCGTGATGACCACATCCTCCTCGGGTTTGTACGGCAATTTTGGACAATCCAATTACAGCGCCGCCAAACTGGCACTGGTTGGCTTGATGCAAACCCTGTCGCTGGAAGGTGCGAAAAACGACATCCGAGTAAATAGTCTGGCACCAACTGCAGCAACCCGCATGACAGAAAGCCTGTTCCCTGAAGCCATGCTGCAAGCACTGCAACCGTCTGATGTTGTGCCGGCGATGCTGGTATTGGCAGCAGACAGCGCACCAACGCGCACGATTTTATGTGCCGGTGCTGGCAGCTTTGAAGCAGCTCATATCACCATGACACAAGGTGCCTGGATCGGTCGCGGCGACGACGCACCAGAGCGTCTGGCGGCACAACTGGCCGATATCAAAAATCGTGATGGCGAGATCGTGCCGGAAAGTGGTACCGCGCAAGGACATCATGAACTGACGCGTGCCATGAGTAAAATGGCATAGCAGATCTATAAATGTCCAACGATGGAAAAGTGCTGCGTGAATGATGCAAGACTCGAGGCAACATTTTTCTGTCGATACCGCCGTATCACTTGCAAATACACACCAAAACCACAGATTTTTTTGCCTTTTACACAAGTAGAAAAAATTTATACTCCCCATCTGTATGGCAGAATAATGCCTAATTGTCCAATAAAAATATAGACAATTAAAAATACTCCCCTCATTTCCATCTTTTCATCGACAACAAAGATAAGCACTTGCTGACGCTGGCAAAAGTCTGTGCCACACTGGGGTCTAATAGCAACTAAATTGGGAGATGCGTTCAGCCCAAAGCGCAGGATGGCAAGGCGCATGTCGCTGCTGAGGCTGGAGCCTCAGCAAGAGATGCAACGCGGTTCATCGTGCGCTTTGGACTGAACCCTTCGGGAATGGCCTAACCGGGTACATGGCGTTGTTGCAAATCGCTTATAGTGCTTGCACTATTGCTCTCTTTGCGCCTAGCCCTGTACCCGTTTAGACTCATTCGCGCTCCCGACTTAGTTGCTAATAGATTGCTAATAGACCCCGCGCCATGACACTCACAGAATTAAAATACATCGTCGCAGTCGCCCGCCAAAAGCACTTTGGTCACGCGGCTGAAGCCTGTTTTGTCGCGCAGCCGACCTTGTCAGTTGCCATCAAAAAACTCGAAGAAGAACTGGGTGTTACCATTTTTGAGCGTGGTGGCACCGAAGTTTCTACCACGCCGCTTGGTGCACAAATCGTGGCACAAGCTGAACGGGTGTTAGAACAAACCGCCGCTATTAAAGAAATCGCGAAACAAAACAAAGATCCGTTAGCAGGTCCTTTCCGCCTTGGTGTGATTTACACAGTAGGCCCTTACTTGTTACCAACGCTGGTCAAAACGATGATCAAGCAAGTACCGCAAATGCCCTTGGTGCTGCAAGAAAATTTCACTGTTAAATTGATGGAGCTATTGCGTCAGGGTGAACTGGATGCCGCCATCATGGCATTGCCCTTGCCCGATCAACGCATGATGGTGCAAGCCCTGTATGACGAGCCATTTGTAGTCGCAACACCGCGTGATCATATCTGGGCGGATCGCACTGAAGTCTCCACTGCAGAACTTAAATCCGAAACCATGCTGTTGCTAGGCAACGGTCATTGCTTCCGCGATCAAGTGCTGGAAGTCTGTCCTGAAATGTCGCGATTCTCTACTGCTGGCGACGGAATTGCCCGCAGTTTTGAAGGCTCGTCGCTAGAAACCATACGTCATATGGTCGCCTCTGGCATTGGCATCACTGTCTTGCCGATGGCCTCGGTACCTGATCTGGAAACCAAAGATGGCATGCTGCGCTATCTGCCATTTAGTGATCCGGTTCCCGAGCGACGCGTTGTCATTGCATGGCGCAAAAGCTTTACCCGTCAAGCGGCAATTGAAGCGATTCGCCAAGCGGTATTGGCCTGCGACTTGCCAGGTGTCAGGATGCTGGACGAAGCGGCGAGCGCGCAATAATACCTAGCCTAGCTTTCTGATATTCCGCCGGGCATACGCTCGCTTTCCGTTCTTTTTTATCATTGGCTTGCGGTTCGCTGCGACCTTGCAATGTCGCCACCAGCGCTGCAATATCATTAAAACTCCAATCAACTCTTCATACTAACTATGGCTTGGTTCATTTTATTTATTGCGGGTTTGCTCGAAGTCGTCTGGGCTATCGGCCTCAAATATACCGATAACTTCTCGCGCCTTTGGCCCTCGGTCGGCACAGTGACTGCGATGGCTGCGAGCGTCTGGCTGCTTTCTCTGGCGATGAAAACGCTGCCAGTCGGCACTGCTTATGCGGTCTGGACTGGCATAGGCGCAGTCGGTACCGTAATCATGGGCATTATTTTATTTGGCGATGCAGCCACAGTCACTCGACTGATGTGCATGGGGCTGATCATCGCAGGCATTGCCGGACTCAAGTTTTTATAAGCCTTAGTTTGAAGACGACCGATGACCATGCTGACCACTCAAATCACGACGTCCCGCTTGCAATTACGCGTACTGAATCCCGAGGACGCGCCGCTATTACAAGCCTATCTAATCAAAAACCGATTGCATTTGGCTGTATGGGAGCCCGTGCGTGACGACAGTTTTTTTACATTGGAACAGTGCCGGCAACGTTTGATTAGCAGTTGTTTAAATATAGAGGCAGGCCAGTCACTGGCGCTGGCCGTTTTTCTACAAAATTCGCCGCAACTCATTGGCACCTGTAACTTTAGCAATATCGTGCGTGGCGTCTTTCAGGCATGTCACTTGGGCTATGCGATCGACGCTGAGGCAGAGGGAAAGGGCTATATGCTGGAGGCGGTGCAAGCGGGCATACAGCACATGTTTCAGCAGCAAGGATTGCACCGAATCATGGCAAACCATGTTCCCGAAAACATCCGTAGCGCCGCGCTGTTACAACGGCTCGATTTTGCGCGAGAAGGTCTCGCCAAATCCTATCTTAAAATCAACGGCGTCTGGCGCGATCACGTCCTCAACTCGTTGGTCAATGTCGATGATACAGGCGGTTAAATCTGACGATACCGCCATGATTCAGAAGCCGGGATCATCGATGTATAAATATTTGTAACCGGGATGTTTTTCGGCAGAAGAATCGGGCAAGATGTCATCTGAATTATCTGGTGATCTTTTGTCACCAGAGCTCATCTGAGATTGTCCACGACCATACTAGCCCTCCTGATCTGATATTTTATGCTGACGAAATCACGCCATCTATTTGCTCTCACTCTTGTTGTGTCTTCCGTGTTATCTGCCTGTGGTGGCGGTGGCGGCGGTTCCGCGACGACGACCCCGCCAGCGCCCGTAACGGGCTCGACCACACTGGTTGCCTCAAGTACCGTTCAGAACCTATGCCAATCACCTCGCACTGGCTTGGATCCTTTGAATGGCAACACGCCCTACCCCGACAAACAAGGAACGCTCGCCAACGAAAAAACCTGGCTGCGCTCCTGGATTGATGAAACTTATCTTTGGTATAAAGAAGTACCAACGACGCTCAATCCAGACAATTACAGTTCAGCGATTACTTATTTTAATGACCTTAAAACTAATGCAATTACCGCTTCCGGCAAACCTAAAGATCAGTTCCATTTTACTTATACGTCCGCAGAATGGGATACGTTAATTCAGCAAAGCGTAGAACTGGGTTATGGCATCAATTGGGCAACCAGTCCTAGCGGTACTAAGCCACGCAAATGGGTTATTACTTATGTAGAGTCAGGCTCACCATCGGCCAATGCGGGCTTGCGTCGTGGCGATCAATTATTCTCCGTCGACAATGTCGACTTTTTGAACAGCTCAGACAGTGCCAGCGTGGCCGCATTAAATGCTGGCTTATTCCCGGCAACCGCGGGTGAAACACATCAATTCGTGGTCACGCGTGCCGGTAGTAATATCGGCGTCAGTCTTGCTGCCAGCAATGTCACGACCACGCCCGTGCAGAACGTTAAAACCATCGCCACCGCGACTGGCAATGTTGGCTATCTGACCTTCAACAGCCATAATGCCGTATCAGAATTGCAGTTGATCAATGCAATCAATCAACTTAAGTCTGCGGGCATCACCGACCTGGTACTGGACTTGCGCTATAACGGCGGCGGCTACTTAAACATCGCCAGCGAACTGGCTTATATGATTGCAGGCCCGACCGCCACCGCAGGTAAAACCTTTGAGCAAACTCAATTTAACGATAAATACTTACCAGGGACACCGACGCCGTTTTATTCCACTACGCAGGGATTTTCGGCCACATCGGGACAAGCTTTACCGTATCTTGGTCTGAAAAAAGTCAGCGTATTGACCACAGCCGGGACTTGCTCCGCCAGCGAATCGGTAATCAACAGTCTGCAAGGGATTGATATTGAAGTAGATGTCATCGGCGCACAAACTTGCGGTAAGCCTTACGGTTTTAATCCGGCACCGAATTGCGGCACAACTTATTTTGCGATTCAATTTAAAGGGGTAAATAACAAAGGCTTTGGTGACTATGCTGACGGCATCCCGCCGACTTGCAGCGTTGCCGATGATTTCACCCATGCCATCGGCGATCCAGCAGAAGGGCAACTAGCAGCCGCCTTAAGCTACCGCAACAACCGTGTCTGCCCTGCCGCCAGCAGCGGCGTTCAATTGCCGGGACAAGCTCTATCTAGTCCAATGCTATTAGTCCGTCCGATATCAAAAGAAATCGCGATCTACACCGCAGGCAAAAAATGAAAAGCAGCCGCCACAATTTCCGTTTGTTAAACAAATCCAGTTGTGGCTTGCTGGCAGGCGTATCGCTGGTGGCGTGCCAGGCCATCAACGCCTCTGCCGAGGTACCGGCTCATCTAACATCAGCGGCTGCAGCACAAACTAGCGTGCAGCAGCAGTTGCGACAAATGGTAGCAAGCTCCTTAAACGTGGATATCTCTGTAGTCAATTTAGCAGACGATACATTGATCAACAGCAGCCAGTTTGTTTTCGCGCGCACTCCGCGTTATGACTCGTCAGGCCAACTGATGCAAGGCCGCGTAGTCGAACCCGTCAATGTATTTAAGCTGGTATTGCGTGACCAGCAATGCTGGCTGGACTATCAGGGAACGGTACAACATCCAGCAAAAAAAATACGCCTGGCCGAAGCGCAATGCAAACCAGAGTAAAGGCAACGATAAGCGATAAAATAGAGGAGCCTATCATATACTCCCCACTATTTTTCAGTTTTTAGCCTTATTGTCCAATGATTCTCTGGACGATTAAATATACTGACCATGAGTATATTATTTTGATTATGTTCAGATTGGGTTTTGATGGCGTTGTATTGGTGGGGTATTGCATTTGCATGTCATTCCGGCGTGGGTTTAGCCTGACTGACGCCCCATCTCGTTTGAACATCAACATTCAATCTGAACAAAGACATTTTCTCTAGTCCCTAAGTCATCCATTTTCTAATTCCCAAGCTGACTAAAATCCAATGAACTGCGTTTGCTTCTAGCGAAACTGACACCAGATCGCCGCCAGTTCTTCGTTTTAGCTTAGGTCTGACGCTATACTCCCAGCATTCTTGCGCTAGGTTATTTGCTAAAGGTAAAACTGATGATGTCACCCTCCCGTGTAGTCGCTACTTTCATCCATCGTTCCTCGACAACTGTGCTTTGGCTGTGCACTGCTTTTGCTCTGGCATCCGGCTCGCATGCAGTCTTGGCACAAACCACTGCGGCGTCTGCAACTACGAACACGACCGCAACTACAAATTTATCCCTCAGCATTCCCGCCATACCTGCACGTCCCAAAGTTGCCTTGGTTTTATCCGGTGGCGGCGCGCGTGGCTTTGCGCATATTGGCGTGTTGCGCGCATTGCGGGCGCAACGGGTACCGGTGGATATTGTGGTTGGTACCAGCATGGGTGCGGTAGTCGGTGGTGCCTATGCGGCGGGACGATCGGTCAGCGAGCTGGAACAATTAGTGCGTGAAACCGCCTGGGACCGCGTACTGGCAGACCGGCCAGCGCGCTACGATCTGGATTTCCGGCGCAAAGAAGAAGATCAGTTACTGCCATCCCGTATCGAGCTTGCCATCACTAAAGCTGGCGTATCTTTACCGCCAGCCGCCGCAGGCAATGCTGCGCTGGAACAAGCGTTGACCCGCTTGTTACCGCAAGGTATGCGCGACCGTCCGATCAACCAGTTGGGTTTACCGTTTCGCACGGTTGCCTCCGATTTATTGACGGGGGATTTAGTCGAGCTTAGCGATACGCCGTTATTTTTAAGCATGCGGGCATCGCTGGCGTTACCTGGTGTTTTCGCTCCGGTGCGGCTGAATCAAAGGCTGGTCGTCGACGGCGGTCTGGTGCGTAATCTGCCGGTCGAACTGGCTCGCGCTATGGGGGCGGATATTGTGATTGCAGTCAATGTCGGGACTCCACTGGCAAAAGAGAGCGAACTCAGTAGTGCCTTCGGCGTGGCGCAGCAGATGCTGCAAATTCTGACCGAGCAAAACGTGCAACGCTCGATTAAAGAATTGGGCAGCAAGGATGTATTGATCGCACCGGATTTATCGGGGATTAGTTTTTTAGATTTCGCTCAGTTCGAAAAAACCATCAAAGCGGGAGAAGATGCTGCCAATAAAATGGCACCGCGTCTGCAACATCTGAGCGTGAGTGCCGAACAATATTCCCTGCTTGATCAGCAACGTCTGGCTGCCACCGCCACGCCGGACGATGTCACCCAAGCCCTACCTATCGCTAAAATTGAGGTAGAAAGTCACGGCTATATCAACCCCAAAGCTCTGGTCACGCAATCCGGTCTGCGCGAGGGACAATCGCTTACTCCGGATCAGATTCGTCAGGCAACATCGCGCTTATATGGTCGCGGCGACCTCGACAATGTGGAGACCGAAATCACCGACGATAACGGTCAGCGTAGCGTAGTGATCAAACCGACTGAATCCAATTCTAGCCGCAACCGTCTGCGCGTCGGACTGGAACTATCGAGTGATTTTTCTGATGATAATCAATTTGCGCTGAGCTTTATGCATATTGCCTCCTCACTCAATAGCTACGGTGCTGAACTGCGTACCGTGGCAAAAATCGGTAGCCAGCGACAGTTTGGCACACAGTTATGGCAACCGCTGGCATCCGGCTCCCCCTGGTATGTGGCGCCGTCGCTGGAGTTTGGCGCATCTGGTATCGATTTATTCCAGCAAGGTCGCAAAATTTATCGTGTAAGCGCACGTACTACCAGCAGTAGTCTGGTGCTGGGGCGCGAATTAGATAATTGGGGTGATATTCAAATTGGACTGAGTCGCCGCTTTGGCAAATATAATGTAATTTTGCCGGAAGATGTGAATGCGCCTGGTGCACGTAGTTACGACACTACCCAATTTGTTCAGCTACGGATTGATACGCTAGACTCGCTGGCGTTTCCGACACAGGGGAATTTATTAACAGCACTGTGGGAGCGCTCGCCAAGCAAGGATACAGGCGAATCTTCTTTGGCGCGATCATCACTGACAGGCCTGACGGCGTTCCAAACCGGTGATTGGGCGGGACATCTGTATGGTGAATGGTCGCATGCGCAACGCGGCTTTGCCTCTAGTTCATTGGGGGGATTTTTACGCTTGTCTGGTACCACGGCTGATTCGCTGGACGGCAATACGATTTTACTAGGGCGCGCCGTCATCGCACGCCGCATAGGCAATATGCCAACGACGTTGGGTGGTGCAATACGACTGGGCTTCTCGGCAGAATTAGGCGGCGGTTTTGGGGCAGAACAACCACTACGTTTTGGTAATTTAAAACGAGCAGGTAGCGCTTTTATCGCAATGGACACCCGCTTTGGCCCCTTGTATTTTGGTGCGGGTGCAACTCATGGTGACAGCTCTAGTTTGTATCTTTTCCTCGGGCCGGTTTGGTGATATTGGGTACATGCTCGGTAGTTTCCTGACGTCGCAGCATTGTCAATGCTGAAAATTCCCATGAGCGGAATCCCAACAGCAACGTAAAACCATCACGTGCCGCTGCTGGCAAACGACGATCATCTTGATGTGATTGCGCCATTTCTGCCACCAACTGATGAATTTTTTGTACTACTTCTTGCGCGCTGGCGACAGACAATCTGGCAGGTACGCAGAGCACTGTTTCACCATGTCCATCAAAGCGACCATTAAAAAAATCGCTGACAATATGTTCCCGAAAATATTGCTGTACCGGGCCATCAGGCCGCCAATGAAAAGCGCTAGAGACATTTAAGCGATAGCGGTTATGCGGTCGTAGTTCTATCAATTCCAGACGATCCAGAGCCACCAGTTGCAAGATGCATTCCGATTCAGAAAGATTGTAGGTTTCTACAATCTGCTCCAGCGTCCAATGTCCTAGACAACAGATCGCTACCAGTAATAATTTGGGATCGGACATCAAGGATTTCTCTTGCGCCAAGGTCAAATTATCAGAATGCGGCGTCACATCAGCGGCCTGACGCAACACATCTTCTAGCGCAATCCCCGCCGCTTTACAGATCGCAGCAAGACGCGACAAGGCCATATCTTTTTGCGCAAACATCCGCTTCATACTGGATTCGCTCATGCCTATACGCTCAGCCAATACTTTGTAGGTGACGCCAGCTGCACGCAGCTCATGGCGTAAGACCTGCAACACCAATTCGGGAGAACTCATAAATGTCTTCTTTAAAGTAGGACTCACACAAAACCGACCCGGCTGCGTTGCGACGCCGTGTCGGGACAATTTTTCGTCAGTCTTATAAAGTTCAAAACAGAACAAAAATACTAGAAAAGTACCGCAGAACAGTACCTAAGATATCGTACTTCGCATCTTCGCACAATTAGCTAGTACGTCAGGAAAATGTTTGCAACACTGCGCTCCGAGGTCAAGCATCACTGTTTTAAGAGAGTTTTAAGACAAACATCGCGAGACCTGCTTGGAGTAAGACCGACTGAGATGCGATAGCGAATATACCGATAGCAACTCAAGAGGAAACTTCTAAAAACTCATTTATCGAGGCAATCATGTTCAAAGCAAAATCCATTTTTTTCGCCAGCATCGCCAGCTTACTGTTAGGTACAGCCGCCACCAGCGCAATGGCCGCTGATGCAACCACAACAGAAGCAGGCGCTTATGCAGGTCTCAACATTGCAGCTCAAGCCAAATACGACCACGACTGCTTAGGCTCAGTTAGTTGCGATAACAAAGCAAGCTCCAGCGGTAAGATTTACGCTGGTTATATGGGAGCGCCATCTTTGTTTGAGGGCGTGAATGTGTCTCAAGGTGTTGAGCTGATGTATTACAAAGTAGGTAGCGCTACTGAAACCTTTTCTAGTCTGAGAAGATCAACCAGCACTAAGGGACTGGGAGCGTCTTATGTGTTGCAAGCCAACTTCAATGATTTTTCTGTAAATGGCCGTTTAGGTGTCGCTTATACCGACGACAAATCTAGTTCTACGAATTACCTCCTGCCTGTAGGTGCCGTGGAGTCCGACCAACATCGCTTTGCCCCATTGGTTGGTGTAGGTGCGCGTTACTCGCTCACTAAAAATATCAGCTTAAATGCCGACTACGATCGCCTCCAAAGTGACCACACAGGCGCGGTCAATATGTTCTCACTCGGCGTAGGTTACAAGTTCTAAATCTGCAGTCTTCATGAGTCATTAAAGATGTCATAGATGAGAGGTGGGCGACATCGCCAACCTCTCATCTGACGAGTAAAAATGGAGGAATCCTCAGATGAATACCGTGCCCAAATATTCTCTCGCTACCAGCGCTGTTGCCACTGTTGTTGCCATCGGTGTGTTGATCACAATCGCTTTTTTTTCTGGGATGGTAATAGGAGCGAAGCGACAAACTAGCCAGACCGGAATCCATCAAATACCCGGTGTGGACGCTGCCGCTGCTGCGATCATCAAAGACAAAAATATCGATGAAAAGCCGAAGCGTAAATTCGTAGTTTTGACTTAAGTTCTCAAACAAGTACCACATACTGAAGCTATCAATTTACGCTTAAATGATTAAGACTCACCGAATAAGTTTAATCAGTGATGCCAACTCAGTTAAGCCTAATAAGTTAAGCCTAATAAGTTAAGACTAACTCAGGCGCTGATTCGTTACTGGATCAAACCAATGCAGTACATCGGCGGTAAAACCTGCCGTCGTGCGCTGCCCCGCCTCTACCGGCGTCCCCGTCGGTGTACGAATCACCACCGCTTGTCCGGCACAATTGCCATGTACCAGCAAATCCGCGCCTAAGGATTCCACCAGTTCTACTTCTAGCGGCAAACCGGGCATGCCTATCAATAAATGCTCTGGACGTACACCCATGATCAGATCGTGATTGACGATCTGATCAGCAATTGACTTCAAGACTGGCAAATTGACACTGGCTTGACCGAATTGTATTTGCCGCCCATCCGCACTAACTTTGCCGCGCAATAAATTCATCGGTGGCGAGCCGATAAAACTAGCGACAAAGGTCGTTGCCGGTTTACTATAAACCTCGGCTGGCGTGCCGATCTGCTCTGCCTTGCCAGCATTCATCACTATCATGCGCTGCCCCAAAGTCATTGCTTCGACCTGATCATGCGTGACATATAAACTGGTTGTGCCTAAGGTACGATGGAGTTTTTGGATTTCTAAGCGCATCTGTACCCTTAGCTTGGCATCCAGATTGGATAAGGGTTCATCGAATAAAAAAACAGCTGGCTCACGCACAATTGCACGTCCCATAGCGACGCGCTGACGCTGGCCACCAGAGAGCTGGCGCGGCGTGCGTTGCAATAGCTCACCCAGCTCCAAAATCTTTGCTGCCTTTTGTACCCGCAACTCAATATCGTCTTTAGAAAACCGACGTATCTTCAAGCCATACGCCATGTTTTGGTACACCGTCATATGCGGATACAGGGCATAGTTTTGGAACACCATCGCGATATCTCTATCTTTGGGTTCAAGCTGATTAACGACGCGATCCCCAATCACTACCTCGCCAGAAGTAATCTCTTCTAAGCCGGCGACCATGCGCAATAAAGTCGATTTACCGCAGCCTGATGGGCCGACAATGACAATGAATTCGCCATCAGCAATATCCATCGACACACCATGAATCACATCAACGGCCTTATCAGCCTTGCCATAGGTTTTTTTGACAATCTTTAAATGGACTTGAGCCATGATGATTCTTTTATCCCGTTTTGAGAGAGTGTGGTGAATAGCAATCTTTGCTTTGCGTACAGACAGTCGGTGGCGCAGTCTTTAGCGGAGTTGCAGCTAAGTTGTAGCTGAATTGCGCTTACTTCTCAGAATCAACCAAGCCTTTGACAAACCATTTTTGCATGATCACGATCAGCAATCCCGGTGGCAACATCGCCAGCAATAAAGTCGCCATGACCAGATTCCATTCCACCGCAGCGTCGCCACCAGCGATCATCTGTTTAATACCAATACCGATCGGATACATACCTTGTTCGGTAGAGATTAACAAAGGCCATAAATATTGGTTCCAGCCATAAATAAACATGATGACAAAAAGTGCAATCACATTGGTGCGCGATAAGGGCCAGAGTACATCTTTAAAGAAACGTAATGGTCCGGCGCCGTCGATGCGCGCCGCCTCTGCCAACTCTTCAGGTACCGTCAGAAAGAATTGCCTGAACAAAAAAGTCGCCGTAGCAGAAGCGATTAAAGGGATCGTCAAACCAGCGTAAGAATTGAGCATGGATAAATCGGAGACGACTTTATAGGTAGGAGAAATCCTTACTTCTACCGGCAACATCAAGGTTACAAAAATCATCCAAAAAAACCAGGTTCTCCCAGGAAAACGAAAATACACCAGCGCAAATGCCGACAACATAGAGATAGCTATTTTTCCGATGGCAATCATCAGTGCAGATACCAGGCTCACCCACAACATTCTGGCCACCGGACTGGTAGAAACATTGCCGGACGCGCCGCTACTTAATACCGTAGAAAAATTCTGGACGAACTGATTACCGGGCAACAAAGACATCGGTGCCAGCGCGCTTTGTTCTGCGGTCTGGGTACTGGCAACTACGGCAATATAGATGGGAAAAGCCACAATCAGCACACCGATGATTAAAACCAGGTGACTGATGAAATCCAATATTGGACGACGCTCTATCATGGACTGACTTTCACTTAAGGGACTGCAATCAGATCGCGCTACATAGTTGACGCAAATCAGATTTACTTCAGTTGTAATTAAGGTTCACTTCAAGCATTGCAGAGGAATTTTTCATATACTCCCCCACTATTTCATGAAATATGGTTGATTGTCCAATGATTATATGGACAACTAAATATACTCACTGACAGTATGCTATTTATCCTGGCAAGTACAAAGCTTATGAATACTGTACTTTTTTCTCTACATATTTAAACTGGACGATCGTCAACACAATCACGATTGTCATCAAAATCACCGATTGTGCTGCCGCACTGCCGAGATCGCCGCCCTTAAAACCATCGTTAAAAACGCGGTAGACCAAGATTTCTGTCTCCTTACTCGGGCCGCCCTGGGTAGTCGCTTCGACAATCGCAAAGGTATCAAAAAACGCGTAGACAATATTCACGACCAGCAGAAAAAATGAGGTCGGTGATAGTAAAGGAAAGACAATCGTGGTGAAACGTTTTACCGGTCCTGCACCGTCAATTGCCGCTGCTTCAATCAAAGATTTGGGGATCGATTGCAGCCCCGCCAGAAAAAATAAAAAGTTATAACTAATCTGCTTCCAGACTGCGGCTAACACAATCAAAATCATCGCGTGTTGCCCGTTCAGCAAACTATTCCACTCAATACCAACATGCCGCAAAGCATGGGCAACAATACCTAAAGTCGGGTTCAGTAAAAACATCCATAACACGCCGACGACTACAGGTGACACAGCATACGGCCAGATCAAAAAAGTTTTGTAAATCGCAGCACCTTTGACAACCCGGTCTGCGAATACCGCGAAGACTAAGGAGATACTTAAACCGGAAACGGCGACCAGAACCGAGAACAGTGCGGTAGTTTTGAAAGACTCTAAATAACTAGGATCAGCAAACAGCGTCTTAAAATTATCCAGCCAGACAAATTGAGTGGACATGCCGAATGCATCTTGCAGCAATACCGATTGATATAAAGCTTGTACCGCAGGCCAGAAAAAAAACAGTAACGTCACAATAATTTGTGGCGCTACCAATGCGTAAGGCAGCCATGCAGAGCGGAATCGGGCGCGTTTTTCCAAGATCAGCCTATAAGTAAAATCAATTTCTAGAATGCATCAAATTGCTAGTGATCTACGATCTAAGATCTGTGACCATCGATCACTCATTTATTTATTGGCCTTCTCAAACCGCTCTAACAACTCATTGCCGCGTGCGACGGCATTATCTAAGGCTTCTTTTGCCGTCTTTTTCCCACTCCAGACGGATTCCAATTCCTCATCCATGATGGTGCGTATCTGCACAAAGTTACCTAATCGAATTCCACGTGACTTGTCTGTGGTTTTTACTATCATCTGTTGCACGGCGATATTCGGGCCGGGATTTTTATCGTAGAAACCAGACTTCTTCGTCAGCTCATAAGCGGCGTTGGTGATGGGCAGGTAACCCGTTTCCTGATGCCATTTCGCTTGCACTTCTGGCTGCGATAAAAATTTATAGAACTTAGCAACTGCTTTGTATTCATCAATTTTTTTACCGCTCATCGTCCATAAAGACGCGCCACCAATAATGGTATTTTGCGGCGCACCCGCAGCATCTGAATAGTAAGGGAGTGGCGCTACCGCAAATTTGAATTTCGCATTTTTTACCACGTTGCCATATGCCGAACTGGATGAGGTCAGCATGCCACACTCACCTGAATAGAACTTCGCTTCCGGTTCGTTCTTACGACCAGCGTAAGTAAAGTAGCCTTGCTTGGCCCAGTTCGCCATATTCTCAATATGCTTGACCTGTAACGGACCATTAAATTTTAGCCTGGCATCCAGTCCACCGAAACCATTACCTTTGGAAGCAAACTCAACGTTATGCCAGGCAGAAAAACTTTCCAGATGTACCCAAGTTTGCCAGCCCGTGGTGAAACCACATTTTTCGCCATTTGCTTTTAAACGGGCGGCAGCGGCAACTACCTCTTGCCAGGTCGCAGGGGCTTTATTGGGATCCATCCCTGCTTTGGCGAACATGTCTTTGTTGTAGTAAAAAACTGTCGTCGAACTATTGAAAGGGAAAGACACCATCTCACCTTTTGGTGTGGTGTAGTAACCGGCAACCGCTGGTATATACACAGAAGAGTCAAATTGCTCCCCAGCTAATTTCATGACCTCAGTCACCGGCTTGATCGCACCTTTGGAATACATCATGGTAGCGGTGCCGACTTCAAATACTTGCAAAATATTCGGTGCGTTGCCCGCGCGATATGCAGCAATCGCAGCGGCCATCGCCTCATCGTAGCTACCTTTGTAGACTGGCACGACTTTATAATCGGACTGGCTTTTATTGAATTGCTCCGAAAGCGCATTAACCCGATCACCCAGAGCGCCGGTCATCGAATGCCACCAGCTAATTTCAGTCAGCGCGTGAGCAGAATTGGATATTGTCCCCATAGCGAGCATGGCGAGAACAATGGATGTGAATTTAATTTTCATCATTGTCTTTCTTTTTAATTTTTTTAAAAATCTGGAGCCAGCTTTGTAAGCAAGTGAACTCCGGATTTGTCTCAGATTGTCTCAAATCTTTTCTTTAGTCAGTTGCCTTCATTCTATGACCGGAATGTGACAGCCGTACTACGATAGCATTATCATCCATCGCGTGCGCAGATAGCACTTATAATTCTGCCATCAAACGAAATAAATCATCTATCCATCAAATGCCAATTTTTTTGTTGGTTACCCCAAATCCAATTTTATGCGCCTGCTTTCAAATCGAGTTTTACTGTACATCCAATTAGTTCGCCTGGATAAACCTATCGGTATTTTGCTATTGCTTTGGCCAACCTTAATCGCCTTGTGGATCGCCTCCAATGGCAAACCCCATTGGCAACTGGTATTGATATTTAGTCTAGGTACCACTCTGATGCGCTCTGCTGGCTGCGCGATCAATGACTTTGCGGACAGGGATTTTGATAAGCATGTCAAACGTACTGCCGAACGACCAATCACTAGCGGGAAAATTGCCTCATGGGAGGCGATAGTGATTGCCGTGACACTCGCATTACTCTCGTTTTTATTGATATTGCCGTTAAACACGCTGACTAAACAATTGTCTGTAGTAGCGGTATTAATCGCTGGCAGTTATCCTTATTTCAAGCGCTTCTTTGCCATTCCTCAAGCGTATTTAGGAATCGCCTTTGGGTTTGGAATACCAATGGCATTTGCAGCGATACAAAATACCGTACCTGTGACTGCCTGGATTTTATTATTGGCGAATATTTTTTGGGCTGTCGCTTACGATACAGAATATGCGATGGTCGATAGAGATGATGATCTGAGAATAGGCATCCGCACTTCTGCCATTACCTTTGGCCGGTTTGACGTGCTGGCGGTGATGCTGTGCTATTGCCTGAGTTTTTTACTCATATTATGGGTAGGCTGGCAGCAAGGTTTGGGTGCTTGGTTTGTCGCGGGTATGGCGCTGGCAGTGGCATGTGCCCTTCACCATTACACTCTGATACGCCGACGAGAAAGACTGGCTTGTTTTAAGGCGTTTCGTCACAATAACTGGTTAGGCGCTGCTATTTTTGCTGGTGTCGCACTCGACTATGCACTACAGTGAAAGCTGTATTAGTTAGTTTATGCAGGCTTTACTTGTTTTTCAATTTCACTACTTTTGAGAGGAAATATCATGAGCTCGGCTGAACAGCACAAAGAAAAATTGATGCATGACCTGACCCAGGTTATTAAAGACGCGGAGGAATTATTGAAAAATTCTGAGCAGCAAGGAAGCGCTGGTTTCCAGTCTGCTAAAGCCAAAATTGAACATACAATCAAAAACGCGAAAGCAGAAATTGAGCGTATCGAAGATCTGGTCGTCACCAAAGCAAAAGACGCGGCATACGCGACAGACGTCTATGTCAAAGATAATCCGTGGCAGTCAGCAGGTATTGCTGCCGGCGTTGGTTTGTTAATTGGTCTATTGATCTCGCGTAAGTAAGGCTATGGCGATCACTGATTCCATCGCGCGGCTATCAGCCAATGTCATCGGCATTCTATACACACGGCTAGAATTGATTTCAGTAGAAGTGGAAGAAGAGCTAACGCGCTTTTCTTCCTATTTGCTGTGGTCACTGGTTGCATTATTTTGTGCAGGGATCGCTGTTTTATTGCTGATTTTATTGCTGATTGCGTCGTTCTGGGACAGCTATCGCCTAACCGTTTTACTATCTTTATTGGGCATATTTTCAGGCACGGCGATTGGACTTGGCTGGTGGTTAAAAACCACACTGAGTAATAGACCCCGCTTGCTGGCAGATACCTTAGCCGAGCTGCGTAAGGATGTGTCTGCGCTGCAAGGACACCAGGCGGACAATAGGGATGCAAACAAGGCAGGTGATCAATAATTATGGCATCCGCAGCCAACCTTTTAACTCAACGACGATTAGCTTTGCTGGCTAAAACTCAAGTCCAGCGCGAGCTTTTGATTGCGGACAGTCGCCAATTTAAACAATCGCTGCAATTTCTTGAGTTGGTATTTCAGGCTGGTCAAACAATCAAGCGACATCCATTGATAAGTTTAGGTTTAACTGCTGCGACGTTATTGATTAAGCCTAAGCGCATCTGGTCGCTATTAAAAACCGGGCTTATGGCTTGGGAAATCTGGCAAGGCATTGCACCGACGGTGATTTCAAAATTTAAGCCAAACTCTGCGTCAAAAACCGCTGACGGGCAATAAACTATCAGCTCGTTTGTATTGAATTGATGAATGCTTGAATTTGTTTACTGATGGAAAATTCACTCCCATTCAATGCGGTTCACTGCAGTTCACTCCGCCCCCAGCTCATCTCCTAACTCTTTACCACGCGCTGCGGCTGCTTTTACGGCATCTATAATTGCCGCCTTCACACCACTGTTTTCCATGCTGGATAAAGCAGCGTACGTTGTACCGCCTTTGGAGGTCACGCGTTCGCGCAATACCGAGACTGGCTCATCGGAATTAAGCGCTAATAGTGCCGCCCCCTCAAAGGTGGAGATTGCCAATTGCGTTGCTTGCACACTAGTCAGTCCTAGATCGACCCCCGCTTGTTGCATCGCCTCAATAAAATAAAACACATAAGCAGGGCCACTACCAGACATCGCAGTGACGGCATCAATTAAGGGTTCCTGATCCAGCCAAATAGTAGAGCCGACTGCACTCATAATGTCTTCTGCCGCCTGCTTTTGCTCGTCAGACACGCCAGCAGTTGCAAATAACCCGGTAATTCCTTTGCCGATCAGTGCAGGGGTATTGGGCATACTACGCACGATTTTTGGATAATCGTTAAGCCAGCGTGCCAAATCGCTAGAACGGATTCCAGCCGCGATTGACAAGACTAATTGTCCCGACAGATGCGGCGCGAGAGCAGCTGCGACCTCACGTAATTGTTGTGGCTTAACCGACAAAATGATGACATCCGTTTGCTCAATCAGCTCACTGGCATCACCAATGGCACCAATAGCACGGCCAGCCTCAAGAGATAATCCTGTCGTTACACCGAACCTCGCTGACAATTTGTCTAAGGACGCCTGATGAGTATCAATCACATGCACATTTGCGGGAGTAGTCAAATCAGGTAACAAGCCGCCAATTAAAGCGGTTGCCATATTGCCGCCGCCAATAAAGATCATTTTTAATTTATTTTGCATAATTTCTATTCCCAAAAATAGCTGATCCTATCCGCACCATGGTGCTACCTTCGGCGATTGCGGCATGCATATCTGCACTCATCCCGATGGAGAGGGTATCTAACATCAGACCATATGTGTTCAGTTGGTCTTGCAGCATGCGCAATTGCAAAAAAGGCTGTCTTTGCTGTTCTACAGTGGTCGCCGGCTCTGGGACTGCCATCAGGCCACGCAACCGTAGTCTAGGCAATTGAGCGATATGTAAAGCCAGCGCCAGAGCCTGTTCTGGCAACACGCCACTTTTACTCGCCTCCCCGCTGATATTCACTTGCAGACAGATATTTAAATCCGGCATGCTTACGGGACGTTGCTCGGACAGTCGTGTAGCAATTTTTTCTCTGTCCACAGAATGAACCCAAGCAAACGACTCTGCGATCTGACGGGTTTTATTACTTTGGATTGGCCCAATAAAATGCCATTCAAGCAATAAATCTGGAGCAAGTTTGCGTACCGTTTCAATTTTATCTATCGCTTCTTGTACGTAATTCTCACCAAATGCATGCTGATCAGCATGCGCCGCTTCAATCACTGCGTCGGCAGCAAAAGTTTTAGATACCGCTAATAGTGTGATCTGTTGTGGATCGCGACCAGCGGAAGTTGCCACCGCCGCCAAATCAGCACGCACGGCTTGCAAGTTATCAGATATTAAGGACATAATCGGGATACATGATTTTGCAACGAAAATAGCACTTTTCTGATTGTTCAGTGCTATCGTTATTGCGATTGTTTAGATGATTAGGATTAAGCTTAGTTAATGCATAAAACCATCAGCATAATCGAGATAGTCGCACTACATTTCCACTTACAGCATCAATCCAGTCACACCGCAGTCTCACTGCACATTTCATTATCGGAATTATAAATGGACATTTCAGAACTGCTGGCATTCTCGGTTAAGAATAACGCATCCGATTTGCATCTATCCTCAGGCTTACCGCCAATGATACGTGTGCATGGCGATGTCAGGCGTATTAATTTGCCGCCACTAGATCATAAAGATGTTCACGGTTTGATCTATGACATCATGAATGACTCACAGCGCAAGATGTATGAAGAAACATTGGAATGTGATTTTTCTTTTTCTATCCCAGGTCTGGCGCGCTTCCGGGTTAATGCATTTAATCAAGAACGTGGCGCAGCGGCAGTGATGCGTACTATTCCATCCAAAATTCTAAGTCTGGAACAGTTAAATACACCACGTATTTTTACAGAGTTATCTCTAAAGCCACGTGGTTTAGTCTTGGTCACAGGCCCAACCGGGTCCGGCAAATCAACGACGCTGGCGGCAATGGTGAATCATGTCAACGAAAATGAGTACGGTCATATTCTGACAGTAGAAGATCCTATTGAATTTGTGCATGAATCAAAAAAATGTCTGATTAATCAACGTGAGGTCGGACCGCATACAAAATCATTTACCAACGCCTTGCGCTCTGCTTTGCGTGAAGATCCTGACGTGATTCTGGTCGGTGAGTTGCGCGATCTGGAAACTATCCGTTTGGCGCTGACTGCTGCTGAAACCGGTCACTTAGTATTTGGAACCCTGCATACATCCTCCGCGGCCAAAACGATTGATCGTATTGTTGACGTTTTTCCGGCGGAAGAAAAAGAGATGGTACGTTCTATGTTGTCGGAATCGCTGCAAGCCGTGATCTCGCAAACTTTGCTGAAAACCAAAGATGGTTCTGGTCGCGTAGCAGCACATGAGATTATGCTAGGAACACCTGCCATTCGTAATTTAATACGCGAAGCAAAAATTGCACAAATGTATTCTGCTATACAAACTGGTAGCAATATGGGTATGCAAACATTGGATCAGAATCTGACCGATCTGGTAAAGCGTAATGTTATCTCCATAGCGACCGCACGCTCAGCAGCTAAAATACCGGATAATTTCCCAGGTTAATCTTGGCAAAGTCAGACAAACCCAAAACCGTCACCAGATTAAACCCGTATTCTTAAGGATGTACTCAAGATGGAACGCGACCAGGCCACCAAATTCATGCATGACTTGTTAAGGCTAATGCTAAGCAAGAATGGCTCGGATTTATTTATCACAGCAGAATTTCCACCCGCCTTTAAAATCGATGGCAAAGTAACGCCGGTTTCAAATCAGCCGCTGACCTCAGCCCACACGGTTGATTTAGCACGCTCGATCATGAACGATAAGCAAGCTGCCGAATTTGAATCCACCAAAGAATGTAATTTTGCGATTAATCCGGCAGGCATGGGTCGTTTTCGCGTTTCTGCTTTTATGCAACAAGGTCGTGTTGGCTTGGTTTTACGTACGATCACGACAGCAATTCCGAAGTTAGAAGACTTAGGTTTGCCGGAACATCTTAAAGATGTGGCGATGACCAAACGTGGTTTGGTCATCATGGTTGGTGCGACTGGCTCAGGTAAATCAACTTCGCTGGCGGCCATGCTGGGGCACCGCAATGCGAACAGCTTCGGCCACATCATCACCATTGAAGACCCGATTGAATATGTGCACCCGCATGGCAATTGTATTGTGACGCAGCGGGAGATTGGTATCGATACAGAGGACTGGGGTGCAGCTCTGAAGAATTCATTACGTCAAGCGCCAGACGTGATACAGATCGGTGAGATCCGTGACCGCGAGACCATGGATTTTGCAATCGCTTTTGCAGAAACAGGACATCTTTGTCTTGCCACTCTGCATGCCAATAGCTCTAATCAAGCACTAGACCGTATCATCAACTTCTTCCCCGAAGAACGTCGTGCGCAGTTGCTAATGGATTTGTCCTTAAACTTAAAAGCAGTAATCTCACAGCGCCTTATCCCATTGCGAGGAAAAAAAGGCCGTGTTGCCGCAATCGAAATCATGCTGAACTCACCGCTGGTTTCTGATCTGATCTTCAAAGGCAATGTCCACGAAATTAAAGAAATCATGAAAAAATCTCGTGAACTTGGCATGCAAACCTTTGATCAATCTCTGTTTGATTTACATGAGGCAGATTTGATTACGTATGAAGATGCTTTGCGCAATGCTGATTCAGTCAACGAACTGCGTCTCGCTATTATGTTGAGAGGTAAAGAATCGAAAGACCGTGATTTAAGTGCAGGAACCTCACATTTAGGAATCGTATGAACGTACTCGACTTTAATGCAGATAATCTGCAAGGCCAACCCGTTGATTTAAAACAGTATGCAGGAAAAGTTTTGCTTATTGTGAATACTGCCAGCAATTGCGGCTTTACTCCGCAGTACAAAGGCTTGGAAGCGGTATACCAGCAATTTAGAGATAAAGGCGTAGAAGTCTTAGGTTTTCCATGTAACCAGTTTGGTCATCAAGAGCCTGGCACAGCGGATGAGATTGGTTCATTTTGTGAAAAAAATTATGGCGTGACTTTTCCGCTTTTTGCCAAAATTGATGTAAACGGCAAAGATACTCATCCGCTATATCAATTCCTGAAATCGAAAGCACCGGGCTTGCTGGGTAGTGAAGCGATCAAATGGAATTTCACAAAATTTCTGATCAAAAAAGACGGCACAGTATTCAACCGATATGCGCCGCTGACAACGCCTGCCGAACTGGTGGCGGATATAGAAAAACTGCTAGCGGAATAAGCGACACAAGTGACGCAAGTAGAGCTAACGTCGCAGGTAAAACAGCAGATCAGGTTAGTTTGGCGAGATGCAATGCAAAAGGCAAAATCAATGCAGTAAGTAGCCCGGAAATGCCCATCGCCAAACCAGCAAATGCACCCATTTGTTCACTCACCTGAAACGCTCTGGCAGTACCGATCCCGTGCGCACTCACGCCGAGTGCGAATCCTCTGATGCTCTCGTCCTTAATCTTTAGTAGGTTAAGTAAACTACGCGCCATCGTCGCCCCCAGAATGCCGGTCGTCATCACCAATACGGCGGTTAGCGAGGGCAAACCACCGACTTTTTCTGCAATCCCCATCGCGATTGCCATCGTCACCGATTTGGGTGCAATAGACAGTATCGTTACTGCTGACGCACCCAATAACCAGGCTATGCACATCGCGCTGGCAATCGCAGCCGCACTCCCCAGCAAAGCACCCGCGAGGAAAGCAAACCAGTCACGCTTGAGCTTACCCAACTGCTGATACAAAGGAATCGCTAACGCGACAGTCGCTGGCCCCAGCAAAAAATGAACAAACTGAGCGCCGTTAAAATACGTCTTATAGGGTGTATGAGTCAGCGTCAGCAATGACACCAATAAAATAACCGCAATCGCAACGGGATTAGCCAGCGGATTGAACTTTGCTTTTTCATACAATTTATACGCAACTTGGTAAGCCAATAGCGTGGCAGTCAACCCTAATAACGGGGACGCTGCGAGATATACCCACAGATTGCTGAAGTCACTAAAATCATTAAAGTGAATACTCATTTTTGCAACCAGCGCACGACCACTGCCGTCACAACAATTGAGAGAGCGGTGCTAATCAGCAGAGCTAAGACTAGTGGAAACCATTCATCTAATACCCGCTGACCGTACACCATAATGCCAACCCCGGCAGGGATAAATAATAGAGAAAGATGACGTAAGAATTCCTGAACCGTAGGTGCGAGTTTTTGTGCCAAATCTTTTTTTAATAACAGGAAAAAGAATAGCAGCAACATACCAACCACCGGCCCCGGTATTGGTAGCGCAGTCACATATACAACGCCTTCGCCTAAACACTGAAAAATCAGCAAAATAGTGAAGGTCTGTATCATAATTATTCGCTTACTTAATTTCGCTTAAAGTGTCGCTTAAAGTTTCGCTTAAAGCGCTATCCAGCAATTCGACCCAATGCCGCACTGGTGTACTGGTACCGGATTGCAAATGCGTGAGGCAGCCAATATTGGCCGACAAAATGACCTCGGCACCCGTCGCCTGTAAATTGCGTAATTTATTGTCACGCAACTGATACGACAATTCTGGCTGCAATACGGAATAAGTCCCGGCAGAGCCACAGCATAAGTGGCTATCTGCACATAGCTTTACATCCACTCCGGCGCTGCGTAACAAACCTTCTACCTTGCCCCGAATTTGCTGGCCATGTTGCAAAGTACAAGGCGGATGCCAGACAATACGTTGAGTGATTCTGCCTTGAAGTTTGCGTGCCAGTTCAATTTCAAATTCTGGCAGAATTTCACTTAAGTCTCGGGTGATTGCAGAAATACGTTGTGCTTTTTCTGCATAAGCCTTGTCATGAGCAAGTAAATGTCCGTAATCCTTTACGGTGACGCCACAACCTGATGCCGTCATCACAATGGCTTCTGCGCCCTGCTCTACATAAGTCCACCATGCATCAATATTGCGACGCATATCGTCCAAACCACCATCCTGATCGTTGAGGTGAAAACGAATGGCACCGCAGCAGCCAGCCTTAGCTGCGACGATCAGCTGGACGCCTAATGCATCCAGTACTCGGGCAGTGGCGGCGTTGATATTCGGAGACATCGCCGGTTGCACACATCCATCCAGCAGCAGCATCTTGCGCACATGTTGCGTTTGCGGCCAGTTGCCTGAAGCTTGCGCAACAGGCACTTTATTCTGTAAGGCTTTAGGTAATACAGGACGTAGCGCCTGTCCCAACTTCATCGCTGGATTAAAAATAGATTGTCGCGGCAGTATCTGCTTGAGCGCGGCGCGCATTAAGCGTTGCGCCATTGGTCGTGGGACTTGGTCTTCAACCACCTTGCGACCAATGTCGATCAGCCGGCCGTATTGCACACCAGATGGACAAGTCGATTCACAATTGCGACAGGTTAAACAGCGATCCAGATGCTGCTGGGTTTTTACCGTAGCGGGCTTACCTTCCAATACTTGCTTAATCAGATAAATGCGTCCGCGCGGACCATCTAATTCGTCTCCCAGCAATTGATAAGTGGGGCAAGTAGCGGTACAAAAACCGCAGTGAACGCACTTGCGCAAAATCTCTTCGGCTTCCTGGCCTTCGCGAGTGTTCTTGATAAAATCAGCGAGATTAGTTTGCATAGTTTTTCTAATTACAGATCAAGGTACATGCGTCCGGGATTAAATATCCCCGCCGGATCAAACGCCGCTTTTAAATTGCGATGAATTTTGGCAACCGCAGGCGCTAATGGCGCAAACACGCCAACCGACTTGTCACCAGCGCGGAATAAGCTCGCATGACCACCAGCGCGACTGGCAGTATCGCGTATGTGCTGCGGGTTTTCGTCGGTGAATAACCAGCGTTGCGCACCACCCCACTCGATCATGGATTTGCCTGTCAACTGCGCCGGTGCTGCACTACTTGGGAAAGACAAGCGCCATAATCCATGTTCATCATCCTGTGCAAAAAATTTATGTGTCTGCTCCCGTAAAGAATGCCAGTAGCTTGCCGCGTCCTTAACCTCTTCACCACCAAGCTGTTTTTTAGCGGAACGTATCGCCGCTTCAGCACCAGACAAACGTAACATCAGGCGACCAACATGCCATGCGCTGGCGGAAATGGGCAAGGCCTGTCCTCCCCATTGATTTAGTCTAGTCAGTGCTTCGGCTTCTGACAAAGCAAATACCAGCGTGGTCTCGGCAAACGGTTTAGGTAATACCTTAATCGAGATATCGGTAATCAAACCCAAGGTTCCCATCGACCCCGCCAGTAACCGTGAGACGTCATAGCCAGCGACATTCTTCATCACCTGACCACCAAAATGCAGTAATTCGCCACGACCATCCATCAGGTTGGCACCCAACACAAAATCCCTTACCGCACCGACCGTCGCCCGCCGCGGACCGGATAAACCCGCAGCAAGCATACCACCCAAGGTCGCATGCTGATTGAAGCGTGGCGGCTCGAATGCCAGCATTTGATGATGCTGATCCAGAGCTGCTTCGATCTGCGCCAGCGGGGTACCGCAACGCGCCGTGATGACCAGCTCAGTTGGTTCATAGGCTACGATGCCAGTGTAAGCACGGGTGTCAAGCAACTCGCCGACGCTTTGCTGACCATACCAGCTTTTACTCGCGCCGCCCTGAATGCGTAGCGCGGTCTTCTGCGCAGATGCAGTCTGGATTCGTTCACGAAAGTCTTGTAGAATATTTTCCATATCAGCAATATTGATTCGTCGTGTTTTTCATGTTTATCTTGTTGCTTATATAAATGCCGGACTTTCTAGAAAATAATTTCCAAAATCAATCGTCCGTATATCCTGCGGCTCTCCAGCCATTTTCGTGCCAGAAGCCGCAGAGCATATGGACATCTAAAATCGAGGCAAATCTGGGAACTTCAATTGTCCGCGTTTGACATGCATACGCCCGTACTCAGCACAGCGACGCAAAGTCGGAATTGCTTTATCCGGGTTGAGCAAAAATGCGGTGTCAAACGAGCGCTTTACCGCACGGAAGGCATCTAACTCTGCAGCAGAAAACTGCACGCACATCGAGTTAATTTTTTCTATGCCTACTCCATGCTCACCAGTAATCGTGCCGCCGACTTCTACACATAATTCCAGTATCTCCGCACCGAATAATTCAGCCTGATGAAACTCCCCTTCCTTGTTCGAGTCGAACAAAATCAAAGGATGCAAATTACCATCGCCAGCATGGAATACGTTAGCGCAACGCAAGCCATATTTTTGTTCCATAGCTGCAATGCCGAGTAATACCTGGGACAGATTTTTGCGTGGAATCGTGCCATCCATACAGTAATAATCAGGAGAAATCCGGCCAGCAGCAGGGAAGGCATTTTTACGACCCGACCAGAACTTAAGCCGCTCTGCTTCGCTTTGAGAGACAGCGATAGCGGTAGCACCTGCGTTTTCCAGCACTTCGCACATGCGCTGGATCTCTTCTTCTACTTCATCATCGGTGCCATCGGATTCGCATAATAAAATCGCCTCGGCATCGACGTCGTAACCTGCTTTTACAAACGGCTCTACCATGCGTGATGAGGTCTTATCCATCATCTCTAATCCGGCCGGAATAATGCCTGCGGCAATCACATTCGCGACGGCGTTACCGCCTTTCACCACGTCATCAAACGAGGCCATGATGACGCGCGCGGCTTGTGGCTTAGGAACTAATTTGACAGTTACCTCGGTGACAACACCGAGCATGCCTTCTGAACCAATGAATACAGCGAGAAGGTCAAGCCCTGGGGCGTCTAATGACTCGCCACCCAATTCAATTACCTCACCATCAATGGTGATAGCGCGAACGCGTAAAACATTGTGAACGGTCAAGCCGTACTTGAGACAATGTACACCGCCAGAATTTTCGGCAACGTTACCACCTATCGTGCAGGCGATTTGGGAAGATGGATCGGGTGCGTAATACAAGCCTAAAGTAGATACGGCTTCTGAGATGGCAAGATTGCGTACGCCAGGCTGGACAATAGCCGTGCGCGAATAGGCATCCACCTTGATAATTTTGTTTAGTCTGGCGGTAGATAATACAACGCCATCGACGATAGGCATCGCGCCACCGGATAAGCCAGTACCGGCACCGCGCGGTACGATAGGGACGTTGAGTTCGCGGCAAATATTTACGACGGCAATCACTTGCTGCTCATTTTCAGGCAAGCTGACGACCATAGGTAATTGACGATAAGCCGCTAAGCCATCGCACTCATACGGTCGGGTATCTTCTTCCTGATATAGCACGCTGCGCTCTGGTAATACCTTTAGCAATGCAGCGACCACCGCACGCTGGCGCTGCTGATGCGCCTGGGTTGATTGCGATGCTACTTGCGGCAGTGTTTGTGGCAGTATTTGTTTTGGCTGCACGTCATCAATTGCTGTCTGCGTCATAGTGGCTCCCTTTTAACGACTCGCTTTTAGCGATGACCTTTTGGTGATTCTGTTTTTCATTTAGTGTAATCAAACTCGTCTTTGTTGTGATGAATTGTTGCAAAGCGCTGCGCTGAATAATTTTCAGGCGTAAAAAAAGGACGCCGCAGCATCCTTTTTTATCCCAACTCTCGCAAATATTATGCGGAGAAAGAAGATCCACAACCACAGGTTGTTGTCGCATTTGGGTTTTTAATCACAAATTGCGCGCCTTCTAAGTCATCTTTGTAATCAATCTCTGCACCAACCAGATACTGGTAGCTCATTGAGTCGATCAACAACTGCACGCCATTTTTAGTCATTGCGGTGTCGTCTTCATTGATGATTTCATCAAAAGTAAAACCGTACTGAAAACCCGAGCATCCGCCACCTTGGACAAAGACGCGTAGTTTCAGATCAGGATTACCTTCTTCTTCAATCAATTGTGCTACTTTAGCGGCGGCACTCTCACTAAAAATAATTGGTGCTGGCATTTCGGCTACTGCATTCATTTCGTGCTCCTACTGTTCTGACAGGTCTTTATTATAGACCTATATGGTGTTGGGTGTTTCAGTGACGCGGTTGCTTGTACTTAAGCTTAGCGAGTAATAAAGCTTAGCTGTGCGAGGAAGCTAATTTCAATACGGGCTCGCTAGCTTGTTCATGTGTCAATTTACCAGTAACTAAAGCGCCGTTCATCATTTCTAGCGCCTTATAGTGCACATCGCCTGAAATTCTGGCTTTAGGTTGCAACTCAATCAATTCTGAAGAAAAAACAGGCCCGTTGATTTCGCCATTCACAACGACATGACCGGCGCGGACTTCGCCATCAATTTTAGCTTGCTCAGAAATGACCAGCATGCTGGATTCTTCAGGATTAGCGATGACGTTACCGGTCACATGACCATCAATCCGCAGGCCGCCTTTGAAATGCAAATCGCCTTGGATGCTGGTGGAAACGCCAATCAGGCTATCAATCGTATTTTTATTTTTGCGATTAAACATGAATAAACTCCTTACAAATTAATCGACTGCTGAGCGCGTATTTGACCTTTGTCCATCACTTTGGCTTGTAGCGATTTTACCGTTGCGCCTTCTGGCAAAGTAACTACACCCTCTAAACGCTGGTAGTATCTAAACGATAACTTTAGTTTGCCAGCATCGCCCATTTTAGGATCGGGGAATTGCATCATAACAGGTTTGCCAGCCTGTACTAAGGATAGCGATAACTGCACGTCACCAACAAAATCGCGCCCACCTTTACCGCCTTGCATAATCAAAATACGATAACGCATTTGATTTGGCGCAACCATTTCTGCTTTAACTCGCTGCACAGTAATGCCTTCTGCGCCAGTAGCGGATGGCATTAGGCTTTCAAAGAAAGCTAAATCATCTTTTAGTTTCAGATTTTCTGCCGTCAGATTTTTGACCTGATCGGTTAGTTGCTTTTGCGTAGATTTCTCAATATTTTGCTGACTATCTACCGTGTTTACTTGTGCAGCCAGTTTGTCGCGTTCGGCAGTAATCTGTTCTATCTGCACATGTAGTTGCTCAACCTGCTCTGGTTTAATTTTCGGCCCAAACGCAAAACTGCGACCTAAATCGTAAGTCCACAGCGCAACGGCACCGCCTAAACCAAGAATCAAAACGATCAGCGCCGCTTTGATCGTCCAAGGCTGGTCTTGGCGTATCGTCATTTTCGACGCGCTAAGACGTCGTAACGAAGAACGTGACTTAGCCATGCCTTAAGGCAGAACAGCGACGTGCTGTAAGCCCGTGCGTTCATCCAGATCAAACATAATATTCATACATTGCACAGCTTGACCAGCTGAGCCCTTGACCAGATTATCTTGCACCACCAAAACGATCACTGTGTTCCCGTTATTTGGTCTATGCAAAGCCAAACGTAGCATATTTGATGCACGGGTAGACCGGGTCTCTGGATGGCTAGCAAATGGCATCACATCCACAAAAGGTTCATCTTTATAGGCATCAACAAATAACGCCTGTAAGTCTTCATTGCTTATTTCTTGCGTCAGGCGACCATATAAAGTCGAATGCATGCCACGTATCATTGGCACCAGATGAGGCGTAAATAGCAATCCAATTTTGTCGTCTGTCACATATTGTAGTTGCTCGACGGTCTCTGGATGATGACGATGACCCGACACGCTATACGCTTTGAAATTATCGCCCGCTTCAGTAAACAACAAACTGATTTCTGCCTTGCGACCCGCTCCAGAGACACCGGACTTGCAATCGGCAATCAGATTGCCTGCATCAATTACACCAGCCTTTAGCAACGGATAAAAGCCGAGCTGCATGGTTGTCGGATAGCAGCCGGGATTACCAATAACACGTGCTGTTTTGATCGCGGCACGATTCAGTTCAGGCAAACCATACACAGCCTCAGCCAACACGTCTGTGCAACTATGGGGAATGCCGTACCATTTTTCAAACTGATTAACATCTTTTAAACGAAAATCCGCTGCCAGATCGATTACTTTGACACCCGCAGCCAGCAACTCAGGCGCTTGCGCCATGGCGACACCGTGTGGCGTCGCGAAAAATACCACATCGCATTCAGTTAATTTTGCTTTATCAGGGGAAGAAAATGCGATATCAAGATGTCCACGCAGAGACGGATACATGTCCGCCACTGGCAATCCATCTTCCTTACGTGAAGTGATTGCAACGATTTGCGCCTGCGGGTGAGTAGCTAACAAGCGTAACAGCTCCACGCCCGTGTAACCAGTGCCACCAACTATACCTATTTTGATCATCGTATATTCCTCGACAGAAATTTTGTTCGTATTTTAGCAGTAGAACCGACAAAAAATTGTAAATAAGACTCTGACATAAATTAGACTCTTAATACAGTTCCAAATGAAAAAAGCCGCCAGGTAGATAACCTGACGGCTTTTTGAAACAGAGTCCGCGAGATTAACGCTTGGAGAACTGCTTAGCGCGACGTGCTTTACGCAAGCCGACTTTTTTACGTTCAACTTCACGAGCATCACGAGTAACGAAACCAGCTTTTGACAGCTCTGGCTTCAATGTTGCTTCGTAGTCGATCAATGCACGAGTAATACCGTGACGAACCGCACCAGCTTGGCCGGACTCGCCGCCGCCGTGAACGTTGACCATGATATCGAAAGTTTCGAGATGGTTAGTCAATTCCAAAGGCTGACGAATAACCATCAGACCTGTTTCACGAGAGAAGTATTCGTTCGCTGGCTTACCGTTCACAACGATCTTGCCGCTGCCGGTTTTCAGGAAGACGCGAGCAACTGCGCTCTTGCGACGGCCAGTACCGTAGTTGTAATTACCGATCATGGCTAATCCTTAGATGTCGAGTACTTGAGGTTGCTGCGCAGTGTGCGGATGAGTTGCCTCAGCGTACACTTTCAGCTTCTTGATCATCGCGTAACCGAGTGGGCCTTTAGGCAACATGCCTTTAACTGCCTTCTCGAGTGCACGGCCTGGAAAACGCGCTTGCATTTTCTGGAAATTAGTTTCGTAGATACCGCCTGGGTAGCCAGTGTGACGGTAGTAAGTCTTATTCAGAGCTTTAGTACCTGTAACACGCAGCTTACCTGCATTAATTACGACGATGAAATCGCCCGTGTCAACGTGGGGAGTAAATTCAGGTTTGTGTTTGCCGCGCAAACGGAGTGCCACTTCGCTGGCAACACGTCCGAGTATTTTGTCCGTCGCGTCAATCACGAACCAGTCGCGCTGCACTTCGTGTGCTTTTGCGGAAAAGGTTTTCATGATGAATCCTAGTAAGAGTTAAAAACGCCCTGTGTTCTTGGTACTTTGGTGGTTCTGCCTACAATTAATTGACAGACTCTCCCTTGTAACTTCTCTCTTGGGCTAACAGAGAGTCGGAAATTATAGTATTTTCAAGGACTTAGTGCAAGCACTGTTTAAAAAATGAGCAAATAGATCGGCCATATCTTGATTAACCAAGCACAAAAAATGAACAAAAAAAACCCGAAGACTTGGCTTCGGGTTGAATCCACCTAAGGAGGCAGAGGAGACAATTGCGTGGTTACTTAAAAGCAATACTTAAATAACCGATGAGTCAATAATAGAACAATAAATTGTGCAGTGCAAGATAATCTATGTAAATTTTTTAAAAATAGTGCCTTTTAAACTCATTTTTTTACAAGTTTTTTATAGCAGAAGCACTTATTTCTGATTATCGGACTTGGGTGATGATTATGTGCAGCATTTTTTACTATTTTTGCGGAGAAATCCCAAACTTAGCGCTGCGTTACAATGATGCCCTGGTTATATTATTTTAGGGCTTACGCAAAATTGTTCCTGCAAAGCTTAGTGACTGAGGCAGTACGCAAGTATGACTAGTCGCTACAACGCAGCCGGAGTAGTTTTGCGTAAAACCTATATTTTGGAGGTAGCACATGGAAGCAACGGTACGTTGGACTGGTTTATCGGGTATGTCGTTTTTAGCAGAAACGGGCTCTGGCCATGCCGTCATGATGGATGGCGCGCCCGATGGCGGCGGTCGCAATCTGGCACCGCGCCCGATGGAAATGGTGTTACTAGGGACTGGCGGCTGCTCTGCTTACGATGTGGTGTTGATATTGCGTAAAAGCAAACAAGATATACGTGGCTGCGAAGTCAAATTACAAGCAGAGCGGGCAGAAACCGAGCCCAAGGTTTTCACCAAGATCAATTTCCACTTTATCGTTCGCGGTCGTAACTTGAAACCTAACTTGGTGGAGCGCGCGATTAAACTCTCGCATGAAAAATATTGCTCTGCCTCGATCATGCTAGAGAAAACTGCTGCGATGACACACACCTATGAAATCATTGAGGACTTGGACTTAGCCTCAGAGCATGCGCAGCTTGTGGCTTAAACTGGATGTTTTAATTGCCAGGCTTTAATTTCCGCCGGGCTTAGTATGATCAGGGTCGGCAGAATCGCGCTCTGCCGGCTCCTTTGGTGCAGTGTTTGCGGTAGCGTCTGTGACCTGATCGACGGCGTTACTTGGTTTGTCTTGCAGCCTGCCAAAAATCGAAATATACGTCGGATAAAATGAGCAGTACATCACCACTGTCAACATCAGTGATACCGGCAACATAATAATCACGCCTAAAATTGGTTTGCCTACGATAAGGACGATGATTAAGCTCAATACGGTTGGTAACATCACCCCGATTAATAACCAGGACAATCCATAAATCACGAACGCTTTACCAGCGCCACGCACCGCAAAAAAACTGTAAAAAACGGACTTGCCCAAGCCCATTTCTTGCCAAACGATCAGCGGCGCAGCGAACCAAAATGCCATTAATGCGGGGATATACACCACTGCGGAACACAGCATGCCCCAAAACATACCGGGATCCGGCAAACTTTGAGTGTCTTTTGGGTCTATCGGTTTTTGGGTCGTCAGATAATTCCAGAATGCCCCATCGTCAACCAAAGTCGATGCGCCGATTGCCAGCATCGCGGCAAGCAGATAAAGAGAACCCAGCGTCAGCAACCGAGAAAATGCAGGCGAACGAAAACCCAGCAGTAAAAGATTAGGATGAACTCTTTGTCCGTTTTCGATATTGCGACAAGCTTGTAAGAAACTCATGGAAAAAACCGGCACCAGTATCATCGGCAAAAACTGCCCGACGAAGGGAATCAGGCCAATTGCCATCGTCAAAAACATATACGCAAAAAACAGCGTCAACATTTCTACAGGCTGTTTACGGAAAAGCTGAAATCCAGCTTTAACCCAAGCCCACCCCATCATTGGCGCGGGATTGGAATTGGGGGATAACTCTACATTAGGCTGATTCATTGTTTGTGTTACGTGGCGGCTAGGGGTACAGGGATCGGTAAAGGAGGAGCGTTATTGGCTTCACGCAGGCGAAGAATACGCTCAAAATGGCCGGGGTCATGCGGCGTCAGCATTTCAGCGTCACGCGGCAAATAAAAATCATAAGATCGAGATAGCCAAAATCGCAGCGCCGCAGCGCGTAGCATCGGCTGCCAAGCAATTTGCTCATCTGCAGTAAATGCTCGCACCGCATGGTAGGCAGTCAGCAGAGCATGGACTCTAGGAAAATCCAGCTCACCAGTTGCTACGTCAATACACCAGTCGTTGACCGTCACAGCCACATCAAATAACCAGGTGTCGCAACCGGCGAAATAAAAATCAAAAAAACCTGTCAGCCGCTCACCGTCAAACATCACATTATTACGAAACAAATCTGCATGCACAGGTCCGCCCGGCAATGCTTTATAAATCGCGGTAGTGGCAAATGTCTCCTGATAATGCATCTCTGCGCACAGCAGATGCTGGTTAGTCTCAGATAAAAACGGCAATACCGCGGGGGTAGTCTGATTCCACCATTCAAGACCGCGCAAATTAGGCTGGCGTATTTCAAAATCTTTGGCCGCCACATGCATACGCGCCAGCATTGCACCTACTTCTGCGCAATGGGATGCGGCGGGTGCCATTTGCGAACTGCCTTCTAATTTGCTGACAATTGCTGCTGGTTTGCCATGCAAGGAAGAGACCAATTCTCCTTGATCATTTGCAATTGGCGCTGGCACCAAAACACCGCGATCTGCCAGATGGCGCATTAACTTGAGGTAAAACGGCAGTTGTTCAAAACTCAGATTTTCAAAAATCGTCAGAACAAATTCACCTGCATCGGTATTGATAAAAAAATTGCTGTTTTCAATACCCGAGGCGATACCTTTAATTGATAACGCGTTCCCCAATGGGAACTGCGTCATCCACGGACGGAGATCGTCCAGACTTACCGATGTAAATACTGCCATATCAAGAAAAGAGTGTGAGGCTGTTATGAATTATTTTTTTGTGGCTGAATTTATCGATGAGCTTGTCGCCGCAGAAGACGCTGGTGAAGAGACTTTCGGTGCTGGAGGCAAAGTCGGAATCTCTTCCACTTCTTTTGCTTCTTTTTTGCCCCCAAACTCCATTACCTTCCACTGCGCGCCACGGTTTGCATCGCCTTGTACTGTGCCTCGGGGTGCATTGCCAATTTCTGGATTGGCCTTGATGGTGTACTTACTACCAGCAGCAGTCACTTCAGCCTCTGTCACTTTACCGCCCACCGCACGCTTTTCTACGATCTTGCTTGGCGTGCTGGCCTTTGGTCCCGGTTTAATCAGTTTGACTCCGCTATCTGGCGCTTCTTCAATACGCTCTAAAGGTACTGCCGTAGATGCTACTGATGCAGCGGAAGGCGGGGCTGACGAGACTGGCTTAGTCTGTGCCATTGCGCTAAAAGGCAAAAATACTGCACTTAAGCAAAACAAAACGAGCGTAGATGGCTTGGAAAATTTTTTCATGATAGTCACTTCAGGCTTGTGGAATCGTGCTGCCATTGTAGCAAAGGGCTGCAACTACTCACAGTTATATCCAGATTATCTGGCAAGGATTTAAACGACAAAAATACCAAGAGACCATAATCAAGGTACCTAACTCAAGCCGACAACGCTGACATATTTCAGAACTAGGATAGCAATATGAGCAATCGCCATCAATGCCAATAACAAGCCAAAATCAATATACTCCCCCATTATTTTCATAAATATGTCTTATAGACCAATAAATCTCTGGACAATTAAATATACTAATATGGAGTATATATTTTATCGAATCAACACATTAGCCAGCAATGCAACCCGCAACGCACGCAGTATCTACCATATTTAATGCTGTTGTCGATCTAACACCAAGACCTACAAATACAGCATCTTCTGCCGCTCTTCGTCCGAAGGTTCAATATCTCTTGCCTCATAAAACGCAAAAATCGCGTCCACGATATTGGCAGGCTCGTCAATCAATTGCACCAGATTTAAATCGCTTGCGTCTATGGTGCCATTGCCGACTAGCTGGGTTTTAATCCAATCCAGTAAGCCACGCCAAAAACTGCTACCGACCAAAATCACCGGAATATGCCGAGTCTTGCCGGTCTGGATCAATGTCAGCACCTCGGTCAATTCATCCAAGGTACCAAAACCGCCGGGGAAAACCACATAAGCATCGGCGTATTTTACAAAGGCGACTTTGCGTGCAAAAAAATGCCGGAAGGTCAGCGAGATATTTTGCCAGGGGTTATTTTTCTGCTCATGCGGTAGCTCAATGTTTAAGCCCACCGATGACGATGCCCCCTCAAAGGCACCTTTATTAGCCGCCTCCATAATCCCCGGACCACCGCCAGAAATCACCGCAAAACCGGCATCCGATAAACGCCGCGCCAGATCGACGCACATCAAATAATCAGTATGCTCAACCGGCGTTCTGGCAGAACCAAAAATCGTCACGGCGGGACCGACGCCCGAGAGACGTTCGGTAGACTCAATAAACTCTGCCATAATCGTGAACATATGCCAAGATTCGCGCGCTTTGAGCGCCGTGGCTTTTTCGCCGTTGACCATTTGGCGCAACTTCAATATCCTTTTTCCGCTGTCACTCATTACCATTATCCTTATGCAAAAAACCTTGTTATTAGTCGATGGGTCCAGCTACCTATACCGCGCTTTCCATGCCATGCCCGATCTGCGCAATGCGCAAGGCGAGCCAACAGGCGCGATCTACGGCATGATCAATATGTTACGCCGATTACGCTACGATTATCCGGCCGCCTACATCGCCTGCGTGTTTGATGCTAAAGGTAAAACCTTTCGCGACGACCTCTATCCAGAATACAAAGCACAACGCGCACCGATGCCCGACGACCTGCGCCTGCAAATTGTCCCCATTCATGAAGCCGTCACCGCCATGGGCTGGCCGATACTAATGGTCGAAGGCGTTGAAGCAGACGACGTGATTGGCACCCTCGCGGTAGAAGCGACATCACGCGGCATGAACACCATCGTCTCGACCGGCGATAAAGATCTGGCGCAACTGGTCAACGCTAATGTCACACTGATCAACACCATGAGTAATGAGAAGCTCGATGAAGCTGGTGTCATCGCCAAATTTGGCGTACCGCCAAACCGCATCATCGATTACCTCACCTTGATTGGCGATACCGTCGATAACGTACCAGGTGTCGCCAAATGCGGACCAAAGACTGCCGTTAAATGGCTGGCAGAATATGACAGTCTCGATGGCGTCATTGCCAATGCCGATAAGATTAAAGGCGTCGTTGGCGACAACCTACGTCAGGCATTAGACTGGTTGCCGCAAGGCCGGGTTTTGATCACCGTCAAAACAGATTGCGACTTGTCGGCACAGCATATTTCCATCGACGAATCGCTAGTCGCCAAAGAAGAGAGCAAAGAAGCCATGCTCGCCTTCTTCACACGCTATGGTTTTAAAAGCTGGCTGCGTGAATTATCGGGCGATCCAACTGCCGGTGCAACGCCACTCAAAACAGCATCCAATACAAACAACGCACAAGCGGGCTTGTTTGGCGATGAGGCTAGCAACGCGACTTCTGCAGCCTCATCTACAGCCTCAATCACCAGCCCTGCTGAAATTCCGGCAGCGCCCGCAGTAACTCAGTACGACATGATTCTGACCGAAGCCGCGCTGGATCAATGGCTGGCAAAAATCAATCAAGCCGCCCTCACCTCTGTCGATACCGAAACTACGTCGCTAGAGCCGATGACGGCGCAAATGGTCGGTATCTCTTTATGTTGCGAACCGGGATTAGCCGCTTATATCCCGCTAGCACACAGCTACCCCGGCGCACCGGCGCAACTCAGTCGCGAGGTGGTGCTGGCAAAACTCAAGCCATGGTTAGAAGATGCCAGCAAACTCAAGGTCGGCCAAAACCTCAAATACGACAGCCATATCTTCGCTAATCACGGTATTCATTTACTGGGGATACAACACGACACGCTGCTGGAATCTTACGTATTTGAATCACATAAGTCACATGACATGGACAGCCTGGCCTTGCGCCATCTGGGCAGAAAAACTATCAGCTTTGAAGAAGTCTGCGGCAAAGGTGCGTCGCAAATTTGTTTCGATCAAGTTGATCTGGAACGCGCTACACAATACGCGGCAGAAGATGCCGATATCACGCTGCAACTCCATCTGGCGATGTGGCCACAGATAGAACCCGATGCCAAACTCACCCGTATTTATCACGAGATCGAATTGCCGACCTCTATCGTATTGCAAAAAATCGAGCGCAACGGTGTACTCATCAACAAAGATTTATTAGCCACACAATCACATGAAATTGGTATCCGCTTACTAGAGCTGGAACAAAAAGCCTACGAGCTGGCAGAGCAACCCTTCAACCTAAATTCACCCAAACAATTAGGTGAAATTTTCTTCGTCAAACTGGGTCTGCCCGTCGTCAAAAAAACGCCTTCCGGTGCGCCGTCGACCGACGAAGAAGTCTTACAAAAACTGGCAGAAAATTATCCCCTGCCCAAAGTATTGCTCGAATATCGCGGTCTCGCCAAACTCAAATCAACCTATACCGACAAGCTGCCAAAGATGGTCAACGCAAGCACCGGTCGCGTCCACACCAACTACGCACAAGCAGTCGCCGTCACGGGCCGCCTAGCGTCGAACGATCCCAATCTGCAAAACATTCCCGTACGCACCGCAGAAGGACGCCGCATCCGCGAAGCGTTCGTGGCACCGACCGGCAGCCACATCGTCTCTGCCGATTATTCGCAAATTGAGCTACGCATCATGGCGCATATCTCTGGCGACGCCAGCTTACTTAAAGCCTTTGCCGATGGCGAAGACATACACCGCGCCACCGCGTCCGAAATTTTTGGTGTCACACTGCCAGAAGTCACTAGCGAGCAACGACGCTACGCCAAGGTTATCAACTTTGGACTGATCTACGGCATGAGCGCGTTTGGTTTAGCAGGTAATTTAGGCATAGAGCGCAACGCCGCCCAAAGCTATATCGACAAATACTTCCAACGCTACCCAGGCGTCGCCCAATACATGGCCGACACCCGCACCCAAGCCAAAGCCCAAGGCTATGTAGAAACCGTCTTCGGCCGCCGCCTCTGGCTAGCAGAAATCAACAGCCCCAATGGCCCACGCCGCCAGGGTGCAGAACGCGCAGCGATCAATGCTCCGATGCAAGGCACCGCTGCAGACCTGATCAAGTTAGCGATGATCGCCGTACAGGATTGGCTAGAGACTGACCAGCTCCAATCCAAAATGATCATGCAAGTTCATGATGAATTAGTGCTCGAAGTACCAGATGCAGAACTAGAATTGGTGAAACGCAAATTGCCAGAATTGATGGCGAATGTCGCAGAACTACGAGTGCCGTTATTGGCGGAAGTTGGCGTGGGAAATAATTGGGAAGAGGCGCATTAAAGCTGGAATAAGCTGAAGCGGAACTTCCAGAAACCCTTTGATTTAGATGGAGCGCCGGGCCGAATTTGCAATAAAGCGATGCGATCAGCTCAAGCAAAGATTTTTTAGACCGTCCCGAAATCAGTACCCTAATAATAATGCGGCTGTTGGAAGTATTTCGTGCCAACAGCCGCATTATTATTTGGGATACTTAAAATTACTTGGTGAGTTAACCAAGGTAAATAAACCTACCAACAGACACGCAATATATGTTACTTACAGCTCCATAAGTTATTCGTCATCCCGCTATAATCAACGGTAATTACATAAGCTAATACGCTAATCCCATGACAAAAATCACCTGCCTTTATCCGCACTATCTGATACCGGTTGAGCCACGCGCCACCGTGTTGACTCAACACGCCTTGGTGATGCAAGACGATAAAATTCTTGCGGTGTTACCTGCAGATCAGGCGCGCCAGCAATACGCCAGCGCGAAGCATCTGGAGATGCCAGAGCACGCCATACTGCCTGGCTTGATCAATCTGCACGCCCACTCTGCGATGAGTTTGCTGCGCGGTCTGGCGGACGATTTATCTTTGATGGATTGGCTTAACCATCACATCTGGCCAGCAGAGAAGAAGCATGTCTCGGATGAGTTTGTGTTTGATGGTAGCGTGCATGCGATGGCGGAAATGATCCGTGGTGGCACAACGACGGTCAACGATATGTACTTCTGCCACGAGGCGGTGGCGCGCGCTGGTGCACACACCGGTATGCGCACTATTGTTGGTTGCAGTATTTTAGAATTCCCTACGGTATATGCCAATGATGCCGATGAATACATCAGCAAAGCGCTGGCTGCACGTCAGTCATTTGTCGGGCAAGCCGGCATCAGCTTCCGCCTTGCGCCGCATGCACCGTACACCGTAGCCGATGAGACTTTTAGCAAAATCATTGCGCTGTCTGAAAAACTAGGTATCGATATCCATTGCCATATTCATGAAACTCAGGACGAGGTCGATACCAGCCTCAAACAATACGGCATGCGTCCGCTAGAGCGCTTGCATCAGCTAGGACTCCTAAGCCCTGCCCTGATCGCTGCGCATGTGGTGCATGCCAACGATGCCGAAATCGCGCTACTGGCAAGACAAGGTGTACATGTCGCTCACAATCCTGCCAGCAATCTTAAACTCGCCTCTGGCTTTGCCCGTGTGCATGATATGCAAACAGCGGGTATTCAGGTTGGTATCGGTACCGATGGCGCAGCCAGTAACAACAAGCTCGATTTGCTAGGTGATCTGCGTATGGCAGCGCTGCTGTCCAAAGCACAATCCGGCAACCCAACCGCACTCAATGCCAGCATCGCACTGGAAATGGCAACATTGTCTGGTGCCAAAGCATTGGGCATGGATCAGCAAATCGGTAGCCTGGTCGCAGGCAAACAAGCTGACCTGATCGCCATTGATTTGTCCGCAATAGAAACGCAACCTCTGTTCGATCCGATATCGCAAATAGTCTACGCCGCTGGGCGAGAACAAGTCAGCCACGTCTGGGTCAATGGCAAGTGTCTGATGAGCGACAGAGTATTCTGCGATTTGCAGATGGATCAGTTATTAGATAAGGCACGTTGGTGGCAGAAAAAGATCGCTGTTGCTACGGTATAAAAACAACGGTTATCTGTAGGGTGTGCCATCCGCACCAACAGCTTTGTATAGCAAGATCAAATTGCACAGCGGTGCGCATGGCGCGCTCTACTACTAAAAACTTATTCACATCGCCCAATTTACGCTACCTACCGAACAAGCTTAGCAACTGATCCGCAATAAGTAACAACGGCAAATATTCTAAATCAGAGGAAAGTCTGTGAAAAAAATCTCCCTCCGCTTCGCTCTAATTTCTCTCATCTCCTTCAGCGCTTCCATAGCAGCATCGGCTGTGCATGCAGGTGACTCGGATCTCTGTAAATCCATTTGTGCATCTGAGAAAAAAGAATGCCGCGCCAACGCAGATACACAAACAAAATTTGATACTGACTCAATGATCACCGCATCATCAGGTAGCAGAAATCCAAATGACTCAAACCATGATCGCTTAGCCGATAGGATCCGCAATAAAGAAGTCGCAAATAAGGATTTTATGAATCGCAAATTAGAGCGTTATCGGGCATGCGACGATAAAAATCTTCAATGCATCAACACATGTACTAACACATCCTCTGCACCTAAAAAATAACTCCCAGAAAGTGATCTGATGTTGATGTCTTCACGCCTCTTGTTTTGCCTGCTGTCCGTCGCTACGTTATCTGTTACAAGCAATACAGCCAATAGCGCGGCACCGCTTAAGAATAATCTGACTACACTCTCTGAACGTTCTGGCTTCGTCAAAACAGGACGTTATGATGAAGTCATCGCGCTCTGTGCAGAATTCCAGAAAGCCTATCCGTCTGCTGTGCGCTGCACTGAGTTTGGCCGTACACCGGAAGGTCGTCCGATGCTGGCACTGATCGCCTCACGCACAGGGGCATTGACGGCAACAGAAGCACAGCAGCGCAATATTCCTGTCGTGCTGATACAGGGTGGAATACATGCGGGTGAAATTGATGGAAAAGATGCCGGTTTTTTAGCGCTGCGCGAGGCTTTAGAAAACACTGCTGCCAAAGGCGCACTGGATAAGCAGGTACTGATTTTTGTTCCTGTATTTAATATCGATGGTCATGAACGCTTTGGTCGATGGAACCGGCCAAATCAGCGAGGGCCAGAAGAAATGGGCTGGCGCACGACCGCACAAAACTTCAATTTAAACCGGGATTACGTTAAAGCCGATTCCCCCGAAATGCAGGCAATGCTTAAGCTGATCAATGAGTGGGATCCACTTGCCACGGTTGATTTGCATGTGACCGACGGCGCTCAATTTGAACATGATATTTCGATACAAGTAGAGCCGGTCAATTCTGGCGACACCAACTTACGGGCATCTGGCAAACAGCTACGCGATGCGGTGATTACCGATCTGGCAAAGCAAGGTTCTCTGCCATTACCGTTTTATATGTCGTTTGAAAAAGAGGATGATCCGCTCTCTGGCTTTGCAGATAATGTACCGACAGCCAGGTTTTCACATGGCTATTTTGTATTACGCAATCGCTATGGAATGCTGGTAGAAACGCATTCCTGGAAAGACTATCCAACCCGTGTCCGCATCACGCACAACACCATCATTTCTGTATTCAATCAGATTGCATTGCACGGTGCTGAATGGCGCAATTTAGCCATCGCCGCCGATGCAAGAGCCGCCACCTTGGCGGGCAAACAAGTGGTCGTCAGCTATGCCACTACTGATAAAACCATCCCTATCGCCTTTCGCGGCTATGCTTACGAGCGAACACCATCGACTATCTCTGGCGCACTGATGACACGCTATGATGAGACCAAACCACAAATCTGGAATGTGACCTTACGTAATGAGATCGTGCCCAAAAACATCGTCACCGCACCGCAGGCAGGCTACCTGGTCAGCGCCGCGTATGCAGATGCCATCGCACAAAAACTGACTCAACACGGCATCCAATTCCGGGTACTCAAATCTGGACTAGACAGCGCAAGGATAGAAAGCCTGCGTGCAGATAAAGTCAGTTTCACTGCCGAATCATTTGAAGGCCACCAGATACTTACGCTAAAAGGTGCATGGAAAACCGAACAACGTACGCTGGCGCCAGGCAGTCTGTTTGTACCCATCGCCCAAGCCAAAGCCAGATTAGTTATCGAATTGTTCGAGCCCAGCGCACCCGATGCGCTAGTCAACTGGGGCTGGTTTAATAATGCCTTCGAACGTAAAGAATATATGGAAGCCTACGTCGCCGAAGAAGTCGCCCGTGAGCAATTAGCCGCAGACCCGGCATTACGAAAAGAATTTGAACAACGCCTCGCCAGCGATGCCAGCTTCGCAAAAAACTCTGTCGCCAGATTAAATTTTTTTGCGCGCAGACATTCTTCCTGGGACGAACGGTTTAATTTGTATCCGGTGTTTAGAACGGCGTTGGTACCGCAGTGACGGGCTCTCAGTAATGGATTAGATTCAAACAAATTAATGAGTTGGGATTGCAGCTAAAGCAATGACATCAATATGGCGACTGCCCCCAATTCAAAGCAAAGCTAAATACCACCAGCAACACATACGGAAACGCAACCGTCGGGCGTAGTGCCTGACTTGCGTATTCCATTAATAAGCCAACTACGCCTTTACGTTCTTTCAACCATTCGGTATGTAATTGGAAGGCGGAAAAATCCTCTTGAGGCGGCTGCTTCATCATCGCTTCTATCCGCAGAATACGATTACTCAGACGCGCTTGCGAAGTCCTGACGATGGCTTCCTGCAGGCACATCAACAATAATAATCCGACGATCATCGCTACACTAAAGTTAAAAACGGCAGTGGCAATAAACAAGGCGACGGCACAAAGTTTGATTAGTAGACAGCTACGTTCTAAGGCTTCGATATTATTTTGCAGGACAACCCATTCTTGCTCTAATGAGGTATTGTTTTCTTCTGACATGCTGGCTTCCTTTTTTTGCTTACGGGGATAATAAAACCATATACTCCCCATTATTTTTCATAAATATGCTCTATTGTCCAAATAATCTATGGACAAATTAAAATACATACCAGGAGTATATACATTTACGCTCTATGACTCCTGATTGATTTATGCATACAACATTCTATTCACTGTATTAAAAATTGATCTAGTGAAAAAATAGATATGCCACAAAAATCGCTGCAACAATGCCAGCAAAGTCGGCGAGCAAACCGAATGAAATCGCATAGCGGGTTTTACGTATGCCGACCGATCCGAAATAGAGAGCGACAATATAAAACGTAGTATCGGCAGAACCTTGGAACACGCAGGCAAGGCGACCGACGAAGGAATCGACACCATAGGTTTTCATCACATCAACCATCAGAGCGCGCGATCCACTACTGCTGAGCGGCTTCATCAATGCAGTTGGTAAGGCGGGCGTAAAGTCGGTGTTGATACCAAGGTGCGAGAAGACCCAATTAAATCCGGCGACAACAAATCCGAGTACGCCAGCGTTGCGCAAGGTGCCAATCGCAACCAGCATGCCGACTAAATACGGGATGATGGTGATCGAGGTTTGTATGCCGCCTTTGGCACCTTCGATAAAGGCTTCATACACGTTCACTTGCTTGCGCATCGCTGCCAGCATAAAACCGACGATGATACCGAACAGCAGAAGATTGCTGCTGAGTTTAGAAAAGACTTCAATCTCGGACCGGCTCATGCATTGACTAAGGGTACCAGACCAACAAAATAATAAAGGCACTGATCCCGCCGAGCCAGCCCAAGACAACACGATTCAATAAATTAATACCTTGTCTGATGGCGACCGCGATTAGACCAACGATGGTAGCGACATAAGTAGCGATCATGCAGGGGATAAAAATATCCGAAGGGTCGTGCGCACCCAAGACCGCGCGTTGCGCCATGATCGCCAGTGGTATCAGCGTCAGGCCGGAAGTGTGCAGGACCAAAAACATGATTTGCGCATCGCTGGCCTCGTCCTTATTTGGATTTAGGCTTTGCAGACTTTCCATGGCTTTTAAGCCGAAGGGGGTGGCTGCATTATCTAGCCCTAATAAATTGGCAGAAAAGTTCATCACCATATGCCCGTTGGCCGGGTGATCTTTGGGCACACCTGGGAGAATACGCTGAAAAAATGGTGCGATGATCCTGGCAATAAAGTTGATCGCACCGGCTTTCTCGCCGATGTTCATAATACCCAACCAGAGCGTCATGATGCCTGCCAATGGCAGAGCAATTTCCATCACGCCGATGCGGGCGGATTCAAACGTGCCGTCGATGATGCGCTTAAATATTTCGGCATCACCCAACAACAACCATTGTCCTAGCGCGGCGATAAAGCTGATGAAAAAAAATCCGGTCCAGATGTAGTTGAGTGCCATTTTTTGAGTCGTAATGTTGGGACGTTATGTTGCCAAATTATGTTGATAAGTGATGTTGGAAGCTAATCAAAAAACTAAAAATAATTTCATTTGAAAAACTCTATTGCCACATTCAAGTGCCAAATTCAGCTCAGATTTAGCGCTACCCATACAAGCACTTTGTATCATGAAACACAAGGGCATCGCCTGAATTTTTCGATCTGCATTGATATCTAAATTGATCGCTGATTTGATGACTACAAATCGGTTTCCACATTTTATAAAGACGGTGAAGCGTATCGGTTATCACCGCCAACAGCTTATAGTCAGATACATTTTGTTGCATCTTTTTTGAGAAAAATACACATCTTTGTCAGCTTTCTTGTTGCTCAGTTCGTTGTAGAGGTGTAGTTAAATTAAAGAAAAGGTGTTCATCATGCGTACTATTACTTCTTTCAACATGCTGGCAAAATCGCTTGCATTCGGTGTTCTTGTTGTTGGCGCAGGTATCAGCGGCACGGCTTCTGCACAAGATCGTGATTGGAATCGCGGTGGATGGCATCAACCACAATACAGACACGAAGTAGTTCGTAACTATAACTATGTGTATTACCCAGCCCAACGCGTGTATTACTCACCCAATAATGGCAACTGGTTTTGGGCGAATGGCGGGAATTGGCAAGCAGGTGCGCGCTTACCTGGCTATTTAAATGTTGATCTGCGCCTTGGTGGCGTACCTGTGGTGTTGGGCTCTGATCGCCCTTATATGCAACACGCTTATGTGGAGCAAACTTACGGTCAGCCATGGCGCACGGCGCATTACCAACACACTTACTATGACAACCGCTACGATCACCGGGATGGTCGTTGGGACGGCTACCGTGACGATCACCGCTATGAGCGCCATGAGCATGATGACCGCGACAATTATCGTGATCGGCATGATACTAACCAACATGGTGACGAGCGTTACCATAGTCGGTAATTTATAACTAACTAACTAACGCACAACTGGCAGACAATGTTCAAGGACCAGTGTCAGCATCGCCGTCAGGAATAGAGTCAATTACCGACCAGACTGGCTGCGATGTTGATTGAGAAACCGACAATCGCGACATTAAATAAAAAACTTAATACGGACTGTCCTAATACCGTCTTACGCATTTGGCGTGTCATTACACTGACATCCGATGTTTGTACTGCCATAGCGATGGTGAATGAAAAATATAGAAAGTCCCAGTAGTCAGGATTTTTTTCGTCATCGGGAAAACGTAAAGCGGGATGTCCTTTGGGTGAGCGATAAAACACTAGCGCATAATGAAACGTAAAAATCATCGCAACTAAACACCAGGAGCCAAATACCGTCATTGCGGTGAGTATATATTTGAGAAAACGGATGTCAGCAGATAGTCCCTTCATATTCGACAATTCAAAAATAATGGCAACCAGACTGGCAGTTGCAGCGACCGACAAAATCACCAAAATAGCGACCGCACCTTCATGCTCTTGCTGGGCAATTTTGTTGACACTGTCGTGATTCGCGCAGCTCATCAACCAGCCCATCAAAATCAGATATCCCCATACGGCGACGTTCCAGCCAAATAGTGCGCGGGTCATCCAATCAAAATTAGCGGGAAGTAGAAACGTGACTAGCAAACCTAAAAAGAATGTCAGGCTTAACCGGGGGCGTGTATGTATAAAATTTTTAATTGAGAACATAAGAGAAATAAGGCATTCTTGAAAAACGTCGTTGCGATAGCGCGCATTAGTGCGAGGCAAATAATATAACAGTGGGCAGATAAGTAATGTCGATAAAGTAAATGCGGATGTTTCCACTCAAACATACCTGCCGTAGTATATTAGAGCTTGTGCTATCAGGAAAAACAAAATCATGTGCGTCGGGTGAAAATTTATTGCACTAAAGACATCATCAAATCTCTATTATGACTAAGCGACACCAATATTTACCTCTATCAAAAATCACTGCCGGCAGAGTGCTAGCGGCTGATTTGCTTGACAAGCAGGGACATGTTTTGCTGCCCGCAGGCGTGACCTTGTCGGAGTCGATGTTAGTTTCTATCGCACAGCATCATGTTCAACAATTGTCGGTGATAGCAGACGACTTGCCCGAGGTCGATGATGCGAGTGTCCAAAAAGCAAAGCTGGAACGTCTTGATCAATTATTCAGACACACACATGGTCATGCGCCAACGACGATCTTGTTTGACTATATGCGCGCCTATCGCGATGTAACGCCATGACCCCTGATCAACCCTCACCCAGCAGCCAGCATTTGCTCTTAATTGATGTAATTAAACACATAAAATCTTTGCCGACTTTGCCCGCAGTGGCGCAAGAAATGTTGTCCAATTTAAATGACGATGATATTAGTCTGGACACGATTGCAGAAAAAGTGTCGCACGACCAGTCACTGACCGCCAGCACGCTTCGGTTAGCAAACTCGTCAATGTTTGGCAGCAATTCTAAAGTAGTGACATTGCAACAGGCTGTCAGCATGCTGGGTATCAGGCAAATAAAAAATTTAATCCAACTCACGGCAATCGCAAATAGTTTTCCAACGTCACGTTGCAGGAACTTTGATTTTCAGGCATTTTGGCGACATAGCGTGGCGACGGCAGAATGCGCTGAACTGATCTCACGCACGCTCTCGATGAAGCACGATTTTGCTTACACCGCGGGCTTATTGCACGATATTGGCAGACTGGTTTTAGTGACGCGTTTTCCAGCACAATATGAGCAAGCGATTCTGTATAGAGAACAAGAAGATTGTTATTTGCTGGAGGCAGAGCATGCAGTCATGAATATTGATCATGTCACCGCAGGTTTGGCACTAGCAGAACATTGGCAATTTTCTGAAGCGATCCGAGATGCGATTCGCGGACATCATGATCCAGAAATAGAAGGACTCAATTCGATTGCGGCGATTGTGCATGTGGCAAATGCAATCGTCCATGCGTTAGATATCAGCCAGGTAGAGGATGATCTGGTACCGTTAATATCACAGATGGCATGGAACACCTTAGGCTTAGATAAATCAGATTATCTAGCGATATTCCGCGAGACTGAAATGCGTTTTGAGGCCTTAGACGGTATTTTATTGTAGCTTGTAATGAGTTACTTTTAGTACGTTGTTTTAGCTATGGTCGTAACATAATTTTAGCGTTTTTTGATAGAAATTCATGTACTTGGAAAAAACCATTTTGGAACAGTTAATGCAATTCGGTGATGCCGATTATCCAATAGAGAGCATCCATTTATTCCGCGATATTTCTCCGGAAAACCATCAGTTAATTGAAGATATTATTCAATACTGCGCCGTAGTTAAAGCCAGAACAGGACAGGTCGTTTTGGATGCTCACAGCTCTGGTGCACGATTATATGTTGTACTTAAAGGCGTACTGGGAATCACGCGACAAGACGCCAACAGCAATCAATTAGAAACCGCAATTACCCAATATCTGCCGGGTGAATGTGTCGGCGAAATATCGGTATTAGATGAAGAAATTCATTCCGCTACTATCAGCGCCTTGGCCGATAGTGAGTTGCTGGTGATAGAAGCTGAAACTTTATGGCGACTGATTGATGAGTCGAATGGTGTCGCAAAAAATTTATTGCAGCTACTGTCTTTCCGTATCCGCGCAGCCAATGCACAAATTCGTAACCGGCAAAAAGTAGGTGAATTTTATCGTCAGCTTTCTATGGTTGATGGTTTGACTGGATTACATAATCGCGCCTGGTTAAATAGTCAGTTGCCAAATATGGTGGAAAGCGCACACGCAAGCGGCAATCCGCTGAGTATCATTATGGTAGACCTTGATCATTTCAAACGATTTAACGATGATTACGGTCACTTAGTAGGTGACGATGCGCTACAAAGCGCTGCCAAAGTAATGAATGCTGGATTACGCCCTACTGACTTTGCAGCGCGATACGGCGGTGAAGAGATGATAGTGATTTTGCCTGAAACCAATCAAAAATCTGCGCTACTGGTTGCAGAGCGTCTTTGCAATCGACTGCGTAAAACTAAAGTATTTGCAGATACGCATAAAGCGCTGCCGCATATTACCGGATCGTTTGGTCTAGCCAGCTTAGAAAAGGGAGAAGACGCAACGGCTTTGATCTCCAAAGCTGACGCGGCGATGTATCGCGCAAAAGAACAAGGACGAGATAGAGTTGCGCTTTAACACTACGCGTTTCCTTGAAGTAATTAGGTTTGATTGTTACTAAACTTAACAGGCTTAACATTAATAAAAAAGCTGCTGATAAAGTTTGTATCAGCGGCTTTTTTTACACATACAAGCGAAACTAAGTCAGATAAATAATAGTGACTTAAGCTCTAAAAGCTTAGAAGTGGTAACCCACACCAAAACTAATTCCAAGTGGATCAAGTTTGATATTTTGCGTTTGACCAGTTGAAAAATGTGCCGTCGTTTTCAAGAAAGTCTTAGTCAAGGCGAAGTCAGCAAACCATTTTTCGTTAATGGCATAGGTCGCACCTAACTGCGTCGTAATACAGAACTTGTTATCCATTTTAAATGTCGTTGGATTTGGGCTACCAGTATTAGTCAACGCTGTCATTTGACCAGAACCTGTTTCCTTTTGGAAATAAGAGTAGGTCAAACCAAGTCCGGCATAAGGGCGAATTGTAGATTTAGGTTCGAAAAAACGGTATTGCACAAAAATAGTTGGCGGCAACGCCTCTGTTGTGCCAATTTTTCCAGTACCAGCAATCGCACCCGCACCTTTTAGATCAAACTTATAAGGAACACCAAGGGCCAATTCAGCGGAAATGTTGTCGGTAATCATGTAACTACCGACAAAAACGGGTTCGGTGTCCGTTCCAACATCTGCTTTTGTACCTGGCAAAGCTGGAGCACTTAGATCACCACTATCGACTTTTGGCTTTAGCTGATTAATACCAACTTTAGCGGACCATGTGCCTGCGCTTTGGGCAGAGGCTGCGGCACTAGCTGTAAGTGCTAAGATCACCGCCGCAAAATTAATCGCACCTTTGAAACATTTACTCATATTGTCTCCTAATCCTTTTGATTGATGGCACATGATGTCACCATCTAAATAGTTCGGTTATTTTTTTAGCGCCGCTGACCACTACAACCAGATTCTGATAGTCTGAATTACAAAGCTGGTTTTACTATCGGCATTGCTTGAGTTGGTCAGCATTTAAGAGCGGAATCCACTCTTCTACGCTCAATCACGAGCGCTTACAACCACCCTCTAACAACCATTTCTTTAGAAACATAGCGCGCCAATAACAGATAACCATAGGGTGTCGGATGAACAGTATCCGCATATTCGTAGTTGTCAACGTTTGCTGAAATTGTGTTTGACTTGTTGCATACGAGCGATGAGCCTAATGCATTTTTCGCAGCGCTCAAATCACAAGCGGGGGTAGTAACATTTGTTAAACCATAGATGGCAGGATTTGCAGCCTGGTCACGGTTGACTGTGTATGCATCAACATACAAAACGCTAGCGTTACCATCTAAACCCGCTCTTAACTGAGCATTAAAAGTCGTGACCATTGTGCTGATCAGACCTTGAGTCGCAGTATCAGAACCTAAGCCAAGTGGTGTTTGGCTAATATCGGGTAAATTGACAACAGTTACATATTTTGCACCCTTGCCAACGATTAAAGTTTTGACGTAGCCGGCCAATTCTGCTCCTGCAGTACCCATCGCCGTAACAACAACAGGTGCATTGGTTTGCACATACGCTGCTGCTGCTGCTGCGCCTACTGTTGGCGTCAATGTAGCAATAGCGGCTGCTTGGCAATTACTAGCTTGCGCATCTGCAGGAACGCACTTGCCGCTCTTTATATCGAGTGCAATTTGTCCAGGAACTGCCGCTGTGACCGCTGCAGTTGCAGCAGCAGTTGCACCACTAGATAGCGTAGCAAGTTGAATGAAAACATCATTACCACCAGCCATTACGAATACGATTTCGTCGCCTTTGAAACTACCGCCATTCAAAGCTAGATGGTTTTGGATTTGAGTAACAACAGGCACGGTCAACTGACCCAAAACTGCGTTGGAGCCACCTAATAGTTTATTGCCTGGGCCAACTGGGTTTGTTACGCGTGCGCCACCTTGAGCATAAGAAGTGCAACCAGCATGGTTGACAACTGGAACGCTAAAACCTTGTGACGCCAAACCGTTTAAGCCTGTTTGTGCAGGACATGGTGCTGGCAAACCTAATTGCGCAGCCATTAACTCTGTCCAGTTTTTTGCGTTATTTTTACCGGTAGAATCAACGTCATTAACGTTGTATTTACCACCTTTTAATGCGGCTACTGTACCAACCGCATAAGTACCAACGTCACTTAAGCTGTCGCCAAATGATACTTGTGAGCTGAATTTGATTTTAGTGGTTTGATCACCAGCGCCACCGCCACCGCAGCCGGCCAGAACGGCAGCCGCGAGCAATGCCAGTGCAAAATTAGATTGACGCATTTTGTCTCCTAATGGAAATATTTTTAATAACAAAGTGAACGGTCGTGCTAGTCACCGCGTGGCTAGTATGTCATCACGTATATTAGATGAATAGAGAAAGTTACAATATTAGAGTAAACACTCTTGAAAAAACAACGTACTCTAACGTCCTCTAAACAACCTTTGCGGTGCAGCAAATTAATTCTGTTTCCAAATCAAATGCACGTGCCAAATAATAGCCGTCGGGTTCACTTGGGTATAGAAATTGAACAAGGACATGATTATTGCAAAGCGATAATTCCTGGTCAAGCCGGATCAGTCGATAAAGTTGTAACAGTTTCTTTACTACCTCTACCCAAGTAAGCAGATGCTCGCCGCCCCCATTTATCCAGATAAGTATAAGTAATAGGTACAACTAATAGGGTAAGCAACGTGGAGGTGATAATCCCCCCTATAACTGCTCTGCCCATAGGTGCCTGCGACTCAGCACCATCACTCAAACCTATTGCCATCGGCAACATACCAAAAATCATTGCCAGTGTGGTCATCAGAATTGGTCGTAAGCGAACCTGACCTGCGGCCAAAATTGCGTCGTACTGTGACATCCCTTGTCGTTGCGACTGATTAATAAAATCGACCAACAAAATCGCATTTTTGGTCACTAAACCCATCAGCATAATGAAACCAATAATCGAGAAAATATTCAAGGTACTGCCGGTAATCAGCAACGCAAACAATACACCAATTAAGGAAAATGGTAAGGATGTCATAATCGCCAACGGCTGTAAGAAACTCCCAAACTGAGATGCCAAAATCAGGTAAATAAAAATAACTGCAATTCCCAATGCGGCCAAAGCAGAATTAAAAGAATCTTGCATCTCTTTAGTCTGTCCACCTACGTCAAACCGATAACCAGGTGGCAGTTCGATTTTTTTAACCAATTCTTGCACCTCAGTTCCAACGTCGCCAGCCGCACGGCCTTCTACATTGGCATATATAGCGGCGCGACGTTGCAAATCTTGACGCTTAATAACACGCGGGCTGGTACCAGGGATAAATTGGACTACTTGACGTAAAGGCACCATGATCGGTTTGCCGTTTGCGTCAATCCGGCTGCTGGCAAGCGATAGATCACCGAGATCAGAAATTTTTTGCCGTCCCGATTTTGGTAACTGCACATTGATTTCATAATTTTGCCCATCGGGAGCAAGCCATTGACCTATCGTGTCCCCGGCAACAAAAGGTCGTAAAGCTGATCCAATTTGTTGTACCGACAAACCCAGATCATTTGCCAGTTCATTATTCACTTTTACTAATACGGTAGGATTGGCACCAGTCAAACTGCTCTCTAAATCAGCAATTCCTTTGATCGCGCCAATCTTCAGCATTATCTGATCAATCACACCCTGCAATTTATCCGCATCCGGCCCCAAAATCGCTACATAAATTGGCTTGTTAAACCCTACGCCAAGCTCGATTCCCGGCACAGATTTCAAACGTTGACGTATCATTGATTCAATTTCTTTCTGCAGCTTACGATGACTAATCCGAGGTTCCGTCAACTTAAGATTAATCTGTGCCGTATTGCGCTCACCATCGACACCAACGCTTGTGGTCATTGTGACGATTTCTGGCATCAGTTTTAGTATTGCCTCGACCTGTATAGTTTTTTCATTGGTATAGATCAGGCTAGAGCCAACAGGTGTTTTGAGATTCAGTGAAATCTGGCTATTGTCAGTTTCGGGAGCGAATTCAGAACCGATAAACGGTAGCAAGAAAAAACTACCGATAAATAAACTGAAAGCTAACGCCAAAGTGGTTTTACGTTTGCGCAATACCAGTTGTAATACTCGGCCATATAAATGATGTAGCTTATCAATGCCGTGTTCGATGTTTTCCATTATCCGTTCTAGCCAGGGCAAACGTTTAAACCGTCCCTCTGCCGGATCATGCCAAACGGACGACAGCATTGGATCGAGTGTAAAACTCACGAATAAAGAAACCAATACCGCAACAGTCACGGTAATACCAAATTGAAAGAAATAGCGGCCAATCATGCCTTTCATAAATGCGACTGGTACAAAGACAGCGACAATAGCAAAAGTCGTCGCCATCACGGCAAGACCGATTTCATTCGTGCCGTCTTCTGCTGCTTTTTTATGTCCTTTACCCATTCCCAGATGACGGACAATATTCTCTCGGACCACAATCGCGTCATCAATCAACAAGCCAATACAAAGTGACAAGGCCATCAAGGTCAAAAAATTCAGCGTAAAACCAAAAGCCTTTAACGCGATAAAAGTAGCGATAACCGAGATAGGCAAAGTCAAGCCGGTGATGACCGTACTGCGCCATGAATGTAAAAATAAAAATACGATTAGTATCGTTAAAGCAGCACCTTCAAGTATGGTTTCCTTAACACCACTTAAAGATTGTTTGACGCTATCCGCATTGTTGTAGTTGACATTAATGATGACGTCTTTTGGTAGACGACTACGCAGATCTGCAATCGCATCAATAATCCCGTCGCCAACTTCTACAATATTGGCATCCTGAATTTTTGTGACCGAGATGCTGATTGCGCGTACTCCATTGACCCGTGAGATAGAAAATTCCTCGCGCTCACCGTCTTGAATATCCGCGACTTGCTCCAGATACACTGGGGCATTAGCTCGACGTGCGACAATAATTTTATTGAAGCCGCGTGGATCAGTGATCTTAGCTTCTAACCGGACTAATTGATCGTTAGCCCCTTGCGTGATCAAGCCAGCCGGAATGTTTTGATTGGTTACCTGGATCGCAGTCAACACTTCATTCACGCCGACATTGTTCGCCGCCATCCGATCCGGGCTCAACTTAACCTGCACCTGACGCACCACCGCACCGCGCACATCTACCCGCCCTACTCCAGGTACGCTTTGTATTTTTTTAGAAATGACTTGATCTGTTAATGTCGATAATTCTCGTAAGCTTCTGGTGGGCGAACTAACTGACATTTCAACAACGGGACTTTCGTTACCGTCACTGCCGCCACGCACGATAAATGGGTCTTTAACATCTTTAGGAAAGCTTGGTCGAATCTGGGCAATCTTATCCCGCACTTCTTGTAGCACTTTGTCTGGATTGACCGATAGTTGAAATTCTACCCAAAGAGTGGCGCGGCCTTCAAACGAACTGGCTAAAATTCGCTTAACACCGCTGACGGTATTGACTACGCTTTCAACTGGTTTGGTGATGTCGTTTTCGACAATTTCTGGCGAAGCGCCAGGATATTGAACTTGAATCGAGACACCAACAGACTGCACATCCGGCATCTGCTCCAGACCCAGACCTTGATACGAAAAAAGTCCCAGAACGACGAGCGCCACCATCATCATGGTCGCAAAAACAGGATTTTGAATACTGACTTTGGTGATCCACATGGCTTAGCCTTTGGATTTAGGGGAAGTCGCTAAAGTGGCGGCTACCGCGGAAGCAGGTGCTAAATCTGGTGCCAAATTTGTGATCTCAGCAGAGTTTGCAGTTTTTGGCAACAGGATTTTACTACCTGGCTTAATACTATCTAACTTGGCAGAAATAACCTGAACACCTGGCTCTAGCCCCTGCAACACTTGCACCAAGCCTTCATCCTCACTACGCAAACCCAGCTTAACGGCTTGTTGCTGAACTTGATTCCCTACTATTTTATAGACTACGTCGCTACCATTCTGCTGACGGATCGCGGCCAATGGCATGACAGGGTAAGAAGTAGTTTTTTCTAAAGTGAGATTACCTTTGGCAAACATGCCCCCTCGCAAAGCGCCATCGGCATTATCGACCTCTACATACACCAGCATCGAACGTGAACCAGCCTCGGCAGATGGATTAATACGCGCTACTTTTCCAATAAAAGAGCGAGTACCGAATCCATCGACGGCAAAGCTCACATTTTGACCAATCTTGACACGTGGAATCTCACTCGCAGGTACTTGGGCCTCTAAAATTAACTGCGCCAGATTGACGATATTAAATAAGGCGGTATCAGGCGATACTTTGTCGCCAGCTTGCACGCTACGCTTACTGATGATGCCATCGACTGGCGATTTAATTTGTGTATCCGCCACGGCAATCTGCGCTACTTCTCGCTGCGACAAGGCAGACTTCAAACTGGCATGTGCTAAATCCAAACTACTTTGAGTAGTATCAAACGCGTTTTGTGAGATATAACTTTGTTTTAGTAAAGCTTCATTAGAGTGTCGGTTTTTTTGCGCTAACGCCAAACGTGCTTGTGCCTCATCTACTGCCGCATCTTGTATGCTCAAACGCGCATGCAAATCAGCGCCATCAAAACGCGCAATGATTTGACCTTTTCGTACCGGCATACCCTCTTGCACCAATGTCTCATGTACCTCGGCTGCCACCTTTGACCGCACAGTGACTTGGCTTACAGGCATGAGAGATCCTGAAATCGGCAAATTCACCATCAGGGAACGGGTAGTGATTTTGGTCACATCAACAGGCGCCAACTCATAAATAACTTCTTTTTTTGTATCGGCATTACCCAAGGATTTGGCATTTTTCGAAATATCTTTTGCATACATCATCCAACCACCACCGATAGCAACCACTAAGAACAAGCCTGCTAATGGCATACGCCAGCGTGTCAATTGAGAGGGTTGCTGGGGTGACAAAATGTTGACGCTGTTCCCACTATTAGCACTATTATCTATTTTCATGATCTGATCTTTTATTACCCGGACATCAATTACTGAAGCAGGTATTTTTATTGGAAGGACAAAGACACTTTTGACACTGCGAAGAACTGCTCTTGTTTTTTATAATGGCTGTCTACCTTGCTCAGACTCTTGGTATTAAAATAAGTTCGCAATGCTCCAAGTAATATATAAAAACTCTTTAGTCGAACTGCCGCATTAGCTACTAAATACAAGAATGCCAAGCCAAATCATGATTTTTAACCATTACTATTAGGACTTATGCAAAAGGCAGACCTTTCACAATTGGAACACAGAGGCAAATAGAAAATTGAGAGGACAGCGAATCAGAGCTTTCTCTGTCTTTGTTTTCCCACATGTCTTTGTGGTGAGATGTTTTAAGTTTTTTCATCCGATGCACTAGTTCAAGCACAATCACAGCAAATAGTTTCCGTTTTGCGTAAATCCACATTAATTTGAAAACACACCCGTTATAAAAATAGTTAGACGACTTAGTGTTTGTTGCATTAATGCAATTGCTTGTACGACAACCGACGTGTCTCAACTTGCTATACTTAAAAATAAAGGTCAAAATGACAAACGGTGCGACCTTTGTTACAACACCTAATGTAATCTAAGTATTTAATTAAGCTCATACAGGGTTTGGTTGGGTATTTCGGTTCATCAGCTTTAATCAAATACACACTGTAGATTGGAGATCGCCTGATGTTTTCTTTTCCGTTCAAAAAAAACAAAAGCACTTCTACTGCTTATGAAAAAAAGTTTTTTTGATAAAGAACAGCAAATAATTTTTAGGCGTTTGCGGCGCGCATTACCTAACTGCTACATCTTCCCCAAAGTAGATTTAATCGCTCTGCTGAAACCAATTAATGTCGATTCAAAAGCAAAACGAGCCGAGCAAGTCGATCTGGAAGGTCGCAAAATCGACTTTGCTATTTTCGACTCGTACATGCATCTGCTTTGCGTGATTGAATTGAATTCAGAAGTAGGGGAAGACGGCAAATATTTGACCAACACCTCATATTTTAAAACCGCTGGCATCAAAACTATACGCTGGGAACGTCGCGCATTACCTTTGTATGAACAAATTCTGCGCACTGTAGCGCCATTCTCTGCACTTACCGCGCCAAAACCCGATATTGCTCCAAGCACGGTAGCACGAGCGCAATTAGTGACTGCATCGCAAAGTCGAGACACAGTGCAACAAATTTATGCATCACATCTCATCCCTAGCAACATCGTAGCCTTGTCTATTCATGACATTGAAAAATTAACGCCACAACAATAAATACGAAATGCGTACCCTCACATCTGGCAACGCATCAGCTTATTTTGTAATGAACCTATGCATTTAAAACGTTATCTAGGGTCGCTGGTAATCCAAGGTCCGAGTGAAAATAGAATAGGATTTCCAAATGAAATCCTGGTTGAAATTGCAGCCATCCAGACAGCGAACGAAAAGCATTTAGAAAAATCTTCGCCGAGAACAACCTGGGATACCTTCTTCGTCAATAATTGTTTTTTTTAATCGGATGTAAGAATTACATTTCAGTCTATCACCACAAACGACGCTTTACCCTGCCGGAAACACACTCTATCGCAAATCGCTAGTACCACCCTTAGCACAAGATCATACTGCGAGTAGCTCGCCGGACATAATCTCTTAAGGTCTGTTAAAGAATAACCGCGAGATAAATTATTAGCCAATACTAGCCTTCCACTTTTAAGGAAACAGCATGAACATGACTCGTTTTGCAAAGCGCGTTTTCACCATCAGCCTGACATTAAGCGCACTCGCTATAGTGGCTCAACCAAAAACCGCCTTAGCATCTGGCTGGAACTTGCAGTGGAGTTCAGACAAAAGTATTGCAGGCTCAGGAAAATTACAACAAGAAAACCGCGCTGCGAGCCATTTCAACGCGATCAGCATTAGCCTGCCTGCAGAGATAGAACTGCAGCAAGGCAATGCGGAGGGAATCTCAATTGAAACCGACGATAACTTGCTGACCTTAATTGAAACGACAGTTGAAAACGGTACGCTAAAAGTCCGCACCTTAGAAAAGGAAGTCCATCTGGACACACGTAGCCTGAAAATAATTATCAAACTAAAGCAAATTGATGATTTAGAAGTAGCTGGCTCTGGCTCGCTAAGATCAAGCCGCCTGCAAGCCGACAAATTGCGTGTCACAATCGGTGGCTCTGGCACTGTTAAATTACAAGGTCTGAGTGCCGAATCACTATTGTTAACCATCGGCGGTAGTGGTAGTTTCAAAATTGCAGGTAACGCTAATACGACTTCAATGGCTATTGGTGGTTCTGGCTCCATGGATGGCTCTGCGTTAAAAACCAATGATGCCAAAGTCAGTATTGGCGGCTCTGGCAAAGTCTCTGTTGCTACCAGAGATAATCTCAAAGTCAGTATCGGAGGCTCTGGTACGGTTAATTATTATGGTAATCCGCAAGTCAGCAAATCGATAGGCGGATCAGGCAGCGTCGTCAGACTCGGCGATTTTCCTTCATAAGCAATAGTAATCTGAGTAATACGCATCAGGCAGGAACTCACTATAATCTGGGTAGATGTACCACTCACCTGTCAACGAGGAGATTCTATGACTATTTCTATGTATGCCGCCTCCGTCCCTGTCTTTCGCCAAATGCTCAATAGCCTGAGCGATGTATTGAGTAAAGCAGAAGCCCATGCCACGGCAAAAAATATCGATCCTGCTGCGCTGTTGCAATCACGTCTGTTCCCTGACATGTTGCCATTCACGCGTCAAATACAAATCGCTGCGGATTTTGCTAAAAGTGTTCCTGCACGCCTTGCAGGCATTGAAGTGCCTGCCTATGAGGACAATGAACAAACTTTTGCCGACCTGCAAGCGCGTATCGCTAAAACCTTGGCACTGCTAGATTCATTAACGCCAGCTCAGTTTGACGGTAGCGAAGAATTAGAGATCGTATTGCGCCCCGGTACACCAAAAGAGAAAAAACTGAGTGGCCAAAACTATCTGCTGTCATATGGTTTGCCACAGTTTTTTTTCCACGTAACGACCGCCTACTCGCTACTACGTCACAACGGAATTGAAATTGGTAAAAAAGACTACATGGGTAATTTCTAAGTTGTCTTTTTAGCGCTAATTTAAGAATCAAGTTTTATTACATGCCAGCCGCTATGTCTGATCTTTTTTCTGCCTCCACTACCTTGGAACAGATATCGATTATTGATGGTGAGCTGGCATTTGCACATCAATTTTACTCATCAGAAATTGCCAGGGAACTTTATACAAGTTTGCTGGCAGAAACGCCATGGCGTCAGGATTTAATCGCTGTTTGGGGTAAGACCTATTTGCAACCACGACTCACTGCATGGTACGGCGACGTTGCCAGCAGCTATAACTACTCAGGGATTGCACTTGCGCCCCAGCCATGGACCGCCACATTATTAAAGATAAAAAGTCAGGTCGAAGCGCTAACCCTGAACCGATATAACAGCGTGTTACTTAACTTATACCGGGATCAGCAAGATAGCGTAGGCTGGCATTCAGATAACGAGCCGGAGCTAGGGCATAAGCCAGCAATTGCCTCTGTCAGCGTTGGTGAAAGTCGTATTTTTAAGCTCAGGCATAAGAGCAAACCAGAACAAAAAATCCGTAACATTGAATTAAATAGCGGCAGCATTTTGCTCATGGCAGGGAGCTTGCAACAGCATTGGGAGCATGCAGTTTTGAAAGAAACCAGACCACATCAACCGAGAATTAATCTTACCTTCAGAAATATCCAAAATTAATCCTCCAATGATTATGCGGTCTTCAAGCCAATATCACGCTGCAAGCCGCATAATCCCTCGAAATTATAAAAAATTATACAGACTCAGCAATTAAATATATCGATTAAATTCGGTTCTCACTTGGTCGCTCCTGCGAAAGATAAAGCAGGGAACTCGATCTGTATTCAGCTCACCTGCGCTACGATAGTTAAAACGGCCGTAGTAGTCCAGCGTCTTTAGGTGATTAACAACGCCACTAGATTCTTGCTAAAGATGCACAGGAATGAGTTATATCTTGTTGGACATTCTTTCATTATTTGATTGAAAGATTTTTAGAAACTCCACAAATATTTCAATACAAAATTTATTCGCCAATTGGTACGTTCTGGCCCATACCACCCTGACCACCGCCAGATCCGCCTTTGCCGCGACGACCGCCACTGGCTTTAGGCAAATCGCTACGCGAGCCATGATCCTTCGTTTGGTCTTCTACCCGGTTCAACTGATCCATTAATAAATCGACGACCATATCTCGCTGCTTGTCATCCAAAGCGTCGTACATGGTTAGCCAAAGTTCTCTTAATTGCTGATTCTCTTGCAGAGATATAACCTCATCCTGATCCATTGATTTCGTGAGATCACGAAGTTCTGTGTTCTTTTTTTCTAAACTGGCTTTAACAGCATCTTGTATTGCCCGGCGGCGTAGTTCTCGTATTCTAAAAATATTACGTACCTTGCTTTCGGTTTGTTGCCAAAGCAATTGCTGATTGGGATTCAGATTCACATTCTTTTTAAATTCCGTCAAAATAGGTAAAGCATCTTCCGCACGAAAATCAGCTACCGGAATCGCCTTCGCAGGCATCGTGGCAGTAAAACTAAGCATCAACGAGAGCGTAAGCAAAATAGATTTAATTCTATGTCGCGGAAATTGTATGGGCATAATTTCTCCAATTAGAGCAAGGTAGCTGAAATGTCAGGACAAAATATCTGGGCCAAAAAAAAGCTACACCATGTAGGCGTAGCTCTAAACCACTTCGGGAGTGGGATCAAGAAAAGTACATAAAACATGATTAATATAATCTTCCACACACCTTTGTCATGTGACTATTACAAATTATTACTGAATGGTGTTCAGACGATACATTGTGTTAAACAACACTAAACAATATCTAATGATCCAGATGAAAGGTTGCAAGCATGAATTTCCAACCACGCATCAGTTTTCCTGTACTACAGAGCAAGCGCTTTGTATTGAGAAAAATTGTTCAGTCGGATATTGGTAATATTTTTAAGGGCTTATCGCATCCTAAAGTCATCGCCTACTATGGCATCTCATACGATAGCCTGGTGGCGACACAAGAACAGATAGACTGGTATCGACGGATTGAGCAAGAAGAAAGTGGTATCTGGTGGGCGATCTGTCCACAAGCCACACCAGATCAGCTAATCGGCGCGTGTGGTTTTTACGAATTAGATACAGAAAATCAAAACGCAGATCTTGGTTATTGGTTGCATCCGGATTATTGGCGTCAGGCAGTCATGCATGAGTGTTTGTCGATAATTTTGCACTATGGTTTTCAGCAACTGCGCTTACACCGGATTGAAGCTGAGGTAGAACCAGAGAACAAAGCTAGCAGCCAGCTTTTACAAAAATTAGGTTTCGCATTAGAAGGCAGGCGCCGGGAAGTTGCCTGGAAAAATAATCGATTTTTCGATATGGAATATTACGCAATATTGGCAGCTTAAATATTCGCCTTAACGATAAACTCCACGCCCACTTCGCGCCAAAATTCGATTTCTTTTTGCAGCCAAAAAGCAACTGTCGGATGTAAAGTCACCCAGTCTTGTCGAATTTCCAGCTCGATTTTACTCTTCATTTTTAAACTAAAATCAGCGTAATCGAGCTCTATCCGTGAATGCATAAAAGTGACAGAGAGACGCAATGCAAGCACGGCTTTAGCAAAATCCAAGTCGGCAAAGCTGTCACTGATTTTTCTCAGATTACCTTTTTGACTCAAAATTAATTTACTCATTACACGCTGTTCGCGGGTAGTGAAACCGGCCATATCAGCGTTCTCTATCATGTATGCGCCGTGCTTATGATAGCCGGTATGCGATATCGCCATACCGACCTCATGCAACATAGCACTCCAGTGTAAATGCCGGATATAGGTATCCGTTGCCGGTTTTAATTGTGCATACAAAGAACGTACCATATCGGCTACCCGACTAGCGCGTGTGGCATCAACATAGAACATGGTGGCGACGTTATGCACGGCTTGCTCACGCCGGTCACGCTTGGTCGCACGCAGGTATAAATCCCACATCACCCCCATGCGCAAACCTGCTTCTATTGGTTGCAATACAGTGATACTAAATTCTTGCAACAAGGCGATCAAGATCGCAAGTCCGCCAACCACCATGGCGACACGCTCGGGTTTAATACCCGTTAATTCTAGCTGACTCACCTGCCCACATTGGACGCAGTATTGTTTTAACGTTATCAGGCTTTTGAGCGTAATACTACCGTCACCTAAGTTGTTTTTTGCGATTGCATCAGAGATCGCCCGTATCGTGCCCGAGGAGCCATAAGCATTGCGCCAATGCTCAGGCTGATATGGCGGTGCGGCATCCTCAAACATCGATCGTGCTGACAGAACAGCGGCTTCAAATCCTGCTTCAGTGATTCTACCTTGCGGGAAAAAAGTACTGCTGTGCTTCACCGTACCAATACTAAAAGACTCCACCTTAACCACCTCATGGCCGCGACCAAGTATCACTTCGGTAGAGCCACCACCGATATCCAGCGCTAACCGGCGCTCGCCTGGAATAGCAATCGAGTTGGAAACGCCCATATAAATCAGACGTCCCTCTTCTTCACCAGAAATAATATCGATCGGATAACCAATAGCCGCTTCCGCTGCGGGCATAAAATCGGCACTATTTTTTGCGATGCGTATGGTGTTGGTTGCTACTACGCGGACGGCATCTAGCGGGTAGCTATCTAAGATTTGTTTAAAGCGCGCGAGACACGCAATCGCGCTTTGTATTGCTGCAGGTGACAGATTTCCTTGCTGATCCAGGCCAGCCGCTAGACGAATAGGATCGCGGGCACTTTTGACAACGCGAATCACATCACCCTCATGACGACCTATGTGCAAGCGAAAACTGTTAGAACCAAGATCGACTGCAGCGAACATACGGTAATTCTCCAAACGATTTTTTGATAACGATGAAAATCTAAATTCTCAATTGGGCAACTAGGTTCAAAAACTTTATCAGGACTTACGCAAAATTGCCCTAGCAAGGTCTAGCGGCGAAGATAGTCTCCAGTACAGCTAGGAGCTACAACGCAGCTAGGGCGGTTTTGCTTAAGCCTTATTTATAAGATAAATGATATTAATAATTTTTTGTGACGTGCTAGTGACTTCGGTGTAAATCACCAAATTACATGTCAATTAGTGTGTCATTTTCCTATCTTTAAATTGCATTTAAAACTAACGCACGACGAATGTTGAAATTAGCGTGGCGTAAAAAACCGCTCCTGCATAGATTCTAAGCCGGTAGTCTTCAGCACCTCAGCCAAGCGTTCCGCAGGACGTTTAGCCGGTAAGCCTTTGTACTCAGCAATGATCAGTTCGTTCTTCATTGAATGCTCCCAACCAACTAGCTCGGTTACTCTAACCTGATAGCCATGCGCTTCTAATTGCAGACACCGTAGCACGTTAGTGATCTGGCTACCAAATTCACGCGTATGAATCGGGTGGCGCCACATCTCTGATAAAGGATTATCACGCACAGCATCACCCTTATGTTTGCGCAGCTCTGCCGCCACTTCTGCCTGACAGCAAGGCACTAACACCATAAATTTTGCCTTCTTTTTTAATGCAAATTGAATCGCATCATCCGTCGCCGTATTACAAGCATGCAGCGCAGTAACAATATCAATTTGATCGGGCAACTGGGCAGAAGTAATGGAGTCAGCGACAGATAAATTTAAGAATGACATACCAGGAAAATCTAGTCTGGTGGCCAGCTCGACAGACTTTTGTACTAATTCATCACGAGTCTCTATGCCGTAAATACGGGACTGATTTTGACTTGCCGTCGCTTTAAAAAACAGGTCATACAAAATAAAACCAAGATACGATTTACCAGCACCATGATCGACCAGAGTGAGGTCGCTATGATCTTCGCGTAATTGCTGCAACAAGGGCTCGATAAATTGGTACAGATGATAGACCTGCTTTAACTTGCGCCGACTATCTTGATTCATCTTGCCGTCACGCGTGAGGATGTGCAATTCTTTGAGTAATTCTATCGATTGTCCTGGGCGAATTTCATGATGCTGCTCTGGTTTTGGCTCTGATTTTTGTTCCGTTTTGAGCTTGCCGCTATTCTGTTTTTGCTTCATCAGACGTCCTTTACTGAATTACGGAATAATTCTATTTGATGCGATTTTCAAATCATGATTGTCGCTTACGATTCGGTGAACACATGATTTAAAAATAGGATAAGTGTGCGTGGCGATGCATCAAGTATAGACACTTCTCGTCGCCGAAAAACAAAAAGGACTCAAGCTTTCACCTGAGTCCTTTTATTCTTAAAACTTTGGTAGGCCGTGCGGGATTCGAACCTGCGACCAACGGATTAAAAGTCCGCTGCTCTACCAGCTGAGCTAACGACCCAAAGACTTGCGCTTTATAACCAAAACATGAATGCGGGAAAAACTACCGGACACCAAAATGAATGTTTATAAATAAAAAAGACTTAGATTTTCATCTAAGTCTTCCGAATTTCGTGGTAGGCCGTGCGGGATTCGAACCTGCGACCAACGGATTAAAAGTCCGCTGCTCTACCAGCTGAGCTAACGACCCGAAAGAACGAAATTATAGTATGTTCCAATACCGCTGTCAACGAGCTTGCTGGATTTTTTCCAGCGAAGCAGTATTCTCTCGGGAGTTAGTCTTATTTTGTGGCGGCCAAGCGACTCTTTGCTGCCTGTGCGGCTTCAGTTTCCGGGTACTGTGCAATCACTGCCTCCAGCGTTTTTTTGCTTCCTGATTTGTCTTTTAATTCCAGCTGACAAGCAGAGATATTCAACATTGCATCCGGTGCTTTTGGATGATCAGGATAATTTCTAACTAAAACCTGCAGAGATGAAATCGTATTCTTGCAATCGCGCTGTGCATACCAGGAATTACCCAACCAATATTGCGCAGATCCGGCAAAAGCGGATTGCGGATAGTTGACATTGAAGGCTGTAAATGCAGCACTTGCATTTTTGTAATCGCCTGCTTTAAATAAAGATAAAGCTGCGTCATAGGCACGTTGCTCATTGATTTCTACCGTCGCCTCTTTGCCATCGACCGTCATTTTCTTTGGCTCTAGTTTGCGAACACGGTTGTCCAGATCGACATAAAAGTCTTGCTGGCGGCGCTGAGTATTTGCTAAATCATTGGTCAGCACTTCTATCTGTCCGCGCAATTTTGCGATCTCTGACCGCAATTGCTCATTTTGATTCGCCAGATCAAGCGCACTACTTTTATCGGCTTTGGTATCTAACTTCGTATCGAGCTTGTTACTTACTTCATCCACTTTGGAACGCAAATCTAAAATTGCTTTACGTGCTTCATCATCATCAAAGATGCCCGCCGCTGCAACTGATGGCAGCATTGGTGTCAACATCATGGCGAAGGCAACCGAGCGCGCTGTTTTAGAGAAAGTAAAAAATTTCATGGGAAGAGTTCAATAAGAATTGATCTTGAAGTGATCCAGCATGCTGGAGGACAAAGAAGGGAACATCATTCGAAGCTTGTCGCTATCGAAGCGTCTCTCAAAATACAGATTGCAGCAATCATTATGTTTAGCGGCAATCTGTATTAATGAGGATAACTTAATACGTATTCAATACGTATTGAATACTTACTGGTAGACGATATCAGAACGGCGGTTTTCTGCCCATGAAGCCTCGTCGCTACCCGTTGCTTTTGGCTTCTCTTTACCTAAAGAAACCGCCTCTACTTGGGCTTCTGGCACACCTAACAAAGCCAGAGCTTTACGCACTGCTTCTGCACGTTTTTGTCCCAAAGCCAGATTGTATTCACGACCACCGCGTTCATCCGTATTACCTTGGATTAAAATTTTACGAGCTTTATTGCCGACCAGGTATTTAGCATGGGCTTCGACTAAAGATTTGAACTCATCTTTAACCACATAGCTATCATAGTCAAAATACACACTACGTTTCGCCAACACGCCTTGCGGGTCGTTTAAAGGGTCAACAGAAACGACTTCAACTGGTTTAACAGTGCGGGTGTTGTCTTCTACTGGTTTATTCATTGCAGACTTATCTTCGACGACAGGTGGCTTCTCGTCCAATTTAACTGGCGTACTACAAGCTGAGATAAGAGCGACGCTGGTCAACAGCAAAGCCAGAGTTTTAGAATTAATTGCTGAGCGCATGTATTTCTCCTTTTTTTAAAAACTAAATAAAGCAAATGAATTAAACAGACTTCAAAATTTGACCGTTACTTCATAAAAGGTCCCCATGTGGGTTCCCGAACATCTCCAGCTTGCAAGGTCAATTTTTGCTTCACTCTGCCGTCGACCGATACTACCGCCAATGTGCCGCGACGACCAGACTCAGTAGCGTACATAATATATTTGCCGTTAGGCGAAAAGCTTGGTGATTCATCTTTAACGGTATCCGATAAGCGCTGTTCTTGGCCGCTGGCAATATCTAGTGAATACAACTGGAATTTGCCATCACGGCGAGAAATATACGCCAGTGTTTTCCCATCAGGTGAAATCCTCGGTGTGATGTTATAGCTGCCATTAAATGTGACACGCTTTGCCTCACCGCCAGTCACGCCCATGCGATAAATTTGAGGTCCGCCGCTACGGTCGCTTAGGAAATAAATGCTTTGTCCATCCGCAGAAAATTGTGGCTCAGTGTCTATGCCGCTGGTTTGAGTCAGGCGCTGCAAACCAGTGCCATTGGCGTTGACGGTATATACCTGAGTCAAGCCATCGCGCGACAAGGCTATCGCTAATTTATTACCGTCCGGTGACCATGCAGGTGCTGAGTTGCTGCCTTTGTAGTTGGCAATCACTGTGCGTTCGCGCGTGATCAGATTTTGCACGTAAATGACGGGCTTCTTAGCCTCAAACGACACGTAAGCGACCTTGGTGCCATCAGGTGACCAGGCGGGTGAAATGATGGGTTCATTCGAGCGCAGCGCGACTTGTGTGCCGTCTCCATCTGCATCGGCAACTTCCAGACGATATTCCTTACCGGACTTGGTCACATAAGCAATACGGGTTGAGAATACGCCACGCACGCCGATTAATTTTTCATAAATATCATCGGCGATTTTGTGCGCAGTCACCCTGGTATTCGCTGAGGACGTTGCAATGGCAAGGCCAGATAATGTGGATGACTTAATCGTATCTAATAATTTGTAACGCACATCAAAACGACCATCGCTGAGTTTTTGCACGCTGCCAACGACTAAGGCTTCGGCTCCGCGTGATTTCCAGTCATCGAAATTGACGGCGGTCGTCTCGGTAATAACGCTACCAGTATCAATAATTTTGAAATAACCGCTGCGGGTTAAATCGTCTTTGACGATAGAAGTGATTTGCTGCGGTGTCAGAGCCTCATCCGCAAAGCTCGCAATCGCAACCGGGATTTGGGTGGAACCAACGCCAGATACCTCGACCCTAAGCTGAGCCTGCACCACACTGGTTATCAATAATGTGCTCACTGAGAACACTTTAATCAAGGAAACTATCTTCAATTTACTCTTTCATTTTATAACTGAGGACAATACTGGTAGGGACATCGCCAGATTTATCACGTGGGAAAGGTGCTGACTTTTCTATCCCTTTTTCTACCGCTTCATCAAAACCAGGTGCGCCGGAAGATTTTAATTTACGTACCGGACCACGCAAAGAACCATCTGGTAACAAATCAATTCTATATTCTACTGTGGGGTTGGTATTGGAATTATCAACTGCGTTGAATACCGTATTTTGTCTTACCTTGGAAGCAATACGGGCTGCATAACTTGGATCGCCACGATTATTGCCGGTAGATTTAGGCGCATCGCCCGTACCACCGGTACCCATGACTGCCGCTTGCCCATTCAGACGGCGCATATTTTCTTCAAAAACCTTATCGCGGGCGGCTTGTTCTTTATTTTGCTGCGTTTTTGATTGCGCTTTGGAATCGGCTAGTTTTTTCTTCTCGGCTTCATCGGCAAGCAATTTATCGGCTTTCTTTTTTTCTTCCGCCAGCTTTTCTTTGGCTTTTTTGAGTGCCAGTTCTTGCTCTTGCTTGAGCTTTGCTTCTTGCAACTCAGCTTTTTTCTGATCTTCTATTTTCTTTTTCTCAACTAGCAGACGCTTTTTTTCTTGGGCTAACGCGATCTCGGGATCGACCACCGGCTCGTCTTTAACGACTGGCGTTGGTGCCACTGGCGGCGCAATTTTCTCAGGCTCTGGCTGTACTTCTTCTTCCGGAATCGGCTTCGGAGCTGCTTGCCTGGTGGTCATATCCCAAACCTCTGCTTCCACCGCAGTAGTTTCTTTATTTTGCCATTGAACGCCTACCCACAAAAAGGCGATCAATACGACGTGCACCAAAGCAGCCAGGGTAAAAGAGCGCCACTGACCAGCCTCACGGGGGAAATCACGAGTTGAAGAATGCGTAGGGACGTTCGGAGAAAATTCTTTCATGACTTTATATGATGCTTCTATCGCTGCTTAGTTCCGTTTATTTTCCGTCTAAAAGCTGGCTGAGGCCGTTTCTCTTTAGAAAAATATACGATGAATAAAATTATAATCGGCATTCCGATCCAAACCGATTCAAATCATCTTTGCTGGTTTAACAAAGAAGTCCTATCAAATCGGCACTAAAAACATACGGTTCAATTCTCATTTCTGGCAAGTTTAAAGAAGAGAAAGTAAATATACTCCCCATTTTATTTTTAATAACTGCCTTATTGCCCAATGATTCTATGGACAATTTAAATATACCTACCTGGAGTATTTAACTTACTACCCTGACTCTGCATCCTAATTAAATGAAAACGTATAGTAAGCATCAATCGACGAATCAGTACCAGTGCGGCCAATAATGCTGACTCTTCGGGTCAGTTGCCAACTTAATTTAATCGCGCCGCTGGCGTCCGACAAGCCGCGCTCAACCGACAATACCATGCCAGGCGCTAAGCGCTTACCGACCGAAACGACCTGATCGCCAGAGGTCGCTCCGCTAGTCGATGTGGTGCCAGCTACGGTTTGGCTAGGTAATTTAGAGCCATTGCTAGTATCCGCAGTGCCTAGGGAAAATTCATCAAAACCTAAGCCTTGTACGATATCCCTTGGAACATTGCGGCTACCATCGCCGCCAAAAATTGCACTGGCTGCCGACATCAGCAAAGACGCGTCATTGCCTGCAATTTGGTCGGAGCCTCGTCCCAATACCAGCCAAGATAATTTTTCTGCATCGGGTACGGTGGGCTCAGAAACCAGCCGGACTTGCGGCGCAGCAACTGTACCAACCACTTCTACGCCGGCTTCTACCGCCAAACCCAGGCGCAAGGCACGGATATTCAAGCCCGGATTAGCTGGCGGACCTTGAAAGTTTAAGATGCCCCGCTCTATCGCCAGTTGTTGCCCGTAACCTTCATAAGCACCACCGACAGTGCTGATCGAACCGCTGGCTTGCACCGGATTGCCATCGGAGGAACGTAAGCGGATGCTACCCGCCAACGCCGTATCTAGTCCACGTCCGACAAACACAAAACGTGAGCCCATGTCGAAGCTCATATCAAGCCGCGACTTGAGCGCCTTTTTATTGGCATCGTCAGCCGCTTTATTTTGTGCTGCCTTATCTTTGCTGCGAATCACCACCACGTCGCTAGACAAACTTGGCGGCGGTAATTTTGGCAATTTAAAATACGCACCGTCGGCTCTTATTTTGCCCGTCACATTCCAGACATCTTTAATATTCGCCACACCTAAATCACCGCTCGCAACCAGCCACCGGTCATTGCGCTGGAGCAGAGGAAACTGATTCAGTTGAGCCTGAATATTGCCGGTCTGATTGCGAATATCAATATCACCGCTGGCTTTTAATTCGCCCTTTTGACCAACCCAATTCACATCCTGGAATTTAGAATGGCGCGGCATGACGGATACCACATTAGAAAATTCCAGACTATTTAAGCGAACGCGGTTTTCGTCTATCACCGCCTCCAGACGGCCATTCGGTAACAACAAACCCTCCGCCGCAAAAGCGACTTCTAATCCGCTTCCACTAATTTTTGCCTGATAACGCGGCTGGCTAAATTGTCCTGCTAATTGGGCATCGACTTGTAGTTGGCCTTTAAGCGCCAGACCAGGATTAATCCATGGCCCCAGCCACTGCACGTCTGGGATATTCGCTTTGATCTGCCCTTCTAAAGGCGCATCCGGGGCAATCGCCCATGTCCCGGTTTTTTTACTCAAAGCAGAATTCACCCGCGCTTGCCAAGTCCCCAAACGAGCGCCATCAGCGGTCATGGTCAAAGCCATTTTTTCTGCGTCACTGCCAACGACCAGACCACCAAACAGCATCTTCATTTGCAGGTCGCGGATACCAAGCGGTATCGCTTTTCCAGTGCCATCCGCATCATTGATACGAACATCGCCGCTCTGGCGCTGCAAGCTGATTTCGCCTTGCAAATGGTCTTTTAACTGTAAATCCCATACGGCATTCAACAGTAAATCGCCATCCACTGCGTACTGCGGTTTAAGCAAGTTAGCCACTGCAATGACGTTCATAGCATTCCATTGCCCTTGCGTTTTTAAACCGTCGGGCGACCACTCCAATTGCTTGAGTACCAGCTTACCAACCACACCCGAAAATTCTGCGGGTCCTAAGCGCAACGACTGGCTGGAGGCAACAACACTCATAGGCGCCAGTAATTTGACATCGGGTTTTCCGCTAAGCACAAAACTCAGTAATTGTCCCTGCCATTGCGCTACTGAATTGACAGGCGCAGCAACAACGGCCTGGCTAGCTGAGCCAGCAGATTTATTGCTGACTATTTTTGTAGTTTTTCCAATGGCGTTTAAACCGCCCGCAGCAGTCATGCTGACAGATCGTCTGTTATTAAACCGGCTGTTGAGAACAATATTATGTGACTCACGAGTTCCATTAATGGATAAGCTAATTTGCTCTGCCAGTACCGGTAAACTCTTATCATTTGGCTTGTTTGCGACGGTAGTTGGGGCAGCGTTTGCCCCCCTACTTGTTTCCTTACCTGATGCTGGATTTGCACCTAGATTGGTGCCAGGATTTGCAGCTGAACCATATATAGAGGTGGTATCAGTAGCATCTGCCTTCATCAAATTACTGCGCACTGTTTGAGCAATGATATTACCGTCAAACATACCTTGTGAACCGCGCGCCAGATCTAGTTTCGCGGTCAAACTATCAATGCTGATTTGCTGACCCGATTGCTGACTATATTTTAGATTTTGTCCAATTAAGTCGAGCTTACCTGCAGGCTCACTCATTTTCCCCTGCAAGACCAAATTCGCTTTCAGGCTCCCACCCAGATGCGGCACATCCTGAGTGGTCGGGATTAAATGCGATAAGGCATCCAACTCCTGGATATCGATCGCTAATTGCAGCTGCCCCTTGTCGCTCCCCCAAGCACCGCTGCCGGTGACACCATTTTTACCCCAGTGCACATCCAGCTTATGCAAAGTCAAAGCCGCATCTTGCTGCCAGCGCGCATCAATTGCGCCACTCAGTGCTTGTCCCGCATATTGCCCTTGCAAAGAAGGGAGTTGCACGGACACATCCAGCTTAGGTTGCAATTGTCCCGCAACTGAAAAATCAGCACTGATCTTGCCAGCTGGTGCGGCGATCCATCGTGAAGGGTCAAAATTCTGAATTACCCCTTTAAAATTAAAAGGCTGCACAGTACCGCTCAAGATGATCTCGCCCTGCCCTTGCAAACGAGAATCTGCGGCAAGTAGTTCTAGCTTCGCTAACGTAATCTTTGAAATAGTCTGCGTTTTTGTTTGCGCTGCAGTCTTATCTTTAGCCTCAGTCTGAACGCTACTCCCGGGCTGGTAACTCGCATCCACATTTAGACTAGCGCGCGGATCATGCAACTGCGCCTGAAAAGTAATCTGATGATCACCGTCTTTTTGCGCTCTTGTCTGCGCTTGAATAGTGCCTTTGATTTGAGTCGGACGAATCCGCGTATCAATCTGCGAAAGATCCACCTCACTCACTTCAAGCCGGGTATCAACGATAGGGAAAGCGCTGGTCGTAAACTGTATTTGTGCAGCGCCGGAGATTTTCCCCTTACCCATTAATTGCAGCAAGGTTTGACTCAACTCAAGACGATCACCCGACCAGCGTAAGGCAGAAGTCATCGCGCTGACCGGTATTCCGTTTTTGTCTATAGTGCCCGGTTGCGCATTACTCAGTTTAATCGTACCCGCTAATCCATTGGGACCAAGTTTGTTATCTGGCTTTAGGTTAGCCGCCACTTTTAATTGTGCATGTGGTGCCTGTGCTGCAAATTCGGCGGGGTCCAGTCCGTCAATCGTGGCCTGTAATGAATGCAGTATTTCTGCAGAAAATGGTGCTAGTACTGCTTTAAGTTCACCACTTAATTTAGATACTTTAGATAATTTAGGTAGCTCAGATGCGGAGGTAACTTGGGTAGAATCAATTGGTTTTTCCCCAGCGAGTTCATCGCTAACTTTGGCTTTGGCATTGAGAACCAAGTCTTGTAAAGAACCAGTCAGACTTCCGGTGATGCCCATACGTGGTATGTGCTGATCGATCTGACCTTGATAATCAAACTGACCTTGGACTACAAATGGCCGGTGCACAGCGACGGTCGCCTGTGCTTGTACGATACCAAAATCAGTGGTGACTTTGGCCTGTAACTGATGCTGCTTTTGGTTGGAGATTAATTGCCCTGTTAATCCGGTCATTGTGGTAACAGGTGTAGTGTGACCGTCGGCATATAGCGTGGCAATCGTCAGGCGGCCAATCGCGGCTTGCTGCACGGCGACTTCAATGACAACATCGAGATCGCCTGGCAATTGCGGTGATGATTTACTCTCCAGGCTTGCAATCGTCAACGCGGCAATCTGTAAACTGCTGATGGATAATTTGCCGTTAGCCAAACTCAATGGATGCCAGTCAAGCTGTATTCCACTTGCTTTAACATGCAGCGTCTTGGTTTGATACGACAACTCGCCAATCGATACATGGTCCGACAAACGTCCGCGGACATCGCTTAATTTCAATTCGCCGCCGCTGGCATTTTGTAGCCAATTGAGAATAGTACGCGTGCCATGCTGGGTCCAGCTTGCCCATCCTAAAGTCAGACATAGAATAACCAGTAAAGCGCTAAAAATCAGGGAAAAAATCCCAAGCAGACTTCTGCGCTTCAGTACATTAGCAGTAGCTAATTCTGCAGCAGTAGCAGGCGCAGCAGACGCACCAGCAGCGCTCACCACCGTTGTTGAGTTTTTTTCATCAGGATTTGAAGGCGTTTGTGTCATAAGCAAATGCTCATCGTGAGCTTAGAAAAACCGGCTTCAGCAGAATGTTTCGCCATCATTAAAATGCGACCGCAATCGAAAAATCCAAACGGAATTTTTTTATGTTTTTGCCGTAGGCAAGATCCAGTGCAATCGGACCAGCAGGTGTTTTATACCTTCCACCAACACCAAAACCTTGTTTAACTTTATAGGTATTCCAATCATCCGCCGCGTCACCGGCATCGATAAAAGCAGCAGCGCCCCAATTCGCCTGAGTCCAATGCACATACTCGGCGCTGGCAACACCCATCACCATGCCGCCAGTCACGCCAGTAGGATGCTGAATACCCAGACTTTGATAGCTATAACCGCGCACCGTGCTGCTGCCACCGGTACGGAATAAATAATCCTCAGGAATACCGTCAATACTTGGCGCCAAGACCTGCCCTATTTCTGCTCTGAGTAACAGGACGTCGCGCTTGGCGACCGGTATCCATTGCTGATATTTGGCATAAGTACGGATAAAGCGCTGATCCGAAATTAAGGCTTTTTCTGAGACAGCAAAATCGAGCTGCAAAATTTGTCCTTTGCGCGGTGCAAAGCTGTCATCTACATCACGCCATGTCCAGCCCACCGAACTGACTAAGGCCTTACTGACCGATTGCGGCTCGCCATCCAGCGCTACCTTTTCACGCGATAAATTCAAACCTAAACGCTGCTCCAGGTGTCCACGTGTGCTGGTACGCTTGACACCAATCGCGGTGCGGGTCTGATCTAATCCAGCGAGATTAGATTTGTCCAGTAAGACGCCAAAAGAATCTAAAAATTGATTGTCCCGTGGTGGCAAATAAATGTCTGCATAAGCCAGCTGACGCCTTTGCTCTAAGCGGACCGCACTGCGTAAATCCCAGGCTCTGTCGAGCAGATCGCGGTCACGATAAGACACTTCTGTGCGGAAACCAGTATTGCTGCTGTAACCCACGCCGAACGCTAGATCACGGGGGCGGCGCTCAACGACCGACACATCCACCGGCACGCCGTCAGCTTTGCTCGGATCGGGATCGACACTGACTGCCACAGCAGAAAAATAGGCCGAATTTTGCAAAGCTCTCTGGTATTCCAGCAAGCGTGAGCGTGAATACGGCTCACCTTTTTTGGGTGGCAAATAGCGATCAAGCAACCAGGGAGGATAGCGCTGCAAACCCGTAATAACCGCTTCACCAAGAGTAAATGGCGGACCACTGTCGATCTCTACCTTTAAGCTACCGGACTGGCTATCTGCATCCATCGTCGCGTTGCTGTTAATGATGCTGGCCGAGGCATAGACATTGGAGCGCAGACTCTCGGTAATATCGGTTTTGGCCTTATCCCACTCCTCGTCCCTAAAAACAGATCCCACAGGTAAGCGCCAATCGGCTATCAGCTCCTCACGACGTTTGACTGCATCGACCTTGCCTTGCTTGGCAGCGTCTTCTAAGGCACCCGAAAATTGCAAATCCACTTGCTGTATTGTAGTTCTGGGGCCGGCATCAATATTGACACGAATGACATTATTGCTGAGGTTGCTACTGAGGTTGCTACTGAGGTTGCCAATGCCACCACGGAAAAACGAGCCGCCATTTTGACCCTCTTTTCCGGCATCAAATGTGATCGCGGGCGAAAAGTATCCCTCTGTCGCTAATATGTTGCCAATGTCCTGACGCAATTTTCGGATCAGCGTTGGCGTGACGTTTTGCGGATCGGTATCTGACGATAATTCTGGAATATGTTGTGTCAACAGGGCTAGCCAATCACCTTTAGCAACACCTATCTGGAAACGACGTAAATTCGATTTCGCTACAAGAATCTCTTCTTCCGCATCGGGCGCAATTTTGGTGTCGATGTCGGTGGAGGGCGTGGGCGCTGGTGTTAATGCTGGAGTTGGTGTTTCCGCTTGCTTTTGTACTTCCGTCGACGCTGCTGTCGAGCTTGGCGCAGACATCACGCTCGGGACAGGCAGGGAAAGAAGCGCGGCAGGCGGTGCATCGGCGTGACAAAAATTTGTCATGCCGATGCATGTTAGCAATAAGAATAATGGGCGCAGGCGCATCACTTGGTCGCCAAACCAACCCGATTAATACCAAGCTTTTTGGCTTCGGAAATGACTTGAATAATCTCGTCGTATTTCATTTCTTTATCTGCCGATACCAGCACGGCTAAATCGGGTTTTGCCGTGTGATATTCGCTCAACTTTTGCATTAACTGGGCGCGATTGGCTGCGGTCTCTTTAGCCTCTTGCTGGTTGTTACCATTGCCAGTTTTGCCGTTAGCGCCTTTGGTATTGATGCTGATCACATATTTGTTAGTGTCTAGCGTTACCTCAATATATTCAGACGGCGGCTGGGTTGATTGCCCGGCAGTCGGCAAATTGATGACGCTGGGATTGGTCATCGGAGCAGCCACCATAAAAATAATCAGCAGTACCAACATCACGTCGATATAGGGCACGACATTGATTTCTGCTTTGAATTTGCGTTTACGTTCGCCACGCAGAGAACTCATACAATTTAACGAGATTGTCTTTGCAAAATATTGGAGAACTCTTCAATAAAAGTTTCAAACCGGATCGCCAAGCGATCAATATCATGTGAGTAGCGGTTGTATGCCAGCACTGCAGGGATCGCCGCAAACAGACCAATGGCAGTGGCAATCAGAGCCTCGGCAATACCGGGAGCCACCGCAGCCAGCGTGGCTTGCTGCACATTAGCCAAACCTCGGAAGGCATTCATAATCCCCCAAACCGTACCGAACAAACCCACATATGGTGAGACCGAGCCGACTGAGGCTAAAAACGATAAGTGGGATTCCAGATGATCCATCTCGCGCTGATAAGCGGCACGCATCGCACGGCGCGCACCGTCCAGCATTGCGGTCGCATCTAAGTTCGCTTTATTTGCCGCTTTGACCTTTTGATATTCGCTCATACCGGCTTCAAAAATACGCTCTAGCGCGCCTGAGTTGTTACCACTGTTGCGACGATTGCTCATTGCCACCTGATACAACTCACCGAGATTGCCACCGGACCAAAAATTGCGTTCAAATTCTTCCGTCTGCTTGCGCGCTTTGCTGATTGCAAACATTTTTCTGAAAATATAATTCCAGCTCGTCACTGACACGCCCACCAGCAAGAGCAACACCAGTTGTACCAAGATAGAGGCTTCGGAAATCAGGGTAAAAAATGAGAGATCTTGTGTAACGTTCATAAATAGTCTATCTGGGTAAGTTGATTATTCGTATGCGCACGGGTGTGTAAGTTCGCGCAACTGATGCCTGACTTTGTAACTTGCTCGGCTGATTGACCTTACAGTATTTGTTTGGTCTTATTTCTCTGATTTTTGCTGATTTTTGCTGATTTTTCCTGATTTTACTGGCTCAGCTTTGCCAGTACTTCCGCTGGAATCGCACTTGGGCGCACAGTCGTTGTGCCAACGCATCCGACTTTGATCGTGCCGGTTGCGAGTAAGCGATCACCGCACCAGGCTTCTTGCACAAACTGGACAGAAGCGCGTCCCATCCTTTCGACCACAACGGTGAGTTTGAGTTCATCATCCAGTCTGGCGGGTGCATGATACTCGACTGCCGTGCCTTTGACGACAAACATGACTTGATGCTGCGTGGTCATGATTTGCTGGCTGATACCGGCCGCGCGCAACCACTCGGTTCTGGCGCGCTCAAAAAACTTCAGATAATTGGCATAGAAGACGATGCCGCCCGCATCGGTATCTTCGTAATATACACGGACAAACCAGTTGAATTCTTTAGCCATAATTTAGCAATAAATAAGGTAGAAATTGGGGGAGTATCCCCGATTTATATACTTAGTGTCCAGAGATTACCTAGACACTTTAAAATACCCCATCCAGTATAAAATTTCAACCTAGTCGATCATATGCGGGGTTTTACGCCGGATTACGCTTGATATTGAAAGCGCCGAAACCCTGGCAAGTCGGCATCATTTCTATGTAATTGATGTTGATATGCTTGGGCAATGTCGCAATCCAATAGGCGGATTCGGCGATATCTGCCGCTGTCAGCGGAACCGTACCCTCGTACACTTTGGCCGCTGCCTCATCATTCCCTTTGAAGCGGACATTAGAGAATTCGGTACCGCCGCATAAGCCTGGCGCAAGATTTGTTGCCCGCACCCCAGTTCCAACCAGATCGGCACGCAGGTTGAGGGTAAATTGATCGACAAACGCTTTGGTCGCACCATATACATTGCCGCCTGGATAGGGCGTGGAACCAGCGATCGAACCGATATTGATCACCAGACCGCTGCCACGCTCCACCATCGCAGGCAAAATAGCTCTCGTCATTCGGACTAATCCCTTGGTGTTGGTGTCGATCATGGTTTCCCAGTCATCCAGATTGGCGAGATGTGCAGGCTCCGTGCCGAGCGCCAGTCCGGCATTATTGATGAGCACATCAATCTCTTTCCATTCGGCAGGCAACTGTGCCAGCGCTGCACTGATGGATGCTTTGTCGGTGACATCCATTTTGATAGGCAACAAGGTTGTGCCCAGTTCCGCCTGCAATGCGTCCAGACGATCCGTGCGGCGGGCAGTAGCAATGACTTTATGACCATTCGACGCAAACTTACGCGCCATTTCTTCGCCAAAACCTGAACTTGCACCGGTGATTAAAACGATCATGATTTCCTCTTAGTTTGATGTGATGTTGGATGTGATACTGGATTTGATGCTGATGATGTGAGTAATTTTTTGCATGGCGAACATCGTCGCGAAAACGCCTGCCCTCATTCTATGCGGTTTTTATACAATCGCTATGCCTGCGCTTGTGACGCCTTGTAACCTCCAATTAGCAAACACCTTCAATTTATTTAACGCGAAGTATTCATCAGACTAAAACAGCGTTATTCGGCAAATCACATCCAAATCTTGCTCAAAAATGGGGCTTGGCGTAAAATTTGGGCACCATTTCGTCTCACGTGACTGGCGAAAATGTCTTAAACGCAGCAGTTTGCACAATTAGCAACAAACGCAGCGCTTAACGACAAAGATGGAGATCCATCGGGAAGCGTGAGATTTCAACCGAGATTTTCCATCAGGATTTGAGTTGATGACGGATGCATTTTTCGAGGCAGCTTTAGCGTGAATGAGGCGCTCATGGCGAGCCATGGGCAACGAAGAACGTCAAAAATGACCGAAAATGCGCTGTCAGCAATCAAATAGCACCTTTGGTGCGCCTGATGGAAAATCTCGGTTCAATAGCCGTGCGCCTGGGTAGCCTGATATGGACATAGCGATTTAGGCTGCCCGTTCCCTTTTCAGGGCACCAGATCATCTGCAATTACCCTCTAATTAAACAGGAAGCTTGTCATGTTCGCAAAAACTCATACCCTCGCCAACACCGATCCAGAATTGTTTGCCGTGATTCAACAAGAGAATCACCGCCAGCAAGAACATATTGAGTTGATCGCCTCAGAAAACTATACCTCACCAGCGGTGATGGAAGCCCAAGGCTCACAACTCACTAACAAATACGCTGAAGGCTACCCGGGCAAGCGCTACTACGGCGGTTGCGAATATGTGGACGTGGTTGAGCAAATGGCGATTGATCGCCTGAAAGAATTATTCGGCGCGAACTTCGCTAACGTCCAACCTAATTCCGGCTCCCAAGCAAACCAAGGCGTGTTCTTCGCGCTGTTAAATCCGGGCGATACCATCATGGGTATGAGCCTGGCAGAAGGCGGACATCTGACTCACGGCATGCCTCTCAACATGTCAGGCAAATGGTTTAACGTGGTGTCTTACGGACTGAATGCCGCCGAAGACATCGATTACGATGCAATGGAAAAACTCGCGCGCGAAGCCAAACCAAAAATCATCATCGCTGGCGCATCCGCATTCTCTCTGCGCATCGACTTTGAACGCTTCAGCAAAATCGCCAAAGAAATCGGCGCCTATTTTATGGTCGACATGGCGCACTATGCCGGTCTGATCGCGGCAGGTGTTTACCCTAACCCTATGCCATTCGCCGACGTAGTAACTTCCACCACGCACAAGAGTCTGCGCGGCCCGCGAGGCGGGATTATTTTGTCGAATGATGAAGCGATTGCCAAGAAAGTTAACTCAGCGATTTTCCCTGGAATCCAAGGCGGTCCATTGATGCACGTCATCGCAGGCAAAGCGGTGGCATTCAAAGAAGCTCTGACGCCTGAGTTCAAAGCCTACCAGCAACAAGTTGTCAAAAATGCCGCTGCACTGGCGCAAACCCTGACTGAACGTGGTCTGCGCATCGTCTCCGGCCGCACCGAGTCGCATGTGATGCTGGTCGATTTGCGTCCTAAAGGTTTGACAGGCAAAGAAGCAGAAGCCATCCTCGGCTCTGCCCACATGACCTGCAACAAAAACGGCATTCCTAACGATCCGCAAAAACCGATGATTACCTCCGGTATCCGCTTGGGCAGCCCGGCATTCACGACGCGCGGCTTCAAAGAAGCAGAAGCGATCAAAGTCGGCCATCTGATCGCCGATGTGTTGGACAATCCAAATGATGCTGCGACCATAGAACGGGTTAAAGTCGAAGTCAAAAAACTGACCGATGCCTTCCCTGTGTATTCTGCATAAAACGCTGCATAAAACGCAGCACAGATAATCCACCGTAAAATATTAGCGGTAGTGTAAATACGGATCGCAGTAAAACCAACGCCACTCAGACCGAGTGGCGTTGTTGTAATAACTGATAGTTTTTGTACCCGTTTTGCCAAATTCAGCTCATAAGTAATACAATAAGAATAAATATACTATCTACCTGTATATTTTAATCGTCCAGAGAAAGACTGGACAATCAGGCATTTTCTATAAAAATAATGGGGAGTATGTACTCTACGCTGCATTTTCTTCCCGACTTGGAGTCAGCATGAAATGTCCGTTCTGTCACCACGATGACACGCAAGTAATCGACACCCGCGTGCCGGATGACGGCAATACCATCCGCCGCCGCCGCCGTTGCGCCAATTGCGATAAACGCTTTACGACATACGAGCGAATCGAGCTGGCGATGCCTGTCATCGTCAAAAAGAATGGCAGTAGAACCGAATTTGAAACCGCCAAATTACGCGGCAGCCTGATGCTAGCCTTGCGCAAGCGTCCCGTATCGGCAGAAGCGGTGGACAATGCCATCCAGCGCATAGAAGAAAAACTCCTGGCCAGCGGTGAGCGCGAAGTCGTTTCTGGCCACGTCGGTGAACTGGTTATGCGCGAACTAAAACGTCTGGACAAAGTCGCCTACATCCGATTTGCCTCGGTGTATAAAAGTTTTGAAGACGTATCAGAATTTGCCGAAGCGATTCAAGAAATTGCACAAGAAAAAAAGCCAAAGAAATAGATCGCTAAACTGCTGGAAAAGTGGGTGCCGGGCGCTGCACTGCCGGGCTTTTTCAGCGTTCCGTCCTATGCCACATTGATATGAGACATCTGATAAACTCAGGGACTTTTCAGAACCTCGGGCAGACCAATGTCAATCGCATTTTTTATGACACACAGCGGCATCGATCAAGCACAATTACCGCTTGATTTTGCGACGCAAGTTTCCAGCTACCAAGAACAACTGCAGCAATTCATCAGATCAACTGAAAAAGACACGCAAGTCCAATGGCAATATCAAGTGCCAGAACTGGGCGAAGGCGGATCATGCTCTTTGTTTGATCAGCTATCCGCCACGCCCTACGATCTCGCCGCCAGCCTGGGCGGACAAACGTCTGACAATCTGCGGCTGTTGCAACGAGTGACTGCGCTGGTCAAGTTTTATCAGCAACACAGCGGCAGCCAGTGGTTTGGCGTATATCAAAAAAATGATCAGAAAATCGACCGAACAGATTCCGAATCAGATAGTAATGCAGTGTTAGTGAAACTCGCCTACTTTGGCGCCGCATCGCGTGCCGAATTTCCGCTCACGCCCGAATTTGCTGCCATCAGTAATAACAGCACCGTCGGCATCAGCGGCAAAGGCCGGATTATCAATAACGTCAGCGCCTATCTCGCAACCGGCGGCGAATATTACACCTGCGATCCTAAAGTGCAGGCAGAGGCATGCTTGCCGATCCTCGCAGCGGATGGTCGCGTACTGGGGATTATCGATTCCGAAGCATTCACACAGAATATTTTTAGCGGAGCAGAGCTTGCTTTACTTGTCGCAGTAGCTACCAGTTTATCTAGCATTCTTGGCTAAAATTGCTCTCAGCTTTAAGTCGTTCGTTACGCATCTACCCATTACGGCTTTACTCATTACAGTTCTACATATTACAGTTCACCCTACCTCCTATCACGACAAAGGACAGACATGAAAACCAAAGCAGCAGTCGCATGGCAAGCCGGCAAACCACTGACGATTGAAGAAGTTGAACTGGGAGGCCCCAGAGCTGGTGAAGTCTTAGTCGAAATCAAAGCCACTGGCATTTGCCACACCGATTACTACACCTTGTCTGGCGCTGATCCTGAGGGTATTTTCCCGGCGATTCTTGGGCATGAAGGCGCAGGCGTCGTGGTCGATGTCGGCCCCGGCGTTAAGAGTTTGAAAAAAGATGATCATGTGATCCCGCTCTATACGCCTGAGTGCCGTGAATGCAAATTTTGCCTTTCACAAAAAACCAATCTTTGTCAGGCAATCCGCAGCACCCAAGGTCGCGGTCTGATGCCAGATGCGACTAGCCGTTTCTCATTAGATGGCAAGCCGCTGTATCACTACATGGGTACATCGACTTTCTCCAATTACATCGTAGTGCCAGAAATCGCTCTCGCAAAAATTCGTAAAGATGCTCCTTTCGACAAAGTCTGCTACATCGGTTGCGGCGTTACCACTGGCGTCGGCGCTGTGTTGTTTACAGCCAAAGTTGAGGCTGGAGCCAACGTAGTCGTCTTCGGTCTCGGCGGCATTGGCCTGAATGTGATTCAGGCAGCGCGTATGGTCGGCGCAAATAAGATTATCGGCGTTGATATCAATCCAAGTCGTGAAGCCATGGCGCGTAAATTTGGCATGACGCATTTCGTCAATCCAAAGGAATCCGGCAATGTCGTGGATGCGATTATCGGCCTGACTGACGGCGGCGCTGATTATAGTTTTGAATGCATCGGCAACACCACTACGATGCGCCAGTCCTTAGAATCCTGTCATAAAGGCTGGGGTCAATCGATTATCATCGGCGTTGCCGCAGCGGGACAAGAAATTAGTACACGTCCATTCCAGTTGGTCACTGGCCGGGTTTGGAAAGGATCTGCTTTCGGTGGTGCCCGTGGCCGCACCGACGTACCAAAAATCGTCGACTGGTACATGGAAGGCAAGCTCAACATCGACGACCTGATTACGCACAAGCTCCCATTAGAACGCATCAACGAAGGCTTTGACTTAATGAAGAGCGGAGAGTCGATTCGTTCTGTTGTCGAATTTTAAGCTAAATTATTCTGAGCAAACTAATTTAAGTGAACTGAAACAGGAGTCAAGATGACCGCGACCGCATTAGAAACAATCAGCGAGCACGCCTGTTACGGTGGCGTGCAAGGTTTTTATCGGCATGAGTCGAGTGAGATCGGATTGCCTATGCGGTTTTCGGTATTCCAGCCACCACAAGCCAAAGAGAGAGCAGTCCCGGTCTTATTCTATTTGGCGGGACTCACCTGCAATGAAGAAACCTTCATGATCAAAGCCGGTGCGCAAAGACTGGCGGCGGAACTAGGCATCATGTTAGTCGCGCCAGATACCAGCCCCCGCGGTGCCGAAGTACCAGGCGAAAGCGAAAGCTGGGATTTCGGTTTGGCGGCAGGATTTTATCTGGATGCCATAGAACTACCGTGGGAAAAACATTACCGCATGTATTCTTACGTAGTACATGAGTTACGCCAAAAAGTACTGAACAATTTTACTGCACGTGAAGATCGTATCGGCATCTTTGGTCACTCCATGGGCGGTCACGGTGCGCTGACGCTAGCCTTACGCAACCGTGACATCTACCGCTCGGTCTCTGCCTTCGCGCCGATCGTCGCGCCAACAAAATGTCCTTGGGGTCAAAAAGCATTTCGTGGCTATTTAGGATCAGATCAAAGTCACTGGCTGGATTACGATGCATCGATCTTGATGGCGAATACTGATACGCCGTTTCCAAACGGCATATTGATTGATCAGGGCTTAAGCGATAAATTTTTAGCGGAGCAATTACTGCCAGAAGAGTTTGAAATGGCGTGCAAAATGGCAAACCAGCCATTAACCCTGCGACGTCATGCAGGCTATGACCATGGCTACTACTTCATCACTAGTTTTATTGAAGATCACTTGCGGTTTCATGCCGGGACTTTGAACGCTGCATAAAGAAAAACCGTATTGAAGTACTAACTTCAATACGGTTTTTTCGATGACTGATTGCTAGATATCGGACATTCAAAATTCAGCAGTACGATATCATCAAAGTTTATTTATTTTTTCTTCAAAATAGAACCCAACACACCGCGAATAATTTCACGCCCAACCTGTGATCCTATCGTCCGCACGGCTGATTTGACCATCGTCTCTGCGACGTTATCACGACGGCGTATTCCACTGCTACCTCCCAGCAAATTACCAAACACGCTTTTCAGCGTGTCACCAATGCCGCCCTCTTCTTGGGGCTGCTGCGTTGGCGCTTGTCTTTGTGAAGGTATGCCTGGTGCAGAATCTTGCGCCGGGCGAGTTGACGCACTGGTACCAACATTGCCGCCAGAGTTGCCCCAGCCATCAATCATCCCGCCAGAATTACTAGGAGATGGCGCACTCTGCGCTTGCGCATTGGCGACTCTGCCTTTGAGTTTTTCATAAGCAGAATCACGGTCTATCGTCTTTTCGTATACGCCTGCGACAATCGAATTAGCGATAATCTGTTGACGCTCGTCTACCGAAATGGGACCGATCTGCGACGCTGGCGGCAATATAAATCCACGCTGTACGATATTCGGTCTACCTTTTTCATCAAGGAAAGAAATCAGCGCTTCACCAACACCGAGTTCACCGATGACTTGCGCGGTATTCAAATCCGGATTAGGACGGAAGGTTTCTGCCGCTGCTTGTACCGCTTTCTGATCGCGTGGAGTATATGCGCGTAAAGCGTGCTGGACGCGATTGCCGAGTTGTCCTAACACCGTATCGGGAATATCGAGCGGATTTTGCGTGACAAAATACACGCCTACACCTTTAGAACGGATCAGGCGTACAACCTGCTCAATTTTTTGCAGTAAAACTTTGGGAGCTTCGTCAAACAGTAAATGTGCTTCATCGAAAAAGAACACCATCTTTGGCTGATCCAGATCCCCGACTTCTGGCAAATGTTCATACAACTCAGATAGCATCCATAGCAAGAAAGTCGAATACAAACGCGGTGATTGAAGTAATTGGTCCGCCGCCAGAATATTAATAATGCCTTTACCGCTGGCATCGGTTTGCAGCATATCGTCCAGATTCAACATCGGTTCGCCAAAGAATTGCTCACCGCCCTGCTCAGAAATCGCCAGTAAGCCGCGTTGTATCGCACCTATGCTGGCAGCAGAAATATTGCCGTATTCGGTCTGAAACTCGCTGGCGTTATCGCCCAGATGCTGCAACATTGCGCGTAGGTCTTTGGTATCGAGCAGCAGCAAGCCATTGTCGTCAGCAATTTTAAAGGCGAGTTGTAATACGCCTTCTTGGGTTTCGTTCAGATTCAGCATGCGTCCTAACATCAGTGGACCGAGATCGGAGATCGTAGCGCGCACCGGATGCCCCTGCTTACCAAATACATCCCAAAAAGTGACAGGACAAGCTTGCCAGACAGGTGACTCAATGCCAATCTGTTCGCACCGTTGCTGCATCTTCGGACTGATTTGACCCGGATTTGCCATGCCAGACAGATCTCCTTTAACGTCGGCCATAAACACAGGTACGCCAATACTGGAAAAGGCCTGTGCCATTACTTGCAAGGTCACCGTCTTGCCAGTACCCGTGGCACCGGTAATACATCCGTGGCGATTCGCCCAATCAGACAATAAATATAGCTCTTGCGACGATGTTTTTGCGATCAGCAGTGGTTTGGACATGATTTAGGTCGTTCTATAGGGGGATTTGAATAAAATCACTATGTTAAAATGCCGGACTTCATTATAGAACCACAGCTGAGCGAATTTTCTCAGCATTTGGTAAACAATTGCCAATTCAAGAGAGAGCAATCATGGCAGGACATAGTAAATGGGCCAATATTAAGCACAAAAAAGCGGCCACTGACGCAAAACGCGGCAAAGTCTGGACGCGCTTAATCAAAGAAATTACGGTTGCATCGCGTATGGGCGGCGAAGACATCGCGTCCAATCCGCGCTTGCGTCTCGCGGTAGATAAAGCCGCTGATGCCAATATGCCGAAAGAGAATGTCACGCGCGCGATTCAACGCGGCAGCGGCACATTGGAAGGCGCAAATTACGAAGAAATCCGGTACGAGGGCTACGGCATTGGCGGTGCAGCGATCATTGTTGACTGTATGACCGATAACAAAGTACGTACCGTGGCTGAAGTACGCCATGCTTTCAGTAAATTTGGCGGCAATATGGGAACCGAAGGTTCGGTCGCATTTTTATTCACGCATTGTGGACAAATGTTATTTGCACCGGGCACCAATGAAGATGCTTTGATGGAAGCCGCTTTAGAGGCTGGTGCGGATGATGTGATTACCGATGACGAAGGCGGTATTGAAGTGTTGTGCCAGCCTTACGATATGTCCGGCATTAAAGATAGTTTAGAAAAATCAGGCTTTGTACCCGAGGTCGCAGAGGTGATTATGAAGCCAGGCACAGAGACTATTTTTGCTGGCGATGACGCGATCAAAATGCAAAAATTATTGGATGCGCTGGAAAATCTGGATGATGTGCAAGAAGTGTTCACCAATGCCATTATTGAAGAGTAATTTCGAAAAATAGCTTTGAAGACTAAGTTCGAAAACTAATTCTGGATTCAACTCAGAATATTAAATAGAAAACTGATATGAAAATTCTCGTCGTAGGCTCAGGTGGTCGTGAACATGCATTGGCGTGGAAACTCGCCCAATCCGAGCGTGTGCAAACAATCTTTGTCGCTCCGGGTAATGGCGGTACAGTGCAGGATTCCCGCCTGAAAAATATTGCCTTAACCGATTCCGTTGCCTTGGCTGATTTTGTCGAAAAAGAGCAAATCGGTTTGACCGTAGTTGGTCCGGAAGTACCGTTGGCAGCAGGTATCGTCAATGTATTCCGTGAACGCGGCCTAAAGATTTTTGGCCCGAGTAAAGAAGCAGCACAATTGGAAAGCTCTAAGGATTTTGCAAAATCCTTTATGCAACGTCATGCCATCCCGACCGCAGAATATAAAACCTTTTCTGACCTGGCTGCGGCGCATGAATATATCGCACAAAAAGGTGCGCCAATCGTCATCAAAGCCGACGGACTAGCTGCCGGTAAAGGCGTCGTCGTCGCGATGAGTCTGGAAGAAGCGCATGGCGCTGTCGATATGATGTTGTCCGACAACAAACTAGGCGACGCTGGCGCCCGTGTCGTGATTGAAGAATTTTTGGTAGGTGAAGAAGCGAGTTTCATCGTGATGGTTGATGGCAAAAATATCTTGCCGCTGGCAACAAGCCAGGATCACAAACGCTTGCTAGATAATGATGAAGGTCCGAATACTGGCGGTATGGGTGCGTACTCCCCTGCGCCTATCGTGACACCACAATTGCACGCCCGTGTGATGCGCGAGATCATCATCCCGACGGTACAAGGCATGGCCAAAGACGGTATTGTTTTCACTGGCTTTCTTTACGCTGGCTTGATGATTGATGATCACGGTAATCCTAAGACACTGGAATTTAACTGCCGCATGGGTGATCCAGAAACGCAGCCGATTATGGCGCGACTGAAAACCGATCTGGTGCATGTCATGGAGCACGCGGTCAACGGCACACTAGATACGGTAGAACTAGAGTGGGACAGACGCACGGCAATGGGCGTGGTAATGGCAGCGGCAGGCTATCCAGACGCACCGCGTAAAGGTGATGTGATTACAGGTATCCCTCCAGAAACGCCAGAGAGTATAACTTTTCATGCGGGAACGGCGCTGGCCGATGGCAAGCTGACAGCGACAGGTGGCCGCGTTCTCTGCGTCGTTGGTTTGGGTGATACGGTCAAGCTAGCGCAAAAACATGCTTATGAAGTAGTCGAAAAAATTCATTTCAATGGTGCGCAGTATCGCCGCGATATCGGCTGGCGCGCTATGAATAAAAAACATTAATCACGAGATAAACCAAACGCATGACTGATTCCAGCGCCGTAAAAACTTATCTGCTTGATCTGCAAACACGTATCGTGGCAGCAATGCAGCAGATTGATGGCAAGCAGTTCGTGACTGATAGCTGGGACAGACCAGAAGGTGGCGGCGGTATCTCACGCGTGATTGAAGAAGGCCATGTCTTTGAGCGCGGCGGGGTGAATTTCTCACATGTAATGGGTAGCAATTTACCGCCCTCTGCGGCAGCGCACCGGCCAGAACTGGCAGGTCGTAGATGGGAAGCGATGGGCGTGTCCTTGGTCATGCACCCGCGCAATCCTTATGCACCGACGGTACATATGAACGTGCGCTTTTTTACCACTTATGCCGAAGGTCAGCCTGACGTCTGGTGGTTTGGCGGCGGCATGGATTTAACACCGTATTATGGTTTTATCGAAGATGCGCAGCATTTTCACCAAAGCTGCAAAAATGCTGTCAGTCCGTTTGGCGCTGACTTGCATCCGCGTTTCAAGAAATGGTGTGACGAGTACTTTTACCTCAAGCATCGCAAAGAAGCACGCGGCGTCGGTGGTATTTTCTTTGATGATTTTAACCAACTGGATTTCGCCAGCAGCTTTGCGATGACACAAGAGGTAGGTAATGCCTTCGTACCTGCCTACAGCGCCATCCTTGAAAAGCGCAAGGATATGTCCTATGGTGAACGCGAGCGTGACTTTCAGGCTTACCGCCGTGGTCGCTATGTCGAATTTAATCTGGTGTTTGATCGCGGCACTCTATTTGGACTGCAATCGGGCGGCCGTACTGAATCGATACTGATGTCCATGCCACCGATCGTCAAATGGCGTTACGACTGGCAACCAGAAGACAACAGTCCTGAAGCAGCGCTGGCAAGAGACTTTTTGCCACATAAGGACTGGGTTTAAATGAATGTGAATTTGGATTCAGTCCCAGATTCATCGGATATGCTCAGTGAACAGACTCACGTGAAATGTGTTGTGGTATTGGGCGGTAGTTTTGATCCGGTGCATCTTGGGCATGTGGCACTGGCCCGACGTTTCGTGGATTTATTACAGCCACAAGAGCTGCGGATTATTCCTACCGGAAATCCCTGGCAGAAAAATGGCTTAACCGCCAACGCCGCGCAGCGATGTGCGATGCTGGAACTGGCGTTTGCAGACCAAGTTAATTGTCCGGTGGTGATTGATCGTCAGGAAATCCTAGCGGCAGAACGACAGCAAACTAATTACACCATCGATACCTTGCGGCATTTGCGCGCAGAGTACGGTGATACTACTTCAATCGTTTTTTTAATCGGTGCCGACCAGTTGCAGAATTTGTCTAGCTGGCACCAATGGCAACACTTGTTTGATCTGGCGCATATCTGCGCGGCCTCACGACCCGGCTTCCAACTGGATCAAACAAACTTGCTACAGGCAGCAGCAAAGGAAGCACAGCAGAAAGATACAGATATAAATACCGATACAGAAACACAGCAAGTTAATCAAGTAGTCAGTCACGTCGTCAATCAAGCACTAAGCAAGTTCAGGCAAGCAGCGGCGACACCCGAACAGATTCGCACCACCCCCGCTGGGCTGACCTATCTGGCAGATGATCTGCAAGTGGATATTTCAGCCACCCAGATTCGAGAAGAACTGGAGCGTGGCGCAGCAAGCACCTTGGTCTCGGGGTTTGTTCCGGGGTTAGTCCCAATTAAGGTGCTAGACTATATACAACAACATCATTTATACGAAAATACGAAAAAATAATGGATATCAAAAAACTACAAGCCCTCGTCATTGACGCTCTGGAAGACGTCAAGGCACAAGACATTCAACTATTCGACACGATGCATCTGACCAGCCTGTTCGATCGCGTTGTAATCGCATCAGGTACTTCAAACCGCCAGACCAAAGCCTTAGCGGCATCGGTGCGCGACAAAGTTAAAGAAAACGGCGGCACCGTCGTCAGTATGGAAGGTGAAGGAACTGGTGAGTGGGTACTGGTCGATCTGGGCGATCTGATCGTCCACATCATGCAGCCCGCGATCCGTGCTTACTATCGTCTGGAAGAGTTATGGGGCGATAAAGAAATTAAATTTGGCGCGGCAAAACGCACCACCAAACTAGCAACGGCATCGGTTGAAGAAGAAGACAAACCTAAACGCAGCCGTAGCAAAGCGGCACCCGTCGAAGTAACGCACGACATGATGGCAAGTCAGACTACCTTGGATGATGAGCCTAAAAAGCCAGCCCGCAAACCGCGTGCCACCAAAGCAGCGACGGATGATGCGGCGGCTACATCAACACTGAAACCAACACGCAAACCAGCAACACGTAAAACTGCCACCGGTGCAGCAGCAACTGATGCCGCACCAAAAAAACGTGCTCCAAAAACACCAAGTGGTGCGCGCGTAAAAGTCGCGTCAACTAAAACATCGGTTGCTTCTGCTAAAAAAGCCGCTGATAAAAAAGCGACGACCCGCCGTAAAACTGCTGAGTAATTCTTTGTTAGTGCGATCCTGATAAGTGCCTCAACTCAGTGACTTTTAAGTGACTCCTGATTGGCTCCTGTACATAACAGGAGCCAATTTTTTTGTGCTGGCTAAAAATCATGGCATCCTGATGATGCTGGCTATGTCACGATGTGACATTGAGGAATATGAATATACTCCCCATTATTTTATATAAATATGCCTTATTGACCAAAGAATATATGGACGATTAAAATATACCTACCAGGAGTATATTTTATCTATATTTAATTTCTCCCTGTTTAATTACCACGCTTTTTTTACCAATCCTATGCAACTCATCATCGCCGCCGTCGGTCACAAAATGCCAGCCTGGATAGAGACGGGTTTTAACGAATACAGCAAGCGTATGCCTGCCGATTGTCGTATCGTGCTGAAAGAAATCAAACCGGTCGAGCGCTCCGGCAGCAAAACCGCCGAGACGGTCATGGCATTAGAACGCGCTAAAATTGAAGCTGTGCTCCCGAAAAATACACGCATCATTGCACTCGATGAGCGCGGTAAAGATCTAAGCAGCGTTGGCCTGTCACAGCAGCTCACCCAATGGCAACAAGCCGGTGGTGATGTAGCTTTTGTGATTGGTGGTGCAGACGGTCTGGATGCAGAATTTAAAGCGAAAGCCGATATGCTGATCCGCATTTCTAGCCTGACATTACCGCATGGCATGGTGCGCGTACTATTAGCCGAGCAGTTGTACCGCGCCTGGTCGATTACGCAAAATCATCCTTATCATCGGGTCTGACAAGATAAAAGGACACCCTATGCCCATCATCGACAACAAAATCTATCTTGCCTCCAAAAGTCCGCGCCGTCGTGAGTTACTGCGCCAGGTTGGTATCGATTTTGATCTGCTCTTATTACGTGATACCGCGCCACGCGGTCCCGATGTCACTGAAATCGTCTTGCCTGGCGAAACGCCCATAGATTACGTCAAACGCGTAACCCAGGAAAAAGCTCAAGTCGCCTGGAGCATCATGCAACAACGCAAATTAGCGCCGCGTCCGGTATTGGCGGCAGATACAACCGTCGTCATCCATGACCGTATTCTTGGCAAGCCCGCAGATCAGGCTGAAGCCTGCGACATGTTACGTGCTTTATCGGGTCAAACTCATGCGGTGTTGACTAGCCTTGCGGTAGTTGGCATGCATTGGCATGGGCATGAACACTGGCAAGAACACTGGCACATAACACAGCGCTCTGAAGTAACTTTTTCAGAGCTAAGCGAAGAACAAATTCTGGCCTATTGCATCACCGCAGAACCCTACGACAAAGCGGGCGGGTATGGTATCCAAGGTGCTGCGGCGCGCTTTATTTCCCACATCAGCGGCAGTTATTCTGGCATCATGGGACTGCCCTTATTTGAGACCGCCACGCTGCTACGTCAAGCTGGCATTCACATCCCTTAATTGCTTATTTATTGTATCGAATATTTTATTAAATTATGAGCGAAAATCTCCTCATCAACATCACCCCGCAAGAAACCCGTGTTGCTCTGATTTTTCAGGGTGCGGTGCAAGAACTTCATATTGAACGCACCCTGTCCCGCGGCCTGGTCGGCAATGTTTACCTCGGCAAAGTGGTACGTGTATTACCCGGTATGCAATCTGCATTTATCGATATTGGTTTAGAGCGTGCTGCGTTTTTACATGTCGCCGATATCTGGGATGCGCGCTCACAAGAGAGTGGCAATAATGCGCTGACACCGATAGAAAAGCTGCTGTATGACGGTCAATCCGTGACAGTACAAGTGATCAAAGATCCTATCGGCACCAAGGGCGCCAGACTCTCTACCCAAATCTCTATCGCTGGCCGCATGCTGGTATATCTGCCGCAAGATTCACATATCGGCATTTCACAAAGAATAGAAAACGAAGCCGAGCGCGAAGCTCTGCGCGCCAAGGTATTAAGCTTGCAGCAGCCGGGCGAAAAAGGTGGCTTCATCGTACGCACCATGGCAGAAGATGCCTCGGATCAGGATCTGAAATCCGACGTCGACTATTTGCGTCGCACCTGGGCCAATATTACGCAAATGGCGAAGACCCAACCGCCAGCAACTTTATTGCACCAGGACTTAAATCTGGCGCAGCGCGTATTACGCGATTTCGTCAATGAAGAAACGGCTACGATACAGATTGACTCGCGTGAAAATTACGTGATGCTGCATGAATTTGGTACCACCTACACGCCCTCTGTTTTACCTAAACTACAGCACTATACGGGCGAGCGTCCGCTGTTTGATTTATATGGCGTAGAGGAAGAAATTCAGCGTGCATTAGGACGCCGGGTCGATCTTAAATCGGGTGGTTATCTGATCATCGATCAAACTGAGGCCATGACCACCATCGACGTCAATACCGGCAGTTTTGTCGCTGGTCGTAACTTTGACGACACCATCTTTAAAACCAATCTGGAAGCGGCGCACGCAATTGCCCGTCAACTACGCCTGCGTAACCTCGGCGGCATCATCATCCTCGATATTATTGATATGGAGAATGAGGAACATAAAACCGCCGTACTGGCAGAATTGAACAAAGCACTGTCACGTGACCGTACCAAATTATCCGTATCTAGTTTCTCTGCACTCGGCTTAGTGGAAGTCACCCGAAAACGTACACGAGAGTCTTTGGCACATATTTTGTGCGAACCCTGCCCAGCCTGTAGCGGCAAAGGTCAAGTCAAAACTGCCCGCACCATCTGCTACGAAATCCTGCGCGAACTGCTGCGTGAAGCCAAACAATTCAACCCGCGAGAATTCCGCGTGATGGCGTCGCAAGTCGTAGTTGATATGTTTTTAGAAGAAGAGTCGCAGCATTTAGCTATGCTAGGAGACTTCATCGGTAAGCCGATATCGCTGCAAGTAGAAAGCGTATTCCCACAGGAACAGTACGATATTATTTTGATGTAAAGGTCTCTGCTAGTCAGTAGCCAGTAGGGTGCACCATGAGTACCAATCAAGCCGAGGAAATAATTTGCGCTAGAAATGACGTTGCTTAAGTAAAGCGTCGCGCATGGCGCACCTTACTGAACTAAGGAATATAAAAGGGAACTGCTAAACTTAGAACGTCCAATCATTCTGCGGCCTCTGGCGCATTTTAGGCTTGTAAGCCGCAGAATGATTGGACGTCTGATATTCAAATAAAAAATCTGCCGACAACATCACCTATGACAAATCGAGCTATCTGGGTTGACTATGCTAAAGCCATCGGCATTTTACTGGTGGTGTATGGTCATGTGGCCCGCGGTGTCTGGAATGCCGGAATCCCTTTTGATCAAGCTACCTACTCATTGATCGATAGTGTGATTTATAGCTTTCACATGCCATTGTTTTTCTTTTTATCGGGTCTATTTTTTAATGCCTCATTCCAAAAATACGGCGCTAAAAATCTGCTCATTGGTAAGCTGGAAACCATTGCCTATCCTTACGTAGTTTGGTCTCTACTGCAAGGCATGGTTGAAGTGTTTTTATCTAAATACACAAATGGCAAAGTCAGTATTGCAGAAGTGCTGGCTTTATTCTGGATGCCTCGTGCGCACTTTTGGTTTTTATATGTACTATTTTTGGTATTTATATTAGCGACCTTACTGCATCGTTTTCTTCAGCTGAACGTAGCGTCATCTAAATTGCGTCCCTTAGCCTTGGTATTGCTTATCACTTCTGCGCTGTACGTTGGTAATGGCAACGGCAACATGGTTGCGCCCTTCCCTATTGATTATCTTATGGCTTACTTTGTGTTTTTTGTACTGGGCATACAATCCGAACAGCTTGCTGAGGTCATCACCACACGGCCTCTGCTATGGCTGACCACAAGTACGTGCGCATTTGTGGCGGCACAATGGGGTTTTCATCAAGGGCTAGGGTTGACGTATCTGCAGCAGGGACTGCTGAGCTTATTACTGGCGGTGATTTCTATCGTCTTCATTTGTAGCATTGCTGTTTTTCTAGCCCAATTATCGCAACCTACGGCACGGGCTGGCTTACCACCATCACTAGCTTTGCTGTCATTCATCGGTTCATGCTCGATGACGATTTATCTGATGCATGTGCTGGTGGCAAGCGGCCTGCGGATAGTGCTAAGCAAATTATTGGGAGTGAGTAATTTAGCGGTACATTTGCTGCTTGGCTGCCTTGCCGGTGTTGCAATACCAATCCTGATTGATCGCTTGAGTAAGCGATCGGCGTTCTCATCACTAGCGTATTTATTTTATCCGCCACGGAGATTGTCTCTCAAACCGGGTTCGGAAAATAAACCCGGCTAGATATCCGAGACTGCAATCTCAAGCTTGCTCTATCCGCTCTATCTGCTCTACGATCTTCCAGATGCTATCACTGCTTAATTGCTGCATACAATTTTGATGGCCTAACGGACACTCACGCTGTTTACATGGCGAGCAACTTAAGCGCAAGGATAGTGAATAAGCGATATCTGAAAATGGCGGCGCATGGTCAGGGTCCGTAGGTCCGTATAAGGCGATCACAGGACGATTTAATGCCGAGGCAATATGCAGCAGGCCCGAGTCATTACTGACGATCGTAGCGGCGCTGGCGATCAGCGCAATCGCTTGATCCAGGCTGGTCTTGCCTGCCAGATGATGGACTTGCGGGCAAAGCTGGCGAATTTCTTCACACACCGCCTGATCTTTGGGCGAACCTAGCAAAACGATTTGGGTATCTGGCCGCATCTGTAAAATCTGTATTGCCAACTGCGCAAAATGGCTAGTCGGCCAGCGTTTTGCATTGCCAAATTCTGCCCCCGGTGCGAAAGCGATCACCGGCTTTTCTACCAACAAGCCAAGCTGTTCTAACACCTTGGCAATTTGCGCAGGTGCAACCGACAAGCTGGGACGTGGAATCGTTGTGACTACTGTACTTGCTGGCACACTGGCTAATGCGGCATAAAACGGTACCATCGCGCGCGGCGCAAGCGGATCGTCATGATGCATTACATTAATCAGTCCGTACCGGCTCTCACCTTTATAGCCGATCCGTTTCGGAATACCGGCCAGCCAGGGGATTAAAGCAAACTTCAAGGTATTCGGCAAAATATAGGCAGCAACATAAGCTCGCTGACGTAATTGTCGGGCATAGCGCCAGCGCTCACGCAATTGCAAAGATCCATGTTTGAACGGTGTCTCCAGCACGCTATCGACTTCCGGCATGGCGCGCAATACGGGCGCAACCCAAGCCGCTGCCAGTACATCAATCGCATGCTGTGGGTAGCGTTGTTTTAAGAGCTGCAACAAAGGCTGCGCCATGACTGCATCACCAATCCAGTTTGGGGCGATGACTAAGATGCGTGCCGCGCTGATAGATTCTGCATTCATACTGAGATTTATGCTGATGCCGTGAACTGCAGGCGATATAAATTAGCGTACACACCGTCTTTTGCCAGCAGCTCTGCGTGTGTCCCTATCTCGCTGATACTACCGTCGACTAACACAGCAATCCGGCTGGCGCGCTCTATCGTAGATAAACGATGTGCAATCACTAAAGTCGTTCTGCCTTGCATCAGCTCGTCCAATGCCGATTGCACTGCGCGCTCGGACTCAGAATCCAAGGCTGAAGTTGCCTCATCCAAAATCAGAATCGGCGCATCTTTATAGATCGCCCGGGCAATTGCTAAGCGTTGACGCTGGCCGCCAGATAAACGGCTCCCGTTGTCACCAATCATGGTTTGCAGGCCCTCAGGCAATTCCTGTACAACATCATCCATATGTGAAGCGGTAACGGCAGCAGCAATCCGCACCCGGTCTGGCTGTGCATCACCATAGGCAATATTGGCGGCGACCGTATCATCAAACAAGACCACACTTTGGCTGACCATTGCGATTTGCGCGCGCAAGCTGGTGAGTGAAATATTATTGAGCGAAACGCCATCCAATAAAATATCTCCGCCAGTTGCCTGATAAAACCGCGGCACCAAATTCACCAGCGAGGTCTTGCCACCGCCAGACATACCCACCAAGGCCAAGGTCTCTCCAGGCTGGATACTTAGATTGATATTTTTCAGTGCAATTTGCTCTTGGCCTGGATAGCTAAAGCTAGTGTTAATAAATTCCAGCTTGCCTTGAGCTCTGGCAGTTAATGCAGCGGCGCTAGGGCTATCATTTTCTGGCACGGCGTCTATCATGGAGAACACGGATTCTGCTGCGGCCATGCCACGTTGTAAGGGACCGTTAAGATCAGCTAGTCTTTTTAAGGGCGCTAATAACAGCATCATCGCCATAATAAATTCAACAAAATTACCCACTGAAGTCTTGTTTTGGACAACCGCTAACATGACCACTACGGAAACCGCACAAGCCGCAAGTATTTGGGTAATTGGCGTGGTTGATGCGACTGCAATCGTAGTTTTCATCGCATAGCCACGCAGCTTTTCATTCTTTAGATCGAAGCGCTGTTGCTCATATTTTTGCCCGCCAAAAATACGGATCACCTGGCTAGCGCGAGTGGTTTCCTCAATGACCTGCGTCAGCTCGCCATTGACTTCTAACTGATCATGGTTGAGCTTGCGCAGTCGCTTACTGACCCTGCGTATCAGCAAGGCCATTGCAGGAATCAGGATCAAGGTAACCAAAGTCAATTTCCAATTAATCCACAGCAAATAGATGAACAATACCGCGACAGTAAATGAATCACGGAATAAAGTCGTGATCGATACTTTGACCATTTCTACGATTTGCTGCGCCTCAAACATGATGGTATTAATCACGCGTCCACTAGATTCTGTTTGATAAAAATTAATCGGCACACTTAAAATCCGGGCAAAAACTTGGGCGCGTAAATCGTTTAACTGACTAGCCGCGATCCATGACATGAAGTAGCTGGTAGTGAAGGTGCATAGTCCGCGCAAAATAAAAATACCGACGATGGCGGCGGGGATTTTCCATAATGGTAAATTGGTTTTTTCACCCTTAAAACCATGATCCAGCAGATATCCAAATACTCTTGGAAACATGGCCTCCGTCAAAGCCGTTAGCAACATCGTAATTACAGTAATCCATAACATGTTGCGGTGTGTGCGCATTGACGCCCATAAACGTCGAGAAATTTCTAGTGTCTGTTGATTGATAATTGCCATTATTTAATTTTTCATTGTCCATATTTTATGCGGCTTCCAGGGCATTTTTGCTCTGAGAGGCTTATATTGATTGGACGATCCTTTTCGTTTTTTTAATTAATTGACTATACGATGTCAGGCTTGTTGTGCTTATTTTTGCCTTCGCGCTCATTATTAGGACTTACGGAAAAATCAAAACCCCTCACCACAAAGGCACAGAGGCACAGAGGCACAGAGGAAGAACAAATGAAGACTAAGGCAGGATTTCGCTGTTCTCCTGATTTTCTCTGTGCCTCTGTGTCTCTGTGTTGAGAGGTCTTGATGTTTTATATTAAGCCCTCTGGTTCCGTGTGAATGGCAGCAAACAGCTTTCCGTTTTGCGTAAGCCCTCCTTATTAAGTCATACTTATTAAGTCCTACTTATTATTTTTGATGTTGCTTTCGTTATTACTTCTGATGTTACTTCTGCCTACCCCGGCCAGCGGAATGGCAAGCAAAATCATAAACGCCATACCAAAGACACCATCACGTAAGATCGCATTAAACATCCCGCCTATCATCATGGTCATTCCCAGCATCGCCAGCAACATGGCACGATCACTGTCATTCGGCGAGGCACGCATACGGTAGGCTACTTGCAATTGCGTACACCATATCCATAACAAAGCGGCAACACCCGCAATACCTAGCTCGGTAAAGTACAGCAGATAGTCATTATGAGGCGTGGTCATGGTGCCACTCCTCAGCGATTTGGCACGCTCCTGATAGAGTGGCATCCAATTGGCAATGCCGTGTCCTGTCCACGGTTGCTCGGCGATGATCTGACTGGTGACCTTGTATATCTCCAGGCGCATGCCGTCATCACCGACGCTTTTACCCTGACCAAAAGAATGTATCTGATGCACTGTGCACTCAGCCCTAGTGAGCAATATTTGCACAGGTGTGGTCTGTTGCATCTCATTCACCACACAGGTGGCAGGAGCAGGCAAATTAACAACGTATTGCCATGCGCCTGCGAATCCGGCTATCAGACATCCCAATATTGCAGCGCTGCGCCACGACCAACGCAAATTGCGGCATGCAATCATCAGGCAAAGCAAGACAAAAGTCACACTGGCAGTGCGAGTTTTTGCCAGCAGCATCAAGGCTGCAACGACATAAATCAATACGACTATTCTGACTAGCTTGTGATCTTTGCGCAGAAGTAATTCGTGCAACATCCAGGCAGAGGACAAGGCCAGCAAGACCCCTAGTAAGATCGATTTATTTCCTTCATACACAACATAACTACGGAACATGGTGTTGTTCGGCAAAACATGGAGAAAATTTAAATAATACAAAGTAGCCGCAAAAATCGCTCCGGCAAAAAATATTTTCAATGCTTTTTGTTGCCATACACCGGCGCCTACACTGAGAAACGGGAGCAAAAATAGATAGGTCTGGTAGTGAAAAAAACCAGACCAGAATTCGCCAGCGGGCCTGTTGTGTATCAGCGCAATCACAATACTGACAGCACTTAGCGTTAGCACTGGCCACAACATAGGACTAGCACGAACAACTTGTAACTTTTGAGAAAAATTTCCTGACACGAGCAAGCTGATATAAAACAATAAAACGCCGAGATACATCACACCGACTGGAAAAAATAAAGTCAGTGGAAGACAGGCTAATATTTGTTGCGGCATTGCTAAGCGCCACCCAGAAGATGACTCAGTAATGTCCATAGTAATCGCTGGTTCGATATGAGAATTAGATAGTTGATCAGGCATATTCAATCTGCACTTTGTCCGGCGATAACCACTCACCTAATTTTTGTCGTAAATGATCGTCTGGACTGACTCGCCATTGATCAGATAAATATAATTCGGCACATGACTCTTTATTTCGATAGCGGATCAAAACCGGGCAGCCCGCTGGATTAAGACTAGGTTTGAGTATGTCTTGTAATTTCTTCAGATCAGCACCTGCGTCTAATGACAAACATAAGCCTTGCGAAAACTCTACACGCGCCCTGCCGATATCCATCACTTTTTCAGCAGTGATTCTAAGTCCACCAGAGAATCTATCTTCTGATACTTTACCGAATACAGCTAAGAACTCATCTTCTTTAAATAAGTTTTTACACTCATCCAGCATTTCGCTATAAACCGTTACATCGACGGTGGCAGTGCCATCATCTAAGGTGACGATTAATATCTTGCCGCGTTGTGTCATTTGGGTACGCAATGCAGCAATCACGCCACCAATCAAACGCACATCTCGTGAAGGTTCTAACTTCAACAAAGTAGTTTTGATGAACTGCCGAACCTCCGGTGCATAGGCATCAAACAAATGACCAGACAGATAAAAACCGAGTGCTAATTTCTCTTCCATCAAGCGCTGCTTGTCAGTCCAATGCTCTGCTTTGACATACTCCGGCGGTGGGATCATATCTTCATGATCGCCAAATAAGCTCACTTGATTTATTTCCGCTTCTGCTTGTTCTGCAGCTTCCATCGCCAGCGGCACAGTGGCTAATAAAACTGCACGATCTTTGCCCAGACTGTCCATTGCACCAGCGCGTATCAATGATTCAAACGTGCGGCGATTCACTTGGCGTTTGTCTACACGCTTGGCAAAGTCAAACAAACTGACAAAGGGTCCGCCGGCAGTACGAGCGGCAACAATGCTTTCAATTGCATTTTGTCCTGAGCCTTTTACAGCACCCAGACCATAGCGAATTTGCGTCGCTTTTTTTCCCGGCTCACCGACAGGAATAAAGCGATAATCTGATTGATTAATATCCGGCGGCAGCAAAGTCAGTTTGCAGACATCCAGCGTATCTTCCACCAAAATTTTAATCTTGTCGGTGTCATCCATTGCCAGCGACAAGTTGGCTGCCATAAACGCGGCAGGATGATGTGCTTTGAGATAAGCCGTGTGATAAGACAACAACGCGTAAGCCGCAGCATGAGATTTGTTAAATCCGTAGCCGGCAAACTTTTCCATCAAATCGAAAATCTCATCGGCTTTGGATTGCGGCAAACCGTCTTTAGCAGCGCCATCACGGAAAATCTGACGATGTTCCGCCATTTCTTCCGCTTTCTTTTTACCCATCGCGCGACGCAACAAATCGGCGCCGCCGAGTGAGTAACCGCCGACCACCTGCGCCATCTGCATTACCTGCTCTTGATACACCATGATGCCGTAGGTTTCGGACAAAATGCCTTCGGTACGCGGATCAGGATAATCAAACTTCTCACCATGCTTACGTTTACAAAAATCGGGGATAAGGTCCATAGGGCCAGGGCGGTATAAAGCCACCAGAGCGATAATGTCTTCAAACCGATCCGGACGTGCATCCTTTAACATGCCTTGCATACCGCGGCTTTCTAGCTGGAATACGGCAACAGTTTTCGCTTTGGTTAATAACTCATAAGACGGTCTGTCATTCAGTGGCAATTTAGCCAGATCAAAATCGGCCATCGCTGGGTCTAACATTTTGATGTAGCGAACGGCACGATCCAAAATCGTCAGTGTAGTCAAACCCAAAAAGTCGAACTTCACCAGGCCAACAGCTTCGACATCATCTTTGTCGTATTGCGATACCACACCAGAATCGCCACCTTGCGTGTACAAAGGGCAAAAATCTGTGAGCTTGCCAGGAGCAATTAAAACACCACCGGCATGCATACCAATATTGCGGGTAATACCTTCGACTTGTTGTGCCAGATCGAGCAGGGTTTTGACTTCTTCTTCGTTTTCCTGCCGCTCGGCCAGCATTGGCTCTTCAATAATCGCCTCGGCAATGGTGACTTGTTTGCCAGGTTTAAACGGGATCAGTTTTGAAATGCCGTCGCAAAACATATAGCCAAAATCGAGTACACGACCAACGTCACGGATTGCACCTTTTGCGGCCATGGTGCCGAAGGTTGCGATCTGCGATACCGCCTCTTTTCCATATCGATCTTTCACATATTGAATGACGCGATCACGCCCTTCTTGGCAAAAATCAATATCAAAATCGGGCATCGATACCCGTTCTGGATTTAAGAAACGCTCGAACAGCAAATTGTATTCAAGTGGATCCAGATCGGTAATCAACAAGGAATACGCAACCAATGAACCGGCACCTGATCCACGGCCTGGACCAACTGGTACGCCATTATTTTTTGCCCATTGAATAAAGTCGGCAACAATCAAGAAATATCCCGGGAAGCCCATCTTGATAATCGTATCGGTCTCAAACTTCAGGCGAGATTCGTAGCGCTCTCTTTGTAGTTCGCGCTTTTCCACATCGGGATAAAGTTGCGCCAGTCTTAGCTCTAATCCTTTTTCAACTTCTGCGACCAAAAAATCATTAATCGTCATGCCATCCGGTGTAGGGAAATCTGGCAACTTTGGCTTACCTAATTCCAAAGTCAAATTACAGCGTTTGGCGATCTCAACTGCATTCTGTAAGGCACCCGGCAGATCGGCAAATAACTCGACCATTTCAGCTTGCGTTTTAAAGCATTGCTGATCATTAAAGCGTCGCACGCGACGACCATTGGCCAACATATCGCCCTCTGCGATACAGGTACGCGCCTCATGGGCAATAAAGTCTTCTTTGTTGATGAACTGTATAGGATGAGTAGCAACAACGGGCAAGCGTAATTTAGTTGCTAATGCAAGCGCTTGACGCACATGCGCTTCCATGTTCGGCTGCCCTGCACGTTGAATTTCAATGTAAAAGTGATTAGGGAAAATAGTCGCCCAACGTTGCGCGTTGGCTTCAGCCGCATCTAAATTACCATTATCAATCGCGATGCCAACATCGCCAAAATGAGCGCCAGATAAAACGATTAAGCTTGGTTGCTCACTTGTTTTTTGATCTGCTTCAAATAATGCCTGCAACCATTCAAAACGAATTTCTGCACGCCCACGATGTTGATTGCTCAACCAGGCTTGCGCTAACAACTCGCATAACTGCAAATAGCCTTTGCGATTTTTTACCAGCAACAACAAGCGCGATGGTTTATCCCGGTCTGCATCATTCGTAATCCATGCATCGCAGCCAGCAATCGGCTTAACTCCTTTACTGCGAGCACCTTTGTAAAACTTGACCATCGCGAACAAGTTAGCTAAATCAGTGATCGCTAACGCAGGCTGCTTGTCTTTGAGCGCCGCCTTGATGACATCATCAATACGCACCAAGCCATCGACAATCGAATATTCCGAATGCAAACGTAAATGTACAAATTGAGGAAAAGTGTTTTGATGCAAGACTGATATTGGGGCTGGTGTTGCAGCCAACGCGGCATCGGTGTTAACAGTTGCGGCTATCGCAAGGCTTGAATCTTGGGGAAGAGGTAGTTCAGTAGTCATCCTCGTATTTTACCGTGCTGGTGAAGGGAAAACGATTTCTGTGCAGCCAAATCGGGATTTGGTTTTCTAGGTTAAGTGAGTAAAACTGGAAAATTACTGGCATAAAAGTTTATAATGCTGCTAAATCAATGACTTACTGAATCTATTCCATGTCGTCTGCAACTTCTACCTTGGCAAGTCCTAATTCACATGACCTGCCTTACGTCAACATCTCGGCTTACAAATTTATTACCTTCAACGATACCGCTGAAAAACGTCCAGAATTTATCGCTAAATGCCAGGAACTCCATCTTAAAGGTACCGTTTTATTGACACCAGAAGGTATCAATATGTTCTTGGCAGGCTTCCGTCATGAGATTGATGCCTATATGGCCTGGTTACATACTGATCCGCGCTTTGCCGATGTTGTGGCGAAGGAAAGCCTCTCCGCGACGCAGCCGTTCACCAAATTATTGATCAAGCTAAAAGCAGAAATCATCACAATGCGTATGCCGCTGATTAAGCCAGAGCTTGGTCGCGCCCCATCCGTAGATGCGCAGACGCTTAAGCGCTGGCTAGATCAAGGTCATGACGATCAAGGTAAAACTGTGGTGATGGTTGATACCCGTAACGACTTTGAAGTAGATGTCGGTAGTTTCGATAATACAATTGATTATCGTATTACAAAGTTTACTGAATTCCCGGCGGTGATTGAAGCAAATCGTGATGCATTCAACGACAAGACTGTCGTTACCTTTTGCACAGGTGGAATTCGCTGCGAAAAAGCCGCTATTCACATGCAAAACGTAGGATTTGATAATGTCTATCAGCTTGAAGGTGGCATTTTGAAATATTTTGAAGAAGTTGGTGGCGCGCATTATCACGGCGACTGCTTCGTCTTCGATTATCGGACTGCACTTAACCCGCAGTTAGAAGCGACAGACACCGAACAATGCTATGCATGCCGGGCCGTGGTCACACCACGAGAGCAGCTTTCCTCATGGTATGTGCCGGGCAAGTCATGTCCTCATTGCAAAAAATTAGAGATCACCAGTATCGCGCCTGAAGCTGGATCGGAACAGGCAGAGCAAGTTTCAAAATAATATTATTAGGCTAGCGATAGACCATAAAGTCATATCAGTCGTCGTAAAAAAGGCTCCAATTGGAGCCTTTTTATTTGATCTGGCTCTTAAGCTGTCATCAAAGTAATTTTTTCTAGCAATTTTTAACGCATCACTTCAAGAACTGCTCATTACCAACCATACCGATCTTATTAACACCCAGTCGTTGCGCCTCGGCCATCACATGTGCCACCGCTTTGTACGGTACCAGCTTGTTCGGACGTAAATGCACTTCCGGTTGATTCGGCGTCGCCGCCACTGCCGTCAGTTTGGATTCCAACTCGGCATTATTCTGAATCGCTACACCGTCCCACAATACCGTACCATCAAAGTCGACGTCAATCGAGATCACGATTGGTGGATCGGTTTGTTTGGATTGTGAATTCACCGGCATATTCAGATTGACTGCGTGGTTCTGAATTGGGATGGTAATAATTAACATGATAATCAAGACCAACATGACGTCGATCAGGGGGGTCATGTTCATTTCGATCATGACTTCCGGTTCGCTCGAGTTGCCTGAGCCTAATTGCATACCCATACTATTCCTTTCGTTCTTTCACTCTTACCGCTGGTGACTGCCGTGGTTCTTGCTTCGTTCTTACTTGGTTCTTGCTTCGTTCTTACTCTGTCTTACTTAGTTCTTCGGCGGTGGTTCTGTTACAAAGGCGACCTTGGCGATCCCGGCGCGCTGGGCGGTGAGGATGACTTTGCCGACAAATTCGTAGCGGGTGTTTTGATCGCCACGAATATGGAGTTCCGGTTGCGGTACTTGGTTCGTGACCGCTTTGAGACGCTCAAATAAAACATTGGTGTCTGCGACCGGGGCTTCGTTCCAGAACATGTCACCGTCTTTGTTAATGGCGATGGTGATGTTTTCTGGTTTGGTTTTGTACGGTTGGTTAATTTCCGCTGGGAGCTTGACCGGAACCGTGTGGGTGACGACGGGGATGGTGATCAGGAAGATGATCAGCAAAACCAACATGACGTCGACCAATGGGGTGGTGTTAATGGTGCTGTTGACTTCGTCTTCGCCGTCACCATCGTTGCCGATTGCCATTGCCATAGTGTGTTCTCTTTCAGATGACAGATACTGTACTTTGTGTTTTGTTCAGGAGGAGGTGGCGCTGCCACCTCTTCTGGTGTTGCTTGCTGTTGTGCGCTGCGTTTTGGGGTATTTACCTGATACTTACTTGGCTGCGGTCGTTTGCAGCTTTGCCTGGTAAGTACTCCTTCACGACTTAGGCTTTTTTGGACATCACGCCAGACAAGACGACGGAGTGCAGATCAGCGCTGAAGGCACGGATGTTTTCCATGGCAGTTTTGTTGCGACGTACCAGGAAGTTGTAACCGAGTACGGCTGGAACCGCCACAGCGAGACCAATGGCGGTCATGATCAAGGCTTCACCAACTGGGCCGGCGACTTTGTCAATGGAGGCTTGTCCTGCTGCACCAATGGCGGTCAGCGCGTGGTAAATACCCCATACCGTTCCGAACAGTCCGACGAATGGTGCGGTGGAGCCAACGGTGGCGAGGAAAGCCAGACCATCTTGCAGACGGCTTTGTACTTTGTCGACGGCGCGTTGGATGGACATGGAGATCCAGGAGTTGAGGTCAATTTGTTCTAACAGAGCACCTTCGTGGTGGTCACTGGCTTTGGTGGCGGATTCGGCGATGAAGCGGAATGGGCTGCCTTCTTTGAGGCTGGTGACGCCAGCGTTGACGGAGGCGGCTTTCCAGAACTTGGTTTGCGCTTCTTTGGCTTGGCCACCTAATTTGAATTGGTCAATAATTTTGGTGATGAGGATGTACCAGCTGCCCATGGACATGATGAACAGGAGGAAGAGTGTGCCTTTGGTGACGAAGTCGCCGCCTTTCCAGAGGGCGTCGAGGCCGTATGGGTTGTCAACGACTTTGTCTTTGTCTATTGGGGCTGCGGCTGGTGTGAGGTCAGTGGCGGCTGGGGCTTCTGCCGGGGCGGCTGCAGCTGGTGCGGCGGCGCTGGCGGAGGCGGCAGGAGCACTGGCTTCTGGTGTTTGGGCTTGGGCAGTGACGACGCTGGTGGTGAGGGTAATCACGGCGGCGGCCAGGAGGGCTTTCAGACTGAATTTCATGTGCGTACTTCCTTCGTAAATTGGCATGTCAAATGCTGTTGTTGTTACTGTTGCTGTTATTTGGGTTGGCTTACGTTTGCCTGGCTTGGCTGGCGTTTGCTTGGCCTTACTTAGAGTTACTGCGAGACTTACTGTAAGAGTTACTAGTATTGCTTTGTTCGGTAGTGCTGACCCGGGCTGGCTTGGCGTGTGGCTTGGCTGACCCAGGTTTGGTGTGTTTCTTGGTACTGCTGGTATTTCTCGTGTTTATTTCCAATATGTCTTAGGCAGTCTTAGTCGAGCTTCCAGACGTATTGCACTTTGGTGGTGGTCGTTTGGGGCTTGCCGTCCACGGTACCGGGTTTGTTTTTGCAGGTGCCGGAGAGTAATTGGGCACGTACGGCGTTGTCGAGTCCTCTGAATCCGCTGGATTTGTCGATCTTGACGTCGGTGACGTTGCCGTCAGCGCCGATGACGACGGAGAGCATGACGGTGCCGGTTTCTTCGTTGCGTAACGAGGCTCTTGGGTATTCTGGTTTGCAACCGGCGGCGTTGAAGTCAATCACCCCTGGTACCATGGAGGGACCGGCGGGTTTGTTTTCGACAACAGGTTGGGCGACCGTTTTAGGCAGGACATTGCTGTCCGGCTTGACCTGGGATACCTGGGTGATGGTGTTGGGCGTGACGACCTGTTGTTGCACCTGAACTTCTGGCGGTGGTATGAACGGCGGCGGTGGTGCCATCAGCTTGGGCGGTGGCGGTGGCGGTACATCTGGCGGCGGTGGCGGTGGCTTGATCTCTTCGACCAGCTTGGTTTCCATCGGCTTCATGATGTATTCGACTGCTTTGACGCCGAGTCCGTTGATCAGGGCATACACGAGCAATATGTGAAATGCGATTACCAGCCCTATCCCGAACACCTTCTTGCCCGGCTCTTGCTGGTGATTTGAAAAATCCATACCTACCATCCTCCTGTTACCACATTTACAAAAATATGCTCCTCTGAATTTAATGCTTAATTAAATGCAAAAAACAGAGTCGAGACCACATTACGAATTATTATGCACTACTAAGACTTTTAAACTGCTAACAAACTATGCATCACTTATTTTTCGCTAGCGACGAATTAGTTTGTGCTTTAAAAAACGAAGAGCATCGTTCATTTTTTCAAAATTTGCAAGCATCAGAGTAGACTTATCAAATCTGATATCAGCTATTTTTATGATCATTGAAACTTTTGCTACGAATGCAAAACACTCATTTAAAAACATCAATAATGTAGCAAAATTACAAATTTAATTATTATTAAACCAGGCCATAAAATTAATTACCTAGGTGGAATAAATTAAAATGTAATTTTATTACAGAAATAAAAGAGTAAAATAACTCATTTTTCAAAAGAATACCACGTCTAAACGAAAAAAAAGCTCATTTATATCGATATAAAGGCGTTTGCATTACGATAGGTCGAATATCCATCCGAATATTCATTACCGTATAAGCGTCAGAGCCTAGCGCGCTAGAAAAGTAACCCTTACTTTCGGCAGTCTTACTGAACGTAAATTCAAATCCAGCTTCTGCATTTGGAGCTTCCGGATCACCAAAAGCAAGCGCTTTTGTCTGAAGTTGCTTATTATCAATTAAATCCTGCATCAAATCTACTACTGTCGTGTTTCCTAATATGTCTGGATAAAATTTCTTCTCTGCATTGTAAGGATTTGCAGGATCTACTACTCCTTTTTGCTTTTCTTTTGACGTGATTAAAACCTTCGTTTGCAGGTTATAACGATCGCCACGATCCAGATAACTTATTTTTACGTTACTAATATTAAATGCATTCAATTGAGCGTCGGATATCGCCTCGCTAAGATCCATCAGTATTGCGCCTTTATATCCCAGGATTTCGATATCTGCCATACCCTGCACAATCATGGCGGTATTTTCATCAATCCCCAAACCTAGTTTGTAATTTTTTTTCAGCATTAACGGGATCATCCGCGCAAACCTGCCGCGAATAATCAAATGCTGATCAACAAACACTTGGTCGCCAATAAATCCAAGGCCAGGTGCGATTTCTTTTCCCTCATTTACGCCAAACTGCAAAGTAGGTAAAACGGCCTTGGCGTCATAAAACATCGTGCTACTCATAATTGCCGCTCCGGCGCTAGAACCAGCAATGACGCCCCCTCGGTGATACACATCCCAAATAGCCTCTAATGCTGCGCTCTTGGTACCATCTGGCTTAACTAAAGCTTGCGTGATTCGCCCTTGATCTCCACCAGAAAAATAGACTCCGCCAGCGGCACGAATTTGTGAGGCTACTGATGGATCATTCGCGACATTTTGATAATCTGACCCCTTGAGCCTGATCGCTAACGGCACCACAAATGCGCGGGCACCATAACGGTTTAAGGTATCTGCTATATTTTTCCCCGCATTTTCGGGATTGGCAGCAGCAGCCGGAATCACTGCAATTTTGGCGCCCTTGCCACCACTTAAAGCGACTATTTTTTCCCACACTACAGCATTATCAGTGCGCAAAGCACCGCCAATAATCACCAGCGTGCCTGCTGCCTCCGGCTTGGCTGGGTCTAGCCTGGTTTGGGCATGCACCATACCAAAAGTAAGAATAAAGAAAACAATACTGATGCGTTTACATTGACGCAAAAAAAATAACAACAAATTACTCATGAGAACAGATCCACTGAAAAATCATCTAGCGATACATCGCTGCGTCATACGTCATAAAGATAGAAAAATGGGGAGGCATACAGCATGCCACCCCACTTTTAAATATGACTTAATGTTATTTAAAAGCGTAATTCACTGAAGCATAAAAGAAGCGTCCACGTGGATCCGTGTAACTAGGATCATAGCCCGCTAAGAAGCTATACACCTGGTTAGAGCGCGGCGGATTGGTATCTAACAAGTTTTTGATACCTACCCGGAAGCTGGTCGCATTAGACAACTTATAGCTACCACTCATATCCCACAATGCATACGAACCAACACGACGTACCGAACCATCTGGATTAGGATTTTGATCTTGATAGCCTTGATAGAACGTCTGCTGCAAAGTAGCACCCCAAGGACCGCGATCAAAATCAAACGTCAAGGTATGACGCCAGCGTTGAACCACTTGAGTATCGGTGAACACGCCAACACCATTGATTTCTGGACTCGCGTTGGTAGTTTTAGTTTTGTAATCGAATACATAAGTACCGTTTAAAGACACAGCAAATTTGCCGATGTCATTTGCAGGTAAACGCCAGTTCACATTCAGATCGATTCCTGAGGTATCTAAGGTACCGATGTTATGCGTACGGCCATCGACCGACACAATCGCCCCAGGAATCCCAGGCAAAGTTGGGTCAGCAGCAGCGCGCACCACATATGCCGAGTTATGCGTAGGATCGCTAAAGTAAGCGCCCTCGTTAGCTAACAACGTATCGGACTTCTGAATGCGCCAGTAATCAATCGAGGTCGTCAAAGTACGCATAGGCTCAAACACAAAACCAAACGAGTATTGCTTGGATGTTTCTGGTTTCAGATCAGCGGTACCGCCTTTGATCAGATTAGGCTGGATACCACAGTAATCAGGATTTTTTGTGTTATCAATCGCCCCGACTTTGATACATCCCAAAGGATCGTTATACACACCACTGGTTTGCCCTACACGTGCTGGCTCATGCAAATCAGTCAGGGTCGGTGCGCGGAAACCAGTGCCGTAAGAACCACGGAAAATGATTTCTTTAGTTGGATTCCAGCGGACACCGACTTTAGGATTTGTGGTTCCACCGACGTCGTTATAACGATCATGACGGAGTGCGAATTGTGTCTCCACATTTTTTAATACCGGGAAATTAAACTCAGCATAAACAGCCTTCACGTCACGGTCACCACCATAGGCAGCCGCAGCACCATCACCACGGATTTCACCCGCAGCCAATAAAGCGGAAGGAGTAAAGTCTAATTTTTCACGACGATATTCTGCACCAACTGCAACTGCGGCTTTACCACCTGCCATATCAAATAGTTCACGCGATGCTTTAGCGTCCAATGAATCGGTCGTACCACGCGAATGACGCGCCGCATCACTAATTTTTGCAGCATTTAACAGTGCCAGGCCATCGGCACCAGAAGGTCCAAACGGATTAATTTTCCCACTCAGAAATGCCGCATTAAACAAGGAGGTACGAACATATCCATTGACGTATTTATCATCGACAGTGCTAACGCTATGGTTCAATGCGGTGTCGTAATCCCAACCGGCAACGCTACCTTTAGCGCCTAATACGATACGCTGTGCAACGGCATCGACTTCATTCGTACGGGGACCTGCTTCGCTCAAACGCAAACCTACGCGCAAAGGGGTTTGATTAGTGGTGATTAAACTGCTTGGATAATAAATCCCACCCGCGCTTGGTAATGGATAATTAAGATCACTGACCGTTAAAGGACTGATACGGTAGGTAGTCTTAGTATCGCTGTGCAATACCTCTGCGAATAAAGTCGTGTCCTCATTCAAGGCATACTGGCCGCGCGATAACAGAGAAAAACGTTTGGATTCAGGGAAAATCTCTGTGTCGTGCATATAGTCATACAAACAGGCCTGACTACCGACAAAACTACCTGGCGCATACACTGTTGATGGCGGATTACAGTTTGGCGCGCTTGGGTTTAAGCGTGAGCCAGTTGCACTGCCGCTTGCTTTAGTACGACGCACGTTTGCCGGATAAGTATTAGAGCTGCTGACGTCCAGATTAATATCTGGTTGGTAGGCAGAACCAATCCAGTCTCTTTGCGTAGAACGCAGACTTTGACTATCTTGCACGTTCACCACGGCCATAACGTTGTAGCGATCTTTAGTCAGGTCACCCAAACCGCCGGATAAGGTCACGATATTTTTACCTGCACCACCATGTTGGGTACCACCGGTATAAGCAGAGACCTCAGCGCCCTGATAATCAGGACGCGTGATAAAGTTAATGACGCCACCAATCGCATCCGTACCATAAATTGCGGACGCACCATCCTTCAACACCTCAACCCGAGAAATCGCTGCGGCGGGGATGGAATTTAAATCAACACCAGAAGAATTACCCGGCGATGCAAAGTTTGCGAGGCGACGGCCATTCAACAAAATCAAAGTTGAAGATACGCCGATACCGCGTAAGTTGGCGCCATTAAAGCCGCGCTGTGTTCCACCGTTATCACTAAAGCTGGCACCGTCAGTTAAGGCAGCTGCACTGGCGGATATTTTGCTCAATAATTCGGCTGCGGTTGTCACGCCACTTTTATCAATTTCAGCACGGGTCAAAATTTGCAAAGGCATCGCAGTTTCTGCATCTAACCGCTTGATGGACGATCCTGTGATTTCTACTCGCTGTACTCTAGCTGCATCAGCCTCCGCTTGTGCAAACGCGGAAGGACTGACACAACCCAAGACCGCCGACAAACCTAAAGCATAACGAATAGATAAAGCAATCATCGTTGGCCTGGTCTGTATTTCTCTACTTTTATTTTTCATTTTCACTTCCCCTCACAATTTTTTTACAAGATAAAAAATCAAACACTCAACGCACTAACTCCAAAGGACTAACCCAACATTTGAATCACAAAAATACTGAAGCACTTATAAGCTGAGCACCAGTGCACCAAAATTTTTAGACAGCAGTTCACCCTGGCTTTTTAAAAGCCATTTTTTTCAACTCCGACCGGGATTAAATAAAACTGCTGTTTAGGTCCTAGTCAGATTCTGATTTCTTCTTCTTTCTCATTGCTAGCTCCTTGCTACTGCTTTTGGAGCTCGCGTCAGACCCATGTAAATAAGCGGATAAAGCCTCGGTCAGCTTCATCGCCTTTTCTACATTCTTACGATTGGATACCATCAGACTGCTGACTAAAGCTTCGATCAGCGCGATGGCCGCAATGGAACTACTTGGCAAAACCGGATGAGTACTCGGTGCCAATAATAAAAAATCGCCGACTGCCGCCAATGGCGACGCGGTTGAATCGGTCATCGATACGATGCAGGTGTCATGATCACGCGCGAATTGCGCTAACTTGATGGCGTCATTGGCATAGCGCGGAAAAGAGATCAGGATCAGGACATCTTTATCAGAAATACTGGCCAAATGTCCGGCAGCAACCTCGGTACCCCCATAACCCACCACCTCAACTACATGCGAGCAAAATGGCTGTAAATGCAGCGCTAACATCCCTGCCAGATGCGCACTTAAGCCAAAGCCCATGACGTAGACCGTGCGCGCTTTGACTAACTTACTCACCACCTGGTTTAAGACCTCAATCGACAAGTTTTGTTTTGTCGCATCGGTATTGGCTAATGCGTATTCAAGACTGGTAATAGCAGGATTAGTCTCTTGCGTGCGACGCTCGATGGTATTGCGTAATTTTTCTACTGGCTGAAATACACTTTGCAAAGTCTCCGCTACTTCATTACGCATCGCAGCATAATTGGAGAAACCAATATCGCGGGCAAAGCGGCTGATCGTTGCGGTCGATACCTGGCAACTTTGCGCTAAATCTTCTATCCCCAAGGCAGTTACTCTGACCTGATTACGCAACAAATAATCCGCAATGCTTTGATATGAGGACGATCCCTCAGTCAGAGTCTTAATCAGGATCTTGCCGAGTTTGGATTGCGCAAAAGCGACCTCTGGCGTAGCTGCCTCGGTATTGACTACATTTGGGGTGATCGACTTAACCATAAGGATTTTTCAGTCTAAAGAAAACAGGGACTACATCATACAAATAAAAAATCACATCACGTCTTATTTGTATTTCAATTTTGTTTAAAACATTTTTGCTGAAATGAATCGTATATCTGATTTTGAACAAACTCAACATTATTTGTAAATTTTTTTGCATAACTTCATTTTGTGTAAAAAATACGTCATAATGATTTCAATTGATTACCGCCTGTCCGCGCTTTGTTTATTTTTTCATCAAGGTTTTACAGAACTCTTGAAAAAAATAGACAATCCAAAGTGAGATCCGCCTTTGCATCTGAAAAATTAGCATTGCCCAAAAATACAACCCCTACGCAACCACACCAATTAAAATAATATGGAAATCAAAACTCACCTGCTAGAAGCGCGCAGCATCGGCACCCAGCGTCAATTTGTCAGCTATCACTTTGGGCAAGCCGCCAGCAATGATGGAAGCAATGGTACGAATAGTACGAATGGCGTCCCCAGATCGCTCAAAACCTACATCCAAGCGTCTTTGCATGCGGACGAAATTCCGGGCATGTTGGTGGCCCATCATCTGCGCGCGCAGCTAGAAGCCTTAGAGGCAAATGGAAAAATTCGGGGTGAGATTGTGCTGGTACCGCTGGCTAATCCGATTGGTCTGGACCAGGCGATTCAGGGTGAGCCATTTGGGCGTTTTGATTTGGCCTCGGGCATCAACTTTAATCGCGGCTACCGCAATTTAATACCGGTATTGCGCGAGAGCTTAGCTACGCTACTCGGAAGTGACATCAATAAAAATGTCAGCATCATCCGTGAGCAAGTGCTCTTGTTGTTGGCGCAATGGCAGCCGGCGAGCGAGGCGGACTCTTTACGTAAAACCTTGCAATCATTGGCATGTGATGCTGACATCGTTCTGGATTTGCACTGTGACAATCAGTCTGTAATGCATTTATATACCGGCACACCAGTCGCCGAAGAGGTGTTGCCGCTGGCACGCTATCTGGGTGCGGAGGCAATGCTACTCGCTACCGAATCTGGCGACGATCCGTTTGATGAAACCTGTGGTCGGCTCTGGTGGGAGCTGGCGAACCATTTTAAAGATCAATTCCCAATTCCATTTGCCTGCGTCCCGGTCACGGTCGAACTACGCGGAGAAGTCGATGTCGCGCATGAGCTGGCAGAGCAAGATGCCAATGCCTTAATTGCCTACCTCGCATACAAAGGACAGCTCGACATCGCAACGCCACCTCTGCCCGCCGCATTTTGTGCACCGACGCCGTTAGAAGCCGTGCTACCAATCGCCGCGCCGCATGCTGGCATGCTGGTGTTCTCAAAAAAACCGGGTGACATGGTGCAACAAGGCGACATCATCGGCGAGGTGATTGATCCGATTTCTGGCAAAACAACCCCGCTCATCGCCAAAGTCGGTGGAAAAATGTTTGCCCGCACCGCCTACCGTTATGTACAGCGCGGAATGGCGATTGCGAAAATCGCGGGGACTGTGCCGTTCCGGACAGGGAAATTATTGTCGCTTTGAGATTAGCTTTGAGCTACGTTCAGTCGATATCGCAAGCGCAGTGAATATATATACTCCCACTATGTATATTTAATCGTCCATATAATCATTGGACAATGAGGGATATTTTAAATAAATAAGGGGGAGTATATGAATATCCGCCAATATTGGAGATGCAAAAAATGAAAAAACTCAAACTCCCCAACACCTTTGTGCTGCTGTTTTCTCTATTGGCCTTAATTGCGCTAGCAACCTGGCTAGTGCCCGGCGGCAAATACGATACGCACGTCGTCAATGGCAAAACTTTGATCGATCCTGCCACCTTCCATTACATCACCAGCAATCCGCAAGGTTTTGTGGCCTTGATGATGGCGCCAATCAAAGGTTTTGTTGAAGCGGCGCTGATCATCGGCTTTGTGCTGATTGTCGGCGGTGCGTTTGCCGTGTTGCAAAAAACCGAGGCGATCGATTCTATGATCAAGTCGGTGGCAAAGGCGCACACCAATTCTGCATTCATCCGGGCAATGATTATCCCGGTCTTTGTCACTATGTTTTCGCTCGGCGGTGCGACCTTTGGCATGAGTGAAGAAGCGATCCCCTTTATTTTGATTTTTATCCCGCTGGCATTGGCCTTGGGCTATGACTCGATTGTGGGAGTCTCGATCCCGTTTATCGGATCGCAAGTCGGCTTTGCTGCGGCATTTTTAAACCCGTTTAATGTCGGTATCGCGCAGGGCATCGCCGGTGTGCCGGTGTTTTCTGGCTTGCAATACCGTGTGATTGTGTGGGTGATTGCTACCACTCTGACCATCGGCTTTTTAATGTGGTACGCCGCGAAAATTAAACAATCACCAGAGAAAAGTCCGACCTTTGAACTTGATCAAGAGAAAAGAAAAAGTCTCAAGCACGATGAGTTTACGCACTTTACCGGTGTCACTGTCACGCATAAATTAGTCTTGCTGTTATTTGCGGCCTCGTTGGGCGTTATGGTGCTGGGCGTCGTCAAGTATGAGTGGTTTATTAATGAGATTGCGGCATTGTTTTTAGTCATGGCGATCATCGTCGGCGTCGTCGGCAAATTAAGCTCGGACGAATTTATCGAGGCATTTTTACAAGGCGCAAAAGATCTGGTCACCACTGCGCTGGTGATTGCCCTGGCACGCGGCACCATGATCCTCGCCCGGGACGCCAATATCATCGACACCATGCTCCATGGTCTGATGCCATTTGTGCAGTCAGCCAGCCCGGTGTTTGCGGCGCAAAAAATGTTTCTGATCCAAACCGTGATTAACTTTTTCATCCACTCAGGTAGCGGACAAGCCGCGTTGACCATGCCGATCATGGCTCCATTGGCGGATTTGGTCGGGGTGACGCGGCAAACCGCGATTCTGGCTTTTCAGTTTGGTGAATTTACGACACCGATGATCCCGACATCTGGCATTACTGTCGGCGTATTGGCCTTGGCACGGATACCCTGGGCAACTTGGGCAAAGTGGATGATCCCGCTGCAATTAATGTATCTGGTACTGGCATTGCTGCTGCTGATTCCACCTTGTCTGATGTATTGGCAATAGGCTGAAAATGGCAGGCCAAAGCGGTAGATTTAATCAAGGCTTTATATATACTCCCCTTTATTTTTTACAAATATGCCGTATTGTCCAGACTTTATATGGACAACTGCAATATACGGGGTAGGAGTAATTATATTAGGCCTCGGTAGTATTCTCATCAAAAAAAGAAAAAGCCTGCCAATTTTCATTGAGCAGGCTTTTTTTGGCGCTAAAATGTTGACGGGTCTGCTGATGGATCAGATTGCTTCACTTAATGGCTTAACTTCGTTGATTCACTTCCTTGATCAACTCCGCTAGCCATCCCTCCGCAAATCAACTCATCTATCGCAGCCGGATCATTACTTAGTGAACCGTGCAGCCACTTCTGCAATACGCTTACCAAATAATTTTGCGGTTTCTAAATCGCCTGGCAACGGACCTTCTTCTGGCGAAGAATCAGACGGTGATTGCGTCATTAAGCCAGAAGAGCTGGCCAGATAATTAACGTCATTACGCTGCGCTGCCTTGCTGTTGGATGGCATCAATCCAGTACCAGCCCAGATCATGGAATGCTGTTGCGACAGGGTGAACAGGTAGTGAAGCGTCGACAGTTTATCGCCATTCATGCTGGCAGAATTGGTGAAAGCGCCAGCGATTTTATCTCGCCATACTTGTGAATACCAAGGCTTGGACGTGGCATCAGCAAACTTCTTAAACTGCCAGGAAACCGTGCCCATATAGGTCGGTGATCCAAAGATGATCGCATCAGCTTCTGCCAGACTGGCCCAGTTGGCATCAGCGATATTGCCTTCGGCATCAATCGCAATCAGTTCTGCTGCTGCACCTGCCGCTGCGGCACCTGCATGGACTGCTTCTGCTGCTTTTTTAGTGTGGCCATAACCTGAGTGGTACACAATCGCTACTTTTTTCATGGGAGTTCCTTTTAGTTATTTCGTTATTTCGTTATTTCGTTATTTCATTCATCAATCATCGCGTCAGAGTATGTTTACCGATCGGCTTAGCCAAACTATTTTGGTAAATCAAACACCAGCACTTCTGCCTGCTTTCCCGCTTCCAACTGCACTAATTCCTCTTCACGCAATTTCACCGCATCGCCCGCTGACAACTGCACGCCGTTGACAGTCAGTTGACCGCTTGCCAGATGGATATAGGCAAGGCGATCTTTCGATAAGATCAAACTACTCGCTTGCTCGCCGTCAAACAGACCAATATACAAACGCGCGTCTTGACGGATTTTAATGGAATCATCCGCACCATCGGGCGACGCAACCAGGCGCAGGCGACCAGCTTTGTCTTCCCGACTAAAATGTTTTTCCTGATAAGCTGGTGTCGCGTTAATCACGGACGGCTGTATCCAGATCTGCAATAAGTGCGTGGGATTGTCCGCAGAGGGATTAAATTCAGAATGACGAACGCCTGTTCCGGCGCTCATGTACTGCACATTACCCGGGAGAATGGTGCTGCCATTGCCCATGCTGTCTTTATGCGCAATCGCTCCTTCAAGCACGTAGGTAATAATTTCCATATCCTTATGACCATGCGTCCCAAACCCCATTCCGGCCGCGATATGATCGTCATTAATCACGCGCAAAGGACCATAACCCATGTGTGCCGGATCGTGGTAATCGGCAAAGGAAAAACTGTGATGAGATCTCAGCCAGCCGTGCTCGGCATAGCCGCGTTGTTCTGATTTATGAACTGTCAGCATCGTATTTTTAGGGTTGGTGGAAACCCTACCTTATTCAAATAATTGATATGATGTGATGCAATATATACCTGCCAGAACTTGAATATAAGGGGAATATTTTCTACTTCTCGTTCAGTATTTTTGTATAAGAATGATTCACCATGAATTTAACTCTCGAAGCACTGCAAATTTTGGATGCCATCGACCGCAAAGGCAGCTTTGCGGCAGCGGCAAGCGCCTTAGATAAAGTGCCTTCCGCCATCACCTACAGTATCCGCAAACTGGAAGATGATCTGGACGTGCTGCTATTTGATCGACGCGGTCACCGCGCCAAGCTAACTACGGCCGGGCAAGAATTATTGACGCAAGGACGGCATTTATTATTGGCAGCAGAAGAGCTGGAGCAAAGGGTCAAGCGCACGGCAACAGGCTGGGAGGCGGAGTTACGTATCGTCATGGATGGCGTAATTCAGTTTGAACATTTTTTGCCACTGATTCAAG